>DAOMGC010000037.1:0-35957 GCA_035430125.1 Cyclobacteriaceae bacterium | reverse complement strand
GCAAGAAGAGAACAGGATCACCAAAATGAGGGGAGAGTAAGTTCTCATGGTTGTGCTAGGTTCAGGAATAATTGAGGGAAAATTTACCCTTCTTATAACAATATAACAATCGAAAGAATTCCCTTTTTTTCATGGTTCGGGCCCGCGGGCGATATGGAAGCCCTTATGGGACAAGCCATGGTGGAATTGGAAATTCCTCCCCATACAATGATCTTTCGACAAAAGGAGTACACCCGTGAATCCCTTCAACTCTATCGTTACCGCCAGGTTCTCGATTTACAACAGCCTGTTTCTAAACCTGCCGTTTCAAAACATCTCGCAGACAGGCAATTTTCTGCCCCTGCTTCAGCAGGTTTGTGAAGAAGGATTCAGTGCAGGATTGCGGCCGGACGAAATCATGGCGAAGTTCTTTGCTGACTATTCGCCAGAGAGTACACCAGCCCAGCGATTTGACTTTATGTTCAGGGTGATTCAATATATCGAACGCCAGGTGGTGCTGTTCGATTCGATCGAAGACTCCTCTTATGAACAGATTAATGATGTGCGTGGCAAAGGTTCGGTACCAGCATTATTGCTTCGTGCTGAATCGGATGGGAAACTGGACCAGCTCCGCAAAAGCATATCTGAATTCTCTGTGCGTGTGGTGCTGACAGCACACCCCACGCAGTTCTATCCGGGTCATGTGTTGGCGATTCACTCCGATCTTGAGACTGCTATCCGGCAAAACGACCTTCCCCAGATCAATCTCCTGCTGCAGCAATTGGGAAAGACAGGATTCATCAACAAGCAAAAGCCAACACCATTCGATGAAGCAGTGAGTTTATGCTGGTACCTGGAAAACATTTTCTATCACGCTGCGCCGGCGATAGCCCTGCAACTGATGCGCGGACTCAACATGCCCATAGAAGCATGGCACAATGACCAACTCGTTTCGATAGGCTTCTGGCCAGGTGGTGACCGCGATGGGAACCCCTTCGTCACCAGTGCCATTACCAGTCAGGTGGCCACGCGTCTCCGCCAGGGTATCCTGCGCAACTATTATACTGGTGTTCGTCAGCTCAAGCGGCGATTCACCTTCGAAGGGGTGGAGCCGATTGTTCAGGGTATGGAAAAGAAACTCTATGCCTCACAGTTTGGGGGCAGCGGTGCCTATACCAGCCCCACGGAATTACTCGATGATTTGTTTGCCATGCGCACCATCTTGCTGGAGCGCCACGGCGGACTTTTCCTTGATCTGCTGGAAGAGTTTATCCTCAAGGTAAAGGTATTTGGTTTTCATTTTGCCTCGCTCGACATCCGGCAAGATGGCCGTAAACATGAAGTTGTTGTGCGAGCTATCTTAATGAAGGCCGGCCGTGAGGCGGAAGTCTTTTCGCCCGCTTCCGACCATGACAAGTTAACGGCCCTGCTGGCGATCCATCCTAATAAGGCTTGTTTAACAGGACATGAGCCCCAAGTACAGGAGGCTATCGATAGCTTTGCCGTGATTAAGTCCATCCAGCAACAGAATGGCGTACAGGGATGTCACCGCTATGTGATAAGTAATTGTTCGAGTGCCTTCCACATCATACAAGTATATCAGTTGTCGCAATGGCTGGTGGGTGATGCGTTGGATATTGTTCCGTTGTTCGAAACCATTGAAGACCTCGCGCATGCGGAGGCCATCATGGATTCTATTTATACTATTCCGGCATACCGCAAACACGTGAACCAACGCGGCAATCGCCAGACCATCATGCTGGGCTTTTCTGACGGTACCAAGGATGGTGGTTATCTCCGTGCGAACTGGTCCATTTTCCGGGCGAAAGAATCGCTCACCCGCGTGTCGCGCAAGTATGGCATTGAGGCCTTGTTCTTTGATGGTCGTGGAGGTCCGCCCGCGCGGGGTGGAGGTAATACCCACGACTTTTATGCGTCACTGGGAGAGACTATTGAGAACCGCGAAGTGCAGGTGACGGTGCAGGGCCAGACCATCAGTTCGAATTTTGGTAAAGTGGCGTCATGTCAATACAATCTGGAGCAATTGTTGTCCGCCGGGTTGGAAGGAAAAGTATTTGGACACCCATCACAAATGTCTTCAGTGGACAAGGCTTTGCTGGATGAGCTTGCTGATGCCAGCCATCGCGCTTATCTGGGCTTGAAGCTTGATCCGAAGTTTGTGCCCTATTTGGAGAAGGTAACGCCCCTGCCATTTTTTGGTGATACCAATATTGGTTCGAGACCCGTAAAGCGGTCTGGCGGCGACGGGTTGAAGTTTGAAGATTTGCGGGCCATACCCTTTGTGGGCTCCTGGGCACAGATGAAGCAGAACATCCCGGGCTTTTATGGTGTGGGCAGTGCTTTGCTTGAAATGAAGGATAAGGGTAAATGGAACGAGTTAAAGGCATTGTATCAGCGCTCCTTGTTTTTCAGAACCCTTGTGGGGAATAGCATGATGTCGCTGACTAAGAGTTATTATCCGGCTACGGCTTATCTGGAGAAGGATGCTGAGTTTGGTGAATTCTGGAAGAAGATGTTTGCCGAGTTTGAGTTGTCCACCAGGATGATCCTCGAATTGACAGACATGCCGGAACTGATGGAAAACAATCCGCAAATACGTGAATCAATCCGGTTGCGCGAGCGGATTGTATTGCCCCTGATCACTGTACAGCAATTTGCGCTGATGAGTCTTCGTTCGGCCAGAGACAAGGAACACGATGCGTTATATCGGAAGTTGATTATCCGTTGTATGTTTGGCATCATTAACGCGGCCCGTAACTCAGCCTAGAATCCCATTAGATGAAATCAAATTCGGAGATCACAAATTGTGATCTCCGAATTTTTGTGGCGACCCACCGTGAGCCTTTTTTTAATCTTGAGTGATCAGGTTTTCAGGATTTTCTTTGACCAGGTTGTTTCAGAATTTGCAAGTCAAGCAACCTGTCTCAGGTGAAAAAAGCAATAGCGGATGAATTCGTAATCAGTAGGATTTATTTGATTCGCGGACAAAAAGTTATGATTGACCGTGATCTGGCTGAATTGTATGGTGTGGAGACCAGGGCACTCAAGCAGGCCGTGCGCAGAAACCGCTCCCGGTTTCCGCAGGACTTTCTTTTTGAGATGACAAAGAAGGAATTTCTAGTCTGGCGCAAGGAGCATTTAGCTGGAGGAGGTGATTGGCAGGGACTTCGCTATGCACCATTCTGTTTCACTGAGCAGGGGGTAACTATGTTATCTTGTATCCTCAATAGCCGTCGGGCTATTGAAGTCAATATTCAAATCATCCGAATATTTACTCGCCTCCGTGAAATGATTAGTGCGCATAAAGATATTCTTTTGAAGCTAGAGAGGCTCGAACGAAAAGTGAGCGGCCATGACACCGACATTAGGATTATTTTCAGTCACATTAAGAAACTACTGAATCCACCGAACTTACCCATGCGAAAAATAGGATTTCGGCAGTCTGTCCACCAATAATCGGAGATCACAATTTGTGATCTCCGATATCCCTGTTGCATCCAGGGTGCCATCACAGGAAAAGTTTTTTCTCTGAATGATTTTGCCGCAGGTTGCTTTCAAAAAAAATCAGGGCGCCCTTGTTCGGAGCGCCCTGATTAAAAATCGAAGCTCTTTCTGATTACGATTTCTTTTCTTTCACCGTAAAGACGCGGGTGAAGTTGAATCCTAACCGAATGCCTTTGGCGCCATCCCAGAAATTGGTTTGGGTGAGTCCGATGAACTGTGGCTCAATTAGGCCTGTACCGTTGGTGAACATGATTTGAAATACGTGACCACCGGTTTCAATATCGAAGCCAATGGACATGGGATCATAATAGCCGGCGCCCAGCGTATTGGGTTGATTCATGTAGTATTCGATGTTCAGGGCCATGCGCTTGGTTAATTTATAACGTCCTCCGAAGCCGATTGCGAACAAGGTGTTCTTTTGATCTACATTGTCGGTAAGGTTGCGATGGAGATACGTTGGCATCAGCTGCAATGAAAATTTGTCGCTGAACTTACGGGCAATCAGCACCTGGGCAGTGTATGACAGTCGGTCTTTGTCTGTACGCACGATCCCGTCGTTAGGCCAATGTTGCGTATTGATGGCCAGGGCACCCAACAGGGCAATGCTTACCGGAAAATTCTTCTCGCCCGTGGATTGGGTGATCAACCGGTATTTGCCGTAGAAATCGTAAGTAGGAGGAGGAAGACTTCCACCCAATCCGCTGCTTCGTCCTAATCCTACTGAAAGTTTGTTACTGATGCCATAATCAAATCCAAACCGGATGGAGGCCTGGGTCATGCCAAGGAACGTGTACACTGGATCTTCCAGCGTTCCAAAGCGGTGTGAAAACATCACCTGCAACACACCCTTGGCCGGAGATTCAATACTATGGCCATGCAGTAGGCGTGTACCTTTGAAGGTTGCGGTGGTGTATTCCGTATCTTTTCCTTCTACTTCTTTCATCACATCGTCCAGGTTTTGGGCTGAGGCGGAAAAGATGAAGAGGCTAAAAGCCACCAGTAGGGTAAACTTATTTCTTATAGGGTTCATAGGTAAAGGTTGAGGTTACGTTGACGGTTTCGGCGAGTTTCTCCCAAAGGATTTTTGGACGATCGATATTATGATCGGATAGTGCAATCGTGAAGGTAGCCTTTCCCTCTATTTTTCCACCCTGGTTCACAACGGTTACTTCAATGGTTCGCTCTTTGGGCACTCCGTGTATGGTCAGGATGCCGGTGACGGATAGGGTAAATGGCGTGGTAGACCCGAAATTGTACTGCTCCGGGTTTTTAATCTTTCCTTTAAACTCACTTTTAGGGTACTTTCCGGACTCCATATAGTTTTCATTAAAGTGCTCTTCCATGAGGGCGCGCTTGAAATGAAATTCCTTGTTGGGTATGGAGATGCTCAATTCTCCACTATTGACATTCAGCAGACTTACTGCTTTGGTGTTGGTGGCATCGATGTCTTCAACGGCGGTGCCGGCGAAAAATGACGTGGTGTTTGTTTTGGAAACATACAAGGGCTGCCCCTCGGCCATGAAGGCCACAATAAGCAAAAGGAGTGTGGGAATAAATCGATTCATGGTTAGTTGTTTAGGGTTCCTTCTTTTATCCAGGTCGAAATCAATGCCAGCTCGCTCGCGGAAGCTTTTTGGTTGGGCGGCATTTTTCGGAATCCGGCTGCCCACGACATGGTGCCCAACAATTGGCCACTCCGGGCCAGGCTGCTTACACCGATATAATTGTAATATCCGCTGCCATGGCAATTGGCGCACCGGTAAGTGGATAAGATTGGCTGGATGTCTTTGGAGAAGGAAACCGTTGTCTCACCGCCCGTGCCCGTGTCGGTGGTTGTTGTCGTTGTCGTTGTAGAATTTGAAGTAGTTGTGTTGGTCGTGTCTTTCACAACCACATTGCTCTTTGCTGCCAAACTTTCGAGGTTATCATTGGCGCAAGCATATATCAGGAAGCAAACGCCTGCAATCAGAATTAACAAGAATAGACGCATACTAGTTTCTGATGAAGTCTTTAACGCGAATCGGAAGGATTAAAAAGTCAGCCTTGCGTCCAAAGGTAAAGGTGCTGTTCAGTTTGGTAAACGGACCCAGGAAACTACCAGCACCAATATCTGTTGCGGCAAATACATCCGTGCCCACATTGGTTCCGTTGGGATTATTCGCATACCCCCAACCGTTCAGGGCCACAGAATAATACACCTTGCTGTTCCCTGAGATATATGGGACAACAATGAAGTAAACCGTATTGGGATCTGTAGCGTTCATCCGCACCGTCTCAAACCCGGTGGTATTGAAACTCTTCACATAGGTGGTGCCCGGATCGGTTATGCTGTTACCGGAAATCACCACACCGGACCGCACAAGCAAGTCAAGGTTTACTCCGTTGATATCGAGTGGCACTTTCCCTGTAGTGGAAATCTTCCAGGTCAGGTCAATTTGTAGTTGATCTGCCGGTGCGATGTCGTTATTGGTAATGGTCATCGCATGCAGCAAATCGGCTGAAGTAGTGCTGAGGTTCGCACCCGTTGCACTGACGAGCGTAAGTCGAATGACGTCGTCGGTATCAATTTGGGTGTCATCGATAATGGTCACACCCAGATTGGCCTGTGTTTCGCCGGACTTAATGGTAACGGTGCCCGAAGAAACAAAATTAAAATCTCCACCCAGATAGGTTGAACTGTCAGCGCCAACCCACGTGTAGGTAACTACGACATCCTGTGCGGCTTTGCTGCTGAGGGTAATCACGGCGTTGCCCGTACCTTGACTTTCACTGAAAGAAGATGAGGTGGCCGCAAAACGGACGGTCACTGCGGGTGTAACCGAGGACTTGGAGCAGCTGGTCAGCCACAATAAACCTGCGAGCGCGATAAATGAAGCTGTTCCTTTCATTTCGTTTTGTTTAAGAGAAGACCCTGAGCGAGTTACCAGTAAGCGCAGTATTGTATGTTGCCAGTGCCCGTGATGCAGGTCCGTTGGTTACACCACCTGTTGCATTGAATGTAGCGCCATGGTTAGGGCAGCGGAATGAATTACTCCCACTCACATATTGAACAGTTGTGCCTTCATGGGTACATGCTGCAGATACAGCGATGAAGGTTCCGGCGGTAGTATGTGCGACAATCAATCCATTCGTGGAGAGGTATCCACCCTTGGTCGCAAGCGCACCCGTTGATACATCCAACGTGAAGTCAACATTGGTAGGGGCTGCCGGCACTACACCACCAGCCTTGCAGCCAGAGAGAGAACCACCCAAACATGCGGGCACCAGCAAAGCAGCTGCACCTATACCTACCTGAGATAAGAATTCCTGTCGTGTCATATATGATCTTAAAGTTAGTTGGTTAATTAGAAATCAGGCCATTTTGGTGAATGGGTTATTGACTATTTTTTCTTCTCACGTTGAAATCAAACCTCAACCGAAGTCCGGCCGACAGCGTGAGACCCTGCAATTGACCCAATGTGGGTGAGTCGACAGTGGGAAGATTAATTCGGTTGTGGCCAGCGTCGCCAACGATCCGGTAGGAGACTCCTGCAAATAAATTCAGGTGAGGAAACAGATTGATCTCCGCATTCACGCCGGGCTGAATCACAAGAAAGGAACGACTGTTGCCTGATGCAGGTCGATCAAATCTTCCGCGCATGAAAGGGTCGGGTTGTATCGAGGTGGTTGTGTCCGTGCGTGCCATCCCCAGTCCGACAAGAAATGGAAAGGTGAGGTGAAATTTCTTTTGTGGATTCAACGCATACTCTACCCGCAAGCCGCCATAATGCACAGTCAGATTGTCACGGTTTGGAGTTGAGAATCGCTGACCTGAAGGGCCCCGGCCAGTCGTAAATCCTGCGACGCCTACAGACAATGTTCGGTTGAGGGTAATCATAGCCGACGCACCATAGAACATCGCATACTTTCCACTGAGGTTGCCGGCCTGCAATTCGGGTGAGACGCGAAAGCCGAGTGTATTGATGTGCGGAAATTGAAATACCGTCTCAACGGAGTCTTTGTTGTTTTGCGCCAGTAAAGGGCCAGTGGCCAGGATCAGCAGGAGGAGGGTAATGGATTTTCTAGTCATGATGGTGGATTATTTAATGAATCACGGACAAAATCAGCGAATGGTTGGTTGGGCAAAAGGGAGAATCTCTGCAATCGATGGAAAAGGTTTTGGTGGCCGTTTGTTTGTTTTCAATGCAACAAGGCCTGTTTATAGGTCTACATCCACCCCGGGTGGGTATAAAGTTTTTTGGCCGACCAACCATTTGGCCGCACCTTGCGTGATGTTGATTATTAGGCCTTAAAACCTAAACGCCATCGAAGACGAACGTCAATTGCAGGAGCTGATTTCGGCCTGCCGTAAAGGGGACCGGAAGAGTCAGGAAAAGCTGTATAAGCAATTCTATGGCTTTGCCATGGGTATATGTCTTCGGTATGCCCGTTCACGTGATGAGGCGACCGAAATCCTGAACGATGGGTTTTACAAGATCATGACTAATCTGGATCGGTACACACCCGGGCTGTCGTTCAAAGGATGGCTGCGCCGGATCATGACGAACGCTTCGATTGATCACTTCCGTCGCAATGAGAAGCATTACGACAACGTAGATATTTCTTATGTCAAGAATGAGCACCTTTCTGATGACGTGCTGAGCTCGTTGTCGGAAGAAGTAATCATCAAAGCCATCCAGGAACTACCCCCGTCTTACCGGATGGTCTTCAACCTGTACTGTATGGAAGGCTATAAGCATTCGGAGATCGCCCAAAAGCTGAACATCAGCGAGGGCACCTCGAAGGCAAACCTGAATACGGCACGTATAAAATTGAAAAAAGCCCTCAGCCAGGAGTTTGATTATAATGTTGAGCAAAATGGATGATAACCGATTTGATGACATCATTCGGCAAAAGCTGGATTCCTACGAAGAGCCTTCGTTTGATCCTGCCGCATTAGCCGGGTTTCACGACCGGATGAATGCCTTTCAGCCGGTGATGTGGTACCAGCGCCCGCTGTCGCAATATTTCGTGGCTGCGTCGCTCACGCTATTCACGGTAGTGAATGCCTGGTTATTCTGGCCTTCATCTACGACCATACCCGCTACCCAAGGCTCTTCATCACACGAACAGGTGGTCATCGATTCCATGAGCCGTGAAGTGAACCGTATCAACCATAAATATTCACTGGTCATCCGCGAACGCGATTCAGCTATTCAGCTTTCATTACGTCGCCCGAGAACGGTATATGTTGCCGAACCTGCCAAGCAGGGTCCGGGACTTTACATGGGCAAAACTTCGGATATCCCCGCTGATGTATACCATGTGCTCCTGGTGAAGCGAATGATTGTTACCGACAATGGCTATGCATGGCTGGTGAACCCGGAAAAGGAAAACGGAATTTACGACCGATACGCAGCCTTGCCAGTGAAAGAGGTTGGTGCAGACTATCCCTGGCCACAGGCAGGATTGAAAGAGCTTAGCGTAAAGAGCGAGCCTGCGACGTTGGTTGCGGTTAACAAACCGAAAAGCAATCAGATCTCCGTAAAGATGCGAACGGTGATTGAGAAACACTATATGAAAGGCATCGGCATCAATGTGGCGCCGATTGCCGATCTGGGTGCCAGTGTGTTTTCTATCGGTGAAGGTGGATTGGTTCCACGCATTGGTGGTACGGCTGAGTGGGTGCTCTCGCCCACGCTCAGCGTGGAGACAGGCCTGGCCTATGGCACAACTACGTTACATTCCGACAATAACTTCCAAACCCTCAGCCTCCCGGATCCTGATCCAAGTCTCGGTTTCATTGAAGGAGTTCAGATCCGGAATTACCTGGCGTCGGCGCCGTTGGCATTCAAGTATCGCCAATGGTATTCGGAGAAAGGTCAGGCTTTCCTCCGGTTGGGTTATACGCCATACTATTCCTTTAAACAGGAGTACAACATGACCTACGATTTTGATCGCGGTCAGCGCCCGATGGGCCCCCAGGGTCCAATACCTGACCACCACCGGGTAAGTGCCATCCAAACGGTTAATGACGGTGGCCTATTTGGCAGCACGGGAACCGTATCGTTGGGTATTACCCGGCAGATGAAGAACAACAATAAGATTGAAGCTTCACTTTTTTATGAGAAGAGCCTGGCTGCCGTGGGTCGCGAACGGGTTGATATGCAACTATTCGGTATCCGGGCAGGCTACTGGTTTAACCTCAGGTAATCGACATCTCGTTCGCTTGATCAAATGATGTAACTGCCGCTCGGCATTTATTTATTGGCCTGATGGAATTTCGTGGCTGCGTTGATTGTCAAACGCCAAATTGCGCCTTTACGCGAATTACCTATTGAAAAAATTGTGGATGGTGTGACCTTTGACCCCGCCTTAATTTAATGTTCAACCGGCCATCGGAATGAATTCACGCCTTTACTTCCTAATTTCATTGCTACTGGCGGCCGGATGCTCACCACGTAATCCATACAACCGTTCTTATGTTGCCGACAAAGTCCGTCAGCAACAGCAATACGAAATCAACCAGGAAAAGAAGGCGGGGAAGTTTGATGTGCCCCCCGGCGTTGTGCTTTCAGATGGCGTTACAGAAGATGAAGCAGTCACCGTGGCACTGTGGAATAATGCCCAATATCAGGCTGATCTGGTAGGGTTGCAGTTCGCACAGGCGGACCTTACAGATGCGGGCATTATTCAGAACCCCTTGGTGCGCTATCTGTCTCCAAACGGTGGCATTGTAGCACAGGGGTATATCTATTTCTACCTGGACGCTATCTGGCAACGACCCAATCGGGTAGCTGCCGCCAAGCGCGATGCCCATCGTGTTGCGGAGAATACCATTCAACGCACCTTCACCTTGATCCGTGATGTGCAAAATGCTTATGCTGACCTGGTGTTGGCCCGAAAGAAGGCCACCATCCTTCAGCAGAATGCCCAGATTCGTTTTCAAATCAGTGCCCTGGCTCATTCACGTTTGCGCAATGGTGACATCAGTGAATTGGAAGCGACGACTGCACGGGTTGATTCGGTGAACGCAGCAGACAATTTTCTCAGGGCAGCTCTGGATACCACGGTGATGCGGGCGCGGTTCAATACCCTCCTTGGAATTCGTGCTGATACGTTGATACCCCTGCAGTCTAACAAGGCGGCATCCTGGCAAGCCCTCGACAAAAAACAGATTCAAGAATTGACTTATTCTTTCCAACCAGAGTTGGCAGGCGCAACAGCGGCGATGGAAGCAGCGGGCAAAAGGATAGGATGGGAGCGCTCGCGCATAATCACCTTAACAGGAGTGCTGAATGGACAAAACTTTGCAGGTACGGCTTCCGCGGAAAATGCGTTGCCCCGAACCTTTGACATGGGAGTCCAAACTGAAATACCCATCTTTAATCGCAACCAGGGTCGTATCGCCCGCGCAAAAGCTGAGTTGCAACAGGCGGCGTTAAACTATGTAGCCATCCGGCAGCGAATCGACCTTGACCTTACCGAGTCGTATGCACGGTATGAGATGGCTTGGCGCTCGTATCAGCTTTGGAATTCAAATGTGCTGCCACCCCTAGAACAAGCCGTGAGGCTCTCCAGCAACTCGTATCAGACCGGGGATGTTTCATACCTGCCGGTATTAGAGGCTACGCGTCAGATGCTCGATGCACAGGTGCGTCAAGCAGAAGTAGAGGCAGAGTTGAGAAAGGCTGTGAGTCAGTTGAATTTCAGGATAGGAAAGAAAGTGATAAACCCCTAAGGGATGAAGAATATCAATCTTGTACTTGTGCTGTTGCCCCTTGTCTGGGTTTCATGCAAGTCCCCTGGTGACTCCAAGAAAGTTCCGGCAGTTACCATTGAAAATCCGGTGAAGGAGTCCGAGCTCACGACTGTTAAGTTAACAGAGCAGTCCGCAGAGCGTCTGGGCATCAAGACAGCGCCGATGCAATCTTCATCCATTACTCATACTCGGATTTACAGCGGTGAAGTGATGGCCATACCGGGACAGTCCATGACCTTGTCTGCGCCGGTGTCTGGTACAGTGCTTGGCGTTCAGGGTGGATTGCTTCCCATGGCAGGAACCCCCATCAAGAAGAAACAAGTGCTGTACCGCCTCTTGATTCTGCCTTCGGAAAAAGACCTGATCAGTGCTCAGGAGGATGTGAAGTTGCGCAAAGTGCAATATGACGTAGCTGTTGAAAAACTCAAGCGTGCCGAGCAGTTGTTACAAGACAAGGCAGGAAGCCTGCGGGCCAAACAGGATGCCGAGTCTGAGTTGGCTAATGTTACGGCTGGTCTGCGCGTTGCAGAAGCACGGGTGGAACTGATGAAGGGAAATTCGAGTGAAGCGGTAACAGAAAAGTTGTCCACGCTGAATATTGAGTCCTCGGTCAATGGATTCATACAGCGTGTATATGCATCGCCATCACAAGTTGTGTCAGCCAACGCACCGATTATGGACGTGGCGGCCATCAGTCCATTGTGGGTGCGCGTACCGGTGTATGCTGGCGATCTCGGGATCGTTGATGGCAAAGCGTCGGCGACCGTGCGTCCACTGTCATCGTATTCCGGTGCGGAGAATGAAATCGTGGCGCGTGCCGTGCCTGGTCCGCAGACAGCGGATCCACTGAATACGTCCGCTGATTTCTTTTATGAGATCAGCAATGCCGAAATGAAGTTTCGACCTGGCGAACGGGTGAGTGTGAATGTATCACTCAGGCAGGAGCAGACTTCGTTGGTGATTCCGTTCTCAGCCATCGTTTATGACATTCAAGGGGGTACGTGGGTATATGAGAATTCTTCGCCGCTGGTTTTTATCCGCCGCAGGGTGGAGGTAACACGGGTAGAAAATGGAATAGCCGTTCTTCGCCGAGGTCCTGCGGCGGGCACATCTATCGTCGTGGAAGGTGTAGCAGAATTATTTGGCACTGAATTCGGGACTTCAAAATGATGCGCTGGATTGTATCGACGTCATTGCGGCTCCGCGTTGTGGTGGTGGTGCTGATGGCATTGCTGGTGGTGGTGGGCGCCCAAATATTACAAAACAGTGCCTTTGATGTCTTCCCGGAGTTTGCCCCGCCTTATGTAGAGATCCAGGTTGAAGCCCCCGGTCTTTCTACGTCAGAAGTGGAGGCACTCATTGCAGTGCCCATTGAAAACGCACTTAACGGAACACCTTTCGCCACCCGCCTGCGCTCCAAGTCAGTGTTGGGGCTGGCATCCGTCGTACTCCACTTTGAAAGTGGCATGGACATTATCAAAGCCCGTCAACTGGTGCAAGAGCGCATCGCCCGGGTCACTGCCCAGTTGCCGGCGGTGGCCAAAGCACCCGTCATGCTCACACCGCTTTCTTCTACCAGTCGTGTGATGAAGATTGGTGTCACGTCATCCAAACTTTCACAGATGGACATGACGACCCTTGTGCGCTGGACAGCCCGACCACGGATGATGGCCGTGCCTGGTGTTGCCAACGTCGCCATCTGGGGTCAACGCGATCGCCAACTGCAGGTGCGGGTAGATCCGGAGCGGTTGTTTGCCAATAACATCAAACTTAACCAGCTCACTACTGCCGTACGTGACGCAACCCTGCTGTTGGGTGGAGGATTCATTGATATGCCCAACCAGCGCATGGCTATTTCTAATGTGCCGGATATCTACACCGCTGCAGACCTGGCTAACGTGACCATAAAAATTTTGAATGGTATACCTATCCGCCTGGGTGACCTGGCCGAAGTGACAGAGGGTTATCCGGCTCCCATCGGCGATGCGATCATCAATGATGTGCCGGGACTATTATTGATCGTCGAAAAGCAACCGCAGGCAAACACGCTGGAAGTAACGCGTAACGTGGAAAAGGTAATCGCCGAGCTTAAACCCGGGATGAAAGACCTGGACTTTGACACAACCATTTTCCGTCCAGCTACTTTTATTGAGATGTCCATACACAACCTCAACAAAGCCCTGTTGATCGGATGTGTGCTGGTGATTCTGATTTTGTTTTTCTTCCTCAATGACTGGCGCACAGCGCTCATCAGCGTGCTCGCCATTCCAATTTCATTGATCGTTGCAGCCCTGGTCTTGCACTATCGTGGCGGCACATTGGATACAATGGTCCTCGCTGGTCTTGTGATCGCCCTCGGCGAGGTGGTGGATGATGCTATCATCGACGTAGAGAATATTGTTCGCCGCTTAAGGCTAAATAGCTTGCTGGAGCAACCCAAAAAAGCATTCAAAGTAGTGCTGAAGGCATCTATGGAGGTACGCAGTGCAGTGGTGTATGGTAGTATCATTGTTGCCCTCGTACTGATGCCGGTGTTTTTCCTGCCGGGATTGTCGGGTACCTTCTTCCGACCCCTCGCTTTATCCTATATCCTGGCTATACTGGCTTCGCTCTTCGTAGCATTAACACTTACGCCTGCATTGTCTTTACTTATTCTCCCCAAACGTTATGCTGCTGGGCATACGCACCATGACCCACCGCTTGTGGCATGGCTGAAGGTACGTTATGAAAAGATGCTGAATCGACTCGTGGAGCAACCCGGCCGATCCTTGCGAATACCGATGGCTGTTCTTGTTGTTGCCCTGGTCATCCTTCCGTTTTTAGGCGAAGAATTTCTACCCCATTTCAAGGAGTATGACTTTCTGATGCATTGGGTGGAGAAGCCAGGTACATCCCTGGAGGCGATGGACCGAATTACCATCCGTGCCAGCAAAGAACTTCGTGCAGTGCCTGGTGTTAGAAATTTTGGAAGCCATATTGGTCGCGCTGAGGTAGCTGACGAAGTAGTGGGACCCAACTTCACCGAACTGTGGATCAGTATAGATCCTGCTGTTAATTATGATGAAACGGTAGCTAAAGTCCAGGATGTGGTTGATGGTTATCCGGGCTTGTACAGGGATTTGCTCACGTACCTCCGGGAGCGGGTGAAAGAAGTACTGACCGGTACAAGTGCCAGCATTGTGGTGAGAATTTACGGTTCCGACCTGGCTGTATTGCAGAAGAAGGCCAAGCAGGTGGGAGACTCGCTCGCCCATGTAGCGGGTGTCTCTGATCTCAAGGTGCAGCCACAGATTCTTGTTCCACAACTCGAGGTAAAATTCAAGCCCGAAGCGGCCTCTCAATTTGGACTTACCGCCGGTGACGTGCGCCGAACCATCAACACCCTCGTGAATGGCACGAAGGCAGGTGAGATTTACGAAGGACAAAAAATATTTGATGTAGTGGTTTGGGGTACACTAGAGCAGCGCAACAATGTTGAGACTATCCGCAACATGCTTATAGATATTCCCAACGGGGGTCGGGTACCCTTAAAAGATGTAGCAGATGTGTACATCGCTCCAACACCAAACGAAATTACGCGCGAATCATCATCGCGGCGCATCGACGTGACCTGCAATACCAAAGGCAAAGACCTTGGCACCGTGGCTCGTGGTATTGAAGAAAAGTTGAGTCAGATTTCTTTTGATGAAGGCTACCATCCGGAGATCCTCGGCGAGTATGCCGAGCGTCAGGAATCGCAGTCGCGACTGAACTACCTGGCCCTTCTTTCGATCCTCGGTATCTTCCTGATCCTCTATGCAGATTTTCTTTCCTATCGCATTGCGTTGTTGATCTTGGTCAGTCTGCCTTTTGCGCTGACCGGTTGTGTGATCGCCTCATTGCTGCATGGCGGCGTGCTGTCACTTGGCTCACTGGTAGGTTTTGTTACCGTACTGGGAATTGCCGCCCGAAACGGTATCATGCTCATCAGCCATTATCGGCACCTCGAAACCAAAGAAGGTGAAACTTTTGGCAAAGCCCTGGTAATCCGCGGTGCGCTGGAGCGGATGGCTCCCATACTTATGACAGCCGCAGCTGCCATTCTCGCCCTGCTGCCCATCCTGGTCACCGGCAACCAACCTGGACAGGAAATTGAGTTCCCCATGGCCATCGTAATTACTGGTGGACTAATCACTTCCACGCTCCTGAACCTCTTTTTCCTCCCGATAGCCTATTTCCGCTATGGCAAGGCCTCCCAGGCGTGAAATAAAGCCTGGTAAGAGTGAATAAACCGGGTACTCCAGTTGTCTAAACGGTAAATTGGGTAAGAGCCAATGGAAATGTCCGACGTAGAACTGGTAGACGCTGCAAGGCAAGGTGATGAACAAGCCTTCAAGCAACTGGTGATCCGCCATGAAAGCAAAGTGGCCGGCGTCGTTCATAGCATGTTGGGCAGTGGCGCCGAGGCCGAAGACGTGGGACAGGAAGTTTTCGTGCGTTTTTATCAGGCACTCGACAAGTTCAAGGGAGAATCCCTCGTGAGCACCTACTTGATCCGCATCGCCATCAATCTCTCCCTGAATGAAATTAAGAGACGCAAGCGGCGAGGGTCTCTTTTTGCGCGTGAGGAAGAAGGGCGCTACTCGGCGATACCGGATGGGGCTACTGACATCAAAGAGATCGTGCACTATGAATTGAATCGCCTCGACGATGACTTCCAATCGGTCGTGACCCTGCGGTTGATAGAAGGCTACTCGACAGAAGAAACTGCTGAACTATTAAATATACCCCTCGGGACTGTGTTGTCCCGGTTATCAAGGGCTCAGAAGAAATTAAAGGCCGTGTTGGCCAAACATATGGTATGAACACGAATGAATTAGAAGACCTGTACCTCCGCTCACTGGAGACACCTTTATCGCCTGCTGAACAGGAGATTTTGCTTCGCGAGTTGCAGAAGAACGCCGGACTTGCGCAGGAATTAGCCACCTACCGCGATATCCGTGCTACGCTTTTGCGGAAGCGGCCTGCGTCGTTTGGTCCTTATTTCGCTCAGAAAGTAGTAAACCGCATTCATGGCATGCGCATCGAGATAGACCGGCAGATCGTCTTCTTCTTTCGCAAATACCAACTTGCCGCTGTCGGTGTACTCATTGCCCTGTTGGCCATCAACGTTCTCTTCGCAGATCAACTCAACCTGCCTTCGATCTTTGGGTTGACAGATTCCGTTTCTGCCGAAGAAGAATTAGCCGGATTCAATTTTATCGATACATTAACCAGTAACTAATATGACCACGGACAGAAAAAAGGCCGTACTGTTCCTCAGCCTCACGCTCATTCTCGGGATACTGATAGGCTCCATGATTCCAGGTGTCGTAGGGAGGATGCGCTATCGCAGCAACATGCACGAGCGCAGTAGCCGTGAAGATCACGGACGCCACAACCGGTTTACCGGAATGATTATCCGCGTGGTGAAGCCGGACTCTGATCAGATCAAACTGATTCGTCCCATTACCGAAGCCACCGCTGCCCGGGTTCAGGAACTGGAAAAAAATTCCAATGAGAAAATGGCGCAACTGATGGACTCGATGCGCGTTCAGCTGAAACCGATTCTCAACGAAGAACAGATCAAACGCCTTGACGATTTCGATAAGAAGGCCAAGTCGCGCTGGCATGGCCGGCGCGAAGGAGGACGGGGAGAAGAAAATAAGTAATCAGACTTTGGCTACTTGCTTCGTGACCCATCGTCTGGCATTAACAAACGCCTCAAGCCAGGGACCCACTTCGTCTGATTTCTTTGACCGGGTGTAATAAGGCCAGTTCCAGGCAAACAACGTTCGTTCAATGTGCGGCATAATGGCCAGGTGCCTGCCATCGGGACTGCACAAAGCAGCGATAGCGGACTCTGAATCATTGGGATTGCCAGGGTATGTCGGATAGCTGTACGTAGCAGCGACATGGTACCGGCTTTTGTCGCCGGTAAGTTTGAACTGTCCTTCACCATGTGCCAGCCACACCCCGAGGCGTGATCCGGTGTATGTACTTAGCATCACGGAATTGTTCGATGGAATATTGATCCCCACAAAGGCAGATTCAAACTTACCGGACCCGTTGTGTTGCATCTTGGGGTGTTCTGCCATTTCCATCTCTCGATTCACCAGACCTAACTCCATCATAAGCTGGCATCCATTACAAACGCCCAGACTCAGCGTATCCGGTCTTTGGTAAAACGCATCAAGTGCCGCTTTGGCTTTGGGGTTGTACAAAAAAGCACCGGCCCATCCTTTGGCTGACCCCAGGACATCAGAATTGGAGAATCCGCCAACAAAAACGATCATGTTCACTCCCGACAAGTCTTCGCGTCCGGTAACCAGATCTGTCATGTGAACATCCTTCACATCAAAGCCAGCGAGGTACAGGGCATAGGCCATCTCACGATCGCCGTTAACGCCTTTCTCGCGGATGATCGCGGCCCGAATACCCGTTGGTTTCCGCCTTTTCTTGTCAACACCATAGCTGCTAAGTTTACCATCAAACGAGGCAGGAAATTGATAGGTGAGCGGTTGATTAAAGATATTGTCGCGCCTTATTTCAGCGTGGCCTTTCACGCGCTGCCGCTTGTCGAGAAGATACGACGTGTGGTACCAGGTTTTGCGTTGTGCAGCGATGTCAAGGTTCAGCCCCCGAGCGGGGTGTGCAATCTTCAGCACCGGCTCTCCGGTTACCGTGCCCAATCGGGTAAACTTCAGGTTGCTGGCGCTGAGTGTATCGATCACGTAACGATCTCCGACTTGAATCACAATACCGGGATTTTCTCCGAAGAGAACAGAAACCAGGTTTGTTCCCAACGCTGTCACATCAACGGATAATCCCGTGGAGGTCTCCGGGAAGCACATCTCAAGCAAGGTCGTAATCAACCCGCCGGAAGAAATGTCGTGGCCAGCCAGGATTTTATCTTCGCGAATCAACTGTTGCACCACGCCGAACGCTTTGCTGAAATAGGCTGCATCGGCAACCGCCGGCGCTTCATGTCCCAGTTTGTTTAATACCTGGCCGAGGCTGCTTCCGCCGAGGCTAAAGGGCTGCAAGGAAAAGTCAATATGAATTACTTCTGTTCCCGGTTTGGGCTGAAGGTTTGGTGATACCGTCTGACAGATATCAGCAACTTCTGCCACACCGGATATAATGACGGTGCCGGGCGCGTAAACAACTTCTCCACCAGGATACTTCTGGGTCATCGACAGGCTGTCTTTTCCGGTGGGGATGTTGATGCCAAGGGCAATCGCGAATTCACTGACGGCTTCAACGGCCTGATACAACCGGGCATTCTCGCCCTCGTTCCTAGCCGGCCACATCCAGTTGGCACTCAAGGAAACCCCGGATAGTCCGTGTGTCAAGGGTGCCCAAATGATATTCAATAATGATTCGGCGATGGCCAGGCGGCTTCCGGCCGATGGATTGATTAAAGATGCGGCAGGAGCGTGGCCGATAGATGTTGCAATGCCCCGGTGGCTGTTAAAATCAAGCGCCATCACCGCAACATTGTTCAATGGCAATTGCAGCGGACCGCAGGTTTGTTGTGTGGCAACCTTGCCGGTTACCGAACGGTCAACTTTGTTTGTCAACCAGTCTTTGCAGGCTACGGCTTCGAGTTGAAGTACCTGGCTGAGATATTTTTCAATTTGCTTAACGTCTACGACCGCATCAGCATATTGCACGGCAGGGGTGCGATCGGTAAGGATGGTCTTCGGCGATGAACCAAATAGTTGATTCACCATTAGATCCATGGGCCTGGCGCCTTTGCCTTCGTGGAAAGTCAGTCGCTTGGTACCTGTAGCTTCACCCACCACATACAAGGGTGCCCGTTCCCGCCAGGCAATTTTGCTGAGGAGTTCAACGTCACCTTCGTGAATGGCCAGCCCCATCCGTTCCTGCGACTCATTGCTGATGATTTCTTTGGCCGACAAAGTCGGATCTCCCACGGGAAGTTTGGTGATGTCGATGGATCCTCCCGTTTCTTCCAATAATTCGCTGAGGCAGTTCAGGTGTCCGCCTGCCCCATGGTCATGGATAGAAACGATCGGGTTATGCTCGGCTTCCACCATCGCGCGGATAGCATTCATCACCCGTTTCTGCATCTCGGGGTTGGAGCGCTGAATAGCGTTGAGTTCAATGGCATTGCCAAACTCACCCGTCGCCACCGACGAAACCGCACCACCGCCCATGCCGATGCGGTAATTATCACCACCCAACAATACAATCTTGTCGCCTGCCTTGACGTGTTCTTTCTGGCTGTCTTCTTTACGCCCAAATCCAATACCACCGGCTAACATGATCACCTTGTCAAAGCCATGTTTTTTGTTGTGTTCCTCATGTTCAAAGGTGAGCACACTGCCGCCGATCATGGGTTGACCGAATTTATTCCCGAAGTCACTGGCGCCATCAGATGCCTTGATCAATATCTCAGCGGGTGTTTGGTACAACCACGTACGCGCACCGGGATGTTGCTCCCAGGTCCGCTGTGCATCCAGGCGGGGGTACGAGGTCATATATACCGCAGTTCCGGCCAATGGCAGGGAACCTTTACCACCGGCAAGACGGTCGCGGATTTCACCACCGGATCCTGTAGCGGCACCATTGAAGGGTTCCACCGTGGTGGGGAAATTATGGGTCTCTGCCTTGAGTGAAATAACGGAGTTAATATCCGTGACCTGGAAGAAGTCGGAAGTATCCTGACGAACAGGTGCAAACTGCTCGATGCGCGGACCTTCGATGAAAGCTACGTTGTCCTTGTAAGCGGAAACAATAAAGTTGGGATGCGCCTTCGAGGTGTTCTTAATGAGTTTGAATAGTGTTTCTTCCTTTTCCTTTCCATCTATGATGAAAGTGCCGTTGAATATCTTATGCCGGCAATGTTCTGAATTGACCTGTGAGAAGCCAAATACTTCACTGTCGGTGAGTTTTCTGCCCAATTGCTTACTCACCTGATTCAGGTAGTCGATTTCTTCCTGACTCAGGGCAAGGCCTTGCTGCTGGTTGAAGGAAGATATGTCGTCGACTTCGAGGATGGGTTCAGGTGTATGGCGTATGGTAAAAATATCCTGATTGAGTCCGTCGTACCGCACTTCGAGCATCGGATCATGGGGTGCGTTGGCGTCTGCGACGGGACGGAATTCTTCGATCCGCTGAATTCCACCAAGGCCCATGTTCTGCGTGATTTCAACTGCATTGGTGCTCCAGGGTGTTATCATCTCCTTCCGGGGACCAATGAAAAAGCCAGGGATAGTAGATTCCGGCAGGGCGGCAGCGCCTCCGAAAAGCCAGGTCAATTTGGAATGGTCAGTGGCAGAGAAGGGCAGTTGATGACCGACGGCGTAATGCCAGCCGGACGTCGACCTGAAGAATGAGATCATGCGGTGAACGTAAGCCCAAAAATAGTGCGAATTGCCAGACTTTGCCATTGGTTTTTTGAACCTTGCGTACAATAAATCGCATGGTGCTGCCGTCTCCACCGGAGTATGGCAAGAGCAGTGGCGATCGATGTAAACCTCATGAAGGAAATCAAACAGGAAACCTTTCGGCGGGAGCGTGGCAAATTGCTGAGCTTTATCCGGAGCCGTGTAGGTTCTCTGGAGGAGGCAGAAGACATCCTGCAGGATGTGTTTTATCAGTTTGTGGCCGGATTTGAGACGATTGAGTCCCTTGACCGGGTGACATCCTGGTTGTACAGTGTAGCCCGAAACAAGATTATCGACGGATATCGACGTGATGCCGCCCGTCCACAGAAGGCAGATTTTGAAGCTTCCGCCGGCCGGGATGATGAGTCCCCGCTGACCCTGCAGGAGATTCTGCCCGATCTCGACAACACGCCTGAATCAACGTTGTTGCGGGAGGCCATTTGGGATGAAATTACCCTCGCGCTGGATGAACTGCCGGCAGAGCAGCGGGAGATATTTATTCTGAATGAGATGGAGGAGCGCAGTTTCCGGGAGATTGCCGAAGAAACCGGTGTGTCGATCAACACCCTCTTGTCGCGAAAGCGATATGCCATACTTGCGCTGCGCAAGCGGCTGCAGCGATTCTATGACGATTTAACAAAACAATAAACCCCTTTGGGGATTAAATGACAGTATTATGAAACGTGGATTGAAGTTTTTGATGTTTGGTGTGATGGGGCTGGCGGCGTTGGGATTGTTCGGACTGGTGACACAGTTGTTGTGGAACTGGCTCGTACCAGAACTCTTCCATGGTCCAGTAGTTACGTTCTGGCAGGCCCTGGGTCTGCTGGCATTGTCCAAGATTTTATTCTGGAGCTTTGGTAAGGGTGGAGGCGGCCACTGGCGTCACCGCGGTGGCCCCTGGGGTCAGTATTGGGCGCACAAGTGGCAGAATATGTCGCCCGAAGACCGCGAACGATTCAAGCAAAAGATGAAAGACAAGTGGTGTTCACCGGGCTATTCGGAAACTAAACCTGAATAAGCCTTCCGCAAACGGTTGTAGCAAAATCCCGGAATATTTTTCGGGATTTTTTCAATAAACCCCCAACCAATTCTAAAAACAGGCGTTACAGGAAACTGTGGAAACTTTGGTAATGCTAAAAGTTTCCATAGTTTTGCGCCCCTTATGGAAGAACAAGACATTAAAGACCGGATTATTCAGGGAGCCAAAGAGCTCTTCATGAAGTATGGTGTCCGCAGCGTGTCGATGGACGACGTAGCGCGACACCTGTCCGTTTCCAAGAAAACCCTGTATCAGTATTTCGCTGACAAGGACGAATTGGTGACTACCGCCGTGACGCTGCACATGGATTCTGACATGGAGCGGTACAACAACCTGCACAAGACGTCCAAGAATGCCATCGAGGAATTGGTGATGATTTCATCCATCATGAAGCAGGAGTTTCAGAAGCTACATCCTTCGCTGTTGTTCGACTTACAGAAGTACCATGCAAAAGCGTGGGCGGCCTGGATGGGACACAAGCAGGTTCACATCAAGAATTCCATTGTCAGGAATCTCCGGCAGGGTATGGAGGAAGGTTTTTTCCGCACCGATCTGCAGGTGGAGGTGCTGGCCTTGTTGCGTCTGGAGATGATTCAGATGACGTTCGATGAGACCATCTTCCCGCCGGAGAAATTCAACCTCACCGAGGTAAGCCTTCAACTCTTTGATCATTTTGTCTACGGACTCCTGACCGACAAAGGCCGGAAGGTGTACGAGAAATATAAACTTCAAACAAACAATTTAGAATCAATCCCCCAAGCGATATGAGACGTGTGCTTTTGATTGTGCAGCTTGTCGTTGTACCCCTCTTCCTGCGGGCTCAGCAGGCGACGCCCCAGGCGATGAACCTGGAGCAATGTATACAGTATGCCCTGGAAAATTCCATTCGGGTTAAGAATGCAGAATTGGATCAGGATATTGCCCGTGCCAAGGTGAATGAAACCATTGGCATCGGGTTACCCCAGATTTCAGGTAATGCCTCGGTCGTGAATAATCCCAAATTGCCTCGGTTCTTTACCACTTGGACGGGCACGCCAGGATTTGCCGGAGACCTGAGTTCTGTGCCAAACATTAAGCCAGGTGATGCTGTTGCGCTGAAGAACCCTTTCCAGTTGCCTGCATCGGGTAATGCCAGCGTTACTATTAACCAGTTAATCTTTAATGGATCTTATCTGGTTGGCCTGAAGGCCTCCAGCACATTCCGTGATTTGGCCACTAAAACCAAAGAGCAGACGGAGCAGGATGTCATCCAATTGGTGACTAAGGCATATTACGCGGTTCTTATCAATAAAGAGCGCATCACGCTTTTTGACAACAATATCGCACGGGTTGACTCCCTGCTTCAAAATACGAAGGCACTCAACACCAATGGATTTGCAGAGCGCATCGATGTGGATCGCGTGAAGGTGTCACTGAATAACCTGAATGCCGAGCGTGAGAAATTCCTTAATCTGAATGAGTTAGGGATTCAGTTGCTGAAGTTTCAGATGGGATATCCCCAGGATATGCCGCTGGATGTGGTGGGAAGTATTAAAGATGTTGTGGTTGATACAGACCTGAGCACCTATCAGAGCGGCTGGGATTACCGAAATCGGCCAGACTACAAAGTGCTGGAAGTAAACCAACGTTTGCAGCAATTGAATCTCAAGAACCAATATGCAGCAGCCGTTCCGGTTATTTCTGCATTTGCCAACCTGGGATATCAGACACAGTCGCCCAACGTGCCGGGTGTCTTTACTACCAATTCAGGAATAGCCGATCAGGGCGGTTTGGGTCCGGACAAGTGGTACAGCTTTTCTCAGGTTGGGGTGAACTTGAGTGTGCCGTTGTTTACCGGCTTGTCAAGAACCTTTCGCATCCAGCAAGAGAAACTAAAGTTGCTGCAAATCAATAATGGGTTTGTAAGCCTGAAGAACGCGATTGACCTGGAAGCTGCCCAAGCCTCTATTGCATACAAGAATGCGTTGAAGAGTCTTGGCGCGCAAAAGGAAAATCAGGAATTGGCAGGCAATGTGGCGCAAGTGACCAAGATAAAATATGAGCAAGGGGTAGGCTCCAGCCTCGAAGTGACCGATGCGGAAAACAGCCTGCGCACCGCACAGACCAACTACTATGCAGCATTATTTGATGCCATGGTTGCTAAAGTGGATCTGGACAAAGCTTATGGCAAGCTGTTACCCTCAACCTACGAAAAGAATTCCCTCATCAAATCTGAAAATAAGTAATTATGAAAAATACATTTTACCTGAATACAGTATTGAGCATCCTCATCGGTGTTGCGGTGGCATCATGCAGTGATGACAAGGCAAAGCTGGCCGACCTGAAGAAAGAGCAGGCGGAATTGAACGACAAGATCAAAGAACTGGAGCAAAAACTGGCGCTGGCGAACAAAGACTCCGTGAAATTGAAATCGAAGGAAGTAGCCGTGCTGGAGCTTAAGCCGCACTCGTTTGATTATTTCGTTCAAACCCAGGGTTCGGTGGAAGCCATCGACAACATCCTGATTTCAGCGAAGACCATGGGTGTGCTCACCCAGGTGTTTGCCCGCGAAGGGGACGTGGTCACCAAGGGCCAGACCCTGGCTCAGATTGATAATTCAGTGATCGTAAGAAGCATTGAGGAACTTAAATCCTCCATCAGCCTTGCCAATACCGTGTACGAGCGTCAAAAGAACCTGTGGGATCAGAAGATTGGAACGGAAGTTCAATTCCTGCAGGCGAAGAATAATAAGGAGAGCCTGGAGAAGCGTTTGGCAACGCTGAATGAACAATTGGATATGACCCGCATCAAATCGCCTATCAGCGGATCAGTTGATGAAGTGGCTGTAAAGATTGGTCAGGCAGTGTCACCCGGCCAACCTGCATTCCGCGTAGTGAGCTTTGACCGCCTTAAGATGAAAGCCAATGTATCAGAAGCGTATGTGGCCAGCATCCAGAAAGGCAACCCGGCGAAGCTGGCATTTTCTGATATCAATAAAGAAATGACAGCGCGCATCACGTTCGTGGGCAAGACCATCAACGCATTGTCGCGCACATTCCCGGTGGAGGTAGAGTTGCCATCACAAGCCACGTACCTGCGTCCCAACATGAGCGGTGTATTGAAAGTCATCTATACCAATGTGCCCGACGCCCTTACGGTGCCGGTTAACCTGGTGCAGGATATCAATGGACAGAAAGTAGTCTACATCGCAGAAGCCGACGGCAAGAAAATGGTTGCCCGCAAGCGGGTAGTAACGGTTGCCGGCGTGTTTGACAGCCAGGCCCACGTTACCGGCCTCAAGGCGGGAGATAAAGTAATCACCGTGGGCTATCAGGGCCTCAACGAAGGTGAATTGGTTAAGATCTAATTATTGATTGTCGCCATGCAAGACATCGAAAAAGAATTTAAGCCCACCAGTTGGGCCATCGACAACAAGGTGAGCATATATGTGGCAACCGCCATTATCTGTATCGCCGGTATTATGACCTACATCGGACTGCCGAAGGAGAACTTTCCGGAGGTGGTCTTCCCGCAAATTTTTGTGGCTACCATTTACCCGGGTGCAGCACCATCAGATATTGAGAACCTGATCACCAAGGAGATTGAAAAAGAGGTGAAATCAATCTCTGGCGTAAAGAAAGTGAAGAGTAGCTCCGTGCAAAGTTTTTCCAACGTCATCATCGAGTTTGAAACCGATATTGATGTGGACAAAGCCAAGCAGGAGGTGAGTGATGCCGTTGACCGTGCCAAACCCAACCTCCCGACGGACCTTAAAGACGATCCGCAGGTGATTGATATTGACATCTCGGCTGTGCCGATTATGAACGTTAACCTGTCGGGTGACTACGACCTGCAGACCCTGAAGAAGTACGCCGAGCAGATGCAGGATGCCATCGAAGGTATCCGGGAGATCCGACGTGTGGACATC
The DNA here is from genome assembly GCA_035430125.1 of Cyclobacteriaceae bacterium. GTDB lineage: Bacteria > Bacteroidota > Bacteroidia > Cytophagales > Cyclobacteriaceae > ELB16-189. Next base: position 10,329 of record DAOMGC010000037.1, on the reverse strand, counting down.
GTGGGTGCCCTCACCCGTGAGATTCAGATCAACGTGGATATGTTCAAACTCGGTCTCGCCGGCGTGAGCCTGGATGATGTCGAGAATGCCGTGCGCAGTGAGAACGTTATTATCCCCGGCGGTCAGATTGCGGTGGGTGGGATGAAGCGTTCGTTGACTGTCAATGGAGAATTTACCTCTGCGGAGCAATTGGCCAATATTGTGGTAGGATCTACCCGGGGTGGTAAGATTCTCCTCAAGGATATTGCCGAAGTAAGGGACTTCCACAAAGAACAGGAGTCGTTTGCCCGGCTCGATAAGAAGAACGTAATCACCCTCAATGTGGTGAAACGGAGCGGGGAGAATCTGATTATTGCGTCTGACCAGATCAACGAAATCGTCAAGAAATTCAAGCGTGATATCTTGCCGACCGGTGTGGACGTTACGATCACCGCCGATCAGTCGGACAATACCCGAACTACCCTGCACGACCTGATCAACACCATCATTATCGGTTTTATTCTGGTGACCATAATCCTCATGTTCTTCATGGGGGCAACCAATGCGATTTTCGTAGGATTGTCTGTGCCTATTTCCAGTTTCATTGCGTTCCTGGTATTCCCCAGTCTGGGCTTTACGCTGAACCTGATGACCCTGTTTTCCTTTTTGCTGGCATTGGGTATTGTGGTGGATGATGCTATTGTGGTAATTGAAAATACCCACCGGGTATTTGACAACGGGAAAGTGCCGATCCGTAAAGCAGCTAAAATTGCTGCCGGTGAAGTGTTCCTTCCTGTGCTTTCCGGAACCCTGGTGGTGCTGGCGCCATTCGTTCCGTTGGCGTTCTGGCCCGGTGTGATTGGTAAGTTCATGTTCTACCTGCCCATTACATTGATTGTTGCGCTACTGGCTTCCTTGCTGGTTGCCTACATCATCAACCCGGTATTTGCTGCAGATTTCATGACGGCCCATGACCATGACCACGATGGTAAATCAAAAGTTACCAAAGGCTTTAAGGTGTCTACGGTTATTTTTGGTGCCATTGCGTTATTGTTCTATATCATTGGATTTACGAAAGGCGGAAGCGAAACTGTCCTTGTGTCGGGCGAAGTCGTGAAGGAACCTTCCGGCTATGTGGGGATGGGGAATTTTACAGTCTTCATGTACCTGGTGTATGCGTTGTATCATTTTTATCTGAGCCGGGTTATCTCCCATTTTCAAACGGACTTGTGGCCGCGTGTGCAGAGCGCCTATAAGCGCACGTTGTCTACCCTGTTAGTCGGGTTGCGTCCGTTTGCCGTCGTAGCCGGCGTGGTGGTGTTGTTCTTTCTCTCCATTGCATTTACGGGTTGGCGAAAGCCTCCGGTTGTGTTCTTCCCGGATGGTGATCCAAACTTCATCTTTGCCTACATCACGATGCCGATCGGAACGGATCAGGACGTGACAGATTCGGTTACCAATTTGGTGGAGAATAAAGTGGTGGAGGTAGTTGGTAAGGATAACCCAATTGTTGAGTCTATTATTTCAAACGTGTCGGTAGGCGCTTCCGAAGATCAGTTCGCAGGCACCAACCCGCAGCCGCACCTGGGTAAGGTAACAGTAGCATTCGTCAACTTTGCGAAGCGTGACGGTCAGTCCACTAAGGTGTACCTGGACAAGATTCGTGAAGGCGTAAAGGGTGTGAAAGGCGCGGAGATTTCTGTGAACAAGGAGCAGGGTGGTCCGCCTACCGGCAAGCCTGTAAACATTGAAATTGCCGCCGAGGAATTTGACGTTCTGGTAAAGACGGCAGATCGAGCCAAGCGATTCCTCGATTCACTGCAGATTCCGGGTGTGGAAGAACTAAAATCTGATTTCCAGAGCGACAAACCCGAAATCCTTATTTCCATCGATCGTGAAAAGGCCAACCGCGAAGGAATTTCCACCGCGCAGATTGGTATGGCACTTAACACAGCCATCAATGGTAAGGAGATATCAAAGTTCCGCGATGCCAACGATGATTATGAAATCACGTTGCGGGTACGCGAAGACTTACGCAATGACATTAACACACTCATGAACCTGCCTCTGACTTTCCGTGACATGGCCTCCGGTGGTCAGGTACGTCAGGTGCCGATGTCAGCGGTGGCCCGGATTGAATATTCGAACAGCTATGCCGGCATTCGCCGAATTGACCAGAAGCGCGTGATAACGCTGTCTTCTAACGTGTTGAGTGACTTTAATCCTAACCAGGTTGTCGCAGAGATACAAAAGCAACTTGTAAATCTGTCTGTTCCTGATGGCGTTACCATTCGCATGACAGGAGAACAGGAAGATCAAAAGGAGACTTCCGACTTTCTGGGTGTAGCATTTATGCTGGCCTTCGGATTGATCTTTATGATTCTGGTAACGCAGTTCAACTCGACCAGTAAGCCATTGATCATCTTGTCGGAGATCTTGTTCAGCATTATTGGTGTGCTTATCGGTTTCTCATTGTTCAAGATGGAAATCTCCATCGTTATGTCGGGTGTGGGTGTGATGGCCTTGGCGGGTATCGTGGTACGCAACGGTATTTTGCTGGTGGAATTTACCGACCTCCTGCGTTCACAGGGCATGGAATTGCGCGAAGCAATTGCTGAGGCGTCCAAGACACGTATGACACCGGTATTGCTCACGGCGATGGCCGCAACCCTCGGCTTGATTCCGTTGGCCGTAGGTTTGAATATCGACTTTGTTACCATGTTCACGGAATTTAATCCGCACATCTTCTTTGGTGGTGATAACGTGGCCTTCTGGGGCCCGCTGTCCTGGACCATGATTTTCGGATTGATCTTCGGTACATTCCTCACGTTGTTCTTGGTGCCGGTGATGTACCTGCTGGTAGCCAAACTCAAAGAGCGGGTGTACGGAAAAGCGAAGGCTGATGCCATGGCTTTGAAAATGCACTAAAATAAATCAGAGGAAAGGTCGTCCTTATCATGAGGACGACCTTCCTTTTTTATGCGAGCCCGTATTATGGTAATGTTTTTTACGATTCTTTTCTTTATCCTGATTGACTACTATTTCTTTCAGGGTGTTCTCGTGGCAAGCCAAAACTGGTCACCAGGGTGGAAGAATGGTGTTCGCATTGGATTCTGGATACCCACGGCGCTTTGCTTTCTGGCAGTGATGTGGTGGACATTTGGCAATCAATATTATTTCACGGCAACAACGCGTAGTTTTATCATTACCGGTGTCGTCGCCACCTACTTCTCTAAAATTCTCGGACTCATTGTACTCTTCACGGATGATATTCAACGCGGTGTGCGTTGGGTGGTGAATTTCTTCCGGGCCGGAGCCGATACCACCATTGCCGGACCCGTGATTCCCCGTTCGGAGTTCCTCTCGAAGTTGGCACTCGCCACAACGGCAGTACCCTTTACAGCTTTTGCCTATGGGATTATCTCAGGTGCGCATGATTATCGCGTGCGTAAAGTCACCGTTAACCTGAAAAATCTTCCAAAGTCTTTTGACGGACTTCGCATTGGTCAGATTTCCGACATCCATTCAGGAAGTTTCTGGAACAAGACTGCTGTGAAGGGGGGTGTAGAGATGATGCTCCAGGAGAAGCCGGATGTGATCTTCTTTACAGGTGATTTGGTAAACAATGAATCTTCTGAAGTAAAAGAGTACGTTCCGATTTTTGATAAGCTGCGGGCTCCACTGGGTGTTTATTCGGTTACTGGAAATCACGACTATGGTGACTATAAGAAGTGGGACTCCCAAGCACTGAAAAATCAGAACTTCAAAGACCTGATGGAGGCCCACAGGATCATGGGGTATGACCTGTTGATGAATGAGCATCGTTTTCTTCAGCAGGGCAGCGACAAAATTGCCATCATCGGCAATGAAAACTGGGGTGCTGGACGTTTCTCAAAGTATGGTAAACTGGATCAGGCCGTTCAGGGCACCGATGAAGCAGCTGTTAAGATATTGTTGTCGCACGACCCAACGCATTGGGATGCCCAGGTTCGACCCAACCACCCGGATATTGACCTGATGCTTTCTGGGCATACCCACGGATTTCAGTTTGGCGTGGAGATTGGTGGAGTCAAATGGAGTCCTGTGCAATACGTTTATCGACAGTGGGCAGACCTTTACAAAGAAGGTGAGCAATACATTTACGTAAATCGGGGCTTTGGTTACCTGGGATATCCGGGTCGGGTAGGTATGCCCCCTGAGCTGACGATCCTCGAACTAAAGCGTGCCTGACAAATCCACGCGCTGATTTCCTGAAAACATCTTTTTGATTTTATCCCGAAAGGCTTTGCGTTGCTTTGGTGATAGTCCCTTGAGATCAAAACGATAATCGGTTTCCCCTTCGCGTCCCCAGTGCCTGATGGTGAACGGCACTTTATGCTTCACGTCCTGTTCAAATTGTTTATGGAACGCTACCAACTGATCGACGGCTTTGCTGTCGATGCCAGTGCCGATGCTGATGAAGTTTACAGAATAGGTGTCGCCTGGTTGTTGAGCGTGTGTGCCCGTGCAAAGCAAAACCAAAATCAGGGTTAGTCTTACTGCCATGGTCTATTCGGTAAAGGTAACTTGTTGCCTGAAGGCACGTGGGGTCTTGCCCGTGACTTTCAGGAAGATCCGGTTGAAGTTGGATACATTGGCAAAGCCTGATTGGAAGCAGACTTCCTGGATGGTGCGATCGGGATGCATCAATAACTGACAAGCTTGGCTCACCCTTACTTCGTGCAGGAAGTTGATATAGCTCTTTCGGGTATGCAGCTTGAAGTACCGGCAAAAGGCTTCAGTAGACAAATTCGCCCGCTGGGCTACTTCGTCGATGTAAATCCGCCGGTGGCTTTCCTGAAATGTAAATTCAATAATGGAGTTCATGCGGCCTTCTTCACGCAATCGCAACAAGGAGGTTTGCAGGGATAACGTCTTTCGTTCGACGGAATTGCACAACAGCGACAGCAACCTGAAGAATGTCACTACGCGGTCCATCCCGGAGCTTTCGGGCAAGGCGCTAAGCAAGTCTGCTGCCTGTGCTGCCGTTTCTTTACCGTATTGTATCCCTTGCTGGCTCGCCAGCGCCAATTCGCGAACGGACTTCAGCTCGTTGGTATTCCACAAGGTCTGGCCAAAGTACTTCTCATTAAAGTAGAGCGAGATGCTTTTTGATTGTTTCCGGGTGCGGGGCTGGTAGTAGGAAGGGTCACTCCTGAATACATGGGGTAATCCACTTCCCAGCACAAACACATCGCCAGTCTGGAACCGCCCTACGTAGTCGCCGGCTACCAGGGTTCCTTCGCCCGATTGTATCAACATGATCTGAATTTCCGGATGCTGATGCAATTGATCATAAAAATGAGAGAGGTTGTCCACCTGTACCCGCACCACCTCCTGTTCGGTCTGTGGGACATTGAATGAAACCACCTTTTTTGACGGTATTTTAGCTTGCTGAGTCATGCCGATATATCAAAGTTATCAAAATAGTACCATTATTGACTATTTTCAGCGTCAGCAAAGGTCATGTCAATGGCTACCTTTGGTCAAAAAACAATACTGCTATGTGGACCGGAGTATACCCTGCCTTAACAACGAAGTTTACTGCCCAGGACACCCTGGATTACGCACTCTTTGAAAAGAACCTGAAGTTTCAGCTGGAGTGCGGTGTAGACGGCGTCATCCTCGGAGGTTCGCTGGGAGAAGCCAGCGTACTCAGCAACGAAGAAAAGTTTGACCTGGTGAAATTCACCATTGACAAAGTAGCTGGCAAAGTGCCGGTGATTATGAACATCGCTGAGGGCAGCACCCGCGAAGCCATTAAGTTGGCCCAACATGCCGAGAAGATTGGAGCCAAGGGGCTTATGTTATTGCCTCCCATGCGCTACAAGTCCGACCACCGCGAAACGGTAACCTACTTCAAAGCGGTAGCTGCCGCTTCATCGTTGCCGATTATGATTTACAATAACCCGGTTGATTATAAGATTGAAGTGACCCTTGCCATGTTTGATGAATTGGCTGCGGTGCCGACCATCCAGGCCGTTAAAGAGTCTACCCGTGATATCAGCAATGTGACCCGAATGATAAACCGCTTCGGAGATCGCTTCAAGATCCTATGCGGTGTAGATCCACTCGCGATGGAGGAGATTCTCATGGGTGCACATGGATGGGTAGCAGGGTTGGTTTGTGCTTTCCCGGCTGAGACCGTAGCTATTTTCAAATTGATCAAAGCTGGCCGTGCTGCGGAAGCATTGCCGATTTACCGCTGGTTCCTTCCGTTGCTCGAGTTGGACATTGATGCCAAGCTCGTTCAATACATCAAACTGGCAGAACAAGAGGCAGGCATAGGATCTGAAACTGTTCGTGCGCCACGCCTTACCCTCGTTGGGGATGAGCGCGCCCGCGTACTGAAGATCATCCGTGATGGTATTGCATCCCGTCCCAAGTTGCCGGACTATAAGCATCTTTAGGCCATCACGTGTTGAGAAGGTTCTGAGTGACTTAACAATATAGACATGCAACAGGAAACCAGCATACAAGGAATTGATCAGGTGATGAAGCGTAGCCAGGCCGCTTTTCTGGAATACAGGAACATAAAAAGTGCGCTGCGGGCTACCTATCTGGAGGCCATCGCTACGGGAATTGAAGCGATCGGACCAGCGCTGATTCAACAGGCCATGGAAGAGACTAATCTTCCGGAAGCCCGCCTTGTCGGAGAACGCGGCCGCACCTGCAATCAACTGCGACAGTTTGCGGCGTTGATCCGTGAAGGGTCATGGGTGGAAGCTCGCATTGATACTGCTATTCCTGATCGGGCCCCGTTGCCAAAGCCCGACATACGCAAAATGATGGCACCGCTGGGACCGGTGGTGGTATTCGGTGCAAGTAATTTTCCCCTGGCATACAGTACAGCAGGTGTTGATACTGCATCCGCGTTAGCTGCCGGCTGCACGGTCGTATTGAAAGCTCACCCTGCGCATCCCCGCACTTCTGAACTGGTCGCCGGCGCAATTGCTGCTGCTGCCCGGCAGACCGGAGTGCCGTCAGATACTTTTATTCATATTCATGCGCCGTCTTTTGAAGCCGGGAAGGCGCTGGTGCAACATCCATGCACGAAGGCTGTAGGATTTACCGGTTCCTTCTCCGGAGGCAAAGCGCTTTACGACTATGCCACACAACGTCAGGAACCAATTCCCGTATTTGCTGAAATGGGTAGCATCAACCCGGTGTTTATCCTGCCAGGCGCACTGAAGGCACGGAGTGAGAAAGTTGCCGAGCAATATGCGGCATCCATTACACAGAGTGTGGGACAATTCTGCACCAACCCCGGTCTGCTGCTCAGTCTGCAATCAAGTGAACTCGATGGTTTCCGCAAGCAATTGGGAGAAAAACTGGCGGCCATCGCACCTGGCACCATGCTGCACCCGGGTATTGCATCCAATTATGTACGCAACCGGGCCAAGGCACTTTCGCAACAGCAGGTAAGCCTTGTGGCTGAATCCAAAGAAGCGCCGAAGGAGAATCAGGGCGTTAGTTCATTGGCCAGTGTTCCGGCATCGGAGTTTATCAGTAACCCCGTGCTGGCAGAAGAAGTTTTTGGTCCTTATTCGCTGTTGGTAGCTGCATCTGGCATCCAGGAATTGGAGGCAGCGTTGGACAAGATACCCGGACAGCTAACCGCGACGATTATTGGTGAAGACGATGAGTTGGTAACCTATGCCGGGTTTATCCGGAAAGTGGCCAATAAAGTTGGTCGAATTATTATTAATGGTGTTCCCACGGGTGTTGAAGTATGTCCTGCCATGCACCACGGTGGTCCGTTTCCGGCAACTACCGATTCAAGATTTACCTCGGTAGGTACGGATGCGATCAAGCGATTTGTACGCCCCGTGTCGTATCAGAATTTTCCCGATGTATTGTTGCCGGATGAACTCAAGGCTGGCAATCCGCTGGGCATCTGGCGCCTGGTGAACAGCGAATGGAAGAAGGCCTGACATTGAATGAATAACCCTATGCCTGCAAAAACTTTCTTTTGTATTGATGCCCACACCTGCGGGAACCCGGTCCGATTGGTAGCCGGTGGCGGACCACTGCTGGAGGGAAAGAACATGAGTGAAAAGCGTCAGCATTTTTTGCGTGAATTTGACTGGATCCGCAAAGGGCTGATGTTCGAACCGCGTGGACATGACATGATGAGCGGAAGCATACTGTATCCGCCATCTAATCCCGCCAATGACATAGGGGTGTTGTTTATTGAAACAAGCGGATGTTTGCCCATGTGTGGTCATGGCACTATTGGTACAGTCACCATTGCCATTGAGCAGGGATTGGTGATTCCGAAGGTGCCCGGTGTTTTAAACCTGGAAGTCCCGGCCGGCCTGGTACGCGTGGAGTACAAACAGGAGGGGAAGAAAGTGAAGTCTGTTAAGATCCGGAATGTCAAAGCTTATCTGGCGGCAGAAGGGATCACGGCGACTTGTCCGGATCTCGGTGAACTGACCCTTGACGTGTCGTATGGAGGGAACTTTTATGCCATCGTTGATCCGCAGGCAAATTTCCCTGGCCTGGAGAAATTTACGGCCGATCAATTGATTAGTTGGAGTCGTGAGTTAAGGAAGGATATTAACCGCAAGCATAAGTTTGTTCACCCCGAGAACCCCACCATCAACGGCTGCAGTCATATTTTGTGGGCCGGTGCCGTAATCGACCCGACGTCGACAGCACGCAATGCGGTGTTTTATGGCGATAAGGCCATTGACCGTTCTCCGTGTGGTACGGGTACATCGGCACGGCTGGCGCAGTGGTATGCAAAGGGTAAACTCAAACCGGGGCAGGATTTTATTCATGAAAGCATCATTGGTTCCAAGTTTATTGGCCGCATTGAAGAAGCGACTGAGCTGCAGGGTAAGCCAGCTATTATTCCGAGTGTGGAAGGGTGGGCCAAGGTATATGGATACAACACCATATCGATTGATCCGGACGACGACCCCTATGCACACGGGTTTCAGGTAATTTAATTTCGCTGATCAGCTATGAACAGGGTAGGGATTATTGGGGGTGGAATTGTTGGTTTGAGCAGTGCGTATTTTCTGCGTCAGGCCGGGTTTGAAGTCACTATCATCGAGCAGGGAGACCTGCAGGACGGATGCTCGTTTAACAATGCCGGCATGATAGTGCCCAGTCACATAATCCCCCTTGCTGCACCGGGTATGATTGCGAAAGGAATACGCTGGATGTTTGATGCCACCAGTCCGTTTTATGTGCGGCCTCGCTTCAACAAAGACCTTATTCGCTGGGGATGGCAGTTTTACAAACATGCCAATGCGGCGCATGTGGCCCGGGCCATCCCAGCCCTGAAAGCGCTCAGCTTGTTCAGTAAGAGCGTGTATCAGCAGTGGGCGAAGGATCTTCCTTTTGACTTTGGTTATCATGAGCGTGGCCTCATGATGCTGTATCAATCACCTGAGGCTGAACATGAAGAGGCAGAGACGGCTCATATGGCCAACAAGGCTGGTGTTGAAGCACAAATATTGTCGCTGGCAGAAATCCAGAAAATGGAACCCGACGTTCTGGTGAAAGCACGAGGTGGTGTATACTATCCGGGCGATGCCCACTTGACGCCGGCAATTTTGGTGCGTGAGTTGATCGAACTATTGAAGAAAAGCGGAGTCGTTTTCTGCACGAATACCCGGGTTACCGGTGTGGTTACAGAACGTAATCAGGTCAAGGTGGTTCACACCAATCAGGGAGAGATTGAAATGGATCAATGGGTGCTGGCCTCCGGCTCATGGTCAGGTACCCTGGCGGAGTCGTTTGGTATTTCACTGCCGATGCAGGCAGGGAAGGGGTATAGTTTTACCCTAGATCAGGTTGAAAAGAACACCCGGATACCTTCCATCTTTCTGGAAGCTCGGGTGGCTGTGACGCCCATGGGTAGTTCATTGCGTTTTGGTGGCACCATGGAGATAGCCGGAGTGAACCATGACATCAATATGAATCGGGTCAAGGGTATTGTGGATTCGATACCGCGATACTATCCGGAAATGAAAGTTGGAATGCCAGCGGTGAATAAGGTATGGCATGGTTTGCGTCCATGTTCGCCGGATGGACTTCCATACATCGGCCGATCCAATGCGCGGCCCAATGTGATTGTGGCCACAGGACATGCGATGATGGGATTAAGTCTGGCGCCAGGCACAGGTAAGCTTGTTGCAGAAATCGCAGCACATGGGCGCCCATCCATTGATTTGGATGCGTTCGGTCCTGAGCGCTATCCGGCATAAAACAAAAATGCCCTGTTTCCAGGGCATTAAATATATCGAGGGTTGAGCCTTCTAGTCTTCGCGATTGAAACCGCCACGACGGAAGCCG
>DAOMGC010000036.1:0-37443 GCA_035430125.1 Cyclobacteriaceae bacterium | reverse complement strand
TCATATCAGTATCTTTTGCAAGCAAGCTACTTTTTTTAAACCTTTATTTCAAGAAGGAAACCTATGCTGATAGCCAAGGGAATTGAGAAATCGTATGGGGCGCTTAAGGTGCTCAAAGGGGTTGACTTGACCGTCGAGCGGGGTCAGGTTGTCTCCATTGTGGGGGCCTCCGGCGCCGGAAAGAGCACTTTGCTGCATATGCTGGGTACTTTGGATGTGCCCGACAAAGGCACCATTTCAATTCATGATAAGGATGTTTTCGGCCAGTCAGCCCACGAGCTGGCCGGCTTTCGCAACAAGCACATCGGTTTTGTATTTCAATTCCATAACCTGTTGCCGGAATTCTCAGCCCTGGAAAACGTGATGATCCCAGGCCTGCTCAGTGGGGAGCGCGAATCGGTGGTGCGCGAAAAAGCAATAAAATTGTTGGAAGAACTTGGATTGAAAGACCGCCTTAATCACAAACCATCTGAACTTTCCGGTGGAGAGCAGCAGCGCGCAGCGGTTGCACGCGCGTTGATCAATTCACCTGACCTTATCCTGGCGGATGAACCCAGTGGCAATCTTGATTCAAAAACGGCACGCGAGCTGCATGCTTTATTCTTTAGCTTGCGCGAAAAAATGGGGCAGACGTTCATTATCGTCACCCACAATCAGGAATTTGCAGACATGGCTGACCGTAAACTGGAAATGCGCGACGGAATTATTCAGGCGTGAGTCAGCGGTTCGGATTCTGCCACTTCAGCGATACCATTTTCGCTGATGCCCGTCAGTGTAACTGGAACTATCTCATTGACCAGCACAGGATCATACTTCGCACGAACACGAATGTAGTTTTCGGTAAAGCCGTGCATGTAACCATCTTCGATGTCATACTCAAACAGAACCTTGAACGACTGGCCGACGTGTTGTTCGTAAAATGCCCGGCGCTTTTTGTCGGATAAGCTATGCAACATGCGTGATCGCTCGGCCCTTTCCTTTTGCGGTACAACACCGGGAAGATTTATGGCTACCGTGTTTTCGCGTTCGGAGTATGTAAAGACGTGGAGATAGGAGATATCCAATTCATTCAGAAAATGATATGTTTCCAGAAAGTCTTCGTGCCTCTCGCCCGGAAACCCAACGATAACATCTACACCAATACACGCATGGGGCATCAGCGATTTGATGGTCTCAACGCGGCTAGCATACAGTTCGCGTTGATAACGCCTGCGCATCAACTTCAGAATCTTGTTCGACCCTGATTGCAAGGGAACATGAAAGTGGGGGACAAAGCGATTAGCATTGGCAACATGCGTCAGGATTTCGTCGTGAAGCAGGTTAGGTTCAATTGAAGAGATTCTGAAACGATTAATGCCTTCAACCTCGTCAAGTGCCTTGACGAGATCAAGAAACCGTGCAATTCGAACACCGTTCTGAAGTCCGAAGTCACCGGTATTGACACCTGTGATGACGACCTCTTTAACGCCGCCCTGGGCAATTTGCCGGGCAGCGCTGACGATATTCTCAATACTGTCGCTACGGCTGCCTCCGCGCGCCAGCGGGATGGTGCAAAAGGAACAGGAATAGTCACAACCATCCTGCACCTTGAGAAAGGTGCGGGTCCGGTCGTTCATGGAATAAGAAGTATTGAACTTGTTCGCTTTTTCAATGTCACTTGTCATTACAACCGGCGTATCGGGCCTGACAAACCCATCCAGTAGTTCAATCAACTGGAATTTTTCTGCTGCACCCAGTACCGCATCCACACCGGGTATCTCGGCAATCTCTTTGGGTTTGAGTTGTGCATAGCAACCGATGATGGCTACATAGGCATTGGGCGAAATAGTACGGGCTTCGCGAACAATTTTATGGCACTTTTTGTCGGCATTCTCGGTGACGGAACAGGTATTGATGATGAAGATGTCCGGTGTTTCGGTGAATGCCACTTTTTGGTAGCCCTTATCCTCGAACTTCCTGGAAAGGGTAGAGGTCTCTGAATAGTTCAGCTTGCAACCCAAGGTATAAAAGGCCACCTTTTTCATCGGGTGGCAAAGATACACATCCTCCGGAAACCCGTCAGCCTACGAGCCTTCGGTGGTAGTTGACCTGACCCAGGTGGTAACTGAAGTGGGCAGTAAGATGAATGAGAAAATAGAGTGTCTTCATGGGCTTCCCAAAGACATCAATGGGATACTCGGACTGTAATTGAGCTTCTGAAAGGGCTGGCAGGGTCGAAGCGACCGCAGTGCGCGTGCGTTCCAATTCTGTCAGCAAATCTGCACGCGTCTTGTCTTTTGCAGCGAACTCGAGGTCACGGTTGCGGATATACCCCGTGTTGCCGAGTACTGCTCCGATATAATATTGCAGGTTTCCGCAGAGGTGTAAGGTGAGATTCCCCGCCGGATTGGTGATGCCTGGCTCAACTTTCCAGATTTGTGATTCAGTCGGGTATTGGCGGAGTTCCTGTTCCAGTTTATTCAAATCCCGAATCAGGATATCACGCACAGCGGTTAGCAGGAGTTCTTTCATCGGATCATCGATTTTTCAATTTCCTGGATTTTAGCGTCGAGGTGCTGGCAGGCCAAAGTAAAATTGTTCGGGTCGGACATCCTAAGGTTTACGCTGATGTAGAATTTGATCTTAGGCTCCGTGCCCGACGGGCGGACAGATATCTTGGCGCCTTCCCAGGTCAGAAACTGTAGTACATCTGATTTGGGCTGGTGAATTGGTTTAGTTTGGCCATTGAGCAGATTGCGTTCAATACTCATTTTATAATCCAGAACACGAATAACCTTCTGTCCCGCAATAATGTGGGGTGGATTTTCGCGGAATTGTTCCATCATGTACTTGATTTGCTGTTCGCCTTCAGCACCTTTTCTCACCAGATTCACCTGACCTTCCCGGAACAAGCCAAATTCCTGGTAGTGCTGAACCAACCAACTGTATAAGCTCTTGCCTTCATCACGGGCAGCGGCCGCCATGGCAGCAAAAAATGCACAAGCGGAGACTGCATCTTTGTCGCGGACGAAATCACCCACCATATACCCATAACTTTCTTCCCCGGCAGCAATGAATCTTTTCTTGCCTTCATTTTCCCGGATGAGTTGCGCGACGTATTTGAAACCTGTCAGGGTATTCAAACACTCGATACCGAGTTGCTCCGCCATTTTGTCGATCAGGTCTGTGGTGACGATGGTCTTCACAATGTAGGCGTCCTTCTTGTCCGTAAGGTTTTTCAGGATGAACCACATCATGAGGCTAAGGGCCTGATTTCCATTGAGCAGAAAAAACTCGTTGTTGTCGTTCTTAATGCCAATTCCCACGCGGTCGGTATCAGGGTCGGTGGCCATGACGAGGTCGGCGTCAATGGCTTTGGCCTGACGCAACGCAATGTCAAGCGCAGAACGCTCTTCAGGATTTGGGGAATGCACCGTAGGAAAATTACCATCCGGAGTCTGCTGCTCGGCGACGACAAACACCTTTTCAAAACCCAATCGTTTCAGACATTCGGGAACCATTGTAATGCCAGCGCCATGCAAACTCGAGTAGACTATTTTGATGTCTCTTTGGCGTTTGATGCTATCTTGTCTGGGAATCAATCTAAGTACCTGGCTGTAGTATGCTTCCTCGACTTCAGGTCCTATGGTTTTGATTCGCGAAGGGTCCGGGGTAAACTTAATCAGGTTAAGACTGGAGATTGCATTGACTTCTTTGATGACATTATGGTCATGGGGCGGTATCAGTTGCGCTCCATCGTTCCAATAGGCCTTGTATCCATTATACTCTTTCGGGTTATGGGAGGCAGTAATGACGACGCCTGATTGACATTTCAGGTGACGGATGGCAAACGATAGGAGTGGAGTAGGTCTTAACTCGGGGAAGATATGAACTTCGATGCCATTCGCGGAGAAAACATCAGCAGCTACACGGGCCAGTTGTGGACTGTTATTGCGTGAATCAAATGCAATCGCGACCCTGATCTTTTCACCTGTAAAGGATTTCTGCAGATAGTTCGACAGCCCCTGGGTTGCAGCGCCAACGGTGTAACGGTTCATGCAGTTGGAGCCTATGCCCATAATTCCGCGCAGACCACCTGTGCCAAATTCCAGGCTTTTATAAAAACTGTCGATCAGGTTTTTAGGATTTTCATCAGCGAGCAGCTTCTTGATTTCTTGTTTTGCAGCATCATCGATGTTACTGTTCAGCCATTCATTGGCTTTGGCTTTGGACTGTTCCAGCAGGTCATTTGTCATAGCAAAAAGAAGTTATTGGTAGTCTTCCCTTTTGGGGCTAAATACGTCGAGAATCTTGCAGGGTGTTATGGCGCGGCCTGAATGGGGCACCTGTGTGGGAATGGCAAGAACGGTACCCGGTGTCAGCCGATGAGGCACGCCGTCAAGAACCAGTTCAAATTCACCTTCGAGGACATGTACGATCTGTTCATGTATATGATGGTGTATCGGAAGCGCACTTCCGCTGGCAATTTCCCAGTAGGCATGGGTGGTATGCTCGGTGTGTATAAACCTGCCGGAAAAGCCAGGGAATACTTCCCGGGGTTTCATGTCTTTTAGTTGATACAGCATCTGATTTCAGTTATAGATTACCTCGGAGTGCCTGTTCGCGTTCAATCGATTCAAACAAGGCTTTGAAATTTCCTTTGCCGAATGATTTGGCACCATTGCGTTCAATTATTTCGAAGAATAGTGTTGGGCGATCCAATATCGGCTTGCTAAATATTTGCAGGAGATATCCCTCTTCGTCGCGGTCAATCAGAATATTCTGCTTCTTCAATTGTTCCAGGTTTTCCTGAATCTTACCCACACGCGCAGGTACATCTTCATAGTAACTGTCAGGCACCTTAAGAAATTCTACACCCCGCCTGCGAAGCTCCTCCACGGTAAACAGAATATCGTCAGTCGCTATGGCAATATGCTGCACACCGGGGCCCTTGTAGAAGTCAAGGTATTCTTCGATTTGTGATTTTTTCTTGCCGCTGGCTGGCTCATTGATTGGAAACTTGATATACCCATTGCCATTGGCAACCACTTTAGACATCAGTGAAGAATATTCAGTCGAAATGTCGTTGTCGTCAAACGTGATGAGCAGGTTAAAGCCCATCACCTGCTCGTAGAAATCGACCCAGTGATTCATTTTTCCCAACTCTACGTTACCCACACAATGATCAATATACTTCAGGCCGGTTGACGTGATGGCCGGATTGGGAGGGACGGCCTTATACCCGGGAAGGAAAGCTCCCCGGTAATTTTTACGTTCCACAAAAGTGTGAAGTGTTTCTCCGTAGGTATGTATGGCTGATAGAACAACCTCACCAGTTTCGTCACTGAGCTTTTTGGGAGGGAAAGCCGGGTGCGCACCTCTGGCTACAGTTTCTGCAAACGACTTGGCGGCATCATCCACCCAAAGAGCAAGTACTTTTACACCATCTCCGTGTTGTGCTACATGCTGGCTGATTTCACTTCCCGGCTGCAAGGCTGTGGTCAGCACGAACCTTATTTTGTCCTGTTGCAATACGTAGGAAGCGCGGTCGCGTACTCCCGTTTCTGGCCCGGCGTAGGCCACGACCTGAAATCCAAAACAATGCTGATAATACAAAGCGGCCTGTTTGGCATTTCCAACATAAAATTCAATGTGGTCAGTGCCATTGATCGGAAGAAAATCTGAAGCCATAGGATTACTTGTTTGGGCTGTCAAAATTAAGTATTCGGCACGTTTGTTTTAATATCTCCGGGCATTTCTCTAATCTTGGAAAAAGTTTTGAAAAATGGACGTAAAAGCACTCGATAAGGCACTGCAGGAAATTGTTAAGCAACGTCAACAATTAGCAGCCCTGGATTATAACGACCCCAAATACGACGACCTGGAAGAGAAACTCCATGATCTGGAAGATTCTTTTCAGGAGAATTTTGGTGAGGAGTTAGAAGCTGCTCTTCAGGAAGTACACGATGAATACTGTCCTGACAGTGACGTGCTTGTGCCGATTGCTTACATCGCCAAAAGTTATAGCAGTCCGGCCGCCGGTAAGTTTGAAGTCGCCGCTGGTGAAGGTGTATTTGTTGAAATGGATGACTATCCGGGAAAAGACACCAAACTGGTTTTGGTACCTGGCCCGGTACGCATCATGCTGAATATCGGTCCTGATAAACAAGAGACGGTTTGGACCGCTAAGTAACTCAAGACTAGTTAAATCCCAGTTTGCCACGCACCCGCGACAGCACATCGCGAGCTATCTGGCGTGCACGACTTTCACCGTCTTCCAGAATCTGTTCTAATTCTTTGGGATGTGCCATGAGGTATTGGAATCTTTCGCGTTCTGACTTGTATCGTTCTATCAAGACACTGAGTAATTCCTGTTTAGCGTGGCCGTATCCGAAATTGCCGGCCAGGTAGCGCTGCCGTAGGGCTTCAGTCTGTTCCGGAGTGGCTACCAACTTATAAATCGCAAATACATTGTCTTTGGTTGGATCCTTCGGCGCCTCCAGGGGGGTGCTGTCTGTTACAATAGACATGACTTGCTTCTTTAATTCTTTCTCAGACAGAAAAATATCGATGATATTTCCATACGATTTACTCATCTTCTGACCGTCCGTACCGGGTATGGTCATCACTTTTTCCTCGATTTGCGCTTCCGGGATCACAAAAGTGTCGCCGTACTGAACATTGAATGAAGTGGCAATGTCCCTGCAGATTTCCAAGTGCTGTCGTTGGTCTTTTCCGACCGGCACAATATTAGCATCATATAAAATGATATCACCCGTCATCAATACTGGATAAATAAACAGCCCTGCATTTACATCCGACAGCCTATCGGACTTATCCTTGAATGAATGTGCATTCGATAGCATGGGAAACGGCGTGAAGCAGCTTAGGTACCAGGTAAGTTCGCACACTTCTGGTATTCTGCTTTGGCGATATAGCAGATTGCGTTGGGTATCAAAACCAAATGCAATCCAGGCGGCCGCTACCGCGAGGGTATTGCGCCGTCGAAGTTCTGCATCTTTGATGGTCGTAAGTGAGTGCAGGTCTGCGATAAAGAAAAAAGCTTCATTGCCTGCCAGTTGAGACAACTGTATGCCAGGTTGTATCGCCCCCAGAATATTGCCCAGGTGGGGCAGGCCGCTGCTTTGAATGCCAGTAAGAATTCTTGCCATAGTTGGTGCAAAGAAAGGAGGGTTAACCCAAATACCCTTATTTTTGAAGGATTTTGTTCTATGAGGAATCGAATGATATTCTGTCTGATGCTCCTGTGCGGCACCTCCATGGCCCAGCAGGCTGAGCCGCTGGTCTTTCGCGAGAAGATGCACGACTTTGGTGAAGTTGATGAGGACCGCGGGGTTGTGGATTTTGAATTTCAATTTACCAACAGTGCTTCGCGGCCCATACGCGTCATCAAGGTCGATGCGTCCTGTGGTTGTACAATCGCTGGCTGGACCAAAGAACCGGTGACGCCTGGCAAAACGGGATTGATCAAAGCCAGCTACAACCCGGCAGGACGGCCCGGGTACTTTAATAAGACCCTTACTGTGATTACCGATTGGGATGCAAATCCCATATTACTTCAAATCAAGGGGCAGGTAGTTAGTGATAAGTACAGCGCCAGTATTTCATTCCCTGTTGCCATGGGGGTCCTGCGCCTGAAGTCAAGGGCCTTAACGATGGGCAAGGTGTACCTGAATCAGCCACCCGTTACCCGAGAATTTCCTGTTATGAACAGTGGCAGCACCCCATTGAGCATTTCTGCCGTAGAAAAACCTTCGTACATGACTGTTGACGTTCCTGCGTTATTGGAACCACAACAAAAAGGTGTGATTCGCATTACGTACAACGGCAAGGACAAGAATCAGTACGGATACAGCTCAGACAACATAACCCTGACAACCAATGATCCGGAAGAAGCAACCAAATCGATTTCGGTATTTGCTTCCATTGAAGAGTATTTTCCTCCCATGACTGCGGATGAATTACTTCAGGTGCCCGTGCTAAAAATCCATGAACCTGAGGTTGACCTTGGACGATTTCGATCCAGTACCCAGACGGAACGCATTATATGGTTACGCAATACGGGCAAGCGTGAACTTATGATTCGTTCGCTCCAGGGAAATTGTCCCTGTATTACGGCGACAATGGAGGCTATGGTTATTAAGGGCGGAGATTCCGCAGCAGTTAAACTGGTATTTAAGCCCCAAAACAGAACAGGAACGCAGCAGAAGGCGCTTACCATTTATTCCAATGATCCGCGCAACCCGGTTCAGCGCATCGGAGTTCAGGCTTTTGTGGTTGATTGATCAGCTGAACGCCTGAATCCCAGTAATGTGGTGTCCCAGAATCAGCAGGTGAATATCATGCGTGCCTTCGTAGGTAACTACGGATTCAAGGTTGGCCATGTGGCGCATAATGGGATATTCGCCGGTGATACCCATGCCGCCATGAATTTGCCTGGCCTCCCGTGCGATCTGCAATGCCATATGAACGTTATTTCGTTTGGCCAATGAAATCTGTGGTGTAGAAGCCTTGCCTTCGTTCATGAGTGTGCCCAGCCGCCAAACCAGCAGTTGAGCTTTGGTGATTTCGGACAGCATCTCGGCGAGTTTTTTTTGAACCAGCTGAAAGGATGCAATGGGTTTACCGAATTGAATGCGTTCAGCGGCATAACGTCTTGCTGATTCGTAGCAATCCATAGCGGCACCCAGTGCTCCCCAGGCGATACCATAGCGGGCAGAGTCAAGGCACATAAGTGGCGCTCCCAGTCCACTCTTGCCCGGAAGGAGATTTTCTTTGGGAACCTTAACATTGTCAAATACGAGTTCGCCGGTAGTGCTTGCACGCAGTGACCATTTGCCATGTGTTTCAGGCGTGCTGAACCCGGGCATTCCACGTTCAACAATCAATCCGTGAATTCTTCCCTGTTCATTCTTGGCCCACACCACGGCTACGTCTGCTTTGGGTGCATTGGAGATCCACATCTTGGCTCCGTTGAGCAGGTAATGGTCGCCCATATCTCTGAAATTGGTCACCATGCCGCCTGGATTTGATCCATGATCCGGTTCTGTCAGACCAAAGCAACCGAGCCATTCACCGGAACCCAGTTTGGGAAGGTACTTCTTGCGTTGTGCTTCGCTGCCAAATTTATAGATAGGATACATGACCAGCGAGCCCTGCACAGAAGCGGTGGATCGCATGCCCGAATCTCCGCGTTCGATTTCCTGCATCAGAATACCATACGAGATGTAGTCAAGCCCGCCGCCACCATATTCTACAGGGATGGTGGGACCAAAGGCTCCAATGTCACCAAATTTCTTTACGATTTCGTAAGGGAAGTATGCCCGTTGGGCCCAGTCCTCGATGTAGGGAGAGATTTCCTTCTTAACGAAATCACGAATGGAACCGCGAATCAACTTGTGCTCGTCTGTTAACAGTCCATCAATTTGATAGAAGTCTGGATGATCATAAACATCCTGTTTAAGTGATTTTTTTGGCGAAGAACCTGAAGGGGAGACTGATGCCATACTATTTCTTTATTTTGCTTCAAAAATACGGAAAATGGATTCGAGTTCCGACCCCAACCTGCAAGACCTTTTAGCCAAGTTGCAGCAGAAGTATGCTGTTATGGGACAGGATATGTCTTCCTACCTTGATGGCCTACTTCACGCAGACTACCTTACCTACTGGGATTATATTCACCTTGATACCTTGCTCAGTTTGCAGAATCCAAAAACGCGTTTCCCGGATGAGCGGGTATTTATAATTTATCATCAGATCACTGAACTCTACTTTAACCTTATTCTGTGGGAGATCGAGCAAATTGTTTCAAATCCTTCTCTCAATAAAACCTTCCTGGTGACAAGGTTGGATCGCATCAACCGCTATTTCAAACATCTTTCTGATTCATTTGATATCATGACCGAGGGTATGGAGCGGGACCAGTTTCTCAAATTCCGCATGTCCCTGTTGCCTGCAAGCGGTTTTCAATCTGCCCAATACCGAATGATTGAGATGGCGTCGACAGATTTGATTAACCTGGTTGATGTCAATTACAGATTGTCTTTAGCAGGATCCAGCGTTCAGGAACAGGTGGAGAAGCTCTATTGGCGAAGTGGCGCCACCGAATTGGCCTCTGGCAAGAAGACACTTACCCTCCAGCAGTTTGAAGAGAAGTATATCGCCCAGTTTCTGGACATGGGGGAACGTTATCGCAATAAGAACCTGCTTCGACTTTATCTACATCATTTTGCGGGAGATCAGGATGTCATCGCAAGGTTCCGGGAATTTGACGCCCTGGCCAACGTGTATTGGCCTTTGGCACACATGCGTTCTGCCGGAAGGTACCTTCATAAAGATCCGGAGGACATCAAGGCTACCGGAGGCACGAACTGGCAGAAATACCTACCACCGCGTTTTCAGAAGATTATATTTTTCCCCGATATATGGAGTGACCAGGAGAAATCAGAGTGGGGAAAGGCCGGCGTTGAGCGTGCGCTGCAATCAGGACGTTGATCAATTTTGTACCTTTGGAGATCAAAGGAATTCCTGTGAAATACCTATTTGTAGTCCTTATTGGCTTAATGCTGGCCCCCCTGGGCTATGCACAGACCTTTACCCGGTACTACGACAAGGAAAAGAAAAACATCAAAGAGATTTATCAGGTAAAGGACACAATCCAGAACATCGCGCATGGCCGATATGTGTCTTATTTTCTGAATGGAGGAATTGAGTCAAAGGGGCAATTTGTCAATAATGAAACATCTGGTGTCTGGGAGTTTTTTTATGAGACCGGCAATGTAAAGATGAGGGGTATCGTCCGTCAGAATTCAAACTATGGACACTGGGAATACTTCTTTGAGAACGGGGTGAAGAACATGGAGGGAACGGTGAATGGCAAGAACAAGGAAGGAGAATGGAAAATCTACTACGAAAGCGGCGAACTTCGCGAAACAGGCAGCTACGTGGCCAATAAACGAACAGGCATTTGGCACGCATATTTTGAAGACGGCACCCTTCGTGGTGAAATTGAATATGCCGATGATCATGGCCGCTTTACAGAGTATTACCACGATGGAAAAGTATTTGCCGAAGGGCCGCGGGCCGGTAGCCGTAACGTTGGCCATTGGCGCTTCTTCGCTGAGGATGGTACGCTGCAGAGTGAAGGTGAATACAACAATGGTTCCAAATCGGGTACATGGACCAATTACTTTCCTTCCGGGAAGAAATCGGCAGAGGGTAACTATGAGAATGATGTTCCTGTAGGAGCTTGGATATACTATTTTGAAGATGGTGCCGTAAGTTCTTCGGGTACTTTTATCTCAGGTAAGAAGAACGGCTATTGGAGCAGCTTTAATAAAGATGGCAGTGTAAAGAGTGAGATAACCTATGACAACGGATCGGGCGAGTACCGCGAATACTACCCGGGAAAGAAGCTCAAGGTAAAAGGGATTATTACGCTGGCTGATCGGCAGGGAAAATGGCAATACTTTGCACCCGATGGTAAACTGGAAGGGGAATGCGATTATGTGGATGGAAAGGGCATGTATAAAGGCTATTATGCCAGCGGCACCCTGCAAACCAAGGGACCAATGGAAAATGATTTACGCGTGGGTACCTGGGAGTTGTTTGAGCCTGATGGCACCCTGTCCGGGTACTACAAGCCTGTGTATGAGAACAACAAGCTGGCCGGAGAAATTAATTCACTTATTAACAAAAACAGAAGTACGACAACTGCCGTTTCGAAGAATGCCAGAAGAAAGGGCTTTTACTATTTCAGGCCCCGCTTTCCGGAATACCGGAGTGTAATTATTGCTGGGAATCCAATGCTCACTTTTTTAGGTCGAATGCCACTGGGTATTGAATTTTATAACCAAGGCCGCCTGGGACATGAGTTTGAATTTGAAGGTATTCGCTCGCCTTTCTTTACTGCAGATCTTGAAGTTCCCCAGGGAAAGACTTTTCAACGGGGGTACAGTATTGCCCTGAAGCAGAAGTTCTATAACCCGCTGAAGACGGGTATGTGGTATTTTGGCCACGAAGTCCGGCTCACCAACATAGGATACTACAACAACGTCAGTTTCGTGAACTCACCATCAACACTGATAACGGCCAACGCCAACGAGCAGCGGGCCGCCTATGGCGTAATGCTGGGCGCGCGCCTGATGCAGAAAAACAACGGCGATGGATTTACGATTGATGCCGTGATTGGATATGATATCGGCTATCGCGTATTTGATGTTGAACCTATTTTTAAGGATGTGTTTTCCAGCGTGAACCAGAACCATTTTTCTTCCACATTCAGATTTGGTTTGAATTTTGGATATTCGCTTTCGTTTGACGGCCGTTAAATTTCTAAACTTCATTTAAGGGCTAACTGCCTTTCATGATGATACATCCACAAAAAGAACTTGTGCTTACGCCGGCCGAAGCCTTTGATCCGATAAGGTACCAGATCGCATTAGAGGAAAAGTTGGGCTTATCCGCTGAAGGTAAAGCCTTTAGGTTGTTGAAGCGTTCTATCGATGCGCGTGGCCGCGAGGTGGTTGTTCGCCTCCTTGGTGAGGTGGTATCCCGCGACGAAGCCGAACAGAAACTCACCTATAAGCCAGATTATCCGGATGTTAGCAGAGGGCCTCGTGTTGTTATCGTAGGGGCTGGCCCGGCTGGACTTTTTGCGGCGTTGCAATTAATGGAGGCCGGACTTAAACCAGTAGTGGTCGAGCGGGGGAAAGACGTGCGCGCAAGACGGAGAGACATTGCTGCTATTAATAAGGATCATATCGTTGATCCGGATTCCAACTATTGCTTTGGTGAAGGTGGCGCTGGTACTTACTCGGATGGAAAATTGTACACCCGCTCTACGAAACGTGGTGATATACGGCGCATTCTCGAGATATTGGTAGCGCATGGAGCGACCCCTGAAATTCTCTATGACGCACATCCCCACATTGGCACCAATAAGCTCCCGGCTGTGGTGTCTGCCATACGTGAACGAATACGTGAAGCGGGTGGAGAAATACATTTTGGTACCCGGATTGTCAATCTGATTATCCGAAACGAACATTTGGTGGGTGTGGCCAGTCAACAAGGCGAAGCGATATCTGGTGAAGCGGTTATACTGGCTACTGGGCATTCGGCCAGAGATATCTACGAGTTGCTGGACCGACACAAAGTATACCTTGAGGTGAAGCCGTTTGCAATCGGGGTGCGTGTGGAACATGCGCAGGCGTTGATCGACCGGGTACAATATCACCGTGATGATCGTGGATTGCTACCCGCGGCTTCTTATTCGCTCGTCCACCAGGTTGCTTTCGGAAGGGAGCAGCGCGGCGTTTTCTCCTTCTGCATGTGCCCCGGTGGGTTTATTGTGCCGGCGGCAACCGCACCTGGTGAAGTAGTGGTTAACGGTATGAGCCCCTCAAGAAGGGATTCTCGCTTTGCCAATTCGGGTATTGTTACTTCCGTTGATGCAAGGGATTTTAAAGGCTATGAAAAATTTGGCGCCCTTGCAGGCTTAGCGTTTCAGCGTGACATCGAGCAGGCAGCATGCAGGGTGGCTGGCAACAAGCAATTTGCACCCGCTCAATTATTGGATGATTTTGTGCGAGGTAAAGTATCTTCTTTGTTGCTGGATTGTTCTTATCAACCGGGTTTGATTTCAGCTGACGTGGGTGCTGTCTTTCCAAGACAAGTTAGTGAAGCATTGCGTCAGGGATTTAAAAACTTTGGAACCAAAGTAAAAGGCTATTTGTCTAATGAGGCACAGGTGCTTGGTGTGGAGAGTCGGACCTCATCTCCGGTCAGAATTCCACGCGACAATCAATCCCTGGAGCACCCCCAATTGAAGGGGCTGTATCCTTGTGGAGAGGGAGCGGGGTTTGCTGGAGGCATCGTTTCTGCTGCCATGGATGGTGAGCGCTGTGCTCAGGCCGTCATCAGGAAACTAAAGGGATAGCATGATGGATAACATTGACTTGAAAGTTAAGCGGACCGTAGTTGTCGGGGCGTCAACCAATCCATCGAGATATGCCTATCTGGCAGCAGAGATGCTGACCCAGGGCGGATATGAAATGATTCCGGTAGGCATTAAGAAAGGAGAAGTCTTTGGAAAGAAGATTCAGGATATTCGCTCCAGACCTCGAATTGATGGTGTTCACACCATTACCCTGTATATCGGACCTGACCATCAACCTGAGTGGTATGAATACCTCCTGAGCCTGAAGCCAAAGCGGATCATATTCAACCCTGGTACGGAGAATGACACTTTCATGAAAATGGTTGCAGATGCAGGAATAGAAGTAGCTGTTGCCTGCACCTTGGTGATGCTGCGGACTAAACAGTATTAGCGGCGTTGAATACTTACGGTGCCGGATACTTGGCGATAGCGCTCAGGCATACAATTTTCCACTTGCCGTCTTTGTCCTTTTCCAGCACACGAACTTCGGAGGTGATGTCATGGTCCAGTTCATCAATGACTTTTTGAATAAACCGTACATAGGCTCCTTTGCCGTAGATGCGGATCTCAAGCCACTCTCTTTCAATCTTTGATTTGGAGGGCTTGGCGGTCACAAAATACTCTTCAAAGTTCTTTTGGATGTTGGTCGTTCCCTCTACAAAGCTCCCGCCTGTCGAGTCGGAGTACGACCAATACGTGTAGCCTGACTGCAACCAAAATGACTGCCAAGCTTTCTTATCTACGCCAAAGAAAGCAGTGGTCTCACGCTCAATGACACTCTTTACTGCATCTTTTTCACCTTGCGCGGCAACGGGCATTGAAGTACCGAGTGCGAAGACTATTGTCAGAATAAGCGAGTAAGATTTCATGATGGGTTATGGGTTGGTAGCACTAGAAATATAGTGAAATTGAGCCAAAATCATCGTATTTTGAATACTTTTTATTTAGTCGTGGTTATTTGAGTCTGGTGCTTTTACCCGGTTGAACACGTAAAATTATATGACAAAAGTCATGTTGATCTTAGAAGAGCTAGGTGTAGCTTTAGGGTATTATCAATCAAAACTATCTCCCTATGGCCAAGGACGACAAAATCATTAAATACAAAGATCTCCTGGTTAAGCCAGGTAAGAAGATCAAGCTCAAGGATTTCTCCACCAAGTATGAGGGTAAGAACCTCAACAAGCAGGAGGCCGAGCAGATACTGGAGAACAGCCGCAAGAAATTGGCCGAGATTCAGGATGAGTTATATGCCCACAATCAGTATAGTGTTTTGATCATATTCCAGGCCATGGATGCGGCCGGAAAAGACGGAGCCGTGAAACACATTATGTCAGGATTTAATCCGTTGGGTGTTAAAGTATACAGTTTCAAAGCTCCCAATTCAGTGGAACTTGATCATGACTATTTCTGGAGGCATCAACTGTGCTTGCCAGCACGCGGGGAGATAGCTATTCATAACCGCTCTCATTATGAGAATGTTCTTGTGACAAAGGTTCATCCAAGCTATATCCTGAATGAGAATATTCCCGGAGTCGATTCTATGAAAAAAGTCGATGATAAATTCTGGGATATGCGCTACAAGCAAATTCGTCGTTTTGAAAAGAACCTGACGGAAAATGGCATGATCATCATGAAGTTCTTCCTCCATGTATCCAAGAAGGAGCAGAAGAAGCGCTTCTTGGAGCGCATTGACGACCCTACCAAGAACTGGAAATTCTCGCTCAGTGACCTTAAGGAGCGTGCGTACTGGGATCAGTACCAGGACACTTATTCTGAGGTGCTCAGTGAAACCTCAGAAGAGCATGCGCCCTGGTTTGTGATTCCGGCCGACGACAAATGGTATGCCCGACTCGCCATCGCCTCAGTGATCCACCAGGAATTTGCCAAGTTGAAGATGAATTATCCCATTGTAAGCGAGGCTCAGAAGGCTGAGTTGCAAAAAGCCAAGGTGCAATTGATGGCCGAAGATGATGATAAAAAGAAGAAATCAGGTAAGTCCTCCGGAGGCGCTAAGAAGGTCTCGAAAAAGAACGAATAAATAGCCTTTTTTCGGCCTTGTTTCGGGGTCAATTCGGCAGTAATTCTGGAAGGGGTTTTGGGCAACTGAAATCCCTTCTTTTTTTGCCAAAAAATCACTTTTTACCACTGAAAACGCTTATTTTTACCGATTGTAAATCAGCAAAATGAGCGAGCAAAAGGGAAAGAAGGCCTCTGACTATTCGGCCAGTAATATTCAGGTTTTAGAGGGCTTGGAAGCGGTGCGGAAACGCCCCGCGATGTACATCGGTGACGTTAGCGTGCGGGGCCTGCACCACCTCGTTTGGGAGGTGGTTGACAATTCGATTGACGAGGCACTGGCTGGCTATTGTGATGAAATCAAGGTCACCGTCAATACCAACAATTCAATCAAGGTAGAGGACAACGGCCGGGGTATTCCGACCGATATGCACGAGAAGGAGAAGCGTTCGGCGCTGGAGGTCGTTATGACTGTGCTTCACGCGGGAGGTAAATTCGATAAGGATACCTATAAGGTTTCCGGCGGACTCCACGGTGTTGGTGTTTCCTGCGTTAACGCACTATCAGAACACATGAAGGCAACTGTCCATCGCGACGGAAAAATATTTGAACAGGAATACAAGCGGGGAGTACCGGTGGCGCCGGTCAAGCAGGTAGGACAGTCAAACCTGAGGGGTACCACCATTGAGTTCAAGCCTGACTTTGAAATATTCCCTGTGCTGGAATACAATTATGTAACAATTTCTACACGGCTCCGCGAGTTGTCGTTTCTGAATCCGGGTATCAGGATTCACCTGACTGACCTCCGGGATGTCAACGACAAAGGTGAGCCACGGCAGGATACGTTCTTCTCCGAAGGGGGTTTGCGTGAGTTTGTGCAGTATATGGATGGATCAAGGGAGAAACTGATTCCTGAACCCATTTATGTGGAAAACCTGAAGTCCAGTACACCGGTGCAGGTTGCCTTGAGCTACAATACTTCATTCAGTGAGAACCTGGTATCCTATGTCAACAACATTAACACCCATGAGGGGGGGACCCACGTTGCTGGTTTTCGCCGGGCTTTGACCAGAACCCTGAAAGCATATGCTGACAAGTCTGGCTTGCTTGAGAAGGCAAAAATCGAGATTAGTGGCGATGACTTCCGGGAGGGGCTCACGGCCGTAATTTCCGTGAAGGTGGCTGAACCTCAGTTTGAAGGACAGACCAAGACCAAGTTGGGCAATTCAGACGTCATGGGCGCTGTTGATACGGCCGTTGGCGAAGTGTTGCAAAATTACCTGGAAGAGCACCCGCGCGAGGCCAAGTTAATTGTCAACAAGGTTATCCTGGCGGCGCAGGCGCGTCATGCGGCCCGAAAAGCACGCGAAATGGTGCAGCGCAAGAACGTGCTTAGTGGTACTGGACTCCCGGGCAAGCTTGCCGACTGCGCCAGTTCAGATCCGGCTGAATCTGAGTTGTATTTGGTAGAGGGTGATTCGGCCGGTGGCTCCGCCAAGCAAGGTAGAAACCGGCATTTTCAGGCCATTCTGCCGCTTCGCGGAAAGATCCTCAATGTGGAGAAGGCCCAGGAGCACAAGATTTATGAGAATGAAGAAATCAAGAATATGATCACTGCCCTCGGTGTCACATTCGGAACTTCTGAGGATGACAAGGCCCTTAATCTTTCTAAGCTTCGCTACCATAAGATTATCATCATGACTGATGCTGACGTGGATGGCAGCCATATCCGTACCCTGATCCTTACATTCTTTTTCCGGTATATGCGTGACCTGATCGAGCAGAAGTA
Organism: Cyclobacteriaceae bacterium; assembly: GCA_035430125.1. Classification (GTDB taxonomy): domain Bacteria; phylum Bacteroidota; class Bacteroidia; order Cytophagales; family Cyclobacteriaceae; genus ELB16-189. The sequence continues at coordinate 19,702 of DAOMGC010000036.1, read as the reverse complement.
TGTGTACATCGCATTGCCTCCGTTGTATTTGTTGAAGCGAGGCAAAGAGGAGCGGTACTGCTGGACTGAAGAAGAGAGGGATGCTATTGTGAAGGAATTGGCCCGCGATGGTAAAGAAGATGCGGTGGGCGTGCAACGGTACAAAGGTCTTGGTGAGATGAACCCGGAGCAGTTGTGGACTACAACGATGGATCCTGAAAAGCGGACCTTGAAACTGGTGAACATTGAATCGGCTGCCGAAGCAGATCACCTCTTCTCCATGCTGATGGGAGATGAAGTAGCTCCGCGTCGTGAGTTTATTGAGAAGAACGCCAAGTACGCCAAGATTGATATCTAATCACCGGCGATGACAGGGGATAGTGAACCATTCATGGTGCCGGCGATTATGCCGCCACAGATGCTGGCCAGTAATTATATCAGCCGGGATCTTTCCTGGCTGCAATTCAATTATCGGGTACTGGATCAGGCACGCCATGCCGATCGCAGTATTTTTGATCGCCTGAAGTTTCTTTCCATCACAGCGTCTAACCTGGATGAATTCTGTACCATCCGGTTGGGTAGCTTGTACAATTACCTCGACTATGGCAAAGAGCGTTTTGACTATAGTGGCTTACGGGAAACGCCGTTTCGCGGTATTCTGCTGGGTGAAATCAAGCGATTTCTGGACAACCAGCACAGCTACTATGTAAACACGCTGAAACCACTTTTTGCCAATAACGGCTTCTGTATCTGTGATTATAGCACCCTGTCAGAGAACGACCGGAATCGGGTTGATGAGTATTTTCAACGCACCATCTATCCGATGCTTACACCCATGATGTTCGACAGCTATCATACCTTCCCGACGCTGAAGAACAACCGTTTATTGATCGGTGTCGTCACCAAGGCACCCGCAGAGTCAGTACAACATCAGAAGGTTTCCTTCATTCAAATTCCCAGTAACATTGGCCGTTTTTTTGAAATCCGCCAGGCCGACGGAACATTGGCATTTGTGTCAATCGAAGATATCATCAGGCATAATGTACACCATCTTTTTAGGAACGTCGAAGTGCTGAGTATCAACTTATTCCGTATCAACCGAAACGGTGATTTCACACTCGAAGAAAGCGAGGATATCGAGTCCAATTTCCTGGAGGAACTCAAACGCAAATTGCAAACCAGGCGAACCGGCCGGGTGGTGCGGATGGACATGCTGGAAGGTACGGACCCCTGGATGGTGCGGCTGCTTAAGATTCAATGGGACCTAGATGATCTCAACATCTTTGCCATTCCCCGGGAAAGCATGCTTGACCTGGGTGGACTTGGTCAGATCATTGGTCATAAGGAGTTCAAGGACAAGCGAAGCGCGGCTAGGCCACCGGTTAAACCGGTGACCTTCCCGGAGCAGGGGGAGCGAGATCTTTTTGAGGTGTTAAAGGAACGCGACATACTTCTTCACCATCCCTATAACTCCATGGAGCCGGTCGTCGAGTTGTTGGAGAAAGCCGCTGAGGATCCCAGGGTACTGTCTATTAAGATTACTATTTATCGCCTCGCCCGTGAGTCCAGGGTAAGCGCGGCATTGTTAAAGGCAGCCGAAAACGGGAAGCACGTATCTGTGTTATTTGAAGTTAAGGCAAGGTTTGATGAAGAAAATAACCTTCGTGAGGCGCAACGCCTTCAGAAGGCTGGTTGTTTTGTGATTTATGGATTTGGCACCCTTAAGACCCACACCAAGCTTTTGTTGATTGTTTGCCGGGAACCCGATGACCGGGTATATCGCTACGTACATATTTCCAGTGGTAACTATAATGAAGTGACAGCCCGGTTGTACACAGATATCGGATTGCTTACCACCAAGGAGACGTATGCGAGTGATGTTTCTGAGTTCTTTAATGTTATCACAGGTCATTCTTTGCCCAGTTCATACCGAAACCTGATTACTTCACCACGAGACATGCGAGAAGAGTTGTGCCGATTGGTGCGCGAGGAAGCTGACCATGCCAGAGCTGGCCGGCCAGCGGGTATTATCATTAAGCTAAATTCCATCCAGGACCGTGAGTTCATTGATGCCTTGTATGAGGCAAGTCAGGCCGGTGTAAAAATCAAGTTGAGTGTACGTGGTATGTGCTGCCTGAGACCTGGAAGAAAGGGGCTAAGTGACAACATAGAAGTTATCTCCATTGTAGGAGAATATCTGGAACACTCAAGGATTTATTACTTTCATAACGGAGGCGACCCTAAAGTGTATATCGGTAGCGCAGATGCCATGGTCCGCAGTTTTGATCGCAGGATCGAGTCCCTGGTATTGCTCGAGCAGGATGCGCTGAAAAAGCAGGTGATGAACATCCTCAGGTTTAACCTGATGGACAATGTCAATGCATACCGGATGTTGGAGGATGGCAGGTATGTGATGAAAGAGCTGGAGGGTGCACCTCCGTTCAATATTCATAAAGAGTTCTACAACGTCTCCCGCGAGAGCATTGAGGAAGTAAAGCTCTTCTAATGATCTTTCAGCCAGAATGACTTCTTTCCTTTGGATTGGTCTTCAGTATTAAAGAACTCCACTTTTGATTTCTTATGCTTGCTTTCAAAGAGGTGTAGGAGAATGCCGTCTTTTAGGCCCACCTCAGGCACCAATATTTGAGTGGAACCGGCCCATTCCATCACTTTGAGATAGATTTCTCCAGCGGGGACAATCACATCGGCCCGGTCCGGGTTCATTTGAAGTTCATAAATGCGATCTTCCATGGAGGTGGAGGCAATCTTTTTTCGTATAGCACGAACCTGGGTTATGGACATGGTCTTGCCGGGTTTGACCTGCGCCAGTTCAAATATCTTACTGATGTTTCCTCCGGTTCCCACCGCTGTAACCTTACCGTATTTTTGGTGATCAATCCCATTCACCCACTTTTCCATCTTTTTCCACATGGCAGGGGAGTCCCGGTGCTCTAACATCCGTACGGAGCCAATTTTAAATGACTTGGTTTTGATTTTCTTTCCACCAGCAAAGAGGTTTAGTTCGGTGCTACCACCGCCTACATCAATATGGAGGTAAGTTTTGCGCGTAAGGTAGGAGTCGATGGCCTTATTGATCAAGGTGGCCTCAAGATCGCCGTCAATAACATGAATCTGGATGCCGACTTCATCAAATACTTCCTGGACCAGGCTGGCTCCGTTTTCGGATTCCCGCATGGCGGAAGTAGCGCAGATCATAAAATCGTCCACCTCATATAATTCCAGCAAGAGTTTAAAGGCTCGCATAAGCTTCTTAAACCGAAGGATGCTAGCGTCGCTGATCCGGTTGGTGGTAAAGACATCATGCCCGAGCCTGAGCGGGAACCGGACATACTCAAGCTTCTTAAACATGATCCGGTCATGGTGCTCCAGGATGCTGGATACCTGGAAACGAATAGCATTAGAGCCTATGTCGATGGCGGCAAGTTTCATAATAAGTGATGCAAAGTAACGGCTAATTCATTCTACCACCATCATATTTTAAACACGTTGGTTTTCTTTTTTTGCAAGTTATTGAGTTTCTTTGCGGTGCTTATCCAGAAAGACCGAGGGAATGGGCCCGATGACGTCTTAGCAACCCCCGCTTTGGGACCAAAGGTGCTAATTCCCTTTCCGGCAGTTTGCCGGGAAAAGATAGGCAGCCCTCGCAAGGCTCTTTCTGGATAGCTGCCAAAACGCAGAAAGAGTGAAAATACAAGAGATCTTACAACAACGTATCCTTGTGCTGGACGGTGCCATGGGCACCATGATCCAAAGGCATAAGTTAACTGAAGAGGATTTCCGGGGAGAGCGCTTTAAGGATCATCCATCTCCACTGAAGGGCAACAACGACCTGTTGTCCATTACGCGCCCGGACATCATCAAAGATATCCACCGTCAGTATTTTGAAGCCGGAGCCGATATCGCTGAAACGAATACGTTCAGCGGTACCACCATTGCCCAGGCAGACTATCACCTGGAAGATGCGGTGTATGACCTGAACTTTCAGTCTGCCAAAATCGCACGTGAGGTGGCGGATGAGTTTACGGCCCGGGAGCCTCATAAGCCCCGTTTTGTTGCAGGCTCCATCGGGCCGACCAATAAGACCGCTTCATTGTCTCCGGATGTCAACAATCCCGGCTATCGCGCTATCACTTTTGACCAACTCAAAGTTGCATTCAAGCAGCAGATTAAGGCACTGGCTGATGGTGGGGTTGATTTGCTGTTGTTTGAAACCATTATTGATACCCTCAATGCTAAGGCTGCCTTGTTTGCGGCTCAGGAATATTTCGAAGAGTCGGGTAAGGAATTACCGATTATGGTCTCGGGTACGATTACAGATGCCAGCGGTCGAACGTTGTCTGGACAAACTACTGAAGCGTTTCTCGTATCCGTATCGCATGTTCCTTTGCTAAGCATAGGCTTGAATTGTGCTTTGGGTGCCAAGGCCTTGCGCCCTTACCTGCAAGTACTTAATGAACAAGCTCCCTTCTTTGTAAGTGCATATCCCAATGCGGGACTCCCCAATGAGTTTGGACAATATGACCAGGGCCCAGAGGAGATGGGGACCCAGATAGAAGAGTTTCTTCAAGAGGGGCTAGTAAATATTGTGGGGGGGTGTTGTGGCACTACACCCGATCATATCAAAGTAATAGCCAATCTGGCATCGAGGTATAAACCCCGGGAGGTGGTATTGCATGCCTGACCATTATTTGCGTCTCAGCGGGCTGGAATCAGTCACGGTAACGCCCGCATCCAATTTTATCAACATCGGTGAGCGAACCAACGTTACAGGGTCGGCTAAGTTTCTCAAATTCATCAAAGAAGATAAGTTTGATGAGGCTTTGTCGGTTGCCCTTGATCAGGTGCGTGGTGGTGCCCAAGTCATCGATGTGAATATGGATGAAGGCATGCTTGATTCGGAGGCTGCGATGGTAAAATTCCTTAACCTGATGGCTTCTGAGCCGGAGATCGCCAGGATCCCAGTTATGGTTGATTCTTCCAAATGGAATGTCATCGAAGCCGGATTGAAGTGCCTTCAGGGGAAAAGTATTGTGAACTCCATCAGCCTTAAAGGGGGTGAAACGGAGTTCATCCGGCAGGCGAAATTAGTGAAACGATATGGTGCCGCCACGGTGGTGATGGCCTTTGACGAAGCCGGGCAGGCTGATACTTATCAACGTCGCATAGATATTTGCAAGCGCGCGTATGATATTTTAGTCAATGTCGTTGAATTCCCACCACAGGACATCATTTTTGACCCAAATATTTTTCCGGTTGCAACCGGTATCGAAGAGCACCGCAATTATGCGTTGGACTTCTTTAAAGCGGCACAATGGATTAGGGAGAACCTGCCGCATGCACACGTAAGCGGTGGAGTAAGCAATGTCTCTTTTAGCTTCCGCGGCAATCAGATCGTGCGCGAAGCCATGCATTCGGTATTTCTGTATCATGCCATCCGTCACGGTATGGATATGGGCATCGTGAATCCAACCATGCTGGCTGTATATGATGAGATACCCAAAGAACTGCTCGTCCGGGTTGAAGACGTATTGCTGAACCGCCGCGACGACGCCACTGAGCGATTGCTTGAATTTGCTGAATCAGTAAAAGGATCAGCCCAAAAGAAGGAACAGGACAACAGTTGGCGGCAAGGTACAGTTGAAGAGCGCATAACCCATTCTCTCGTCAAGGGCGTGATTGATTTTATTGATCAGGATATCGAAGAGGTCCGCCATAAGTTTGACAAACCCTTGCATGTCATTGAAGGACCTTTGATGGCCGGGATGAATGTAGTGGGCGACTTATTCGGGGCCGGTAAAATGTTTTTGCCCCAGGTGGTGAAGAGTGCCCGTGTCATGAAGAAGGCTGTAGCCTATCTGACCCCATACCTGGAAGAAGAAAAAAGACGCAGCGGTCAGGTCGGAAAGCCAGCTGCTCGTATCCTGATGGCTACCGTGAAGGGTGATGTGCATGATATTGGAAAGAATATTGTCGGTGTGGTGTTGTCCTGCAACAACTACGAGGTAGTTGACTTGGGGGTGATGGTACCCACTGAAAAAATTATCGAGGCCGCCCGGAGAGAGCAGGTAGACATTATTGGTTTGAGTGGCCTGATTACGCCCAGCCTTGATGAGATGGTGCATGTGGCCAGGGAAATGCAGCATGAGAAAATGGAGCTACCCTTACTTATTGGTGGAGCCACTACTTCCCGGATACACACAGCCGTAAAAATCGATCCTGTTTATCAAGGGACTGTCGTCCACGTATTAGACGCCTCACGCTCCGTCCCAGTGGCCAGCGAACTGATCAGCCATGAGACGCGGGATCAGTTTAAGGCTAAAGTGAAGGCAGAGTATGCCCAACTCAGGAAAGAGCATGAAAGCAAGCAATCCGAGAAGAGCTATATTTCGCTGGAAGCTGCCCGTCAGAATCGAGTTGCCATTGATTGGCAGCAGTACAAACCTACGGTCCCCACTTTTCTGGGGAAGAAGTCCTTCAGGGAATTTCCGTTGGAAGAATTGAGGAAGTACATTGACTGGACACCCTTTTTCCAGACCTGGATGCTATTTGGCCGGTACCCTGGGATTCTTTCTGATCCAAAAGTAGGAGAAGAAGCCAGTCGTGTCTTTGCGGATGCCCAAAAGATGCTGGACCAGATTATCACTGGAAAGAAGGTCAAAGCCCATGGTGTGGTTGCCTTTTACCCGGCCAATGCACAAGGTGATGATGTGGTCTTATTCACCGATATAACCCGCAATAGACCCCTGCAGAGACTTCATTTCCTCCGTCAGCAGAACAAGAAGGCAGCCAACTTGCCCAATTACTGCCTGGCAGATTTTGTGGCTCCGGTTTCCACAGGCATAGCTGATTATATGGGAGTGTTTGCCGTCACGGCAGGAGATGGGATGGAGCAGTTGGTGGCAGAATACAAGGCCCAGCAGGATGATTACAATGAAATTATGGTAAAGGCCCTGTGCGATCGGTTGGCAGAAGCATTTGCTGAGTGTTTACACGCTATGGTGCGGAAAAACCTATGGGCTTATGCCAAAAGTGAAAACATTCCAATGCAGGATATTATTGATGAGAAATATGATGGCATCCGCCCAGCGCCTGGTTACCCTGCCTGCCCAGATCACACTGAAAAAACAACGCTCTTTGGTCTGATGGATGCTACTGCGACGACCGGCATTACCCTGACGGAATCACTCGCGATGTATCCGGCCAGTTCGGTGAGTGGCTATTACTTTGCACACCCGGCTTCTACCTATTTTGGTTTAGGTAAAATTGGCCGTGATCAGGCTATGGACTATGCGGAAAGAAAAGGCCTGCCACTGGGTGAAGTGGAGAAGTGGCTGGGTCAGAACCTGGGATATTAATTTGAATACCTGAAAATCGATTGTGATTCTGTCCATATGAAAGTTATTGAGCACATCAAGCGAGCGAACGGAAAAACCCTGTTCAGCATTGAGATACTTCCGCCCTTAAAAGGTGAAAACATCAGAACGCTGTTTGATAATCTGGATCCACTCATGGAATTCAAACCACCGTTTATTGATGTTACTTACCACCGGGAGGAGTACGTGTATAAGAAGAAGGACAACGGACTGTTGGAGAAAATATCGACCAGAAAACGACCTGGTACCGTAGGTATCTGTGCGGCCATTCAGAACAACTACAAGGTTGACACAGTCCCTCATATTATTTGTGGCGGTTTCAGTAAAGAGGAAACTGAGAATGCCCTCATTGACCTCCAGTTCTTGGGTATTGATAACGTACTAGCCCTGCAGGGCGATGCCATCAAGACGGAGGCGCGGTTTGTACCTGATCCGCAAGGTCACAAGTATGCTTCCGAGCTACTGGAGCAGATTGTATCAATGAATAATGGTCGCTTCCTCGATGAGGATATTCACGCATCACCAACCAATTTCTGTGTTGGCGTTGCCGGCTACCCGGAGAAACACTTTTCTTCCCCCAACCTGAAGGCCGACCTGAAGTTCTTGAAAATGAAGGTGGATATGGGGGCCGAGTATATCGTTACCCAAATGTTTTTCGACAATCAGAAATACTTTGATTTTGTGACGAAGTGTCGGGAGGCAGGCATAACGGTTCCTATTATTCCGGGCATCAAGCCAATAACAGCGAAAGTTCAGGCTACGGTATTGCCTACCGTTTTCCATATCGACCTGCCTGAGGAACTGGCGGACGAGGTTGAGAAGTGTAAGGATGCAACTGCTGTGAAGCAAGTGGGTATTGAATGGTGCGTTAAGCAGTCCCGCGAGCTGATGAAGTTTGGTGTGCCCACGCTTCATTACTATTCAATGGGTAAATCGGATCCTATATACAGGATTGCCAAAGAACTATTTTAGCGATGCAACAGCAATAAAAAAACCCCGTTCATTGAACGGGGTTTTTTTATTTCGAGATTCCAGATTAGGGGTTGATCGGCAGGGCAGTGGCGCTGTACTTGCTGATATCCGTAAGAGGAACAGTTGATCCAAACTTGCTATTGATCGCACCAATGAACACCGTGGATAACCAGGCATAGCCTCGGCTGTTGGGGTGAACACCGTCCTCAGAGTAGATACCAGTAGGCGGGTTGATGTTGGGGGTGATGGTTACACCGCTCATGACACCAGCCTTATTGGTCACCAGGGTAGCCATGGCAGCGCTTACGTCGGCCAAGGCAACACGTGAAGTATTGGCGGCGGCTGCGCCGGCGATAGTTGAGTTAAAGGCATCACGGGCAGCGCGAATCGCGGTGATCTCTGACGGAATCAGCACGTATTGGTCGGCCAGGGGCACCGTAACTCCGTTTACCAGCTGAGGGTTGTTGTTAACCAATGTACCCAATACAGAGCCAGTCGATAAAGGAATGATATCGGAAGCAGTTGACTGGCGAACCTGCACGTATGGTGTCAGGGCATCGCGTTGTGCTTGTGTAATAGCACCTGCGGTTTTTAATCCATCAAAGAAAGGACCCAGGTTGGTCAGGGTCTCGTCCACCAATAGCATTTTGTTGGTACATCCGGCGGTATAGGATACTTTCCGAGTACCAATTTCGGTGACGACCGCTGCTGGTATGCCGAACGCTGCTGCATTGGCCACAAGACCATCAAGTGCAGCGTTATAACCTGCAAAGCCAGTGTTCACCGCAGTTGCCGTGGCAGCATCCAAAGGAATAGGGTTATAAGACACAGATGTAAAATGAGGCATTACAAAGATGTCGGGAAAATTGCCAATTACACCTTTGAGATTCGGGTTGGAACCTAATAAGGCATTCAGGGCAGCACCATATTGGCCAGCAAATGCCGCACTACTGGTGAGTGGTGCTTTTGTTGGATCGCCACCAAAAGCGGCATGCAGGAAGAAGTCATCCAATCCCAGCCACATCATGAAGAATGATCCACCTGCAGCAGCTGCATCTCCGATGATGGTGGTGGTGCCACCAGGAGGAGCGGAGAGGCGGGCATAGAACGGACTAAAACCAACAGCAGGATTTGGGTTGGCCCAGTTACCCGTTGCCGTAATGAGTGCTTGTCCCAAAGTAATGGCTGGAACACCAAAGTTATTCAGGTTAGCCTTACCGCCAGTGTATATAAAACTTGGATTAAGGCTTGGGTTAGGCACAGCCTCCAGATTACCCAAAGCATACTTTTGCGCAGTTGGCTTTGGAGATACGGTACCTGTTGCGCAATCTGGTGTAGTTCCATACACCAGCAACAATCGTCCTTGCACTTTGCTGTCACTGCCGGGGTTGGGTGATATGAATAAATTATAACCAAGACTTGCCTTAATGTCAGGCTGAACAAATGCACCGCCGCCGGCCAATGCAAACTGCTTGGCCATAATCGCCGGCAGGGAGTTGTTTTGACCGTCAGTAAACAATGCGCCACCCTGGACGCCGGCAACAAATGAGTTACCGATAGCTACAAATTTTGTAAAGCTGGCAGATCCTGCTGTAGGTGTGGGCCCTGGATCCGGTGTGGGTTCGGGTGTAGGCACGATCACTTCCTGCTTGCACGAAAGAACGAGCAGAAGGACGATGACAAGGATATGAGAATATTTAACTTTTTTCATAGTCATGATTTTTGTTCGTTCAACGATTATTTCAGGAATTCATCAAACGTTAGTGAGATGTAGTAGGTCTGTCCGACGAACGGTGAACCCAGGTTGGTGCGATAATCGCCGCCGCCGATGTTGGTACCACCGATTTTCACAACCGTCTTCATGGAAGAAATCTTGTAGTTTACCTGGGCATCTACTACGCCATATTTAGGCACATTCCAGATACCGTAAGAAGATGACCATTGGAAGGCATCCTGGTAGCGGTAGTTGACATTGAAGCCCATGTTCTTGGCAATCTTGCGGTTGCCCACACCCACGCTGAACTTATTCTTCGGCGTGTTGAAACCCGCGCGGAAGTCTACGGATTCATTGGCTGTATAATCAGCCCAGTTGTAGCTGCCATTCAATACGAAATTCTTGGGCAGGTTATAGGTCAACCCAACACCGATACCCTGTGTCTTAACGTCATTTGTTGAATTGGTATACGGTGCAAACAATGTGCCTGGTGCCACGGTCTGGCCCTGGTGTGTGGTGGGGTTTTTGCTGGCGACAATCTGGCCGCCGATAAAGCCGGTATAGGTTGTGTAATAGTAGTTCAGATCCAACATTACCTTTTGGGCAATTACACCTTTATAACCAAACTCGTAAGCCTGCAATTGTTCAGGTTTTACGTATTGAACGTTGGCGACCTCAAGCAGGGCAGGATTTCCACCGGTAGGAGTTCCGTTGGCCGCGAGCACTCCGCCGGAAGCACGATATGCGTTATAGGAAGTCTGGGTATATGCACCGCCATTATGGATTCCATAACGGGCTGCGTTGGCCTCAACACTTCCAATCAGGGTACCGCCTGAAGAGGGGAAGTAGATGTACTGGGCCTGGGTATCCGGGATACGGAAACCAGTCTGATAGGATGCCCGGAAATTGCTGTTCTGATCGATGGAATAAACAGCTGAAATACGCGGCGTAAAGTGTCCGTCAAAGTTGTCACTCTTGTCATAGCGCAATGAACCAGTCACTTTCAGCTTGTCTGCAATGTTCTTGGCAATCTGGGTATAAGCTCCCCACTGATTGATCTTAATGCGAGAGAAAGTAACACCGTCATTCGGTGCCTCGTTGAAAATCGTTCCATTCGAGAACAGGTCGTACTGGCGGAAGTTTCCACCAACTACCACTTCAGCAAACTTAATGTTCTTGAAGTTATAATATCCTTCAACGTGGTTAAGTTTGGAGTTGTCATAGAAAGAAGCTCCTCCCACAGCAGGATGGCTGTTGCCATTCTTGTCGGTATAGGTTCCGGTAGCTGACTTCTGGAAGAAATTGGATTTAACCACATCCACCAAGGCATCGAATTGCGGCGTACCAGGCGTAGGGCGGTTGCGATCTGCGTAGGTACGAGCGGCGTTAATGTCGCCGGCAGCAACACCAGGAATGTATCCTTGCATGGCTAAAACCATGTCCGGAACCCAGGCAGTTGCAGAAGGGCTATAAGTCTCGTTCATGTATGCACCCAGTGCGGACAAGTTATATGACTTGCCAGCATCGGTTGCAGATTGATAGGCACGCAAAAAGAAATTGTCACCTTTTAACTCAAGGCGATGGAATTGCTGGTTGAAATCGCGCAGCGCATATTTTTCAGTTCCTTGATATACGGAGTTTCCGCCGCCATATCGATAGGCATAAATCAATTCAATTTTATCGGTAATCCGGTAGTGCAATGCACCATCCAGTTTGATGGTGGTTGCGGGACGGTTGCCTACAAGATCCTGTTCACGGAAACCAGTGCGGGTAATGGTGCCAATGCTGGGCACTGGTACAGAGATTTGTGTCTCATCACCATACAGGTTCAGTCCATCGAAATTACGCTTACCACTCAGATCTGTAGTGGATTCAGGGTTGGTGCGGTCTGTCTTATAGTCGTTACCCAACCAGTCTTTAGCATCCATGTAGCTGGCATTGAGTTTAAAGGCAAACTTATTATTGAATGCCTTTGCGTATCGGGCTGTGTAGGTCATCATGGAAGTAGATCCGGCAGCATTGGAATTCATTACACCTGCCTTAACCTGTGCACTCAGTCCCTGGTATTCGAAAGGGCTTTTGCTTTTCATAATCATGATCCCATTGAATGCGTTGGGTCCGTACAGGGCCGATGCCGCACCAGGGATCAACTCAAGGCTTTCTGCATCCAATTCACCGATACCCATAATGGAACCCGTTGGGAAGTTGAGCAGGGGAGCCTGGGTATCCATTCCATCCACCCATTGAACAAAACGTGTGTTGGCGATGGTGGCAAATCCCCGCGTGTTAACAGCCGTGAAGTTTACGCTTCCGCTGTTTACGGAGACTCCTTTCATGTTAGCCAGTGCGTCATAAAAATCCGGTGTGGCCGATTGCCGAATAGATAACACATCCAGTTTCTCGATGGTGACCGGTGATTTCAAGATGCTCTCCTCAACACGAGAGGCAGAAACAACAACTTCCTGGCCCAGGAGGGTTTGTTCCTCCAGACTTACTGAGAGGCCTGTGGTGTTGGCATCTTTGACTTCAACTTCCTGGGACTTAAAGCCTATAAATGAAAAAACCAGGGTCAGTGGGGGTGCCTGGTTGATCTTAAGACTGTAGTTACCCTGTATATCGGTGATGGTTCCAACAACTCTTCCTTTCACCACGATGTTTACACCGGCCAGCGCTTCACCTGCGGCATCCTTTACGGTGCCGGAGACGGTCGTGGTCTGCGCCATCAACTCCGCTGTACCCAGAACCACGAAGAGAAGGGGTATTAGCGAACGTATGTAGAATTTGTTCATAGGGATATTATGGTTTGTTTTGATAAATCTACAAGATTTTGCCCAAAAACAAACGATTGTAAATACCCTTTTTGCGGTTTTTACTCCTGATTTTCGGCTTTTGAAGGAAGCTTAGTTTCCCTTGCCTGAAGTGCGTAAATGGTTGGCCAGACGCTCGCAAAGTGCGGCCATTTCTCTTGCCATAAACTCGTCGCCTGTAGAATTCAGTACGCTTTGGCTCAGTCCGCCGATACAATCAATATAGAACCGTTTCATCTCTTCAACGGGCATATCCTTGGTCCACAAGTCGATACGCATGGTATTCTGTTGTTGCTGATCCCAGAGCGAAATGGTAATGGCTTTCGTGTCGGCAGGCCCGCTCTCGGGCTTATCAGTGGCATCCCACACGATCTTTTCAGGGATATGCTGATCATCGAGTTGCACGGAAAACTGTATAGTTGAATGCTTCATGGGGTCCAATTTGGGGTCGCAATTATAGCATCATTTCTGGAATATCCCCTTCGATTTTCAATTTACCTGCCGTGGCATTGCGGATCATCTCCACCGAAACCCCCGGTGCACGCTCAACCAACGAGAAACCGCCTCCAGGCAACACATCGACTACCGCCAGGTCTGATACGATTCGCTTGACACAGCGCAGGCCCGTGATCGGCAGGGAGCAAGCAGGAAGTAACTTAGATGCACCGTCTTTACTGCAATGCTGCATGGCAACAATGATATTCTTAGCCGATGCCACCAGGTCCATTGCACCCCCCATCCCTTTCACCATCTTCCCCGGTACCTTCCAGTTTGCTATGTCGCCTTGCTCAGAGACTTCCATCGCGCCCAGGATGGTCAGGTCTACTTTGCCACTGCGGATCATTCCAAAACTCTCAGCTGAACTAAACAAGGAAGAGCCTGGCATCATAGTGATGGTCTGTTTACCGGCGTTGATAAGGTCCGGATCGACTTCGCTTTCTTTAGGAAACGGGCCAATGCCCAGCAAACCGTTTTCAGATTGAAGCACCACGTGCAGATGGGAGGGGATGTAATTGGCCACAAGGGTAGGAATGCCGATACCCAGGTTGATATACATGCCATCGCGAACTTCCTGCGCGATGCGTTTGGCGATACCGGTTTTGTCTAACATGAGACTTTAATTTGAAGATGAGAGGATTTGAAAATTTGAAGATGTGCTACCCTGTCCTCAATTTAGATGTTGCGATGATCCTGGATAATATCTTCGTGATAGCGTGTAATTGATCAAATAATGATTCCGGCGGGGTAGGAAGGGAGGTTACGTCTTTACAGAGGCTTAGCCAGTAGGCAGCTTCATCGGCTTCCTTTGCGGCAATCTTTAGTTTGTGTATAAAGTCAATTTTGCTTTCTGCATTTTGTGCTTCCCGGACATTTGCCCCAATGCTTGTGCCACTTCTGACCAATTGACGGGCTATCGTAAATTTCTTATTCAATTCAAGGAGATCAGTATATTCTAATAATGATAACGAAAACGAATAGGTTAAACTCACAATCAAATTCTGTCGATCATTCCGCATCTCAGAAGGTATCAACAAAAATTCTCTCCCAAAATATGAAGGCAGACCTATCATGTCTTTCTAACGTCAGATGAGTCTAATTTTCAATTTTTCAAATTCTCAAATTGACTCATTATCTACTAATCGTTTTCTGCTCAATCCGCTTCTCATATCCTTTGCCCTGGAATATACGATGCACGTATATGCCCGGTGTATGAATGGTGTTGGGATCCAGGGCACCGATGGGCAACAACTCTTCGACCTCAGCAATAGTGATGTGACCGGCAGTGGCCATCATGGGGTTGAAGTTCCGGGCCGTCCCTTTATAGACCAGGTTGCCGGAAGCATCTCCTTTCCATGCCTTGACCAGGGAAAAGTCTGCCCGTAGCCATCGCTCCATCAGGTATTTTTTTCCGTCAAAGTCCCGGGTTTCTTTGCCAGCAGCCACTTCAGTTCCGACACCGGCAGGGGTATAAAAAGCGGGAATTCCAGCCCCTCCGGCGCGTATTCGTTCGGCCAGTGTGCCTTGCGGAATTAACTCCACTTCGAGTTCACCGGATAGTAACTGGCGCTCGAACTCGGCGTTTTCTCCCACGTAGGACGAAATCATCTTGGCCACTTGCCGGGTCTTTAGCATCAGTCCGATGCCAAAATCATCAACGCCTGCATTGTTGGAAATACAAGTCAGGTTCTTTACACCCGATCGCAGAAGGGCAGCGATACAGTTTTCAGGGATTCCACAGAGACCAAATCCACCCAGCATCAACACAGCACCTGAACGGATGTCCTTTACGGCTGCGTCAGCGTTATCAACCACTTTATTAATCATAGCCGAAGCGTAATCTTGTTACGTTTTAACATCCAGAATCCTCAGGGCTGCCTCCTTATCATCATGCAACTGACGCTTGAGTTCATCCAGGGTACTGAATCTGGAGTCCAGACGGAGAAGAGCCTCAAAATGAACGGTGATGTCCTCGCCGTAAATGTCCTTATCAAAGTTAAAAATATTTACCTCAATGCTTCGCCGGGTGCCATCCAGGGTAGGACGGTTGCCGATATACAGCATGCCGCCGTACTTTATTTCTGCCTGAATCACACTTACTGCATAAATTCCGTCAGCCGGAATTAGCTTGTGTTGTGAATCTATTTCCAGGTTAGCAGTAGGGTATCCGAGTGTCCGTCCGATTCTATTACCTTGAATAACGCGACCGGTGATGGCGTAGGGTCGTCCCAATAATTGGGCAGCATCAATTGCACGACCGGCTTCAAGGAAAGAACGGATCTTGGATGAACTGATGGCGATGTGATCAATATCCTGTTCAGGAATTTCTTCCACATCAAAACCATAGGCCGGACCGTTGGCCAGCAGTGCTTCGAAACTCCCTTCCCGGTTCTTGCCAAAACGGTGGTCATAACCAATCACCAACTTACGCGTGCCAATGCGTTCCACCAATATGTTCCGAATGAAGTCAATGGAAGACAGTTGTGAAAAATCTTTGGTAAAGGGAATTCGAAGCAGGTGCTGAATGCCTTGTTCCTTCAGGAGGCTGGCTTTTTCTTCAAAGGTATTCAGCAGTTTAAGGGTTCGGTCTTCCGGTTTGAGTACAAGACGCGGGTGGGGCCAGAAGGTAATGACAACTGTTTCTCCACCATGCCGTTGGGCAATTTCGCTCAGGCGCTTTAGGATTTTCTGGTGGCCGACGTGTACGCCGTCAAAGGTACCACTGGTGACTACCGCGTAGGGAAGCCGCGTAAAGTCGTCAAGGCTGTGGTAGATTTTCATGGGGAAGGGGCGAAGGGCCAAATTTCATCCGGGCTTGTTCGATGGTCATCGCATCGTCTAACAGATAGGGTCCAATCCGGGTTCGGCATAGGCTGGAAAGATACGCACCGGTATTTAGCTTTTCGCCAAAGTCCCGGGCCAAGCTTCGGATGTAAGTACCTTTGGAGCAAACTACCCTAAAGGATACAACTGGCATTGAAATGTCTATGATGTCAAACTTCTTGATTTCTATCTCACGAGGCTGTAATTCAGGCACTTGTCCCTTTCTCGCCAGGCTGTAGGCGCGCTTGCCATTGATCAGCACGGAGGAGTGTATGGGGGGAATCTGCTTGATGATGCCGGTAAATCCAGTTGCAGTTGCTGCGAGCAGATCGGGTGTAATATGGCTGGTATCGCGAGGGTTTTCCGGAGCCGTTTCCAGATCACAGGATGGCGTCGTATAGCCAAGGGTAAAGGTGCCCGTGTACTCCTTTTCCATGCCCTGGTATTCGTTAATCTTTTTGGTCATCGGCCCGGTGCAGATGATGAGTAGCCCGGTGGCCAGTGGGTCCAGGGTGCCGGCATGACCTATCTTTTTGATCTTGAGGCTGTACCTCAACTTGTTGACTACATCAAAGGATGTCCACTCAAGTGGTTTGTTGATGAGTAAGCAGAGGCCTGGTACGGGTTGGGTCACATCACTTCCATTTTGGCTCCAAGGTAATACAGGACGAGCAGGACTACGCCCGCAATAATCCGGTAGTAGCCAAATATTGCAAAGCCATGGCGCGTCAGGTAGTTAATGAAATACCGAATGGCCACCATAGCTACAACAAAGGCTATGAGATTGCCGACGGCCAGAAGCACCAACTCCTGCTGGCCAAAGGAGTTTCCAGCCAGATAGAACTTAAGCAACTTATACCCCGTGGCGGCCAGCATGGTAGGCACCGCGAGGAAGAATGAGAATTCAGCCGCCGTCTTACGCGAAAGTCCCTGGGTCATACCACCAATAATGGTTGCAGCCGATCGGGATACGCCAGGTACCATGGCGGTGCATTGCAAAACACCGATGCGCACGGCTTGCCCGAATGACACTTCTGTCGCTTCGCTTAATGCGTTGGATTTAAAAATCTTGTCAGTGAATACCAGAAATACGCCGCCGGCGATAAGCGTCCAACCCACCACGTCTACACGTTCGAGAAGGGCGTCGATTTGGTCATTGAACAATAGCCCGACGATAGCGGCCGGTAGGAATGCGACAAAGAGGACTACATAGAATTTAAGCGTCTGAAGGAACCGCTTGTAGTACAAAACCACAACAGACAAAATAGCTCCCAATTGAATGGCAACAGTAAATGTCTTGACAAAGGGATCAGATCCAATCCCCATAAAATAGGATCCGATTATCATATGGCCGGTGGAAGAGATGGGAAGGAACTCAGTCAGGCCCTCAATAATGGCCAATATGACGGCCTGAAATACGGACATGGGTTACTGGGCGTCCTTGGGACGATGAAGGATCGCAAAGATTTCCACAATAAAACCAGCCACAACAATGACAGGGCCGAGTGTCAGGCCCAGGAAGCCAAAGCCATGGGGTTGACTGTCCAGTGTCATGATGGTGAAACCGGTCATCAGGACCAGCAGGCCGATAATCATCAATTGATAGTTCTTCTTTCCAAAAGGTAGCTTGCTCATGATGCTTTAGTATAATTCGTCAAGGGACAGTCTCATATACCGATAAACAGCCCGCCAGGTGCTGACAACCGCCACAAAAATACCCATTACCAGCAGACTCCCAAGCAGTATAAGGGTGCGGGTTTGGTTTTCAATCAGCTGTAGTTCCTGAATTTTTTGATGCCCGACCTGCACTACAGTCCAGAGCATCCCACAAGCGATGATCCCGCCGAATGCACCGTGTAACATGGCCCTAAGTATGAACGGCCACTGGATAAAGCCGCGGGTAGCACCTACCAACTGCATGCTGCGAATGAGAAATCGTTGGGAGAACAAGGCCAGCCGCAGTGTGTTATTTATCAGTAAAACCACGACCACCAGAAATACAGCTGCCAGTCCAAGCAATATGAGGCCGATGGTTGCGACATTTCGGTTGATGGATTCGATCAGACTTTCAACATAATACACCTGAAATACGCCAGGTAGTTTTTCCAGTTGGGTTTTAATGGCTGCGAGTTTGGACTTGTCGTGGTAGGCAGGATCAAGCGATACGAGAAAGGCATCGCGCAATGGATTTTCGCCCAGGAACTTCTTAAAGTCTTCGCCGGTATCTTTGATGAATTGTTTTGCAGCCTCGTCGCGGGACACAAAAGTAACCGGGTTGGGAGATTGCTTCAGTGTGAACTCCGCATTGACCAATTGCTTTTCGAGTGCGGTGATTTGCTTATCGTCCAGGTTGCTTTTGAGGTAAACCTGAATCCGGACATTTTCCTTTACCACCCGGCCCAATTCCTGCGAGTATATAACAAGCAACCCGAACATTCCGATTACAAATAGCGCCAGGGTGATGCTGAGCACTACACTTACGAAGGGGTAGCTTCCAAGTTGTTTCTTTTTGGTCCTGAAGTCGCCGGCCATATCCGTAAAGATAACAGCCCGTTTCGAATTGGCTTCAAATAAAAATCCCCTCGTGGGAGGGGATTCTGATTATTTCACACTTCGGTATTCGCGTAGGCGTTTGATCAATTCTCCATCTGAAATGGCTTTTAAGGGAGTGATCTGGAATTCTTTCTCATTCAAGAGATAGTAATTCTCCCGGTAAAACAGGAACAAAGACCGGTTGTCGCCGTGCACTTCCAAAATCTCGTACAGGTTCTTGTCGAAAGGTCCATACAGCAGCAGTTTTCCCTGGGAAAATTGGTAATGAAATCCATGCTTTTTGTCGCTAATGCCCGTAACAACATCCATTTTGGCAATAGATATTTCCATCCGGTTGTTGCTGGTCGACTCAAGAATAGGTGCTTCAGAGTTGGTTATCTCCTCTGACTGATCCATCGCTTCAAAATTGGGACGGGATACCGGATCTGCTTTTTTGGTCGTAACCGGTGCTGGTGACTTCTTAGCTGGCTTTGATTCCGACGGGGCGGTCACTTCTTCATGACCAGGCTTAACCTCTTCAGTCGGGGACTCTTTAATGGTAGATTCTGGTTGAGCAGGGGTGGCAGTAGCCTGATTATCCGGAGCCGGGATTGCTGCTTCGTTGTTGTCATTATAGAAATAGAGGGAAGCGGCGATGACACCAGCACCCACTACAGCTGCCGCCATTTTAAGTCCACCCCAGGAAACACCACCTGCGACGGGTACTTGCTGAAGCATGGATTTTAATTCCTGAGCTCTTGCCTTGCGCACACCTTCAACCAATTCACGTTGGAAATTTACTTCTTCTCGCAAGGCGGGGTCGCCGGCAATTTGTTCTTCAAAGGCTTTGCGCTCACCGTCCGCAAGGCGGTTTGCGAGAAAGTCATCTATATGTTCAAAGTTCTTCATGGCTTAGTCTAAAAAGTCCCGCTCGGTATATTGGGCTTTTACCAATTCGTCGAGCTTTTGTTTACACTTATATT
>DAOMGC010000035.1:0-38276 GCA_035430125.1 Cyclobacteriaceae bacterium | reverse complement strand
GTCAGGCGGGATGGATCGGAAAGACAAAGGAAATTGAAGTTGAATTTGCCAAGGCGTCCCGGCTGAGCATTACAGAGAAGGTGAGTGCGTCGGGAACCGTTCAGCCGGTGATAGAGGTCAAGCTGGCCCCTGAGGTGTCGGGCGAGATTATTGAACTCAATGTGGAGGATGGAGATTCTGTACGATTGGGACAGGGTCTTGTAAAAATCCGTCCTGACACCTGGTTAAGTCAGCAGGAGCGGGCAGAAGCTTCGTTGAGCCAACAGCGTGCTAACCTGGAGGCTTCTAAGTCTGCTTTGAGCCGTTCAGAAGCGCAGTTCACACGTGTGGAGGCTGAGTTCAAACGCCAGGAAAAACTCTACAGCCAGAAAGTTATTTCTGATGCGGATATGCAACTGGCTAAGCAGAATTATGAAGTGGCCAAAAACGACTTGAGTTCTGCGCGTCAGTCCGTGGAGGCTGCCAAATTTATCGTGAACAGCACGGAGGCCTCGGTGAAGGAGTCACGTGAAAATGTTCGGAAGACACTGGTAGTGGCACCGCTTACCGGTATTGTTTCCAAACTAAGCGTAAAGAAGGGTGAACGGGTGGTAGGTACGGCCACCATGGGTGGTACTGAAATGCTCCGGATCGCCGACCTCAATAAAATGGAAGTGCGGGTGAACGTGAATGAAAACGATATTGTTCGTGTACACCTGAATGATACGGTTAATATTGATGTTGATGCTTATCAGAACATTGGCAAACAATTCAAAGGCCTGGTAACCAATATCGCCAACACGGCCAAAGACAAAGCTTCCGCCGATGCCATCACGGAATTTGAAGTTAGGATTCTAATCCTTCGCTCTTCTTACAAGGACCTTATGAAGCAGGGAAATCGTTACCCATTCCGCCCCGGCATGACAGCCAGTGTAGATATCCTCACCAACCGGAAGGACAAGGTGTTGTCGGTGCCGCTGGCTGCGGTTACTACCCGCGACCCAAATGCCAAGGACGCAATGAAGGAAGGTCCTGAACAGTCAGGTGGACAGGCTAACAGCAACCGGGCTGAAGACCCCAAGAAAGTTCAAAAAAAGACCGAGAAGGTGGTAGTATTTATAAATGACAAGGGTAAGGCCAAGATGGTAGAAGTGAAAACGGGTATCAGTGATTATGACAATATTGAAATCCTGGAGGGAATATCGGACTCCACGCAGGTGGTGGTGGGGCCATTCCTGGCTGTATCCAAGCGCCTGAAAGACGGTGACGCCATCAAGCAGATGGTAAAGAAGAAGGAAGAAAAGAAAGACGAATCCAAGTAGCAAAGAGGCCCCGAACAGGGGCTTCTTTATTACCTTTAGGGTATGATCAAACATCCATGGCACGAAGCGCCCACCGGAAGGCAGGTACCTGAATTTGTTAACGGTATCATTGAGATTTCAACAGGCATGCGTGCCAAGTATGAAGTGGACAAAGAGACCGGCCTGCTGAAGCTGGATCGGGTGTTGTATTCTTCTGTCTATTACCCTGCTAACTACGGTTTTATCCCGCAGACGTTAGGGGAAGACATGGATCCCCTTGACATTATGATATTGTCACTCGTGCCAATCCAGCCGCTGTGTCTTGTGCCTGCGCGGGTCATCGGCGTAATGCGCATGGTAGATCAGGGTCTGGCCGATGAGAAGATTCTGGCCGTGGCAGAACATGATGCCAGTGTGGGGCACCTGAAGGATGTCAATGAGTTGCCGCCGCACTTTACCCTCGAGTTGAAGGAGTTCTTTGAGACCTATAAGCGGCTTGAGAACAAGGTGGTTACCGTTCCGGACTTTCAGGGTAAAGGGACGGCTCTGGATATCATCAATCGTTCCATGAGTTATTATCAGACCCGAATTCGGCCTACCCTGAAATAGCACATGCCGCGTTCCTTTCTTATTATTCAAACTGCTTTCATTGGCGATGTTATTTTGGCCACTGCCTTGATTGAATCACTCAAGCAGAAATTTCCGGATTCAAGTATCGACATGGTGGTGCGACGAGGCAATGAGTCCTTGTTGCAAGGCCATCCCTTGTTGCGTGAAGTCATTGTATTTGATAAGCGTAATAAATACAGGAATTTATTTCGCCTCATTCGAAGGATCAGGGGCAATCGCTATGATATAGCCATCAACGTGCAACGCTTTGCGACAACGGGTATCATCACCCTCTGCTCTGGTGCGCGTGAAACGGTAGGGTTTGATAAGAATCCTTTTTCATTTCTGTTTAGCCGTAAAATTCACCATCAACAGGAGGGCATGCATGAGGTTCAGCGTAATCACAGGCTCATCGCGCACCTCGTTTCAGCGGATGCCGCAAGACCGCGTTTGTATCCAACCCAAGAGCAGTTTGAAAAAATTGCGGCTTATAGGGTAAGCACCTATATCACGTTGTCCCCTGCCTCTGTTTGGTTTACCAAGCAGCATGCCAAGGAAAAATGGCTTGAATTGCTAGTATCCATTCCTACCCACGTTAAGGTGTATCTTTTAGGGGCTCCTGGTGATCAACCCTTATGCGATGAGCTACGAACTTCTTGCGGCAATACCTCGGTAACTACGCTTGCAGGAAAACTCTCGTTACTGGAATCGGCGGCGTTGATGCAAGGAGCAGTGATGAATTATGTGAATGATTCAGCACCCATGCATCTGGCCTCGGCGCTGAATGCGCCCGTTACTGCCGTCTATTGCTCAACGGTACCTGAATTCGGGTTCGGGCCATTATCTGAGCGATCGATTATTGTTCAAACGAATCAGCGGCTATCTTGTCGCCCATGTGGCCTTCATGGCTTCAAGGCTTGCCCCCAGGGGCACTTTCGATGTTCCCGCGATATACCAGTCAGCCAATTAACGAGCGCACTCCCGGCCTTGGGTCAGAATGCCTGAAGGTGTTTATAAACCTGGTGCATGGGGAAGCCCATCACAGTAAAGTATGATCCGTTGATGCGTTCTATGCCCACCATCCCGAGCCAATCCTGAGCACCATAGGCACCTGCTTTGTCCAATGGTTTGTGCGTGTCTACATAATACTTGATCTCTTCCGTAGTGAGGTGGCAAAATGTTACCTCAGTCCGGTCATCAAATACATCTATTTTGTTACGGTCGACCAGACAAACAGCCGTAATGACGGTATGGGTCTTGCCTGATAATCGGGTTAGCATGCTATAGGCTTCGGCAACATCCGCGGGCTTGTTGAGTATGGTGCCATTGAGGATGACCACCGTATCGGAAGCGATGATGATCTCGTCCGTAATTTGATGGAACAGACTCTTCGCTTTCCGCTCAGCCAGGAACGAGGGTACGCGTTCTGGTGCCATAGTGGATGGAAATGATTCGTCGCTATCTGGCCGGGCCGTTTGAAAAGTAAAGCCTGCCTCTTTCATGAGGTATTGCCGTCGAGGCGAGGTGGAGGCGAGAATCAGCTTGCGGTTAAAATGCATGGTGGAATGGGGAGAACGGTGAGGCAGCAAATTCATCTTCCTGTATCGAGCTGAAGGCAAATCCACAGATGACTTTTGGAAAGAAGTAGGTAGACTTCTGGGGCATGGTAAAGCCGCTCGCACATACCTGCTTTACCGTTTCAATAGAGACTTCCTGGGTAATCAGTGCTGCCTGGACCTTTCCGGTCCATACTTGTTGGAGACAATCCGAAAGGCTCCTGTCAAAGTCAAGGTATTCTGACGAGCGTTGGGTACGGCCGGGCAACCCGAATGCCTGCTCAATAATGAAGTAGTGCATGACCGTAAGATCAAGCCGTTTGATCTGATCCGGAAAGGGCCAATTGAAATGAACGAAGGCCTCCTGTTGAAGCCGTACCTTATAGGCCTGGTCTTTAAAGATAAGACCAAAGGTCCAGGGTTTGCCCAGGATGATTTCATAAATAGTGTCTGGATCATCAACCGGTTTGATGGTGAAGTAGGGTGCAAGTTTTCGCAGCACCTTCTCTTCACTGAAGTCCGGGACGTTCTTGATAAGGCGGTGCGTTGGCAGAATGCGCAAGTCGTCAGATTCGGTGTTACTCAGGTACATGAGGTGGAAGTGATACCCTTCCTTTCCGGTGTTATCTGGATTAGCCGATGCCCGTTTGTGTTTCAGGATCAATGAACTTTCGTAACGGTGGTGACCGTCGGCGAGGATGATTGTCTTATCCCTGAAGAGGCAGATGATATCGCGAATGACTTTGGCATCCTGAATCACGGCGAGTACATCCCGTACACCTTGATAGTCTTCGGTCTCGTATATCGGGTTGCGAATAGCTTCATCCATGAAGGCTTCCACCCGAAATTCCGGATCGGTATACAGTCCATGGGTGGCACTGACATGGCACATGGTTTTATCAAGCAGTTCTACCCGGTCATTGACAGACTTGGGGATCGTATTTTCGTGTCGCAGGATAACCTTATCCTCCCAATCATAGGTACGGATATGGCACATGATGCCTTTCCGGCAATATGTCTTGTCCGATCCAGGAAGTTTGAAGTACTGGTAGTAAACATAAATACCAGGCAAAGGATCCTGTTTCAGTATGCCTTCTGATTTCCAGCGCGCCAAGGTGCGGGCTGCTTCTTCAGCAGTGCCCTGTGGAACAGAAAGGTGGATGCTGTTGAGCGGATTTTTGTATAAATTCTGACGTTGTTTTTCTGAAACAACATCAAAAAGGGGAGACGTAACTTCATCGATCTCAATTCCAAGAGCACTGTTGTAACGCCAGGCCCTAAATGGTTGAATTTCTGCCATGGTTTTAAGTTACAGGCTTCGGTTGGACTTCCACCGGCTTGTGGCAGGCGTTGTCGGCACATCAGCTTGCGTCATCGTATTTGATTTATCAAATACATGAACGGCCAGGAGACTTGCCAATGAATCCATCGTATCGTCCCGGGTTTCGGGCTGCAAGACCTCAGGTTTGAAGTATTGTTCCACAAATCGGGTGTCAAAATGCCCGGATCGGAATGCATCGTGCTTCATTACAAATTGACAGAACCCCAACGTTGTGGCCACCCCCGTGATGGTGTACTCGTCAATCGCGCGAATCATCTTTTCGATAGCCGCTTCCCGGGTTTCAGCATGACAGATCATTTTGGCAATCATGGGGTCGTAATAGAAAGGGATAGACATCCCTTCTTCAAAGCCATCATCCACCCGTATGCCATGGCCCTGCGGTCTTCGGTAGGTGGAAAGCTTTCCAATGTCCGGGAGGAAGTTGTTGGCGGGATCTTCAGCATATACCCGCACCTCTATGGCATGACCGTTAATGCGAAGGTCTTCTTGTTTGAAAGGAATTTTCTCTCCTTCAGCGATCCTGATCTGCAATTGGACCAGGTCGAGCCCGGTAATTTCTTCTGTTACTGGATGTTCAACCTGAAGCCGTGTGTTCATTTCCAGAAAATAGAAATTCAGGTTTTCGTCAAGAATGAATTCTACAGTGCCAGCATTGTAATAACCACAGGAACGTGCCACATTAACTGCAGCTTCACCCATAGCTTTTCGCAAGGCCGGCGTCAATACGGAAGAGGGCGCCTCTTCTACAACTTTCTGATGTCGCCGCTGAATGGAACATTCCCGTTCGAACAGGTGCACCACATTTCCGTGCTTGTCGCCGAAAATCTGAAACTCAATATGTCGCGGTTTGGTCACATACTTCTCGATGAATACTGAGCCATCACCAAAAGCAGAAGTGGCTTCACTCACTGCGCGCTCCATTTGCTCGGCGAATTCCCCTTCATTGCCGACGATTCGCATGCCTTTGCCTCCGCCCCCAGCACTGGCCTTGATCAGGACAGGATATCCAATTGATTTGGCCAGCCTCTTGGCCTCGCCGATGTCTGTAATCGGCTCTGCAGTGCCGGGTACCAGGGGAACTTTGAATTTTGCCGCTGCCTGTTTTGCTGCAAGTTTGCTACCCATGATCTCAATAGCCTGAGGAGGTGGACCAATAAACGTCAGGCCGGCGTTTTCCACGTCGTAGGCGAAGTCCTCATTTTCTGATAGAAATCCATAGCCAGGATGAATAGCGTCGGAACCTGTGGCTCTGGCCGCGGCGATAATTTTGTCCTTCCGCAGGTATGATTCCGACGATGGAGGTGGGCCGATGCACACGGCTTCATCGGCGAATCGAACATGCATTGCGTTTCGGTCGGCCTCGCTGTACACCGCTACGGTCTTAATTCCAAGTTCCCGTGCACTGCGCATGACACGGAGCGCAATTTCACCCCGATTGGCGACCAGAATCTTCTTGATTTTAGGCATAAATGGATTTGATATGCAAGGCTAAGCAGATTTTTCCACTGCACGCATAAACGTTAATACATTCATTATTTTCGTTAAATTTGCGCAAATTTTTAACATAAAAACCTATCACCCATGGTCGATTTGTTTGATAAACTACGGATGGAAGCTGGCCCCCTGGCCAAGTACTCGCACTTGCCTGATGATTATTTCTTTTTCCCCAAGCTAGAGGGTGAGATCGGGCCTCATATGAATTTCATGGGTCGAAGTGTTTTGAACTGGAGTCTTAACAACTATCTCGGATTGGCCAACCACCCGGAGGTGCGTAAGACAGACGCGGAGGCAGCAGCGCAATTTGGATTGGCGTACCCGATGGGTGCCCGTATGATGTCAGGAAATTCTTTGCAGCACCTGGAGTTTGAGCGTCAGTTGGCCGCCTTTGTGAAGAAGGAAGATGCGATGTTGCTGAATTTTGGTTATCAAGGAGTTGTATCTATTATCGACGCTCTGGTTGATCGCAAAGATGTGATTGTATATGACGCGGAGTCGCATGCCTGCATTATTGATGGTGTTCGCCTCCATATGGGAAAACGATTTGTGTTTCCCCATAACAACATGGAAAATCTGGAGAAGCAGTTGCAACGTGCTACCCGGTTGGCCGATGAGACGGGTGGCGGGATTCTGGTGATTACAGAAGGAGTATTCGGTATGTCAGGTGATATGGGTGACCTGAAAGGAATTGCTGCCCTGAAGAAGAAATATAATTTCCGGTTGTTTGTTGACGATGCCCACGGCTTTGGAACCATGGGTAAGACAGGAGCTGGGGCCGGCGAGGAGCAGGGCGTACAGGATCAGATCGACCTTTACTTCTCTACATTCGCTAAATCAATGGCCAGCATCGGTGCTTTCGTTGCCGGTAACAAGTCTATCCTCAAGTACCTGCGCTACAGCACCCGCTCACAGATATTTGCTAAAAGCCTTCCCATGCCGCTTGTGTTGGGAGGCATGAAGCGCCTTGAGCTATTGAAGACCAAACCCGAACTTAAGGACAACCTCTGGAAGATTACCCGGGCAGTTCAGGACGGCCTCCGGGAGCGGGGCTTCTACCTGGGTGCCACCCAGTCGCCTGTTACCCCGGTACTTTTCAAAGGAGGGGTCGGAGAGGCCGCCAATATGGCTATGGACCTGCGGGAGAACTTCCATATTTTCTGTTCTGTGGTCATCTATCCCGTTGTGCCTAAGGATGTTATCATGTTCCGAATCATCCCTACGGCAGCCCATACCATGGCTGATGTGGATCGAACGCTGACCGCATTTTCTACCCTGAAAACCAAGCTTGACGAGGGTTTTTATCGTCAGGAGGCGCTGGTTTCTGTGACTAAAGGAATGTAAAAAAATAGCCTGTTACCTTGATTTTAAGGGTTTTTACCTACCTTAGTGGCATAAAATCCTTTGTTTCAAACCAAACACTAAATAGCAATGAAAAAATTCGAAGAACTCAAGACCCTGATCGCCTCTATCGAAGTTGACGCTGACAAGTTCTACAATAAGGGCAACAGCGCTGCCGGTACGCGGGTACGCAAAGGAATGCAAGACCTGAAAAACCTCGCCCAGTCAATCCGGGCTGAAGTTCAGGAACTGAAGAACAAAGAGACCAAATAAGGTTTTACGATTTAATTGAAAGGGGCAACGTTATCGTTGCCCTTTTTTTATGCCCGCCAGGGCACTTTGAATACGCATTTTCAAATTGCCCGATGCCGGAAGAAGCGGGAGACGAACATGCGCACTACAAATGCCCATTTCGTGCAAGACGGCTTTCACCCCAACTGGATTGGCTTCTTCATACATCAGCGGGTTTATGTCCACCAGCCTTAGTAACTCCGTACTGGCTTTATCATATTGCCCTGAAAATGCGCGCTGGGCCATTTTCCTAAATGAGATGGGAAATGCGTTGGCCAACACGCTAATAACGCCTGCGGCGCCCATGGCATACAGTGGAACAGTCAACATGTCGTCTCCACTGATTACCATGAAATCCCGTGGCTTGTCTTTCAGGATCTTCATACACTGCTCCATGTTCCCCGAAGCCTCTTTAACCCCAACAATGCGTTCATGTGCTGCAAGTCGTAATGTAGTACCCGCGGTAAGGTTTGATGACGTTCTTCCGGGTACATTGTACAAAATCACCGGAACGGGGCTTTTGTCGGCAATAAAGGAAAAGTGACGAATGATACCTTCCTGAGATGGTTTGTTGTAGTATGGGCTCACCGAAAGCAAGGCATCGACATCGGTCCAGTCTGTTTTGCTAATTTCCTCCAGCACAGCAGCAGTATGGTTTCCTCCCAGGCCATAGACAATTGGCAAATGACGCGTGTTGTTTTTCTTTACGAATTCCAGCACTGCTTTCTTCTCATCCTTGCCCATGGTGGCCGATTCACCCGTGGTCCCCATAACCACGTAATAATCCACGCCCTTGGCCGTGTGGGTTAAAATGCGTTTTAAGGCTGGGAAGTCAATATCACCTGAGCCATCAAAGGGCGTCACCAAGGCCACGCCAGTGCCATACAACTTCTTCATCGGTTAATGTAGTTGCTTGGTATAGGTGTACATATTTTCAACTAATCCATGCAGGGTACCCTTGTTGTCAATCATAAACTCAAAATAGGGGGCATTTTCTTCCTGGTATTGTCCAACACGGCAATGTGCCTTGCTGTTGGCCAATAGATTTAATATGAGCGGGTTATGCACGCTGTCAACGTAAAACAAATAATCGAACTGGGTTTGCATGAATTTGGTTGCAGCGGCATTACGGATAGAACCCCAAAAGGAGAGGTCTTTGATGGTGAAGAAATCAAAGAGGAATTCGTAGTTCTCTTTCAATTTGGGAAGATACTCAAGTACTTTCACCTGTTTGCCGTCTTGCTCAAGTTTGCGAACCAGGTCTTTTATGTCTTCGTGCTTCTGCCTGTCTTCTACGGTGAAGATGATACCAAACGAGTTAGAACGTTTGAATGCGGTGCTGGTCCTCAAGCTTTTGTTCTTACGCAAGGCCGATTGTGTGCGCCAACGAAGGAAGGTTTGTTTCAAATCGGGTTGATTAGGATCGGCTAAATTATCGTATTTTTTTCAATCATTCAGCCTTTCAGCATCTTTTGAAACTCGGCTTCGGATATGATGGGTACTTTGAGCTTTTCTGCCTTCTCCCGCTTTGCAGGTCCCATGTTATCTCCAGCCACCAGAAAGTCCAGCTTTGCAGAAACCCCCGATAACACCTTTCCGCCATGAGCTATAATAACATCTTTGATCTCATCGCGCTCATAGTTTTCAAAGGTACCCGACACCACAAACGTCTTGCCGCCTAGTATATCACTGACTGGTACTGGCGTCTGGTGGGTGGATATGAATTGAAGGCCGGCTTTGCGCAGACGCTCCAGTTCGCGGATGTTGTTTTTGTCCTTGAAATAGGCCAGGACGCTGGCGGCAATGCGATCCCCAACTTCTGGCGCCCCAAGTAGTTCCTCGAGCGATGCGATTGCCAGTGTTTCCAAAGATTTGAAGTGCCGGGCCAGCTTTTCTGCAACAGTCTTTCCGACAAACCTTATTCCGAGGGCGAACAGGACTGATTCGAACGGGGTTGACTTACTCGCCTCAATTCCTGCCAAAAGGTTTCGGGTGGAGGTGTCTTTGAATCCTTCCAGTTTCAGGATGTCAACTTTTCTGAGGTCATAAAGATCAGCCGGAGTTTTGACCAAGTTCATGTCATACAACTGGGCAATAGTCTTTTCACCCAATGAATCGATATTCATGGCCTTGCGCTGGATGAAGTGTTCAATCTTGCCTTTAATCTGTGGCGGACAGCCCTTTTCATTGGGACAATAATGGTTGGCCTGGTCTTCTTCGCGCACAAGCGCAGTATTACATTCTGGACAACGGCTGATGTAAGTGAGGGGAGATGACTTCTTGGGTCGCTTGGCCAGATCCACGCCGGTGACTTTGGGGATTATTTCTCCACCCTTTTCTACAAAGACATGATCGCCAATACGCAGGTCGAGTCGCGCAATTTCATTTGCATTGTGCAGAGAAGCCCGTTTTACAGTAGTCCCTGCGAGTTGAACGGCCTTAAGCTCGGCTACGGGCGTAATCGCTCCCGTGCGCCCCACCTGGTAGGTGACCCCCTCCAGCAAAGTACTCACACTTTCAGCCTTGTACTTAAAGGCAATTGCCCACCGGGGTACCTTTGCGGTGAACCCGAGTTGCTCTTGTTGATCGAGGTTATTAACCTTGATGACCACCCCATCCGTTTCGAGGGGAAGTTCGCCGCGACGCTTCTCCCAATGCCCGATATAGGCCAGGACATCATCGATGGTCTTGCACTTCTGGTACGTGGGTGATACAGGGAATCCCCATGCTTCGATGCGATGGATCGCCTGTTCATGGGTGGTGATGCCTGGATTTTCGCCTAGCAAGTAATAACAGTAACAGTCCAGTTTGCGCCGGGCCACCTCGCCACTATCCTGCATTTTCAATGTACCTGAGGCGGTATTGCGTGCGTTGGCATAAGTTTCTTCTCCAACGTCTTCACGTTCTTTGTTGAGTTGGTCAAAGACTTTTTTTGAAAGGTATACTTCACCCCGGACTTCAAACGTGGCGGGCAGGCCTTTTCCCTTTACCCGCAACGGAATGCGACGAATGGTGCGGACGTTGGCTGTGACATTATCGCCCCGAACTCCGTCGCCACGTGTTACGCCACGGCTGAGCAATCCGTTTTCGTAGGTCAGGCTGATGGACACACCGTCAAACTTAAGTTCACAGAAGTATTCGTATGGCGCCCCATCAAGGCCCTTGGAAACACGGGCATCAAACTCGCGCAGTTCTTCCGCAGAGTAGGTGTTGCCAAGGGAGAGCATTGGATAGGTATGGGCAACCGATTCGAATTCCCGGGTGATGGTTCCTCCAACCCGCTGGGTTGGTGAGTCAGGTAATTGGAGTTCCGGAAACTGCTTCTCGAGATCTACCAGCTGCGCCAGCAGCTCGTCAAATTCACGGTCGCTGATCTCACTCTTGTTTTTTTGATAATACAGTTCACTGTGATAATTTATTTTATCGGTGAGCTCGGCAATAACCTTTTTGGCCTCGTTCAATTTCATGGCAGACGAAATAATCGGTAAGATAAAAAAGAATCAGGCTTGCTCCTGCAGGAGATTGAGTACAGCTACGGCCATAAGGCCTGCCGTTTCTGTCCGGAGCCGGCTGGGCCCAAGACCTACGGACACAAACTTGTTTTCTTGTGCCAGATTTACCTCAGCCGGTGTAAAGTCACCTTCGGGTCCGATGAGGATGACGTAATCCTTTCGGGGAACTGCGGCCCTGGCAAGTGGGCGTGCAGTTGCTTCCATGTGAGCTATAAACCGTTGTGAAGGGAGGGAGTGCTGCTTCACGAATGCACCAAAGTCCGTTAAGGGATGCAACACGGGCTTATAAGCCTGCATGGATTGCTTCAAGGCGCTTACGATCACTTTTTCCAGCCGGTCATGGTTCACCACCTTTCGTTCAGAGGTCTTGCAAAGTACCGGTGTAATCGATTCAAGGCCGATCTCGGTACCCTTTTCCAGCAACCATTCGATGCGCTCAATATTTTTGGTTGGCGCAATGGCCAGGTGAATAGAGAAATTCCGTTTGGGTGTGTGGGTCGTATTCGTGATTTGAAATGCAGCCCGGGTGGCGGTGACATCTGTTAATACAGCCTGATGATGGTATCCAGCGCCATCGGTAAGGGTAATGATGGATCCCGGGCCAAGCCGTAGTACTTTGACAGCATGGTGTGATTCCTCAGGAGGAAGTATGCCGGTGCTGATATCGGGTTGATAGAATAGGTGCAAGGGCTGCTGCTAGCGGTATTCCTTTTCCAGTTGATTGATAAGGTCTACATAGTCATGCATCGCCTGTTCCGCACTTTTGCCTTTTTGTGCAGCCCATGCGTCGAATTTGGCGATGGCTTTAAAATCAAATCCTCCCGGTCGATCCCCTACGACATCACCCTCGGTGGCTTGTTTAAACAATGCATAGATCGTAAGTAGTTCTTCATTGGAGGGACGCTTGGTGAACTCGCGAGAGCGGGCCTGTGCAGCGCGAAAGTCTTCCGGTAATGCCATAGGAAGGATAAGTAAAGACCCCGGCCTATTCCGGCAAATGCCAGCACAGGCCGGGGTCTGATTAAGGTTATGGTTAACGCTTTTCGATGGGTGTATACTTGCGCAATTGTTGTCCTACATAGATCTGGCGTGGACGACCAATAGGTTCTTTGTTTTCACGCATCTCTTTCCACTGGGCAATCCATCCTGGCAGACGACCGATGGCGAACATCACGGTAAACATATCAACCGGGATACCCAGTGCCCGATAAATAATGCCGGAATAGAAATCCACATTGGGATACAGCTTTCGCTCAATGAAGTAGGGATCACGCAAGGCAACTTCTTCCAGCTTCATGGCGATATCGAGCACCGGATCATTTACACCCAATTTCTTGAGCACGTCGTCGGCGGCTTTCTTGATGATCTTGGCCCTGGGGTCAAAGTTCTTATATACCCGATGACCGAAGCCCATCAGGCGGAATCCGCTGTTCTTGTCTTTTGCTTTGTTGATCCATTTTTCAATATCCCCACCGTCTTTACGGATTTGCTCGAGCATGAGGATTACTTCCTGGTTGGCACCACCGTGGAGAGGTCCCCAAAGGGCGTTGATACCCGCTGAGATCGAAGAATAGATGCTGGCTTTGGACGAGCCAACAATCCGTACGGTCGAAGTTGAACAGTTTTGCTCGTGATCGGCGTGCAGAATAAGAAGTTTGTCTAGGGCAGAGGCCACCACCGGGTCAACTTCGTAGTTGTCGGCAGGGAGGGCAAAGAGCATCTTGAGGAACCGTGAACAATAATCGAGCGAGTTATCCGGATAGTTTACCGGATGACCAACCGCATTCTTGTATGCCCAGGCTGCAAAAGTTGGCATTTTGGCCAGTGACCGTACGATGCTGAGGTATACGCCTTCAGCGGACCGGTTGGGATCCAATGATTCGGGGTAAAAAGCGGTTTGTGCGCAGAACATGGAAGCCAGCACGCCCATGGGGTGGGATGTAGAGGGGAATCCGTCCAGAATTTTCTTGATGTCTTCGTGAACCAGCGTATGGGTCTTAATGTCATTGGAAAACTTGGCGAGCTGGTCCTTCATGGGAAGTTCGCCGAAAATGAGGAGATAGGCCACCTCAAGGAAATTTGATTTTTCAGCCAGGTCTTCGATGGAATAACCCCGATAGCGCAATATTCCTTTATCGCCGTCCAGAAACGTAATGGCGCTCTTGGTTGCGCCGGTGTTTTTGTAGCCAAAATCGAGGGTAACAGCTCCGGTTTTTTCGAGCAATTCACCAATATCGATACCTACTTCATTTTCAGTGCCTTCTACGACGGGCAGTTCATAGGTCTTGCCGTCCAGAATAAGTTGTGCAGTCTTTGCCATGAGAAAGTCTATTTTGCTCTAAAGTAAATCGGGGTTCTTGTAGTTGGAAATGCTTTGTGATATTTAATTGTTCCCCAAAATCAAGGGCATTCCATCTTTGCCAGAACCAACCACAATGACCTTGGAATTAGGGGATTTGGCTAGTTCCAGGGTTGCCTCTATACCCCTCATTTTCAGTAGTTTATCAGTCAAGCTATTGTTGATGATGTTATTGGCGCGGGATTCTCCTTCGGCGGCAATACGTTTGCGTTCTGCTTCACTCTTTTCTTTGTCCAGGCGAAACTGGTAGGCGAGGGCCTCCTGCTCTTGCTGCAGTTTGTTTTCGATGGCGCCCTTTATCTGGTCAGGAAGTACAATTGAGCGAATCAGCACAGCAGTAGCCGTTACATTGTTTGCACTTAGGATTTTTTCAGTTTCATTCTTGATGGCGGTCTCCACTTCGGCGCGTTTGGTGGAATAGATCTCCTCGGCAGTGAAGCGCCCCATCACCTGGCGGACGGTAGAACGTACTTCGGGGATAACCAGTACTTCAACATAGTTGGCAGTGAATTTCTGATGTACATACCCAATTTTTTCAGGGATGGGGAAATATCGCACGGTAACGTCCACATGAATAGAGAGCCCGTTCTTGTCAAGAATGTCCATGTTTTCGTCAGATGACATTTCATTGACTTTGTAGGTATAGACTGTGTTCCACGGCGCTTTCATGTGGAAACCCTGATCAATTACATTGTCGCGATCAAGGCCTGTAGTGAAAGGGTAAAAAATTACGGCTCGTTCGGTGGACTCCACCGTGTAAAACAAGCTGCTGGAAACTGACATAAGCACAATGATGCCGATGATGGATACGATGATAATGGGTAGTCTGCGGTTATTCATGGTAGTGGTGTTTAAAGACGTTGGTTAATGCGCCTACAAGTTAGCGAATCTGCGGCCTTGGGCGCACCCGGGCAGGATGCAATTGTAAAACCTTGATTGTTATTTACTTGACCCGCTATCCTCTTGACGGGGGAGCCCCAGGAGTCGTCCGATAATCAGCATGCTGTACATTCCGCCCCAAACAGCCTCTATGGTGCTGATATTTCTCACCAGCCGGCTTGGCTCCAGTCCGGTGTCTACACCGCCAAGGATGCAAAAGCTGTAAGTCACGCATTCGGAATAGTTGGGGAGTCCGAGCTCAAATTCAGCGCCCAGGGCGCCTGGTCGTAGCATGGAGATCAGGTCATACAGGCTGCCACACGAGATGCCCACCATCAGGAAAACACAGGCCGCACCCCAGAGCTTATCCGAAGTTAGAAAGCCACCGGAGAAAATATCACGGATGGCAAAAACAATCACGGTAATTTCGATAGGGAATAGCATGCCGTGCAGGGTAAGGAGATAAGCCCTTCGATTTTGGATTTCGATAAGCTTGTAATAGGGAAACTCACCGGCAATTCCAACGACAACGATGATCAACAAAGTCACCAGGATGACGCCTATCAGTACCCGGTTTTTTGTGAAATTCTTCAGCATGTCCCAAAGCAGGAAAGCATAGATGGCCGCGAAAGAGGACATCACTGTGATGATGAACTTAGATAATTCACTGCGTGAGTTTTCCAGCAGGGGCTCGGAGAGCAAAAGGCCAAGCACTACAATAATGATCTGAATGGCTACCACATTGCGGTAATCCTTCGCCTTTTCGCGTTGGAGTTCTCCTTTGGACAGGGATTGAAACAGTGAAAACTTGATCATGTATTTGACAAGTTAATGTTTTCGGTGGGCCCACTGCTTGCTTTTGCAAAGAAAATATGTAAGGCCCCTATCAAAATAATAAGGTAAGCACTGATGGCGAATCGATCTTCCATAATCGGGTGGAGGATATATCGCATGGCAATCGAAAATAATGCTGCCACTATGCAATTTGCCCAGAACGGTGTTGGGTTTACACGGCCCTGATAAATCCATGCGATGATCAAAAGCAGGACAAAAATCGGCATGGAGGAGTTAATGACCGAGGGAAGCCCGTGTTGTACGTTATAAAAGTATGAAGTAATGAATTCCTGCATGGTGAATTCATGGGACCAGGGTTTCAACGTAAACATATATTCAGGAATCAATTCTATACTTCCCAGCGCCCAAACGGTAGTCGTGACAGCAGCGAGGGAGAAGATCCAACTGAGGCGTTTCGTAATAATTCCTTCCTGTTGTACACAGTATACGAGCGGGAGTATGAGCATAACAACATCAGGTCTTGTGGCAATGGCCAGTGTAAAAAATACTAGTCCCCAGGAAGAACGATAAACCGATAAGAAGTAAAGTCCTGCAACCGAGTAAGCAGCACAAAGCATATCGGGAGACGAGTACCTGGCCGTCATGGAAAGAAAAGGTAGGATCGCGATGCCCAGTGTAACCATCAGGGCGTGTCGGGTTGGGAGTAGATACATCAGCCAACTGCCTACTATGAGCAGTAAAACAAAATAGGAGAACAAGGAAGGTACGTAGGTAGCCATGGTGGCGTTGACGCCGGCCGTGTACAGTAACCGCGTAATAGCCGTATATCCGGGTTTAGTCTGATAATAGGGAAGAATGGATTGAAAGGCCCTGGCATCAACGTAAAAAATTGGTTGTCGGGCAGCAAGTGCCTCAAAATCGCTGACCGGCATATGGCTGGCCGCCTCCTCATAAGTCTGCTGATGCTGATCGCCGGCCCCCAGTGTAATGGCTATGTAAGGGAACATGTCCCAGTTGTAATAGGGCCGTGTTGAGAGGATAGCGGTAAATAGTCCAGCTACAAAGCAAAGGATTATCAGGTATGCACGGCGTGACAGATCCATCAAATGAAAGGTATAAAAAAGCGGCCGCCCATATGGAGCAGCCGCCAGGTTTTTGAGATATTACCAAACAGGCCTTTGAGACCTTTATGGCTTGATCGGAAACAATACCCCCTGTACTCCAATAGTCGAGGTTGCTGGGGCAGCCACCACATTAGGGCCTGCTTTTTTGGGTGCAGGTTTTGTGGTTTTCCTGGGTGCTTTTTTTGCTACTTTCTTCCCTGCCTTCTTGGCTTTCTTCTTCGTATTGGCAGATTTTCGAGGTGATGTTTTACGGGCAGTCTTCTTTACTTTCTTCTTGGCCATGATCAAATGGATTTTTTTAGGTTAGGTTATTGGTGAGCGATTAACATCAATCATCAATGCGGCTACAAGGTACACCGGGGTGATGCCATCCCGATCTATCTGAAACAAAAATTTAAGTTGTTTCTCCATTTGCACCCTCAGGTAAATTCCGGCAAGCCGGTTATATTCCCGGATTATTGCCGCTACATGAAAAAGAAATACTGGGTACTTACCTTGCTCTCATTGCTGTCGATCATCACATTTCTGGATCGCAACGCAATTTCCCTGGCGGGTCAACGAATCACCGGCGAGCTTGGATTATCTGAAGGGCAGTTTGGATGGATACTTAGTGCTTTCACCATTGCCTATGGATTATTTGAAATACCCACAGGGCAGATGGGTGATCGCTACGGTGCCCGTCGGATTTTGGCAAGGGTGGTGTTGTGGTGGTCATTCTTTACGATGCTTACAGGATTTGTCGGCGGCTTCATCAGTCTTTTTTTCGTTCGGTTTCTTTTTGGAGCGGGCGAGGCTGGCGCCTATCCTAACACAGCGGTGGCCATTCGCCAGTGGTTCACTTCCGTGGAGCACGGACGTGCAATGGCTATGATCTGGATGTCGAGTCGTTTGGGTGGAGCCTTGGCCCCTTTGCTGGTCATTCCATTGCAAATCAACTTCGGTTGGCGCACCTCCTTTTATGTGCTCGGGGTAATTGGCGTTGCCTGGGCCATACTGTGGTGGTGGGGTTATCAGGAACCTGACCGCCCTGCGGTTAAGACAAGTGTTCAACAAACGCCTGCTCATCATTGGCGTCAATGGTTGTCGAACCGTAATTTTTGGATGTTGATGATCATGTACTTTTGCTATGCTTCCGGCGTCTTCTTCTTTATTTCATGGCTCCCAAAGTATTTGCAAAATGGCCGGGGGATGACGGAAGGTGAGTTGGTGTATTCTGCATCTTTGCCCTGGATTCTGGCGGCCATTGGCTGCATGACCGGAGGAGCCATCAGCGATTACCTTGTTTCACGCTTTGGCCTAAACTGGGGCCGACGGGCTGTGCCACTGATCGGGCTTTCTCTTTCGGGGGTATTGATGTTGGCCACGGTTTTCACACCTAATAATACCCAAGCCGTTATTTATCTCGCCTTGGGAATGGCATTCATGGATGTTACCGCACCGGTGGCATGGGCCGTGGCCACTGATCTCGGGGGAAGAGCCAGTGGTGCGTTTACGGGTGCTATGAATACAGCAGGACTATTAGGAGGCACTGTAACCTCTATCGGAGTTGGTTACCTGATTACGTCATTCAACAGCTATGATGTGCCAGTGATTATCCTGGGCTTTACCCTGATTGTCGGGGGACTCCTTTGGTTACTAATTAAAGCCGACGAACGCGTCGATACGACTAATGCAACACCTTAAGCCGATAGACCTTTCTTATGGTGGTGACCTCCACCACATACAAACCTTTGGGCAGGTCGGCCATGGCAATGGAAACTTCAGGTAAGCCTCCCACTGGGCTTTCGATACGGACAATTCTGCCGGACAAGTCGATGATGGCAATTTTCGAAATGTCGTCCTTTCCCTTTGAGACGATCAATGTTTCTGGAGCCGGGTTGGGAAATATCCGCGGCGCATTTTGATCCGGTGTCTCAATGCCGGTAGTAACCTTATTCATGAGACCAAACACTGCCAGGCGATTGGAAAAGGTACCGAGATAGACTTTACCATTCGCAATGGTGGGATTAACAAATTTTGCGTAGTTGCCTGGGTAGTCAGAGGCATCCATCGATGAATTCCACAACTCCTTTCGTACATCGGTTGCATCAAAGGCTCGCAGTACCCCCGGTCTGACGTCATGATTGGCATCACCGGAGCTGGCATACCAGGTCCACAGGATGGCAGTACTGTCAATGGAGGCATGCGACGAGACCGACAAGAAAGCGCCATTATTGCCAACCGGCCCGGTGGCTCCGCCATACAGGATATTGGGTACATCAAACTGATTACTGATCCGGTTAAACGGCATCGCCATCAGCGGAGAGTTTTCGGACCAACTATAAACAAATTCCTGCGAGGCTCCCTTATAGTAGGCCAGCGAGGATCGCAGGTATTTGTTGCGCCCAACATTAATCACCTGCTGGACATTGTTGCCATTTAGGCTATAGCCACCCATGTTTGTTCTGTCGAGCAAAAACAGGTATCCATCTTTGGATCCTGTTACTACATAGTTGCTGTTTGGGATCAACATCATGGCGGTAACACCAAAGTCTAGATCATTGGCTTCCAGGGTCTGATAGTTGGAGGGGGTGAAAAAAGTATTCACCACGAGGGTATTTCCTGATACCGATAGCCGAAGTGCGCTTTCGCCCCGGTTGATTACATTGGAGGGATTACCATTCGTTCCCACCGTACCGTTGCCGGTCGCTATGTATATGTTTCCGAGTTCATCAGCTGACGGTCCGGCGCCGCTCATCCAGATGCCGGCTTCGTCGCCTTCAGGTGTGTTGTTGTACACAATCTTCTGAGCCAGGGTTGTAGCGTCATAGCCCAGGAGCCATCCATGATAAGGCCCCCAGTCGCAATGAGAAGAGAAGCCGACGTACACAATTCCATTGAGGAGCATGAGGCCTGGACGCTGGTTTTGTTTTTGTGCATTGAAGGAAATGGTTCCGGCATTGGATCCTGTGCCATTGCCTGATACTACTGCGCCAATGGCGACTGGGCTGTTGGGCTTTTCTGCGCCAGTCTTAATGTCAATGGCATGCAAGAGTTGGTGATGCGCGCCTGCAGTGATATCGCGGGCCACAACGTATATCGTTTGACTTAGGGTGTCGACCACGGGTGTTCCTACTATGCCCATATTGCCGCTGAAGTCAAAATAAAATCCGCCACAAGCACCTGTCATGTCACTGTTCCTTGGCGGTCTTGCGCCGGTTGGTGTAAGATTGCGTTGCCAATACGGAGTCGAGGTGCTGATGTTATCTGCATCGAAGGCATATAAGGTGTTGTTTACCGTAGCCACTAACACCACATTATGGTTTCCTCCTCCGATTGATACCTTGGAAACTACGAGGGGTTGGGCGTAAATCTGATCATCAACTGCGCGGGTATAGAGCAGACCGAATGTACTTCTGGATACATTTCGGGTGTGAAGTATGGTCTCTTTGTTGTTCCATCCCGTTCGGGCCAGGTTGTTGTGTTGCGTTGCCACGTTTACCTGTGCAAATGTGACCTGCGTGGCCAACAGCAACGCCAACATGATTTTGAGATTCATGGGATAAAGGTACGGAAGGTTCATTATCTAAAAGAATACCGCTGGAATAATGACAGTACCGGAGGCTGCAGAATTCCTTATAAAATCTTTATACACCTGGCCATCATCTTGATAATGCATTAATAACTGCCCGACTATATTTGTCACATAAAAGTCAGGGCAACATGAGCATTGGAAGACAATACCTCACCAGTATTTCCCTCATCACCGGATCAGCATTGATAGGTCTGTTTATCAATGATCTGGTGGGCTACCACGTTGTGGCTTTTCTGCTTCTTGTTTCTGTTTCTGTCCTTACCCTTTTTCTGGAGATACGACCCGTTTTGCTTGCGGCCTTGCTCAGCGCACTTTTGTGGGACTTTCTTTTTATCCCGCCAAGGTTCACATTCACGGTGGGCGGTACGGAGGATCAACTGCTTTTACTGACATATTTCATGGTGGCCTTGATTCATGCTGTGCTCACCCATAAAATTCATCAGGCACAGGAGGAGGGAAGAAAGAAGGAAGCCAAGGCCAACGCAGTACGATTCTATTCCACCTTGCTGAATTCCTTGTCCCATGAATTGCGAACCCCGATCACAACCATCATTGGTGCTGCGGACAACCTGCAATCGAAAGGCGGGCATATTACGGAAAGTGATAAGTCCGTCTTGCTGAACGAAGTGTCGGTTGCGGCTGCACGACTTAACCAACAGGTAGAGAATCTCCTGAACATGTCTCGCCTGGAATCCGGTGTGTTTACGGTCAAACGCGATTGGGTGGATGTACGTGAGCTCATCTATCATGCTATTCAACGATTTGAGCCAACCATTAACAAATACCGGGTATCGGTGCATGTCCCTGAATCCCTTCCCTTGTTCAAGCTGGACTTTGGATTGATGGACCAAATTCTCCATAACCTGATTGGTAATGTCATCCAGCATACTCCGGAAGGAACTGATCTTATTATTACCGCCGATTGTGAGGAGGAGCGGCTCATTATCGTGTTGAGTGATACGGGTCCTGGCTTTCCGGTGGCTGACGTTGATCGTGTGTTTGAAAAGTTTTACCGCGTCGAGGGATCCCGCCCTGGAGGTACCGGCCTGGGGTTGTCAATTGTTCGTGGATTTGCTGAAGCCCACGGAGGCATGGTTAACCTGCGCAACCTGCCGTTGAGCGGTGCTGAGTTTAGAATTGAAATTCCGGCTGAAGTGTCGTACCTGAATGGATTGAAAAATGAATAGTGCAGTCATACTGATTATTGATGACGAGGTGCAGATTCGGAAACTGCTTACCATTACGTTAACCTCTTACGATTATAAAGTGTTGGAGGCGGTGAATGCGAAGGAGGCCCTGACATTGGTGGCTAATCATCCGCCAGACCTGGTACTCCTGGACATTGGCTTGCCCGATATGAGTGGGCACCAGGTGCTTCGTCACCTGCGGGAGTGGTACTCGAAACCGATCATCGTGCTGTCGGTGCAGAGTGCGGAAGAAGATATTGTTCAGGCCCTTGATCATGGTGCCAATGACTACCTGATTAAGCCGTTTCGCACCGGAGAACTGATGGCCCGCATACGGTCAGCCCTTCGTCAAACCAATGCCGAGACCACCGGCGTCGTACTGGACACCGGCGACTTTACCATTGACTTCGCTGCACGCCTTGTAAAAAAGGGAAATGTCCCCGTAAAACTAACGGCCACGGAGTACACGCTCCTTGCCCTTATGGTGCGCAATGAAGGGAAGGTACTTACACATCAATATTTATTGAATGAAGTATGGGGGCCATCATACCGAAACGAATCACAATACCTTCGTGTGTTTGTAGCGCAACTCAGGAAGAAACTGGAATCAGACCCTAACAGACCAAAACATATAGTTACTGAATCCGGAGTTGGATACCGGTTTGTGACAGCTTAGTACACAACTTTTTTAGAACGTATGAAAAATTCGAATCTACATTCGGACCGGGTAACTTTTGCCTCGCTATTAGTGGCCCTGGGAATTATTTATGGCGACATCGGCACGAGTCCGCTCTATGTCCTCAAGGCCATAGTTGGCGATCGCACCATCAGCGAGCCTTTGGTGCTCGGTGGAGTGTCTTGTATTTTCTGGACCCTGGTATTTCAGACAACCATCAAATATGTATGGCTGACCCTGAAGGCCGATAATGATGGAGAAGGTGGTGTTTTTTCTTTATACTCCCTGGTCCGCCGTTTTGGAAAGGGGTCTTTGGTAATTCCCACTATCCTGGGTGCAACCACCTTGCTTGCGGACGGTATCATCACGCCGCCCATCTCTGTAGCATCCGCTATTGAAGGCCTGCAGATGGTCATACCCGATTTACCTACGGTACCTATTGTCGTTGTGATTCTGTCCTTGCTGTTCTTCTTTCAGCGATTTGGTACCCAACGGGTAGGGAAGACATTTGGCCCCGTTATGGTCGTATGGTTCAGTATGCTGTTCATTCTTGGTCTCAGTCAAATTCTCCGTCATCCCGAAGTTGTGCGTGCGCTCAATCCCGACTATGCTGTACGGTTGCTTATTCAATACCCCGGAGGGTTCTGGCTTTTGGGCGCTGTGTTTTTGGCTACGACCGGGGCAGAGGCTTTGTATTCTGATTTGGGTCATTGTGGCCGGAAGAACATACGCCTCACCTGGACGTTTGTGAAGACGTGCTTGATGGTCAACTACCTGGGACAGGCCGCGTGGCTCCTGCAGACGGGAGACAGCGCGCTGAACGGAAGGAATCCATTCTATGAAATGATGCCTTCCTGGTTCCTGATCCCTGGAATTTTCATTGCCACTGGTGCAGCTATCATTGCATCGCAAGCGCTGATCAGCGGATCTTATACGCTGATTAGCGAGGCCATGAGCCTCAACTTCTGGCCCCGTGTTACCGTGCGACAGCCCACTGAACTCAAGGGGCAAATCTATATACCCAGCGTCAATACCATTCTTTGGATTGGTTGTATTCTCATGATCCTCTATTTCCGTAACTCTACCCACATGGAAGCCGCTTATGGATTCTC
Organism: Cyclobacteriaceae bacterium; assembly: GCA_035430125.1. Lineage (GTDB taxonomy): Bacteria > Bacteroidota > Bacteroidia > Cytophagales > Cyclobacteriaceae > ELB16-189. The sequence continues at coordinate 15,145 of DAOMGC010000035.1, read as the reverse complement.
CATTACCATCGCGATGATGATGACCACCATCCTGTTGGCCTATTTTATCCGATTTCAGTTGCGGTGGCCGGTGATTGCCGTGGTACTGATCCTTATTTTGTTTGGAGTCGTGGAGCTTTCATTCTTTGTTACCAACGTCGCTAAAATCAAAGAACGCTGGATGTTCCTCTTCTTTGAGTTGTTTATTTTTATGGTGATGTTTGTGTGGTACTATGCCCGCAAAATCAATAACCGGTTCGTTCACTTTGTGGAGTTAGGCAAATACACCGGACGGCTCCGGGAGTTGAGTGAGGATCATGATATTCCCCGCTTTGCCACCCATGTGATATACCTCACGAAAGCCAACAACCGGGAGCACATCGAGGAGAAGATCATTAACTCCATCTTCTCCAAGCGGCCAAAGCGGGCAGATGTCTACTGGTTCCTGCACATCAATTACACCGATGAGCCCTACACCCTTCGGTATGAGGTCACAGAGTTGCTTGATGACAAGGTGATTAGGATCAACCTCGACATGGGCTTCCGCATTCAACCGCGTACGGAGTTGTTCTTCAAGAAGATTGTTCGCGAACTCGTACAACAGCATGAACTTAATCTGCACATCCGACCGGATGGATCTACCCGGTACAATCCGGAACCCGATTTTCGTTTTGTGCTCATTTCAAAATTCCTATCGGTAGAGAATGAATTTACGGTTCGGGAAGGCCTGTTGCTTAACGCGTATTTTCAACTGAAGAAATGGGCGCAAAGTGACGAGCAGGCATTTGGATTGGACAAAAGTGATGTGGAGGTGGAAAGTGTGCCCTTGATTTATCACCAGGCTGAATCAGTTGAATTGATTCGTATGAAGTAACGGCTATGAAATACTACTGGATTGGATTACTGCTCTGTGTCGCTACTGTGCATGCCCAGGAAAAGGTGCCCTTTGAGGGAATAGACCAGACCTGGCAAAATGGATCGGACCGGAGAGACTCTTCGCTCTTCAAAAATGTTCCATATTTCACGCCAACCATATTATTGGATTTGAACTATAATTATTCATTCAACAACCCGATTGACAATACCGTGGTGGGATCAACGGCACTGGCGCGGCACAATGAGATGCAGGTTTCTGCCTTGCACCTCGGAGGAGAATTCAACTACAACCAAATCCGGGGACGATTTATAACACAATTCGGCACCCGATCCACCATAATCCCCCGCAATGATGGAAGTCCTTACCGGGGCCAGTACAACCTGGATGCTGTCTACCGGTACTTGTGTGAAGCGTTTGCCGGCTACCACATCAATAAGTGGTATGGGATTAATATTGACGCGGGACTGTTCATGTCGTATATCGGATTGAACTCCTACTATCAGGCTGAAAACTGGGAATATCAGGCATCGTATACCTCTGATAATACACCGTGGTTCTTTAACGGCATACGTATTCAGATTTTTCCAACCAGGAACCTGAAAATTGAACCCTGGATAATAAACGGATGGCAGAGCTACGGTAAATTCAACAGCATGCCCGGCTTTGGCGGAAGTGTCACATACCTGGCTTCTGATAGCCGTTTAAAATTGATTACAAATGATTATTACGGCACCGATGCAGCCGGTATTCCCGGGCGTAAGCGTTTTCACAGCGACAATAGTATCCTCTTCAGCTACTATCAACGGCCCGGCAAGCGCGTCGTTCGTGCAGCCTTTTCACTGACGGGTGACATTGGTTTTGAAAAGGGGGGTGGTGTAAACGGGTTTAACAGTGACGATCCGTCAACCCCGGCACAATACTTCGTCAGTGCCATGTTTTATAACCGGATATGGTTCGCAGGCGGCCGGTGGGCCTGGACCCTGGGTGGTGGCTACATGAAGAACCTGGGACGATATCTGGTATTGTATCCCACAGGCCAGGCAAGTCCGCTACCCGATCCATCCAACCCGACTAAAACCCAGGGCGCCTTCCCGTTTAGCGCCAATCCCGGGGATCCCTTTGAAGGATGGGATTGTTCTACGAACCTGGACTTCCTGCCGGACAAGCACTTCTGTGTAAGGCTTGAGTTGGTTCATCGCGAAGCCAGCGTTCCCTATTTTGCCGGACATGGGGGTGTCACCTCACAAACAGGATACAGTACATCGGTATTGGATCCGGCATGGCGACCCGACCTGGTCCGCTGTGAAACGAAGGTCATTTTGGCGGTTCTTCTTCGGATGTAGCATGATTTGCCAATGCGGAATTTTGCCGAGATTTGCCGGCTATGATTCGGTCTGTCACCTGGCTGTTGCTGCTTGTCTTGTGGTTCGGATTCTCCCAATGTGCGAGTGATTCAGCTACACCCGTTCCTTGTCTTCCCATGGCAATTAATCCGGTGTGGCCCACCGAGAACTTCAAGTCTGATTTGGTCATTCAATTTACCCGCGACTACGAGGGGCCGGGCATGCAGGGATTTGAAGGGAATATATTCTATAAGGAACGCATAGATAAACAGGTTACAATCCAGTATGCATTCTGCGGCCCGTTGTGGTGCACTGACTATGGTCAAGAACTTGCCAATCCCAACGCATCTTCGATCGCTATCATGGACCCGAATGGTCAGCCGCTTGTACTTGGAATGAGGAAGAACCTATGCGACGGTGATGTGGTGAAGGGAATTTTGTTTTATGAAGACCAGGGTACCATTGACGGCCGCCTATATATCAAACAAGGCAGCTCTTTTCAGGAAGCTGCCTTGTTGCAGTACACGAAGCCTTATCAGGCTGAGGTGGAGTCGATTCTTCAAACCATCAGGAGCAAGTGAACCGGCTCTCCGCCGCCAGCCAGGTTAATCAGTCCAATGCGGTATGCTGATCCACCTGCCGTGCGGCGTTACGATCTTTATTATTTTCTTACGCGCAACAATTCATCAGATTCAGCCATAGGCTTGTAGCTGTAGTTGGCTGCTGTGGAAATGCCGACATGATGATGTCTCAGTTTTGCATTTCTTTTCTTGGAAAGAATCATGCACGACCGGCGGGCATTTTGATAAACGATGACGCGATATTTTGCTTTTTCAAAGTGGGGCTTCGGAGTGGCATTGGCCATCTGTGAACCAAACACGGTTACCGTGAATATCAGTGTCCACATAATGCCCATTTTTTTGGTGATTTCGGCTCCTGTTTTCATGACTTTGTCGATTTGATGAGTCAAAGGTCGGGCTATGACGCTTCCTGGAAATCATGGCCAGGATGGTTTTAGTAAAATGAGGATAAGTAGGGGATGTAGGGGTTAACCCTGAGTCCCCCTTTCAAATTACCCCATTATTTGGGCTAAAAAAGGATCCATCGTAACGGCATAACAGGTTCGGAATCGTTAACTTGGTATAGTTGAATCTATGAAGGCTATTTGCTTCCTGATCTTGAGTATTTGGTTAGCCGGCTGTTCGTCAACATTCGTTGTTCAGACCATCAGAAATCCAGTTGTACCCGGATTGATTACAGATGCGCATCGGGTGGCAGTCGTGGCCCTGTATACTGACCACCATATCCGGAAGATGGCCGAAGATAAATTGGTCATTCATAACCCTGCACTTGAACCTACCTATCCGTTTCTTACGGCAAGCATCATCGCAGGTAGCCCAGAAATCGGCAGACAAGTCCTGCGAGATCGCGGTTATGATTATTGTTTATCGATGGGCCTGCAAAAAGTTCAGTTTTATCCCCACCAGTTGGTCAATCATGCCTTTCGCATTGAGACCAAACTTTATGACCTTGAAAGAAACCAAATCATCTGGTACAGTGTAGTAGAGTCCAATTCTCCCCAACCATTTTCACTAGCCGCCCTCGAGGTGTTGGACAAGGTGATGATTAAGTTGCGGCAAGAAGGATTTTACGTAGCTATCTAGGCGCCGGCTAACTAAGGTAAATCATGAAACATGACTGTCAATTCTTGCTCGGCTTTGTTATTTGGGTATGGGTCCACCTGCACACAGTTGCTGTCGCGCAACCTGCAACCGAATCCCTGGATGTTCAGCCTGGCGTTGACCGGTGGAAGATTAAGACCACGATCATGTCGTCTCCAAAAAAGCGACCCATCACATTTAAGGAATTATTTGACTTTGATGACCCCATCAGCAGCTACCATAAAAGTGTGATAGACACCAGAAGGATCCCCACCGTGGTTGGTGATGAATTCAAGGAAGGAAACCTGGTGACACTGACCGGATGGATTCACCTGGTAGCACTTGAGCGTGGCAACGATCACAAAGATGGCGATTATCACATCCAAATGTTGGAGGGCCCAACCTGGAAGAGCGGTTGCTTGATTGTGGAAGTTCCTTACCCCGACTTTGTTGTTGATCCCGTATTGAAAGAGCACTGCCGAAGGATACGTGAAACCATACGGGTAAATATGCTGGATAATAAGAATCCTCCGGTGCGTGGTAAAAGACTAAAAAAACCCTTTCATGTAAAAATTACAGGTCAGTTGTTCTTTGATGCGAGCCACCTGGGCAAGGACCCAAGGGGTAAGTTAAAGATGCTCGCCAGAAACTGTTGGGAAATTCATCCACTCACCCAACTCGAAATCATTCCCTAAGCCGCTCAAACTTGTATTTGTGTATCTTCGAAAATATGAAGTTGATTTTTCTTCCGGCCATTGTCCTTTGGATGGCTTGTTCTTCTGCTGAACAAAAGTACCAACCCATCACTATTGACTTTTGCGCTGATATTAAGCCGGTTGCGCCCCTACGGTTGTCTGAGCAATTGGATCCGATAGCTGACTCACTGCTGTCGAAGACTACGGTCTATTCCCTGGAGGAAGGAGACGAGGCTATGATTTACCGGGCGTGGCTGTGCGCATCCGCGGAAAAGACCATCGACGTTCAATATTTCATCTTCTCATCGGACAATGTTGGTTTAATCGCCGTGGACTACCTTTTACGTGCTGCTGATCGCGGGGTGCAGGTACGGGTGATTGTAGATGATATTATGGTGGAAGCCGACGCGGATGAATTGTTGGCACTAGACAGCCACCCAAACTTATCCATCAGGATTTATAACCCCAATGCAAATACCGGAAAAAACATTCCGCGGAAGTTGTGGAACATGACCACCCACTTCAGGGATTTCAACCAACGCATGCACAATAAGACATTTATTGTGGACGGCCAGGCCGTAATTACCGGTGGTCGCAATATAGCCGATGAATATTTTGACTACGATCATGCCTTTAATTTCCGTGACCGGGATGTACTCCTGATCGGAAGAACCGCTCAGGATGTTCAACGATCATTCAACCAATTTTGGGATAGCCCCCTGAGTGTTCCCGTGAATGGAATAGTTGACGAGGCATACTACCAGCTGAATACCAAAACCAAGTTTGAATGGCTGCACCAATACGCATGCAATCCGGATAATTTTTGGCCTCAGGTCAGGGAAAGAATTGATGCCATGCCTGAAACGTTCAAAAATATGCAGGAGGATAAGCGCCTGGTCTGGGTAGACAGCATTTCTTTTGTTTCTGATGAACCCGGAAAGAACAGTGGGACTGACGGCCTCGGCGGCGGAGGTCGATCCACAAAGGCATTGATTGATTTGGTGAATAGCGCAAATGAGTCGATTCAAATTCAGAGTCCTTACCTCATAAGCACGGAAGTAAGCCAGAACCTGTTTCGGTCAGCTATCGCCCGTGGAGTGGAGATTCACATTTTGACAAATAGTTTGTCCAGTACTGACAATCTCGAAGCCTTCAGTGGCTATCAGCGGGAGCGTGATGCGTTGCTTAAGATGGGTGTTCATATTTATGAATTTAAGCCCAATGCGGCTGTTCGCTTTAAGATTATGTCGGGTGCTTTGCAGCGGGTGATGAATTTCACCCCCGTTTTTGGTTTGCATGCCAAATCAATGGTGGTTGACAATAAGATAGCAGTAATCGGTACATTTAACCTCGACCCGCGGAGTGCGAATCTGAATACAGAATGTGTTACGGTTATCCGGGATTCTACCATTGCTCGAAGACTTGCAGCGGCGATGGAAGAAGACCGAAAGCCCGAAAATGCGTGGGAAACGACCCTGTCCAGCAACCCTGATGAATTTGCCGGTTGGCAGAAGAGAACAAAGACCTGGTTTAGACGTTTAGTACCCAAAGCGATTTTATAACAGCTCATGTCATTAGCCAGATACCTTCTTACCTATGCCCTGACGGCTGTTGTCTTCTTTGCAGTGGATATGCTTTGGCTGGGTATACTGGCCAAAGGTATTTACAGAAAGTACCTGGGTGGAATGCTAAGCGAACAGGTAAACTGGACTGCCGCCATTATTTTCTACCTGATATTCATTGCCGGTATTCTGGTATTTGTTGTCGAGCCAGCAGTAGAAAGGGGATCCTGGGCGCGGGCCTTAGTCCTGGGCTCATTTTTTGGAATTATCACTTACGCCACGTATGACCTGACAAACCTGGCAACCCTGAAGGGGTGGCCGTTGCCCATCGTATTTATCGATATCACATGGGGTGCGGTCCTTACTGGAAGCACATCTGTAGCCGGGTTTTTGATCATGAGATGGGTAGGAAAGCAGTAAAGAAAAATAAAGCGAAATAAGATGAAGACTGTGAAGACCGTGTTTGTGTTGCTATTGATCGTGATCGCTAAGGACAACTTTGCCCAAAGGCCGCAACGTGATCAGGCGCACGCGAAGAATCCGTACTACTCCACGACCGACACAACCCACCTCAAAGTGACTAATGAGCAGTGGAAGAAGATTTTGCCGCCGGATTTATATGCTGTGGCCCGTGAGCAGGATACGGAGCCAGCATTCACCGGTACCATGTGGAGCCAGGACACCCGAGGTACCTATTTCTGTGCAGTATGTGGTAATGTGCTTTTTAAGTCTGATGCCAAGTTCGCCAGCACCTGTGGATGGCCCAGCTTCTTTGAGGCCATTCGAAAGAACAGTGTGAAGTACAGGGAAGACAAATCATATGGGATGGATCGTATTGAGGTAATGTGTGGCCGGTGTGATTCACACCTGGGACATATTTTTGACGATGGTCCGGCGCCAACCTACAAGCGGTTCTGCATGAATGCCGTTTCCCTTGATTTCCGTCCCGGGCTGCAGAAAGGGAAGTAGCTAGCGCTTATTGACAGGGCTAAAGTTAAAAGGGCCGGATTTGTAATCCGACCCTTTATTGTTGATAACCTGATCTAAATAATCAAATTCATGTTACATCGAATCCTGACCCGTATGATTGCTGATCAAACTGTCGCGTGTATTCTTTTGCACGGCGATTGCTCCAAACAAAGAGAGAATGAATCCGAACGCATAGAATCCTTTCTCACTGCGAAGGAGGGAGGCATTCCAGAGCCCTACTATAAGCAGCACGATCGATAATACGGTAGAGAACCAGCTAAGTCCATGATAGGTATCAGTAACCGGGATTCCTTCGAGTCGATCGCGAACCGCCTTCTGCAAGGATACCACGGAGAATAATCCAAACATCAATACAGTGAAGTAATATCCCTTTTCATTGAGTTCCATTTCGGCATTCCAAAGCCCTACGATAAATCCAATCATGCCAGTTCCCAACGCAATCCAGGAGGCGGCAATAAAAGCTGCTGATGGTTTTTGTTGCATATGTTTTTTGTTTTTCGTGATAGGAAGCTATACACAGTATTAAACGAATTCCTATCTATTCGGGATGTTCGGAGGACCAAAAGGACGGGATTTCGCATAGAATTGAGCTTTTTCCACTACGTCTATTTGCGTATGACCTGAATCAGGTGCCGGAATTTCTTACTTTTGTAAACGATCAGGTGTGCCTGATTCTTTCTGAAGGAAGAATTGTGTCAACTGGTCGCCCTTATCGACTTAAAAGGTAACTACTCATGCTAACAAGGTGGATTTCGGAAGTATCAGTGTTATGTGTGTTCAGCCTGGCATCAGTGGCGACAACATCGGTTGCTCAGACAGGTCCGGGCGGCGTTGGGACATCCGCTGCAAATCCACTTTGGCTGAAAGCCGATGCGGGTACATCCACCACTACGAATGGTGCTGCCCTCAGTGCCTGGACCGATCAATCCGGTAATGCCAATAATGCCGCACAGGCTACGCCAGCTTTGCAGCCCCTGTACAAGACTAACGTCATCAATGGTATGCCGGCTATTCAATTCGATAATACAGCCGGTGCCAATGCAGATGTGCTTATTATCCCTGACAACAATAACCTCGACAACACCAGCGGTCTAACCATTTTTGCGATCACTCAACCCAATACACTGGATGGTGCCGCCAGGGTTATTGTTTCCAAACGTGTGAATGTGGGTAACCAGGAATCGTACATGGTATTTTTCCTGACATCTGACAAACTCAATTTCGACATTGATGGGAACGGGGATCGTTTTGCTACAGCAACTACTTTTGTTGCTAACACCAACTACCTGATCGGCATGGTGTATGACGGAACGCTCGCCGCCGCGTCGCGGGTAAGGGTGTTTGTGAACGAAACACTGGATAATGCTTCTGCCCGGTCAGAGTCTAGCAATACCATCCCCAACTATGCTTCCGACATTACGATTGGCTTGACCAACGTGGCAGATGGACGACCTTATGGCGGACACATTGCCGAGTTGATTATTTACCGCACCGCGCTCAATGTGGCGGAGCGCCTGGTGGTTAGCAATTACCTCAGTGCCAAATACAATGTTTCCATCCTCGCTGCGAGTGATAAGTATGCCGGTGATCTCGCCGTAAATGGTGACTACGATTTTGAAGTAGCTGGTGTTGGCAACGATGCCAGCGGAAGTAATCTGTCTGCTTCTTCGGCAATAACGGGTGGCCTGGCTATCGCACAGTCAGCTGGATTTCAAAACAACGACTACCTCATCTATGGTCATCAAAGCGGTGCGAATACGCTCTCTGGTGACGTCGGTGGAATGACGGGCACGAATAATGCACGGTGGAGCCGGATTTGGTATGTTGACATTACCAATGCAGGAGCCAGCCAGGTGCTCGACCTGACATTTGACATGAGCGATAGCGGTAACCCGATTACACCTACCGTTGCTTCGAACTATGTATTGCTGTATCGCGCCGGACAATCTGGTAACTGGACCGAACTCACCACTGCTTCATCGATTACCGGTGACCGGATCGCATTTACAGGTGTCACCCTGACGAATGATGGATATTATACCATTGGCACAAGAAACAATGCCAATAGTCCATTGCCCATCCAACTGAAATCATTTGCCGCCCGCGTTATGGAGAAAGGTGTGGAACTTACCTGGCAGACCGAGACGGAACTGGACAACGACTACTTCACCGTAGAGCGATCCTCCGAGGGCATTCAGTTTGAGACCGCAATAAAGGTGCAGGGGGCTGGAACTTCGACTGACTCCAAAGAATACACTGCCGTCGATTACAACGTACGCCAGGGCACTTCTTATTACCGGTTGAAGCAGACAGACAAGGATGGCGCATCCAGTTATTCGGCGATTGTGGCTGTTGAGATAATGGAAGCGCACCATCCCTATACGGTTTACCCGAATCCGGCCAGCGAAGTCGTCCATATTTCGTTTCGGGCAGGAGAGGCACCTGACGGATTGCGAATACTGGATGTCATGGGCAGTTCAGTTCAATTTGAGTATGTCGCAGACGAAAAGGGGATTCGAATACCCACCAGTGATTTCAAACCTGGCATGTATCTGATTCAGATTATCCATGGGCTGACTACAACAACCGCCAGGGTGGTGGTGAAGTAGGTTTGCAAGGGCCAAAGAAGTTATATGCGCAGGGATTGAGTGTTGGGCCTGACTTCGATTTACCTAGTTCTGGGTTCATTCATTGGGTTCCCTGTAGTCAAGGGTGTAAGCGTCTGCTTGCACACCCTTGATGTTGGACGGGTAGTGGTTGCTGTTGTATTGGAATTGATAGCAACAAATGGTGAGCGAATTGTCCGCGTGAGCCGTGCTAACCAGATTATTCCTACACATTGAAAATATGCTGCCTTCAAAGGCCAGCGCCCAGGAGAACAGGTAGTCTCCATTTGTAAAATTGTTCCCGGTGTCGAATGTATTATTCCAGGTCTGTTGGTACAAGTTACCTTGCTGGTAGCTTTTGGTTGAGTACTGGGTCAGGTTTCCGGCCGTCCATACGTACTTTATGACGGTCGAATCTGGCACCATGATGGGGGCATATGCAACCGAAGTACGGCTGACAGGAACTCCGTTGCTGTTTTGGTAATTCACTTTATAGTAAGGAGAACCAGGTTTACTCTTCAGTGCGGTATATTCCCGGATGGGTAGCTTGCCATCCAATTGCACCACGGTGACATCCGTACCCGAGTCGATAATGACGGAGTCACCCTGATAGATCAGCGTAACCATGGTTGTTTTTCCGTTGATTGTTTTTTCAATGGCAGTGATCTGGTTGTTGGCGTTGTAAGTAAGGTCTGTAGTGGTTCCAAAGTTGTCGGTGATTTTGTGCACCAATACTTTATGCGGACTTGGGCTGTCTGAACAGCTCTGCAGGATTAGGCTCAGTAGGAGTATAACTGAGATCGGGCTATTCCTATTGGTCATGCTGGCTGAGAATAATACTAAGATCATGCTTTTTAGGCAGAACTTGTTACTTCCCGATACAGAATGTAATGTGAACTGATAATGAGGTAGTTACTATATGCAGGTACATGTAGGGTACAAAAGCAGCTTGTTTTTTATGGTGTAGAGCACCAAGCAGCTAAAGCAACAAATCGGTAACAAAACATTTGTTAGATAGCTAGTGCTGAGACTTGTGCTGAGAAGAGAAGAGATGTATAAGGATGAGGACACTCATGCTTGTTGGTAACAGTAGGGGATCAAAAAAGGGAAAAAGAACCGAAATAGTAGTCGCCTCCATGACATGGTTGTTAGGCTACTCTGTAAGACCTGCAGGGTGTACTGCTTGCTTAAAGACTCAGAGTGTACTTACAGTAGCCTAACAACCATGTCATGGACAATAGTTCAAAAACCCTTAACTTTTTTTTTGCTCCTCTACTGGTTTTTTTTGCATGAGTGTCCTCAGGGATAACATTTAGGAGGTCTATAGAAATGCTCATTCTGCCTATATATGATTCACAGTAATTGTGCTAATTTGTGAAATTTACTTGGTAGAATATAAGAGAGTTTTTGGAGGTATATTAAACTTACAAAGCGATGATTTTCAGTCAATTTAGCATCATTTAACTAAATGTCTGCCAACTCGAAGTGAAGCAATATTAATTCACAAAAAAGTGATATATTTGTGAATTATGGACAACAAGTTAATATCGTCAAAAAGCAAGATGTTTAACCGGATCCAGCAACTGTTACCGGGGAGCTTAGTCTTTGCTCAAGACTTCTCCGGCGATGGAACGCCGGAGGTTGTTCGTCAGTATCTAGTAAAATTTAGCAACGAGGGACTGCTCACACGACTCTCTCAAGGGGTGTATTTGCTTCCTAAAAAGCTGGGCGAACACGGCGATATTCTGCCACCTGTGGATGAAATTGCAACCGCGTTAGCTAGAAGAGATAAAGCTAGGATCATACCTACCGGAGAGGTGGCACTGTGGAAGCTGGGGTTAACAACCCAGGTGCCGCTTAACCATGTTTATATCACTGATGGACCTTCCAGGGTCATAAAAGTGCAAGGACCCAGTGCTAAGGTTGGTTACAGTATAAAATTCAAACATGGGTCTCCGAAGAACTTTGCCCTGCGTGGCAAAATAAGTAGCCAAGTAATTCAAGCCCTCAAGGTGATTGGGGAGAAAAACCTGAATAATGAGCTTTTGGGTAAGATCGAGTCTCTCATAATGAGAGAGAATATTGACGATCTTAGTCATGATTTGACAATTGCCCCTGCTTGGATCAGCAAGTTGATCAAGAAATCTTTTGCACCATATAAAACAATGAAGGCGCAATGAAGGATTGGATAACCAAAAGTGAAAGGGAGAGACTCGACATTTTGCGGCTCGTAGCAGGTAAAACTGCGCTGCCGGATTATATGATTGAAAAAGATTGGTGGGTAGTAATTGCATTGGAGTCAATTTTTACTAGCAGTCTTAAGGATCACTTTGCTTTTAAAGGTGGCACATCGCTCAGCAAGGCATGGCAGCTGTTAAACAGATTCTCCGAGGACATTGATATAGTCATTGACAAAACATTATTTGGAATTAAGCAGGATGAAGAGATAGGAAGGGGTAAGCGCGGTAGACTTAGGAAGGATGCCCATCGATATACTATGGAGAAAGTGATTCCGGAAATCTACGATCAGTTGGGAAAGATGGGTATTCCAAAGAGCGAGTTCAATATTGAAATGGAGGAAAATGCATCTTCAGATCAGGACCCAACTGTGCTCTATTTGAACTATCGACCATTAACAGAAATAGGGAACGGTTACACCAAGCACCAAATTAAGATAGAAATTGGTGTTCGAGCCCTAATGGAGCCTAGTGAAGAAAGAGCAGTAAGTTCTTATATCGCTCAGGAGTTGAAGCCGACGGAAGTTGTGAGTATAAATACAGTATCGCCGGAGCGAACATTCTGGGAAAAAGCTATGCTGTTGCATGAAGAATTTCAGCAATCGATCGATAAAATGAACATTCAGCGAATGTCGAGGCACTGGTATGACTTGGACAGACTACGAGATAGCGGGTACGGCACTAGTGCTATGAGGGACCAGGAATTGTTTAATGCGATTCGCAAACATAGGAAAGTCTTTACAAAAGTGGCAGGTATCGACTATGACAACCTTTCTCCAAAGAATATCAATATTTTTCCGCCTGACGCTAAGGAGAAGGATTGGAGTTCAGATTATGACCAGATGAGAGAAAGTTATATTTACTTGAATCCACCTACTATTGAGGACCTAAAATCTTCTCTAGTAGCACTGACTGAGGAATTCAAGAATTTGGATTATTGACTTAATCAATTTTGTATTCGTTGAATTTCAGTGTGTTCTTATCCACATCAGCTAGTAGTGCATCCTCCGTCTTAACCATTGGGTCATACCAGTCGGCTTTGGCCAATGCCCATGTCAACCAAGTGGGCTCAGCGTCGCCTTTGGTCTTAATAACCTCCTGAATATACTTTCTCATATTCTTTGCTCTTTGCCCCTCAGGGATTGATCCAATAGTTGTTTAAACGCTAGAAGTTCCTTTCTTTTTCCATCCTGGATCTCTTTCAGTTGCCTTTCGTGAGCTTCCTGGATTTCGCGAGCAATTCTGCTTCTTTCCCAGCAAGCAAGAAGATCGGCAACCCTTCCTTCCAATCATGAAGCCTTGAAAGTTAGAACGCCTGTAGGTTCATACTGTCTACTTTCATATTTGTCGGCTGGATATTTCTCCATTACCCTGGTTCGTTCGCGGAAGGCGACTTGTTCTTCATGGCCTCGGATGACGACCCTTGTCTGACCATACCCCACTATCACATCATGTCTGCGCTCTAACCCATAGTCAATGAAAGCCTTCATAAATTCGAGTGCGGGGTTGGTATGATTGAAAAAAGCACATAATTTGCCTCAAAATGGCCCTTTGTGATAGTTTAGTTGTGGTTTGCTACTCGTTGTTTTGGGCGGTTACTTCCCGATACAAAACCTGCTGAAGATATTCTCCAGCAAATCATCAGTGGAAATCTCACCCGTGATCAGGCCGAGGAAATGCAAGGCCTGACGTACATCCATCGCGAGGAAATCCCCGGTAACACCATTGTCCATACCATGCATTACGCGGGTCAGGGCTTCATGGGTCTGGCGGAGATTCTCGTAATGGCGAAGGTTGGTGATGATCACATCGCCTTGCTTCACCTGATCAAGGTGAAACTTCGACAAGATCGCTTCTTCGAGTTCAGCGAGGTTGGTCTTTTGGGTTGCGCTGATGCACACAAAACCTTGTTTCCTCAGCTCTGCTACGAGAGCGGGGTCAGCCTGGTCTACTTTATTGCCAATGCGGATGACAGGCACGGTGAGATCGTCTAATGACTTCAGCTCAAGGGCAATATCCGATGACCGGGTATTAACCAGGTCCACGAGGTACAGAACCAACGCAGCTTTTTTCAACTGCTCGCGGGTACGACCTACACCAATTGCTTCAATCGTGTCGGTGGTGTCGCGTAAGCCTGCTGTGTCAATGAACCGGAAGTTGATGCCACCCAGGACGATTTCGTCTTCAATGACATCGCGCGTGGTTCCAGGGATATCGGAAACAATTGCTTTCTCTTCCTTAAGCAATAGGTTCAGGAGGGTGGACTTCCCTGCATTGGGCTTGCCCGCGATCACCGTGGGTACCCCATTCTTGATCACGTTGCCGGCACGAAAGGAATCAATGAGCGTCCTCAGAAAGCCCTGCATTCGTTCGATCAGCTTTCGGAGGTCGTCGCGCTTTGCGAACTCCACATCTTCTTCACCAAAGTCAAGTTCGAGTTCTATCAGTGAGGCAAAGTGAATCAGCTCTTCGCGGAGCTTTTGGATTTCTTTGGAAAATCCACCGCGCATTTGGTTGAGGGCAGTCTGTCGGGCATTGTCGGTCTCAGCGTTGATCAGGTCTGCAACAGCTTCGGCTTGTGCAAGGTCAAACCTTCCATTGAGGAAGGCACGGCGGGTAAATTCACCCGGTCCCGCCAACTGTGCGCCTTCACGCAAACAAAGCGCAATGATCCGCTGAACGATCAATGGCGAACCGTGGCAACTGATCTCAACAGAATTTTCACGAGTAAATGAGTTAGGTGCCTTGTATACCGAGACAACCACTTCATCAATCGGTTCGTTACCCTCTGTGATCAATCCAATGTGAAGGGTATGCGATGGTTGGTCGGTCAGTGGCTTGCCGGCAAATATGCGCTGAACCAGTTCAATCGACCCTTGGCCTGACAAACGGATCACGGCCAGGGCACTGACTCCGTGCGGCGTGGCTGGTGCAACAATGACTGGATCTGGCGTTCGCAAACTCATCACACTTTCGGGTCACGCACAATCAAAACCGGCATGTCAACACGGTGTCGAACCGTATCCAGGGTGGTGCCGAAGATCAAGTCTTTAAAAAAGCGATGGCCGTGGGCACCCATCACCAGGAGGTCAGCCCCAAAATCATTCACCATCACCGGTATCACGCGACGTGGATTGCCAAAGCCAATCTTGATCTCAGCGGTGTATCCCAGGTCTTGCAACTGCTGTACGTATT
>DAOMGC010000034.1:0-41352 GCA_035430125.1 Cyclobacteriaceae bacterium | reverse complement strand
CGCCAAAGGCTTCATTGAATTTTGCACTGGATTTGCCAGACAAGCCACTGACCACGTTAATAACCTCAATGTTTGTCATGCGAGCCTGTGGCGGGGGGTCCACCTGGATTGAGAAATTAGTCGATGACGCGATGGTACCCCTGCTGTTCCCAAACAAAACAATCAGATCTGATGGGGAGGCGCTGAATCCAGATCCAGAAATAAGGACACGCCCCTGCGGACCAGTATTCACTGGAGAAATAGTTTGGATCAGGGGAGCCTGAGACCAGGCTCGCCCTCCCATCAACATGGCAAGGATAAAAATGCTTGTCCTCATTTCTCGGTAACCGTTAATAGCCAGGCATCTTTAAAAATGGATAGCTTCCTGTATTTGTCCCGCTCCATGCGTGCCTCGTGGAAATTTTCTCCTTCGAATAGATAGACATACCACCGTTGTTTGGAAGTCAGGTACCCAAAGTCCGGCTTAAAGCCAAGTTTGGTCAGTTCAGCAGCAAAGTGTTCAGCGTTCTCGCGTTTGCCAAATACACCTGCTACCACAAAGTCACCGAGGTCCAGCTCCTCATGGTGTGTGCCCCGCCTGACTATCTCGTGGCGTTCATGATTCTCATGTTGATCTGACTCGAGCCCGTGCTCTGCCAACGGGTCAGCGGCATGGTCAGTCAACTTTTGCAATACCTTGACATCCTCATGATGGGTAGTGTCCGGGCGCGTAACCACCGGGATTTCCTTCTTGGCAATAACAACGGGTTCAATTTTCTTCTCAACGATTACCGGCCTTTTCGGCTCCGGCTGAGGCTTCACCACCAACGGCGGTGTCTTCTTCAGGTTGTTTTGTTTCTTAGCCAATTCGAGCTGATGTTTCTTCTTCTCTTCAGCTAACTCACGAGCAGTCTTCTTATGTGGCTTTTCCTTTTCGGTATTCAGAAATGAATAGGCTGCAACTTTTGTCGGTGAACTCTTCTTCGGATTTGGGATAAATCCGATTTGCAGTTCATACGTCGGACTGTTCAATTCATTTATTCCCGTGTTTTTGATGCTGTACGAAAATCCAACGGCCAATTGGTTCTTGATCTTGAACCCGCCCAGGCCGGAGACACCATAATTTTGCCGGTAAGATGCCCCCACCCATACCACATGTTGCAGGTGCAACACCGCAGCAGCCTCCAGTTGTGAGGGAAGTCCACTCCCGTTGAGCCGGTACACCAGGTAAGGCTCAAACATGTTTTTGTCCTTGTCAAAATAGAACCGGTTGCTGGCGTGCACAATCACTTGTTGAAACGGTTGCAGACTGCTTACCGCAAATGGATCGGCGCTGATGTAAACCGGTTGAAATAAATTCGGAAGGGCGATGCCTCCATGAAATGTTTTCTTTTGGAAGGAGACGCCCGCATTTCCCATCAAAAATGAATTTCGGTTCAATATGGACGGCAAGATCTTGTCCGTGAACGTACCCAGCCTGGTTACATCCACCCCGTTAAAACCAATCCCTCCAGAAATACCAAAGCGGATGGAGGTGAACTCATCCAGCAGGATGGTATATCCAAAGGTCAATAGTGCCGAAGAGGTATTTACGATTCCGCGATCATCACTATTGAAATTAACGCCGTAATTTGCTTTGCCCTTTGTGTTGCCATGAAATGAAAAATTACTGATCGTAGGGGCACCGGCAATACTGGTCCATTGTTTCCGGTAACTCAGAAACAAAGCGGGCCTTCCTTCTGCACCAGCATAAGATGGGTTCAAAATATAAGGATTGATAAAAAACTGCGTCTGATTCGTAATATCTTGTGCGCTTGATACCATGCTTATAGACAAGCAGTATGCGAGTATATAGTACCTATTGAAGTAGAGCTTCACTGTAATTAAATTCGGTTCTAAGCGTTTTTTGATCGTCTGTTAAAATGTAAGCTGATTACTAAGTCGACATATGGCCTACTATAGCAAAAGTACATCGGGAATGACCAATAATGACCTTAAATACATGTTACTTGTCGACTGTAACTAGTTGTGGCAGAATTGATCTAACAAAATACCCATAAACGAGGAAAATATATAGTCAAAATTCGACAAATGGTTCGCCCATGTTAAAGAATGCAGTAAGATTAGATAACTTTCAAGCAAAAGCAGGAGACTCGTGAAGTTTAATATCTGGCCTATTCTATGTCTATGGCTGTTTGCAGTCACTGCAACTGCGCAGAAAACATATCGTGTACCCAATTCGCAGCGATACTATTTGGGGGTAAAAGGAGGTCCTTTGGTTTCCTGGGCAACTTTCCGGGATCCGGATTTGAAAGATATGTACTCCTCTTCGCCAGTTGCTGGATACTATGTTGCCGGGCTGATCAATTTCTCACTGAAAAAGAACTATTCATTTCAATCTGAATTTGGTTATTCCCAGCAAGGAAGAAACATATCGTTTGCAGACGGGGCCTGGACAAATGCCTCAACCTACAAATTCATGGATTTCGCCATGATGCTGCGGCGCTCCTTTGAGTTGAAACTGATCAAGGATGTGCCAACCAACTGGTTTGTCAATGTTGGACCCAACATCAAGTACTGGATGAGCGGCAAGGGCACCGTTGCGAACATTGGCTCGCCTCAAGGATATGACATCATCTTCAATGGAACGCCTAAAGGTGATTATGACAAGCTGTACTACTTTGAGCCGAACCGTTGGTTGTTCGGTCTCGATCTTGGCATCGGCGCCACCATCGGGGCGCTGCCCAAGCAACACGTCATGGTGGAATTCCGCCTGACCTATGGACAGACCTATTTGGGCACAAAAAACAGCGTCACCTCGCAAAGCTTGAATGTGCTCGGATTCAACGATACATTGCTTTGCAACATAAAGTCAGTCAGCGTCACCATTGCCTATACCTATGATTTCTTCACCGGACAAGGGAAAATGGGCAAGAGCACGCAAAGGGATCTGAGGAAAAAAAAGTAAAGTAAAAAGTAAGTCCCGGCTTGCACCGGGACTGAAGCACCGTCAGCGTCCTTGTTCGAGTGCCGTGATTCGCTCCTGCGCCTCCGTCTTTCCGTATTGGAGGGCCAGTTTGTATAACCCGAGCGCCTCACGAACTGTATTCTTCTTTTTCCGCGGGGCAAACTTTGTGCGGCGGGCTGTTTCTTCAACGGCTGCAGCCTGTGCAAACAATGCATCGCCCTGATCTTGTCTGGAAGAAAGAATCAATTGATCAACCTGTGTCTGTAGTTGAGCCATTTCTTCTTGTTTGAGTTTGAGTTGACTAAGTTTATCCTGAATCTCAGATTTCTGCAGATCAATGGTAGAGACAAGTTCAGCATTTTGGACTTTGTAACGTTCAATTTGCTCGCGCAGGGCATCCAGTTCATGCGTTCTGACGTCAAGATCAGCCCGGAGTCGCTTGATGGCCGCCGAGTAAACGGCATCATCCCTTTGCTTCGCTTTCTTCTGCAAAGCCGTCAATTTCCGTTCCGTCTTGCGCACGTATTGATTGATATCCGCCATCCGCTTGACGTAGGCCTCATAGCGCACCCCTTCAATCATGTTTGTCCGAAGTACCTTTCGGTTCACATCAATGGAGTCCATGAGCACGCCGATTTCGCTGAGGGTCTTGTTCATGGCCTGATTGTCCCCGACAACAGCCTTCAATGAATCGATGGTATGCCGAGCCGTTTCCATTTTACGGATATCACAGCCTGTCAGTAAGCCAACTACAATGACCAATACTGCAATTTGAATTTTCATAACTGCCTGGGTTTAGTGTTTCACGTACTTCCACCTACTAACGCACGAAGCCGGACAAATTTTCACCCCCTTCGGACGAAGCAACCGTGTGGTCGTTGAATGGCGAGAGAAAGAGGTGAACAGGCATGTGCCACCATATCAGCCATCGGGCAGGTTCGAAACGAACGAAAGAAAAATTATCAAGCAGTGTTTATCAGTCCTTTGCAAGTACACTTTAAACACTAATCCAGTATGGGTGGGCGCTTCAACCTTCTTAAAACCTTCGCCTGAGACAGGCGGGTTTTGTTTTTATCCTTACTCCCTGAAATGAGACATTTCGATCGCCGGATAAAAACAAAACCGTCCCCACTTTGTCGGGACGGTTTTACTTCGGTTGAGGTCTCGAGCGGATTCGAACCGCTGTAGGAGCTTTTGCAGAGCTCAGCCTAGCCACTCGGCCACGAGACCTTTAAGACAAGTTGGAAATTGGAGGTTGGATTTAAAGCCTCCGACAGCCAACAGATTCATGCGCAAATTAAAGAAAAGGTGGTCAATTTCTGACCACCTTTTTCCTTACGTTTAATTAACCAAAAAACTTATTCTCCTTTTTCGTCGGCAGGTGCTGACTTCGAAGCAGACATTTTCTCCTTCAGGGCACTCAACGCTTCCAAATCTCCCAGGGTCGACTTCTCAGTAGCCTGGTTGATGTTGGCAATCGTCTTGCCGCCGCTCGGACGTGATTCGCTCTTCTTCTTGGCAGGTGCCGCCGTCTTCTCCTCCTCGGCCGACCACATAGCGCGGTGACTCAGGGCTATACGACGATCTTCCTTCGAGAACTCCAATACCTTGAAGTCAAGCGTTTCGCCAATCTCGGTCTTCGATCCGTCTTCCTTGGCCACGTTCTTGGCAGAACAGAATCCTTCGATTCCGTATTGCAATTCCACCACCATGCCCTTGTCGTTCTTGTTGACGATAGTACCCTTGTGAACGGAACCAGCCGTGAAGATGGTTTCGAATGTATCCCAGGGGTTCTCTTCGAGGTGCTTGTGGCTCAGGGCCAGACGGCGGTTGGTGCCATCCAACTCGAGTACCTTCACTTCGAGGCTGTCGCCTACCTTCACAAACTCGGAAGGGTGTTTCACCTTCTTCGTCCAGCTCAGGTCAGATACGTGTACGAGGCCGTCGATACCTTCTTCCAATTCGAGGAACAATCCGAAGTTGGTCAGGTTACGCACAACACCTTTGTGGGTAGTGCCCACTGCATATTTGGTGAGAATCTCCTGACGGGTCCAGGGATCTTCGGTGAGTTGCTTGATGCCGAGGGACATCTTGCGCTCGTTGCGATCGATGGTCAATACCACGGCTTCGATCATGTCGCCTACCTTGATGAAATCCTGAGGATTGCGCAGGTGTTGTGACCAGCTCATTTCGCTTACGTGGATCAAACCTTCTACGCCAGGCTGCAGTTCGAGGAATGCACCGTAGTCGGCTACATTGACAATCTTTCCTTTCACTTTCGAACCTACCTGAATATCGGCAGACAATGACTCCCAAGGGTGCGGGGTCAGTTGCTTCATGCCGAGGGAAATGCGCTTCTTCTCGTGATCGAAATCGAGCACAACCACTTTCACGGTCTGATCGAGTTTCAACACCTCTTCCGGATGCGCAATGCGTCCCCATGAAATATCGGTGATGTGGAGCAAGCCGTCGACACCGCCGAGGTCGATGAACACACCGAAGTTGGTCATGTTCTTGATCACCCCTTCCAACACCTGACCCTTGTCGAGGTTGGTGAGAATGGCGGCCTTCTGCTGCTCGAGGTCTTTCTCGATGAGGACCTTGTGCGATACCACAACGTTATCGTTGGTGTAGTTGATTTTCACCACTTTCACCTCGATGTTCTTATTCACATAAATATCAAAGTCGCGGATCGGCTTCACGTCGATCTGTGAACCAGGCAAGAAGGCTTCGATGCCGAATACATCGACAATCAAACCACCCTTCGTGCGGCGCTTCACAAAACCTTCAATTACTTCGTCTTTGTCGAGGGCAGTCTGAACGTATTCCCAGCCCTTCACTAGCTTGGCCTTGCGGCGGGACAATACCAGCTGACCCATGGCGTTTTCGCGCTCTTCGATGAAGAGGTCCACCTGATCACCAATCTTCAGGTTGGGCATGTCCTTGAATTCCGCCAGGGGCACGAGGCCGTCTGACTTGAATCCGATATTCAGAATCACATCGCGGTTGTTGATGCCTACCACAGTGCCTTTCACCACTTCGCTGTTGCTCACCGTGGCGACGGTACCTGAGTAGAGTTTCATCATTTTGTCGCGGTCGCCGGAGTTATATCCTTCGCCGAAACCTTTGCGGTCAAACGCTTCCCATTCGAAACCTTCCAGCGACACGGTGGATGCGCCCGTGCTCTTGCGGGCAGTTACGTCACGGATTACGCGGTTGAGACCTTCTTCTTCCTCTGCACGCTTGGCAGCTTTGAAGGCTGCGAGTTCGTCCTGCTCGAGTTCTACCTCGGCTGACTTCACATCGACATCTTCTGCTGCGCCTTTAACGGCGAGGGGCTTTTTGGGCGCTGCTTCGGCCTTGGGAGCCTTGGAATCGCCGCTTTTTTGAACTTTAGCCATGCTAATTTGCCCTGGGATACATGTTGGCAGCCGGGCGCGCTGGCAACACTTTTGGTTGATAATTCGCCCGGAAACCAATCAGGACGACCCCCGGGGTTAAATGAGGGGGTGCAAATATAGGGAATGGGCTTGGAAATTGGAAGGGAGGGTACAAAGTAGGTTGTAAGTGGTAAGTAGTAATTAGTAAGTAGTAATTAGTAAGTGGTAAGTAGACACCAATTACCAATTACCAATTACCACTTACTACTTACCACCCACTACTCCAGGTCGTCCGCTTTCAGGGTGCCCACCGCATACTCAATCGAGATCCGCTGGAATACCAGTTTGTATTCGTTCTGGGCTTTGTCGGTCTGGGCCTGCACCAGCACGCGGTTGGCATTGGTGAAGTCCACAAAGTTCGTCACGCCCAGGTTGTACCGCTCCTTCTCCAGTTCGAAGGCTGCCTCTGCGGCCGTTAGCTGATCTACACTCACCTGGTAAGCTTTGCGCGCCGCCTCATAATTGCGAACAGCGCGGATTACATCGTTTTTGATCTGGTACTCCAGGCTCTTCTTGGTCCATTGGGCATTCTCATACAACGCCTTTTGTTGCGCCACATTGGTACGGTACTGCAGGCCGTTGAACAAAGGGATGTTCACCTGAATACCATAGGCCTTATACACGTTGTTGGTTTTGAACTGATCTGAAAACGATGCCTGGTTGCGCACCATCACACCATTCACCAACACCGAGTCCGGCTGACCATGAGCAAAGTTGTAGGAGGAACCATACGATCCGAAAAGAACAACAGACGGCATCATATTAAATCCACGCGTGGCACGCATACCAAACTTGGCACTCAGTTCACTGCTCACTGCACGTTGATAGTCGCCGCGCTGTGCCTTGGCCTTCTCAGCAAGGTCTTCCATGGTGAGGCCATCATAGCCCAATTTGTTCAGATCCCATGCCGGCTTCTCCACATCGTATTGTTCGAACGGATCCATGAGCAATGATTGTGTCAACGTTGTTTTGTCGTTGTTCAGGTTAACTTCAGCTTGCACCATACGAAGTTCTGCCGCCTTGGTGAGTGCATCCTGGTTATATTCGTCAACGGGTGATTTGGCTCCCAGCCGAACCTGCTCTTTAACCTGCTCCAGTTGTTTGCTGAGGGCTTCAAAGTTTTGTTTGGCAATGCGAAGGAGTTCTACATCCAGCATGACCGTCAGGTATTGCCCGGAAACCGTGTTAATGGCATCCTGGGCCGTGCGCTTCACAAAATAAGATTGGGCGTCAGCAAGATTGGAGTATTGTCGAATGCTGTTGATGCGGGCAAACCCACTGAAGAGATTCATGTTGGCGTTGATGCTACCGGATACGTTGTCCCGCACACCAATGATTACCCGGCCTTGTTGCTGGTTGAAGGAGTTACCGTTGAATTGCTGGGCGGTACCGCCGAGGGACACAGTGGGACCGATGGAAGCAATACTGGATGTCTTCTGCATCTGGTTATACTCCAGGTTGTTCTTCTGCTGGTTTAGCAGCACACTATTGTCTAACGCCAGCTTCACGGCGTTCTCAAATGTCAATACCTTTTGGGCCACAACCCCTGTCTCCATCCCGGCCAATAAGCCCACTATCAATAAGACTCTGTTCATACTCAATTTTACTTTGCGTTCACCAATACATCTGACTCAATCGTTCCATCCACCACTTTCACAATGCGCTTACCGCGCAACGCATTCTCTTCGGAGTGCGTCACCTGAATGATGGTAATTCCTTCTTCGTTCAGCTTCTGAAAAATATCCATGATCTTCTTGCCTTGCTCTGAGTGCAGGTTACCGGTGGGTTCATCGGCAAGCAACAATTTCGGTTGCCCGACGATGGCGCGCGCAATGCCTACCAATTGCTGCTGGCCCCCACTCAACTGCTCCGGGAACAGGTCCTTCTTGGCCACCATATTAAAGCGATCCAGCAACTCTGCCACCATGCTCTTTCGCTGGCTGGCATTCACGCCTTTATACAACAAGGGTGTCTCAATATTTTCATACACGGTCAATTCATCAATCAGGTGATAGGCCTGAAAAATGAAGCCGATATAGTTCTTGTGCATGTCGCTCTTCTGCCGCTCCTTCATTTTGTGCACCGGCTCATCGAAGAAGAAGTACTCCCCTGCCGAAGGCTCATCGAGCATGCCGATAACATTCATCAACGTAGACTTGCCGGCACCACTGGGTCCCATCAGGGTCACAAATTCACCCTGCTGGACCTCCAGGTCGATACTTTTGAGAATAAAGGTCCGCTGAAAGCGCGTGTCAATAAACTTGTCGATGTTCTTCAGTTTGATCATAAGGGTATCGTTCGCGCCTGGGCACCGGGCTTCCTTAGCCAATAATGGTGCCATGGGCAGTATTTAGGGATTAGACGGCAGAACAGGCAAATGGTTGCACCAAATACGTCCGGGAGTGAAAAAAGGTGTCCGGAAGCGGACGGGGGAGTTGGAAGATGGAGGATGGAAGTTGGAGGTTGGGAGATGGAGGTTGGGAGTTGGAGGTGAGAGGTAAGTGGTAAGTGGTAAGTGGTAAGTTGTAAGTGGTAAGTTGTAAGAAGTTGGAGGTTGGAGGTTGGAGTTTGGAAGATGGAAGATGGAAGACGGAAGTTGGAAGTTGGAAGTTGGAAGTTGGAAGTTGGAAGTTGGAAGTTGGAAGTTGGAAAGGAGAAAGAGGAGTGCGCTCAGTGAATGACAATTAATTTTCAAAAAACAACCGGCCTTAGGATCACGTCGACCCGTCGGTTCTTGATTCTGCCCATAAAATTGTCATTGGCATACACCGGATTCTCCAAACCCCAGTCCTTAATGTGAATAACTTTCTCTGGAATATCCTTGTCCAGCAGGATTTGAAAGACAGCTTCGCTCCGCATCCTTGAAAGCCATTCATTGTATCTTTTGCCACCGATAGGGTCTGTATGGCTGATCAGTTGAATCTCATATTTGTCGAGCAGATTCGGAATCGAGTCCAGCCAATGCGCAAGATCATCGGCCTGATACGCATCGATAAAATAACTGCCTCCATCAAAATAGATACTCTTGCGGATCTCATCCTGCTGAGCCCGCAGACCAAACGACAACAAACAAAAGAGTATCGTCAGCCGCACCATGTCGGGTTATTTAATAGGTCAACCAGGTCACTTTGGTCTTATGCCGGTCTGAGAGCACGACAAAGACCAGGTTGCTATATTCATCGTCTGCAAAAGTCTGAACCTTGTCCTTGTCTTCGGTGAGGTAGTTGATCACTGCCGGAATGGTGTTGGAATGTCCGCACAACACCACCGTTCCTCCACGCCATTGCTCAAAAATCCGATCTATCTCGGTTAGGTCCGAAGGATCGTAAGCCACTACACCCAACCCTTTTGAAACAGCTAGTGGGACAACTGTATTTCGGGACCGCTTGAAAGCCGTCGTGTAGATGGCATCGATTTTGGTACGCTTCAGCAAGGTGGCCAGCAACTCTGCGCGCTTCTTCCCTGCTTCGGATAGTTCAGGATCCTTGGTACCATCGTTCACCTTTTCCGCATGGCGCACCAGGATAAACGTAGTAATATCCGACTGGGCCCGAACCAAACCGGCACCCAATAGGAATAGTAGCAGGATATACAGGCGCTTCATTTGAACCGTTTACTGATCTCTTCGGGGATTTCGCATTTGTCCTTGCGGCGGGTATCGCTCAACTGAAATATCTTCCAGCCCGAGGCGGTCTTCACCAGTTGAAACGCATCGACGCCACAGTGACTGAAGCGCTTGCCCACATAAAATGCATAGGGCGTCCAAACCTGGGCAAAGGTTCCGTCAACCTGTACAACAGGCTTCCAGATCACTTCACTCCAGACTTCGGTATGGGGTGTACCAATCGCCTTTAGAAAACCAGCCAACGCATCATCCGTGATGGTCCCATCGGCTTTCACCGAGGTCATGCGGGCCGAACGATGAAAAACACGGTGCACCATGGCACTATCCCCGGTGCGCATGCCTTCAAACAACTGATTCACTGGCTCCATTACGTGAGCCTCATCCTGTCCAGGGCAAACATGGGCCGAAAACAACAGGAGGGCAATAACAATAAGTAGATTCTTCCCCATCTAATAAAGTTGGCAAAATATCCGGCAACTTGTAAGCCCTCTCTGTCAAACGGCAGCAATCGGGAGGAAAAATCTTAAATTCGGGTTTCCAACCGTACCCCACATGAAAGGATCCGTGCTTCTGGCCCTTATGCTTATTGTCGGTTCATCGGCATTTGCACAATCAACTGACAGTCTCGAACAAGCCCTGCCCCAGGCTGAAGGCGCTCAAAAAGTGAAGATCATGAATGAACTCTTCCGCGCGTACATCAATTCCGATCCGGTCAAGGCCATCACCTATACCCGGGAAGCATTAAACCTGGCCGGCATGGTGAAAGATGACAAGGGTATGGCGGCTTCCTACAACAACCTTGGTGTTGCCTATCGCAACCAGGGCGCTCTGGAAGTATCGCTGGAGAACTACATGAAGTCCCTCGAGATCTATGAACGCATTCAAAACGGTGAAGGCATCGCCACATCGAAGAACAACATTGCCAACATTTATTCGATGAAAAAGGACTACCACAAAGCGTTGAAGTTCTTTGAGGAATCACATGCCGGTTTTGTCGCTATCGGCGATCCGGCTCGGATTGTGGGATCCATGAATAACCTTGGTAACCTGCATGCCGATCTTAACATGCCGGATCAGGCCCTCAAGTATTATACAGAGGCCTATAAGTTAAGTGAACAATACAAAGACCCCTTCGCAGACCCGTTGATCAATATTGGTAACCTGTATTTCCGGCAAGGAAATCCGCAGCGGGCTGTTGAATATTATTTGCGCGCACTTGACCTGGTGAAGAAGCAAAACAACCGTGTTGGTGAAGTCTCCCTCCTCACCAACATTGGTACGGTGTATATGAAGGCCAATCAGCCCGTGCCGGCCAAAGAGTACCTGGATGATGCTATGGCCCTGGCAAAAGAATTAGGCGCTGATCTTTACACGCCCCAGATTCTGAAAGCACTTGCGGGTACGTATGCCAGACAAAACAACTACAAGGCTGCCTATGAAACGTTGACCTTATACGATGAAGCAGAGGAAAAAGTATATGGTGAACAGAGCAGCAAGAAGATCGCACAAATGGAAACCGCGTTAGAACTGCGTGAAAAAGAAAAAGAAATCGAGGCACTGTATCTGAACGGTCAGATGAAAACACTTGAACTGCGAAACACCCAGATTGTGGTGGTGGCCGTGGTGCTCGGACTGGCTGCCATTATCGCTTTCGCGAATCTGTTTATGATCAGCCGACGCAAAATTCGTTAGATAATATGATTTCCCGGACTGAAGCGCGGGCCATCCTGTCGTCGATGACGCGTAGTGCCAGTTTGCTACGACATATGCGCACCGTAGAGTTAGTGATGGAAGCCTACGCTGCCCACTTTAATGAGAATCCTGACGAATGGGCTGTGGCCGGCCTGCTCCACGACGCCGACTACGAAGCCTACCCGGATCAGCATCCTTCCATCATCGTAGCGAAACTGCGGGAACAGGGCGAAGAGAAAATTGCCCATGCCATTGCTGCACACTATACCAAGTGGGGCGTTTCGTATGATACCCTGCTGGACAAGGCCCTTTTGGCAACTGATGAGCTCACCGGATTCATTGTGGCCTGCGCCCAGGTGCGGCCCGAGGGCATTCAAACGCTGGAGCCCAAATCGGTGATCAAGAAGCTCAAAGACAAGGGATTTGCTGCCAAGGTGGACCGCGAGGAAGTGTATAAAGGCGCCGAATTGCTGGGGGTTGAATTGTCCACGCATATTGCCTTTATCCTGGAAGTGCTGAAGAAAAACCGGGAAGAGCTCGGACTCTGAGCCAGGCAACAAAAATGCCGCGCCCGACTATTGCCGGATTCTGCCGAAAGCTTACCTTTGAAACGCACTAATAAACAAAATTGCCATGTTTGACCAAGTTGTAGGAGACGGAGCTAACTTATTTGTTCTCATCATCGCCATCGCGTTTGGATTTGTAAACGCCCTGGCCTACATCGACAACCGCAAAGTCACCAAGGAGCAGGAAGAAAAGGGTCAGGGTAACTAATCCTCAACCCATAAAAATATAAAACCCTCTTTCGAGGGTTTTTTTATGTTCTTTGCGATCTGTGATATCAGTTTCCTGAACCACCGTTGGTAGCTGCCGTGTACGGCGACTTGTAGACACTCTGAAATTCAGTCCACTTCATCTTCTTGAAGAAATCCTCGCCGATAAACTGGATTACCTTATGGAACTCCTCGGGCTTTTGGTATCCCGGCAAGGGCTGAATCATCGCAAATTCCTCATTGAGGAAAACCACGGTGGGATAAGACATTTGGTTGTTCAATAACGCCATCGCCAGCTGATGTGATCCCTTGTTGCCATAGGGTACAAACTTGAAGGTGGTTCCATTAAATACAATATCCGCTGTCTGTTCGGCATCAAACTTTACCGGGTAGAATTTCTCATTAAGGATCTTGGCCACGTTGGGTTCGCTGAAGGTGTTTTTGTCCATCACCTTGCACCATCCGCACCAATCGGTGTATACATCAATGAAAATCTTGCGCTTTTCCGTTTTGGACCTTTCCACAGCCTGCTCGAAGGTCATCCATTTCACGGGTCCTTCGTGCTTCACCTGATCCTGGGCCACGGCGGCACCGGCATACATCAGAAAAGCGATCAAAAGATATTTTTTCATGGTTTTGTAATTCAGGGCGTTACCACGTAACAAATGTAAGCAGAAAAGAGGTCCATTTGGAACGTATATAAAACATCCGGACGCGGGGTAACCTTAAGTTGCAGGGCCGGTATATATGTACGAAAAAGTCAGAAAGGATGTTCATAAGTGTACACAAAACGTCGATTTCGACTCAAAAAACACCAAAATGGCCGCTTTTCTGAATTGGTATCTGATTTGTAATAGCAAGTACGCATGAAAGGATTTTCCCGGATTTGGATGTTGGCATTAGGGGTTGCGGTAGCACTGCTACTGGCGATCGCAGCCGTGATCTGGCCCGGGCAGGTCACCTCACCCGATGGGAATGCTCAGCCAGCCTCACTCACCAAGCCATCGCCGTCCTCCCTGCTCAAGAAAACCATCGAGAAAATTCAATTTCGCCTACCCGGTCGCTAGCGATACGCATAGTACTGGAGCACACACTCAAGTGCCCTTCGGATGGACTGATTTATTGGGTAAAATTCGCGTGACAAATCAGGGTCGATAGCGTGCAATTGCATGTAGTAGTCACTCATCACCGGAACCGCGCCTCCCTTTTCTATTTCTAACTCAGCTTTTTGATAGGCCACAGTTTGCTCCGTCTTGATAATCTGGCAGGTGACAAGTTCTTTGACGCCATACTTATTGGTTCGGGCCGAATAGCCAAACAGGCGGCAAATCAGTCCTCGATACGGATACTCCGAACAATGCCCTGATCCAGGAAGTGTTGGATTGAGGATCAGACAGATGGAGGAGTCCGACGACTTGCACATCTCATACCAGTCGTCAGCCTTGCCGGTGTGGTACAAGTGAAAAGCAAAGGGCAGGAATTCCAGCACGCTGGCTTCGATGTCGGGCTTGAGGCAGCATTTGCCGCAGCCAAATTTACAATGAAGGCTTGTCCCCCGCTGGAGAGCAAAGATCGCCTCATCCAGTCCACGGAATACCCCTTCAACTGCCTTTACTTTTTCTTCCAGCATGGGGCAAAGGTAATAAACTACGGAGGGGAACACTGTCGCCGGTATGAGACACCAGAATCATTGGCATTGGCATTTAGGGTCGGGATTGCAAATTTCGACCAGCGAAACCAGTTGTTGCTCTCGCATGAGGCGCAGCGGGAATAAGAAGCATTCACAACCATGACTTATATCCATTGTTGTGGCTTGTAAGCATTTACCGCTCTATCAGAGATTGAAAGACTTTCGCCTTTAAATCAGTCACCGAACTATAATTGCTTGTGTAGTACTTATTTAGACGTTCAATATACTTTGTGTCAGTACAGCTAACATACTTTCTCGCCTGTTTTAAAATTATAAGGTCCATGTCAACTTTTATAGTTGGCATGACGTCATCGCGAACTTTCTTTCCTCTTATAAATACGTGGGTATGTGTCAGAGGCAGGATCAAATCGTCATAGTAGAGATCAGGTGAGTGCTGCCCATTAAAAATAACAGGATTGTCTGAACAGAGTGCCGGAAGTTCATTTGGAAACGTCTGTATGGTTATTGGTGTCCTACAGTCTAACAGTCTTTTATACGTTATAAATGGTAAAATAAGTTTCATTGCTTTAAAGAAATTCGGATTGCTTCTAATTTTTACTTCTAACTCCTCATCTCTCACTACCTCGTTAGTATCCTTTGATCGAATTAAGAGTCCTAACTCATGAAGTTCTTTTTCACTGATAATTCTCTTTATCTCATGATAGTTTATCGGCAATCGCCAGAAGAGCACCGAGGCAAAGAATTGAAGAGCGGGCATGTCTTTGTCCGTTAGATTAAATTGCTTCCCGGGCTCTGAGTTTCTGAGGCGATTGAAAACCTCAGCAACAGTATTATCTATATCGCCATATCTTTTCTCGATAAAATCGTCTGGACCACGCTCAGTCATAACTGTATTCCCATCTTCTTCATAAAAGTATGACTCTGGGGAAAATTCCTTTCCGTTCTTGATAAAAGCTTGTCGCTTGACGTCAAATACCTTGAATTTTCCCGACAGATTTGTAAAACCCCGTTGGTAGAATTCAGGGATATAATGGTGTCTCCAAGAAATGTTATTCATTTTAAGAGATGAATTGTTCTGCAGATTAGCTATAACGTAAGTATTTGAATTTATCTAGCGCTGAGAACCAAGTTATTTGGGGTCGGGATTGCAAATCCCCACAGCGGAGCCACTGTTCTTTTATCCTAGCCGAAATTCAATGGATAGCACTATCATAGTATCAACTTCTTCCCCATTGTACTTGCCCGGAATCCATTCACTTTCAAACGAATTGATTACCCGCAAAGCCTCTTCATCGCAGCCGTCTCCAAGTCCATGCAACACTTTTGTGTCTTTCAACATTCCGTCCGAAGTAATTATTGCTGTGACAAGTACTTTTCCTTGCGTCCCATTACTCCTTGCATTTGACGGGTATCTGAGATTTTTCATTAAGTATCGGAAATACTTGGAAGGTCCACCCACCAAGATAGGTTCTTGACTGGGGGCAGTCTCTGTAGTTACTCCATCCCTTACTATCAAATTTCGCATGGACACCGATGTGAAATTATCATTCAATAAAAGTGCTTTGTTGGAGTAGTTATATTTTTGTTCAATATTTCCGTCTAATCCATAGAACTCCCAAATACCAATCCTTTTATTCATTTCATATTGTCCTTTTGCGATTAGACCGCTGGCGCTTTTTCTAATGTATTTACCATGTCGAATTGATTCATCAGATTTTAGAACATAAAAGGTCTCATCACCCTTTCTTTTCTTTTTCAGGTCTTGTCCCAAAGTAGTCAGGTGGAATAAAATGCAAATTGAGAATAATAGCCTTGTCATGATTGATCGATTGAATGTTAGTTTGAATTTGTCTTATGTAGACTAAACAAAATCCGCCTCCTAAATACTCTTATTCCAGACATTAATTTACCAATAATCAGGAATACCAGTCTGCTGAATACTCGGTAGGGTCACTGCCACCTACTACCAAAGAAGTAGCTGAGAATAACTGGAACCGTAATCTGGGTTACTTAGGGTCGGGATTGCAAATCCCGACCAGTGGACTTTTGAAACCGTAAACTGCCTGCCAGCACCAACGTTAAACCCGTGTTAGTGGTTCGTTGTTTTGTGCACTTGTTGTTCATTCAATTTTTAAAAGAAAGTCCGTTTTCACTTAAGGCTTTTTTGAGTTTTGGAATTGTACTTGGTCCCATTCCGTGAAGATTCATGATTTCTTTTTCTGTCCATTTTGCTAAGTCCTCCAACGTCTTAATGCTTTCTCTTTCTAATGCTCGTCTTGCCGGGGCACCTATTAATGAAAGAAAACTATCTTTCGGTTTCCGTTCTTCTTCACAAATTGGGCAGGTCGGACAGTCACTACTTTTGTAGAATTGATGTCCTTTTTGGCAGGTCCTTAATGTTCCTTTTATCGCCATGATTGTATTCATTATTTATTGTTATGTCGTTTTACAATGACCGCTTACGTTTGTGTTTAAGAGACTCCATCTCCAATACATTCCTATTCCAAGCATTAATTTACCAATAATCAGGAATACCAGCTGCGGAACTCACGGCTGGGTCACTGCCACCTACCACCAAAGAAGTAGCTAGGAATAACTGGAACCGGAATCAGGGTTACTTAGGGTCGGGATTGCAAATCCCGACCAGCGTGCATAACCAGGAACGCAAATCAAGAACGATTACGGCTATCACCACCCTCATAAAGAACCCCTCCATCAAACTGCAAACCACCTGGCAGGTCTTCCAATTCCGTACACTGGAATCCAAGTTGCTCCACCAAGCGGATAGCCTGCTCCGCGCAAATGCCCGGCCGCGTGATCCTGAGGATCCGGTCACAATCAGCAAGGTCAAAGTTCCAGCCTCCTTTACCGGCCAGACGGTCAAGGTGCGGTTGCACCAGCCTGACCTGAAGTGACGTCTGTACCGTGGTCGCAAATACCAAGACATTCATAGGTTATTCGGGTTTGAGGGCAAGCTCGTGCCAGCAAGTGACAACGGTGTGGCAGGAGGATCACATAATGATGAAACCTCGAAAAACTCATCCCAAGAGGGGTAATTGGTGGGCGAACATAAAAGGATTGGCTGAAGGTTGGTATATTGAACCACTACCTCAACCCCATGAAGAAGATTCTACCGTTAATTTTTATTTCACTTTGCCTCTCCTGCGCTGACGACAACGCCAAGGCCATTCTCATTCACGGGGACTGGAAACTAATGCAGGCTCAGTTTATTAACGGACACGAATCCTATATCGGCGCCAACATCATCTATACGTTTCGCAAGGATGGCACGTTGACCGTAGTGGGTGGCAAGAATGCCGGATACCCGGATGGCGACTACAAGTACACCCTCAGCCCCGATCCCGATGATGCCCAGGGTATGTTTGTAAGCATCAACGGTACCAAGTGGCGCTTTGGGAGGACTGGCATTGTGATGACCCTCGCAAAAACTGATGCCGGAGACACCAACCTGGTCTTTTGGGTGAAATAAGTATCTGTTATCCGTTGACTAACTTCGCTAGGGCAACAGTCACCCTTTCCAGATCACCGCTCGTATTGTAGATATGCGGTGATAAACGAAGGCCATCTCCAACTGCCGCAGCAGCAATGCCATAATCGGCGTACAGCCTTTGCGCCAAATCACCAGCTGGTTTTCCCGCGAACTTCACGGACACAATTCCCGCATTGCATGCAGGCGCCTTGGGACTGTTGAAGACCGCCGAAGGTATCTTTTCAGTAATGCCTTCACGGAGTTTTGACGACAGCCTTCGTACCCGGGCCTCCACTACATCTTTACCTAAGGCAAGATGCATATCCAAGATCTCCGGTAAAGCCACAGTGGTGATCTCCACCCGCTGCCCCAGTACACAAAGTTTTTCGTCGGTGGTTTTCATACCATCCTTCCAACCTGCCCCTATTGTAGCCGGCCACACTCGGTCCAGTACATCCCGGCGCACATACAACACGCCATTCTCAAACGGACCCATCAGCCACTTGTGGGTACTTGCTGTATAGAAATCACATCCCAGTTCAGACAGGTTGAGGTTCAGCGCACCAAATGACTGCGCACCATCGAGTAACGTCAGAATATTCCTGCTTCGGGCCAGGGCACAAATGGCTTTGGCGGGCAACGCAATTCCCGTAAGGTTTGAGATGTGGGAGAAGGCAATGATCCTGGTCTTCGGTGTAATCGCACTGGCAAACGGTGCGAGCAGGTCTTGCTCCTGCTGTGGCTCAGCAGGCACCGAAACTTTCTTCACGGTGAATCCCACCCGTCGTGCCCGTTGCTCCCAGGTTGCCATATTCGACGGGTGATTCTGGTCCCACAGGATTACTTCATCCCCTGCCTTCAGGTCGATTCCCGCAACAAGGAGTGAGTTCGCCTCTGACGTGTTGCGTACAATTCCTACCTCATCCTTACCAACACGCAGGTAGCCGGCCAACTTTTCCAATGACTGAGCTCGTTTGGCGGCAAATTGCGCCCGAAACTGAAAGGATACATCCTTGCCCAATGCCTTCTGCATCTCTGTCACCATTTCATTGATGAACCAGGGGCTCGGACAGAGGTTGGCCGCGTTGAGCATCACTTTATTGGACGGCACGGCGAATTGTTTCTGAAAAGCATCCCAGAAACTTTCGTCGGCAGGATCGAAAGAAGCATCCCACACGGTACGATCAGTAGCGAGGGCCGGTAAGGCAAGCGCGGCCAACGGTGCGGTGATCATCTGTTGCAGGAAATTGCGGCGGTGCAAGCGATTCATGATACGCGGGTTTGATGTTTAGAGGTATTAACCACAGTCTAAGAGTGGGCCGGTGCTTTGGCGGTGAGGTAGTGCATTCTTATCTCTTCCGCCAGCGCAACCATCTTGTCCTGCAGGCTTTCGGGCTCTTCAACAACAACCGCACTCCCAAAGGACAATAACCAACGGGCCAACCAATCGTGATTGCCCATTAAGAAGGTCATTCTTATGCGATCACCCAAATCTTCTTCAGTGGCGTGTCCATACAGATAGCGGCGATATCGCATGGCTGATTTATCAAATGTCACCACGGCCTTGGTGAGGTCGCCATTGGCATCCACGAGGCTTTGCAAATATTCCTGCAAAGAAATGAGGTTGCGTTTGTCAAAATGTTGACCGCTCAGTTTTAGCTGCTTAATTCTATCTGCGCGGAAGTCGCGGTAGCCCGATCGTAGACGACACCAGCCAATCAGGTGCCACCCCCCGCTGTAGTAATGAATTCCGATAGGTTCGATTTCCCGGTGCGTCACTTCATCCACTCCAGAATGATAATCCATACTGATCACCTCCTGACCTACAATAGCCTTCTGAATATCCGTTAAAAAGTTGTTGGGAAACTCAGCCGACATGGGCTTTGGCCAGTTGACGATTTCCACGGATTGCTGCAGCATCTCAAGCGATTCGCGCTCGTCAGCGTGAAGTACTGATTTGATTTTGAACAGCGCTGATTCAAACGACTTGCGCACGGAAGGGTCTGTCATGCGCTCAACCAGTTTACCGGCCATGAGCAAGGCACCGGCCTCCTCCTGGTTAAACATCACCGGAGGTAGATGATAGCCATCTACAATAAAATAACCTGTACCTGCTTCAGAGCCGATGGGCACACCGGCTTCCATCAATGCCTTTACATCCCGGTAAACGGTACGGACACTGATCTCAAACCGGTCGGCAATCTCTTCGGCCTTGACAATCTTCTTCGACTGCAGGTGAATCAGGATGGCGGTGAGGCGATCGATGCGATTCACGGCGTGCGAACATTACGTGTTGTGTGACTACCAGAAGCTGATGTACAAGGTGGCCAGGATCACGAGTACGATGACAGCACCCACGGTGAACATCGGATCGGTCTTGAACATCTTGAAATCAACATGCAGTGTATCCTTCGGCTGCTTGTGTGCAGGTGTCATGAGACTCAACGCCACCATCACCACCACACAAATCAGGAACACAAATCCCATCCGGTCGAGGAATGGTATTTCCACCACACCAGATGCGGGGTTTACTACCGCAAAACCAGATCCCTCCATGAAGGAAAGATCAACCCATCCCGGGAGAAATTTGAAAATTACGGAGAGTATAAATCCGCCGATGATTGCAAACAGTGCTGCACTTACTGTAGTGCGCTTCCAGAAGAAGCCCATGATGAACATGGCAAAGATTCCAGGTGACACAAAGCCGGTGTACTCCTGGATGAACTCAAATCCACCCTTTTTGTCGATACCCAGGAAGGGCGCAATCACAATGGCCAGAACCATGGATACAACCACCACCATACGACCTGTCCATACCAGCGATTTTTCCGTCGCATCCTTCTTGATGAAGGTTTTGTAGATGTCAAGTGTAAAGATTGTCGAAATGCTGTTTGCCTTACCCGCAAGAGATGCCACCACAGCGGCAGTCAAAGCTGCAAACGAAAGTCCTTTGAGTCCGGCAGGCAGGAGATTTAGCAATACCGGGTAAGCGCGGTCAGGATTCATCTCGCCTCCGGCCATCATTTCAGTCTGGAACATGCCATTCTTGTATAAGACATAGGCTGCAATACCAGGCAATACAACGATCACCGGCATAAGCAATTTGAGGAAAGCGGCAAACAACAAACCCGAGCGCGCGGTCTTAAGATCGGCACCCAGCGCACGTTGGGTTATGTACTGGTTGCAACCCCAATAGTTCAGGTTCACTACCCACATGGCACCAATTAGCACGGTAAGTCCCGGCAGACTCACATAATTGGGATTGGATTCATCGAAGATCATGTGGAAGTGATCGTTGGCTTCGCTCATGAGAAAGTTCAGGCCATTCATGGTACCTGTGCTTTGAAAATGCTGTGACACCAGGTCCAGGGCAAGGTAGGTGGTGGCCAAACCTCCAAGCACCAGAAAGAACACCTGGATTACATCCGTGTACCCGATTACTTTCATTCCTCCCAGCGTGATGACAATCGCAAAGGCGGCGAGGAACACCATGCAGAGGTTAAAATCCAATCCCGACACGGTACTTACGGCCAGGGCGCCCAGGAAAAGTATGGAGGTGAGGTTAACGACGATGTACAATGACAGCCAGAAGATGGCCATGATCATTGCAACGGTATTATTGTATCGCTGCCGCAGGAACTGGGGCATCGTATAAATCTTGTTTTGCAAATAGATGGGGAGGAAGAACACCGCCACCACAATCAATGTAGCTGCGGCCATCCACTCGTAGGCAGAAATAGCCAACCCCATCTTGAACCCGTTGCCAGACATTCCGATCATCTGCTCGGCAGAAATATTGGAGGCAATGAGGGAGGCGCCGATGGCCCACCAGGTCAGTGACCCTTCAGCGAGAAAGAAATCCTTGGAGTCGGCGTGTGCCTTCTTCTTCCGGTTGTAGATCCAGTAACCATAGGTGGCGACAATTACAAAGTAGACGAAGAAAACAATGTAGTCTAGTTTTTCCATGCGGAGAGGATGAGGAGTTGTGGATAAGTGGTTAGGGTTCCGGTCATATTACATGTACACCCTGCGAAAGCTGCACATCATAAAACTCAGGTTCTTTTTTAAAAGTAGCAAAATATTTTTGCCGGACCTTCTCTTTAAATGCTTCCTCCTGCCCGGCGGCGACCAGGTTGATCGTACAACCCCCGAATCCACCGCCCATCATCCGGGCACCCGTCACCTGGCGTTTGTCCTCCTCGGCGAGCATCACCAGAAAATCCAGCTCTTCGCAGCTTACGTCATAGGCCTGGCTCAGGCCCCAGTGTGCCTCATACATCAAATCCCCAAAACCCTGGATGTCTTTGTGCTGCAGCCGATCAGCCGCACGCTGGGCCCGGTCGATTTCTTCCACCACAAACATATTCTTGATGAAAGTATCCTCTCCCAGTTTGTCCTGGCATTCATAGAGCATAGTGCGCGTGACATCGCGAAGGGCAATCACTTCGGGATATTTCTTTTTGATCACTGCAAGGCCTTCTTCACAAGAGGCACGCCGGTCGTTATAACCTGTGGATGCCAGGCTGTGCTTCACCCGCGTGTCGACCAACAGCAAACGGTGCGAATCCAATGATATAGGAATAGTCTGGTGTATCAGGCTCCGACAATCCAGGAACAAGGCGGCATCTTTTTCACCAAACAAGCTGGCATACTGATCCATGATACCGCAGTTAACGCCGGCAAACTCATGCTCTGCATATTGAGCAATACGGGCCAGAGTGAGTCGCTCCTGCTGGTGATTATAGACATGGTTATAACCATAGGCAAAGCCACTGCACAAAGCTGCTGAGGACGCCATGCCGGCACCTCCTGGTACATTGCCCCCCACCACACAGTCAACACCACCAGGCAGTAGTCCGCGGCGGCCAAAACCATCCAATACACCCATGAGATAATTGATCCATTCCTCACCAGGATTAAGGTCGTGAATGGAAAAAGAAACACCTTCATCATAATCGAAGGCGAGGATGTTACATTTCTCGTTGCCACTCGGAGTCATGGCCAAAACAAAATGCTTGTCGATGGCCGCCGGCATCACAAAGCCTTCGTTGTAGTCCACGTGTTCGCCGATCAGGTTGATGCGGCCGGGGGCCATCACCAACGTGGGTTGTTTCTGAAAGCGATTATAAAATTCCTGGGCGATGTGATTGGTGAGGCTCATACACGAAGACACGTCAGGACGCGGCCTGATTTTTAGGATCTGATTTAAGGCTCATGCCAAGGGTACCCAGCACCAGCAGCAACAAAACTAAGCCGGATGCCATCGAGACCTTATTGCCTACAACATAAGGCTTCGGCTCAAACCGGAATTCAATGACATGTTTGCCGGCAGGCACCTCCAATGCACGGAGAAGATAATCGGCGCGCAAAATGGGAACTTCGTTGCCATCGATCGTGGCATGCCAGCCTTTCGGGTAGAATATTTCTGAGAATACCACGAGGCCATTCACGGCTGATTGTGTTTCATATCGCATCATCGGCGGTTGATGTTCCAGTAAAGTAACTGTGGCTGAAGAATCATATTGCACCGCAGGTGCCTGTACTCCTTCCAGGACGGCAGAACTTTTTGTATCGAGTCCATGTAATTTACTCAGGGAAGAGATTGCATCTGGTACAGCAGTAACTTCTTTGACAAACCACGCCGGACCATTGGCCGATGGATTGACAATTACTTCCTGTGCAGCGGGACCATAGATGATGTACCGGGTATTGAGCATGTTCAGCACACCGAATTTGGTCATATCCAATTGACCTGATTGAGCATCCTGCACGAGGCTCTGCGTTTCACGCGCGATGCAAGAGTCATACAGGTCCTGATAGCGACGGATTTTGGCACCGTGATAGCCACCCAGGCTGTTGTGGTGGTAAGAAGTTCGGGCGCCCGTTGAAAAAGATTCGGCAAGGTTATAGACCCGGTAATATTCCTTGTCGCGAAGAATGGCTTCATCGGAAGGATTGGCTGCAAAGAAAGAGTTGTCGCGCTTGCGATGAAAATTATCCTTCGTGAAGTATCGTTTATCCACGATCGATACATCCATAGACACCATGAACACAATCATCCCTCCAAATACGAGCGGGGAAACCTTGGCTGCGAGGTTGAAATAGAGCGCAATAAACACAGCTGCGATGAAAGAAAAAGAACGTATGGCATCATCCTGCAGCAAACCCTGACGATCGGCCTGCAATGCCTTGAGGAACCAGGGGGGCAATTGCGCTTCGACATCACGGGAGTAATTCCCCATTCCTGCAAAGACCCACAACATCAGACATGCACCTCCGGCAATAATAAATGCCGTCAACAATTTTTTCTTAGACGCCACCGACACCTGACTCAGGTATTTTTCAACCCCGATGAATCCCAACAAGGGCATGGCAAACAGGATGATGATGAGGGCGAAGCTGACCGAACGGAACTTGTTGTATCCCGGGAAATAGTCAAACATGAAATAATTAAACGAAGGAAATGCCTCGCCCCAACTCAGCATGAGACTCAATGCACTCAGGGGCACAAGCCACCAGACATACTTTCGGTCCGCAAAGAGCATGCCGACCACAAAAAGGAAAACAATGATGGCTCCGGCATAGTAAGGTCCGATGGTGAAGGATTGCGGTCCCCAGTAAGCACTGGTGTACTGCGCCAGCTGATTCGCCAATTGATTGTCATTGGATTGAACAAGTGCTTTATAAGATTCACTGTTTTGGTCCTCCACAAAATGCCGCATGCTGGTACCTCCATAGGCTTGTGGTATCAATAAGGTCAAGGGTTCCCAAATGCCATAGGTATAGGCAAATGCATAGGATTTCGTTAAGCCATCCTGAGCCTTTGCGCCCTTGGCTACCAACTCCGACGGACCGCGAATAGAATAGCGTGTGTATTCTGTAATAGCCCAGAATTGTCCGAAGAAGGTTGCTGCAGCAATCACTGCGGCAGGAATCAACATTCCCAGCGTGGCGAAGAATTCCTTGAGTTGTTTCTCGCGAAGAGCAAGTACCAACTGCACCAATCCATACACTCCCACAATCATCATGAGGTAGTAGGTAATCTGCAAGTGGTTTTCGCGCAGCTGCAGGGACAATCCCAGGGCGGTTACACCCATACCCAGCATACGCTTACCCGTAAAGGCCAGGTGAATACCGGCCATCACGAGTGGCATGAATGCAATGGCGCCAATGCGCGCATTGTGTCCTGCTGATAAGCCAATAATCATGTAAGACGACAATCCAAAAGCGAGGGCTCCGGCGATGGCGAGGTAAGGACGGACCCGGAAACTGAGCAGGAGAATGTAATAACAAATGAAGGCGGCGAAAATGTTACAAACAGGATGCGGGAGGAACAATGTCAGGACCTTCTTCATGGTCACCACCACCCCATCACTCCACTCGAGGTTGACAAGGTAAGCGGGCATCCCGCTAAACATCGAGGGAGCCCAAAGACCTTCCTGACCGGTAGCGTTGCGGTAGTCGCGCAATGCTTTGGCAGAACTGATGTGCTGGCTGATGTCCTGCTGGTCGAGTGACTTGTTCTCAAAGAAAATGGGACTGAAGAACACCAGGGTCACCACCAGAAATATGCCGAGGGCTACGAGGTGAGGGGCGATATCCCCGAAGGTTATTTTTTTCATAGGAAGAAGGAGATGCAAAATAGCTATTAACTTTAATTGAATAACCGAAAAACCATGAATTCACGACTCCTGATTGCTATCGTCTGCTTACTGGCAGCATGCTCGCAACCCCAACCTGCTGCCTTTGATGCTAAGGCGGAAGAAGAAGCCGTGCGTCAGGTACTGCGGGAGCAGGAGGCGGCATGGAACAAAGGGGATCTGGAGGGTTTTATGGCCGGGTATTGGAAGTCAGACTCCCTGCAGTTCATGAGTCCGAGGGGCATCAACCGGGGATGGCAGGCGACATTGGATGGTTATAAGAAAGGTTATCCGGATGTGGCGGCGATGGGTAAGCTGCAGTTTGAGATCTTACAGGTGACTTCCCTTTCACCATCGAATTTTCTGGTCACCGGAAAGTATCATCTCACCCGAACATCCGGAAATCTGGACGGGGTGTTTACCCTTGTTTTTCGTAAGACGAATGGAAAATGGGTAGTGATGTATGATCATACGGCATAGGCGCCCGCCGGCGCAAATGCAGTTTCTCGCAGAGAGCACGGAGGAATACACGCAAAGGACCCAGAGATATTGATATTCATGGCGATCTCTGCATGAACTATCTCAGCGGTCTCCGCGTGAAATGCACGCTGGTTCTCGCCGGGAACACGGAGGAATGCACGCAAAGAACCCAGAGGCATTGGTATTGATTGCGATCTCTGCGTGTATTGTCTCAGCGGTCTTTGCGTGAAATAAAATTCCTTAACCTTTCAACCCCATCTCTGCCCTCACAAACTTCATCAGCTCCCGGATATACGCCGTGCTGAAATCAAATTTGATGCCGGCTGCTTTATAGATTTCAGGAATGGTCTTGAGGTTTCCCAGCTTCAGCGCATTCATATATCCTTCCAATCCTTTCTTTGGATCATTTTTGAAATTGCGCCACACCGCAATGGCACCCAATTGGGCCATGCCATATTCAATGTAATAGAAAGGAACTTCATACAGGTGCAATTGCTTTTGCCATAGATAGTCGCGTGCTTCTTCCAGTCCGCGCCAGTCAGTGACGGTGTCTGCAAATTCCTGGAAGGTCGCATTCCACTGTTCTTTCCGGCGCTTCAGCGTGTGGTCAGGGTGTTCATACACCCAATGCTGAAACTTATCGATAGTCGCAACCCAGGGCAAGGTTTCAATGATGTCTTCCAACTGCTCGGCACGGGCACGGGCAAGATCTTCAGGCTTTGGAAAGAAAATGCTCCACTGATCCATGGAGATCAGTTCCATCGACATAGAAGCAAGCTCCGCCACTTCCATGGGGGGATTCTTGAAATCACCGAGTGCGAGGTCTTTGGTGAGGAAATTATGCACCGCATGTCCGCCTTCGTGCATGAGGGTTGTCATGTCGCGCATGGTGGACGTAGCATTCATGAAAATGAAAGGCACGCCAATTTCAGCCAG
The DNA here is from genome assembly GCA_035430125.1 of Cyclobacteriaceae bacterium. Lineage (GTDB taxonomy): Bacteria > Bacteroidota > Bacteroidia > Cytophagales > Cyclobacteriaceae > ELB16-189. The sequence goes on along the minus strand of DAOMGC010000034.1, from coordinate 14,678 downwards.
CGGATAATTATAACCTCCCGGCGCTTTGCCTTTGCGGGATTCAAGATCGAGGTGACCCATCTCACGCATCACGCGAAGGCAGTCGCCTAAATATGGATTAAGGTTGCTAAAGCAGGTGATTGATTTTTCCGTAAGGTCTTTGCCTCCTTCAAAAGCCTTCAGAGGTGCTCGACCTTCAACATCGACTGCCTTATCCCAGGGCCTGAGTTGGTCAACGCCCAACCTGGCCTTGCGCTCTTCTGCCAGCTCTTCCAACAACGGCACTACTTCCGATGAAATGCTGTGGTGAAAATCAAAACAATCCTTCGGGGTGTAATCAAACCGGCCATATGACTTGAACATATAGTCACGGAAGTTCGAGAATCCCGCATTGACTGCCACCTGATTGCGCAGTTTAATCAGTTTGGAATATAACTCATCCATTGCGTCTTTGTCCTTGAGGCGACGCTCGGTGATTTTGTGATATACGGCCTCACGCAAGGCGCGATCAGTTTCCTGTAACATCACGGAAGCCTGCTGCAAGGTGAGCTCCTGCCCTTTCCATTCGATGGTCATCGCTCCGGACAACTGGGCATATTTCTGCGATTCGGTATTGATCTCAGTAAACAGCGGAATATTTTCTTCCCTGAAAAGTTCGATGTCCTTTTTCAGGTTGCGGGTCATAATATCGTACCCCTCCTCCTTTGCCAAGGTCGCCAGGAAAGGACATGCTGCCGCCTTTTTGTTTAGCGCATCCGAAACTGGCGCTATCTCCGGTTGAATATGCTGAATGAATTCAGCGTACCGGTCACCCAATGCTTTATCTTCTGTGTAACAGGTCATTTTGATGTAACGCCAACCAAGGTCTTCGCTGATGGCAGACTCCAGCTCGCTCCGGTCACGAAGCCAGGCCTTCAATTCCTCCACCGAAGTGAGGGGACGTTCCAGCAGGGCATCAAAATAGGGCTTAAGGTCTGCCCAATTGTTGACCTGAAATGATTCTTTCAGAAAGGTGCGGGCGGGACGTGTGGGGATTGATAAGGACATAAACAGAATTTGGACCCAAAAGTAAACACTTCACCCAGATTCCCTGATGGTGGTTACCGATTTTCCGGATGCCTGATAAAACCCAGTCATACTTTAAATCGTTTAATAAGATTAGACCTTCAGACCATGGAACCAAGCCTTTACCTTATCACGGCCGGGGCTTTTATACTCCTCACCGTCATCGCTTACACCGCATTCCTGCTCATGCTTAGAAGGGCTATCGCACTGACACCATGGACCAATGACCGTCAACACCGGGTATTCAGGAATTTCTGGATGGGTATTCTCATTTGGGCACTACTCCTGAGTCTGGTGAGTGCCACCGGATTCTTTCAGGATTTCTCGTCGTTTCCACCACGCATTATGATCGTACTGGTGGTGCCGTTGGTGACATGGATTGCCATTACCTTCTCTGGTACGATGAAAGATTTGCTTCCTTACGTCTCCACCCGGGCCATTACCCGTTTGCAGTTTTTCCGCGTATTCGTTGAAATCCTCCTCTGGATGTTGTTCATCCAACAACTGCTACCGGTGCAGATGACTTTTGAGGGAAGAAATTTTGATATCCTGGCAGGCGCTACCGCACCTATCATTGGCCACTACTTCAGTCACAACAAGACAGTACGACTGATTTGGAATTTACTTTCATTGGGGCTGCTGATCAACATCATCACCATTGCTGTGCTGTCGCTGCCAACGCCCTTCAGGGTATTCCTCAATGAACCGGCCAACACGATTGTCGGGTATTTTCCGTTTATCTGGTTGCCGGGATTGCTGGTACCCCTGGCCTATAGCCTGCACTTCCTGTCACTAAGGCAACTGTCTCTGGGAAAATAGTTCTGCATCGTATCAGATTTGGCGCCTGACGGTCAACCAGCTACTTGGGATTCTTTCTTAGGTGGTCTTGGAAAGAAAGCCGATACCTCACGCTGATAACTAACATACGCTTCTCCCCTGGATTTTAACATCTGTTTTTCCGTGTACCCGATTCCGGTTCGCTTCGTAAGGAGATAATACATCAGGAGCATACCGAATAGGCTGGTCCAGCCCCAGGCAGAGGACAACGACATCACAAAGAAGCCCACCCACACGAGCCACTCAAAGAAGTAATTCGGATGGCGCGACCAGGCCCAGAGCCCGGATCGCATGATCTTTCCTTTGTTTTCTGCTACCGACTTGAATTGCTTCAACTGTTGGTCAGCAATGGTCTCGCCCACTACACCCATCACACAGATGATGGCCCCTGCAATTTCAAACGCACTGATCCAGGGTGTATTATTGATCATTATTAAGATAAACGGAATCGACAAAATCACGGCGGCCACCGCTTGCTTGTAATAAAATGACAACATCCGCCTGTCCTGCTGATCACCCCACTCCTCCCGCAAGGCAGTATAACGCATATCTTCGGTATGACCCAGGGTGCGAAACAAAAGATATAATCCAAGCCGTAAGCCCCACAGACATACCACCCCCAATACCATCCATTGTCGTGGCGTATAGCCGATGATCAGCACAAAATAGATGGCTGTCATTAGTGGAAAACTCATGGACCAAACGGCATCGATGATAGCCGCATTGCGGGTGCGCAATTGAATAACCCATACAAGGGTAAACAGGATAATCAGCGCCGCGAGGGCAATCACAATCAGATAGGGCAATTGATACATAAGTGAGAAGGCAAACGGCTAAAATTTTACTAAACTTACGAACCTGAATGCAAATCAGATCAATATAACCATGACCAGCAGTAAACTGTTCTATTTCGCGGCCATCCTCAGTGTCCTGAGCGCATGCCAGTCATCATCATCTTATAAGACCACCGGCACCATCGAGCGCCTCGATCCGGCACTGGATCAAATCATCGATCCCAATGCTGTAGTGGAAATTATCTCAGAAGGGCATAACTGGAGTGAAGGGCCACTTTGGCTTGAATCACAGCACAAATTGATCTTTTCGGACGTTCCCGAGAACGCTATTTTTCAATGGTCAGAAGAAAAAGGCACTGAACCTTACTTGAAACCTTCTGGATGGACTGGTCCCGACAGCCTGAAGAGAGAAGGGTCCAATGGACTCCTGCTTGACCCCTCCGGAAAACTAGTCTTGTCGCAACATGGCGATCGCCGGATGGCACGCATGACAGCACCTCTCGATGCACCTGCACCTGTGTATGAAACCCTTGCCGATCGGTATGAAGGCAAACGTTTCAACAGCCCCAATGACGCCGCTTATTATGGCAATGACTTGTTCTTTACCGATCCGCCGTGGGGGCTTCCCCAATATGCGAACGACCCGATGCGGGAAGTTCCTTTTATGGGCGTTTACCGGGTGAGCGCCACAGGGCAGGTGGACTTACTCACCGACTCCCTCACCTCGCCCAACGGTATTGCTTTGTCACCCGATGGTCATTGGCTCTATGTCGCCAACTCAGATCCGCAGAAAGCACGGTGGTATCGCTACCAGCTCAACGGACCTGCCAATGATACGGGTAAGTTGAGCCTGAGCGATGGCACGGTCTTCTATGATGCTACTACACTAACCGCCAGTGAGAAAGGCTTGCCCGATGGCATGAAAGTCAACAAACAAGGCATCATCTTCGGCACGGGTCCGGGTGGACTGTTTATTTTCAGTCCGGAAGGCAAACTGCTCGGCAAGGTGAAACTTACTGAAGCCACCTCTAACTGTGCGTTGTCCGCCGATGAGAAGACACTCTACATCACCAATGATATGTACATCTTGCGCATCAAACTAAAGTCCTGAATTTGGAACTCCTCATTGATATCATCGGCTGGACCGGCTCAGCCTGTATTCTCGCAGCCTACGCGTTGAACAGCTTTGGAAAAATTAAAGCTGACTCCTTGTCTTTTCAACTGCTAAACCTTTTCGGTGGCATCTTCTTTATCATCTATACCGCCACCAAAGGTGCGTTCGCCTCTACTGCACTTAATGTGGTGTGGGTGATTATTGCAGTGGCCGCCCTGATCCGGATGTTTACCAAAAAGAAAAGCGTTTGAGCAATACGTCCACACAGAACATCCGGCTGCAACAAGGCGTTGTGGTATTGGCGATTGTGTTGTTCGCAGCCAAACTCACCGCGTATTTCCTTACTGCCTCTGTTGCCATTCTCACCGATGCATTGGAAAGTATTGTTAATATCCTCGCGGGGATCATGGGGTTGTACAGCCTTCGCCTGTCAGCAAAGCCCCGCGATGAGGATCATCCCTATGGACATGGGAAGATAGAATTCATCTCTGCTGCCATAGAAGGTACCCTGATTGCAATGGCCGGGGTGATCATTATCGTAGAATCGGTGAGTGCATTCCTGCACCCTAAGAACATTCATCAACTTGACTGGGGGATCATGTTGGTGGCCGCCACCGCCGTGATCAATTATGCCGTAGGCAGCATCTGTGTCCGGGAAGGGAAACGAAGCAACTCGATGGTGATGATCTCCAGTGGCAAACACCTGCAGTCCGACACCTACTCTACCGTCGGTATTATTGGTGGGCTTGGACTCATACTGATCACAAACATCTACTGGCTGGACAGTATCGTCGCCATTATTTTCGCTTTGCTGATTTTGTATACCGGCTATAAGATAGTGCGAAAATCTATGGCTGGTATCATGGACGAAGCTGATCGCGAACTCCTGGAGGCCATGGTGGCGATGCTCAACAAAAACCGCCGCGACAACTGGATCGACTTGCACAATGTGCGCATCATCAAATTCGGTCCGCGCCTGCACCTCGATGCCCACCTCACCGTGCCATGGTACCTGAATGTACACGAAGCCCACGTGGAAATCGATGAACTCGCGGGACTCGTTCGAAAAGAATTCGGAGAAACCCTCGAACTGTTTGTCCACTCAGACGGCTGCCTTGAATTCTCCTGCGCCATCTGCTCAAAAACGGATTGCAAGGTGAGAAAATCACCGTTCACCAAACGAATTGAATGGACAACGGAAAATATTGTCTCCAACACCAAGCACAGCCTAACTTCCTGATCTAAATCCAAAACCCATGCGCTTCATTCTGCTCGCCATCCTCCTGCCTTCCCTGGTTTTTGCACAGAAAAAGACCACCCTGGAGCAAAAAATAAAAGAGTTTGACCAATACGTTGAGGCTGGTCGCGTGAAATGGGAGGTGCCAGGCATGGCAGTAGCCGTTGTCAAAGACGGCAAAGTGATATTCTCCAAAGGCTATGGAACGAAAGAAATCGGGCAGAACAACCCGGTAGACACACAAACTTTGTTTTCAATCGGCTCCACCACAAAAGCCATGACGGCAGTATGTATGGGGATTCTTGTAGATGAAGGGAAGATATCCTGGGACGAGCCCGTGATCAAATACCTTCCGGAGTATCAGTTGTATGATCCTTATGTAACCCGCGAACTGCGCATCCGCGATTTGTTCCTGCACAACAGCGGTGTCGGCAATGCTGACTTTGTATGGACCATCATGGACATTCCGGTAGCTGAAATATTTAAGAAAATGAAAGACGTAAAGCCAAGCTATTCCTTCCGCTCCGGATTTATATATCAGAATATTTTTTACATCGCGGCGGGCGAAGTCATCAAACGGGTAAGTGGCATGCCCTGGGAGTCATTCATTCAGCAACGCATATTTACCCCGCTGGCTATGACACGCACTGCACCCATGCGCCGGTTTATCAAAGACGACAACCAGACCAAACCCCACAACCGTGTAGAAGGCAAAATTGTAACAGTACCCTACACCAAGGATGATGAAGTCAACTCAGCCGGATCTGTCTGGTCTTCCATCGATGACATGAGCAAATGGGTGTTGTGCATGCTGGACAGCAGCAAATATCCCGGAGGCCGGTTACTGAAGAAAAATACATGGGCCGAGATGTTCAAGCCACAAACCATCGTGACCGACAGTGAATTCTATCCCACCCAGCAACTCACCAAGCCCCATTGGAAAACATATGGCCTGGGATGGTTTCAACAGGACTACCAGGGCAGAAAGTTAAACTTCCATACCGGCAGCCTCAACGGGCTTACCGCCATCACAGGGCAAATACAGGAGGAACACGTTGGTGTCATGGTACTCGGTAACCTGGACCACGCTGAAATCCGTCATGCCATTCTGTACAAGTCCATGGATCACTTTGCTTTGGGTGGTACCCGCGACTGGAGTACTGAGTTCTACACCTTGTATGGCAACCGCACCGCGATGATGGACAAGATGCTAAAGGACTTTGAAGGCAAGCGCGTAGCCAATACCAAACCTACATTACCGTTGCAAGCCTATGCCGGAAAGTATTCTGATCCCCTTTATGGCGATGTCGAAGTGACCTTGCAGGGTAACCAACTGGTGCTGGTGGCCAATCGCATCGTAAAACTCACAGCAGACCATTGGAATTACGACACATTCCGCGGTTGGTTTGAAGACAAATCATGGGGAAAAGCGAATGCCACCTTCATCCTCGGCCCCACAGGGCAGGTAGAAAAGGTATCGCTGGATGGAATGGAATTCGCCCGGAAAAACTAACCGATCTCAATCACCACATCGTCGGTGAGTGGATGACCTACGCAGGTGAGAACGTAACCTTGCGCCCGTTCGCTTTGCGAGAGACCCTCCTCTTCGTCCAGTTTTACTTTGCCGGAAATGGCGCGCCCGCGGCATGCGGTACATAGTCCGCTCTGACAGGAATAGGGCAAGTCTATGCCTGCGTCCAAAGCTGTTTCGAGAATGGCCCGGTTGGGCTGCACCACAATCTTATATTCATTGCCATCATAACGGATGGTCACTTCACGGGCCTTTTTCTCGGAAGAAGCAGGCTCGTCTTTCTTCTCTTTGAGGGTCGGAGTAACGAAACTCTCCTTGTGGATTTTGTCAGCAGGTATCTTATGCTCCTGCAACAACGTTTCCACATTTTTCATCATCCCTTCCGGACCGCACATCAGGTAGGTGGTGCGGTCAATACCCCAATCGGGAATGCGTTCGAAGAGTTTCACCAGCATCTCCTTGGTGAGCAGGCCGGAATAACCTTGCCAATTCATGGGTGCCTCATCCAGAATATGAATGAGGTGCAAACGCCCCTGGTATTTGGTCTCCCACTGGGTCAATTGCTCATGAAAAATAATACTCTCCACATTGCGATTGCAGTAGATCAAAGAAACAATGCTCTCTGGTTCTTGTGTCAATGCACTTTTAATGAGGGACATCATGGGTGTGATGCCACTGCCACCGGAAAACATCACCAGGTGGCGCTTCTTATCTTTATTATACTCAGTAGTGAAATGCCCCATGGGCTCCATCACCTTGACGGTGTCCCCTATCTTGAGGTGTTCAGGGAGCCAATTGCTCATACGGCCGCCCTCCACGCGTTTCACCACCACGGCAAGGTCTGCGTCAACAAAGGGAGAAGAACACAAGGAATAGGCCCGACGTACCTCTTCGCCATTCACTGTGGCAATAAGCGTAAGAAACTGGCCCGATTTATAGTTTATATGCCTATCCGCCGGATGTTCGAACACAACCTGAATGGCGTCTTTGGTTTCGTTGATTATTTGCTTTACCCGCAATTCATGGTAGTGTGCGCCACCGGAACGGGGTTCTTCTTTCTTCTTTTCGGACTTCTTAAAGAAACTAAAGGCCATGGTGCAGTCAGGTTCGAGGGTCAAAGGTACGCGCCCGATGCCGACCTGCCAAAACCGTTACAGGTTGAGCCAGTAGGTGAATTTAAACACAAGCGCCCGGTTTTTGCTGGCCATGGTGGCAGGCAGGTAGTTCTCCGTATAGACAATGAAGAAGTCACTGGCCGGCTTATATCGCCATTGAAAACGAGCATTCAGGTTCGTGTTGTCGAGTCGCGTATTGTACTGTACAAACGTCGTAAAGAAGATTTTGTTCGTGAGCGTCAGGTCCATGCGCGGGCTCAATACAAATTGGGTAGCCTGCCCGTAGCTGCCGGGAAGGTTCAGGTCGTTGTAATCAAACAAGACTGAAAAACTTCCGTAAGGCTGGTACCGCACATTCACGCCCCCGTTATAGTTGGTCAACGTTCCATTGTAGAAAGCACCACGTGTGGTACCCAATGAGTACTTCACCGTCTTCCGTTGATTGGACGTAAACGTTACGGCGAGACGATTCCAGGTATACTGGTCGCCAGTAATGAAGGGTGTATATTTTTCGTCGATGGGGTTAAAGCTATTGGTCAACTCTTGAAAGGTGGTTGTTGCATTCACCAACAGGGTCGCTGTGCTGAGGAAGTTAATCATATAGCCCAAGCTGGCGCTCTTGTCAACAATACGACCGCCGGGAATGGTGTTCATGTTGAGGTCCAGCTGAGGACCCATCTTGGCAATAATGCTGTACTTGGGATAGAACGTGCCATATATACTGAAGAACGTATTGTTCACGCCAGGATATACGCCGTGGTTAGGAACGAATCCGGTTTCCGAATAGTAGTTCTTCTGCAAGCGCGTATGGCCGCCAAAGATCTGATAGTTGCGTTTGGTGTGCTGGATAAACCCACCGCCAGTGGCATTCAGGTCGTGATTGATTTCGTCGTATGACTGACTATAATACAAGCTCGAATACCAACTATTGTCGGGACTCCGGGTCTCGATGTCGAGGGTAGCCACGCGATTGTATGGATTGAGAATTTTCTTTGAACTGTTGCCAAACGTGGGAACCTGCCAGAGGTCTGAATGAAAATACTTAAGAGAGTCTTTCGGCGATATCCCAAGCGACTGTTTATTCACAAAAGACAATTGCACGTTGGACTGTTTCCAGAAGTTACGCTGCAACGCTACTACAGAAAAATTCTGGGCAGGCAAACCAAACTGAAGTGCTTCTTTCGTCTGCATGTTCAGTGCGCTCACCCGCCACTTACTGGACAAGGAACCACTGATCCTTGCACCATAGGCAATTGGAATTTTATGAACGAAGCCCAGCGAATCGCGAATCAATCCGATACGGCGTGAGAAGAACGGTCGTGCGGAAGGCCATCCCATCCTTTCAAACAAGTCACTGTTTTCAAGAAAGAACTGTCGTCGCTCAGGAAACTGAAATTCAAAGCGCGTCAGATTGATGACCTGCCGGTCTACCTCTACTTGAGAAAAGTCAGGGTTTACAGTTAAGTCAAGATTAAGGGAAGGGGTGACAGCCACCTTGGCATCAAAGCCTGCCTGTAGGTCTGTGGATTTGGTAGCAGGATCTGTGGCGTTGTCACGAGTTGATCCGCCAGCAACATACGGAATCAAAGATATGTTGGTGGAGTGATGGGGCGGGTGATCCACCCATTTCAATTGACCCGCATAGGCAAATGATGTTCCGAAGAACTGCACGGGTGTCGCGATCCAGTCGCTGGTCTGGTTGCGTTTGAGGTCATAGCGCTCGAAAGTGATGTTCCACTCGTCGATCTCTCCCTTGAAGCGGAAGCTCTTGAACGGGATTTCTAGTTCAGCAATCCAACGGTCATGGTACTTGGTAACTTTGGAGTACCATTTGTTGTCCCAGGTGCTGCTGTATCCACCCGGATCGGCACCTCCGCCGGCGATCGTTCCCTCCAACTGAACTCCTTCCGGTGTGATCGAAAAGAAGAAGCCATTAATCTTATCGTTGTATGGACCGAGGATCAGTGACACGTTGTCGTTCCCCGTGTAGTCAAAGTCTCTCCTAAGGCTTTGTACCACATTTGGCGTATTGTCATCATAGCAGACGAACGAAACGTAAAGGGCATGTTCGGAAAACGTCAATCGCGCCTCGGTTTGAAATTTGGCTGCAGCCGTATCTACCGGATAGTTCAACCAGAAGTTGGTGGCTACCTGAGCAGATTGCCAGTCCGGCTCTTCCAGTTTTCCATCCAGGGTAATGGGACCTGTGGCTTTACGAATGGCAAGTTCCTGACCGGGTACATTCTTCTTCACCTGACCGTATGCGGATAGGGAGCAGAGCAGCAATAGAATAAAAAGACGGCGGGGTGACGGCATAAGCGGCAAAAGTACAAATGGCAGATCGTTTTGACCCGATCTGGCAATGAACGTAAAAGTTAATCTTTAGTTAAAAAGAATTATTTTAGCGGCTTAATAGACACGCTGTGCTTCTCAACGCGCTCACGGCCATCTCCCCGATCGACGGCCGGTATTTTCAGACCACCGCTCCCCTCGCACGCTATTTCTCTGAGTTTGCCCTGATGCAGTATCGCGTACGGGTTGAGGTAGAATATTTTATCGCGCTGTGCGGGGTGGTGCCTGAGTTGAAGCACTTTCCGCACGAGAAATTCAGCACCCTTCGGTCGATGTACACACACTTTGACGAAGCCAGTGCAGAAAAAATTAAGACAATCGAGAAAACTACCGGTCATGATGTGAAGGCGGTAGAGTACCTAATCAAGGAGAAGTTTGACAAACTTGGACTAACCGAGTTTAAAGAGTTTATACACTTTGGCCTGACCTCACAGGATGTCAACAATACTGCCACGCCCCTGTTGCTCAAGGAGTTTATGGATACCGAACTGGTTCCTGCCCTCCAAACGCTGCTCAAAAAAATGGAACAACAGGTAAGCCAGTGGAGCACAGTACCAATGCTGGCCCGCACCCACGGACAGCCGGCATCACCCACCCGTTTGGGCAAGGAGATGGCGGTGTTTGTGGAGCGGGTGAATCGCCAGCTGGAATTGCTGCGGCATATCCCCCACTCAGCCAAGTTTGGCGGAGCTACCGGCAATTTCAATGCACATCACGTGGCCTATCCCACCATCGACTGGAATGCCTTTGCCAAGAAGTTCATCGAACAACTGGGGTTAACGCGCAGTTATCCCACCACCCAGATCGAACATTACGACAACCTGGCGGCACTACTGGACAACCTCAAGCGCATCAACACCATTCTGATTGATTATAACCGGGATGTGTGGCAATACATCTCGATGAACTACTTCAAACAAACCATAAAAGAAGGCGAAGTGGGATCATCGGCAATGCCGCACAAGGTAAACCCCATTGACTTTGAAAATGCCGAGGGCAACCTGGGTATCGCTAATGCGCTCTTCGAACATCTGTCTGCAAAATTGCCGATTTCCCGTTTGCAGCGCGATCTTACGGATTCTACTGTGCTGCGCAACCTCGGTGTACCGATGGCACATACGTTCCTGGCATTGCACAGCATGTACAAGGGGATTGGCAAGTTGGAACTGAACAAAGACGCCATCAACGCCGACCTGGAAGAAAACTGGGCGGTGGTGGCTGAGGCTATCCAGACTATTCTTCGCAAAGAAGGATACCCAAATCCATACGAAGCGCTGAAGAACCTCACCCGCAAGAATGTCACCATTCGAAAAGAGGACATTCAGTGGTTTATTGAAAGCCTGGAGATCAGGCCGGAGCTGAAGAAGCGGCTGAAAGAGATCACACCGTTTAATTATACCGGCGTTTGACATCCGGAGGCTTTTGCCAGCCTATTTGTAATTGGCCGGGTGGGCATCACAAGTCCTTTCATACTGTAGACCCGAAAAATAAGTATCCCACTCATCCATTGAAAAATTGCGGGTAACCCGCGAACACAATTCCTTGGCCAAGTTGCCTGAACCCACCAACCAATAGTTTCCCCCATCGGTAATTATTCGCTCATCATTGCTGGAAAATTCAAGGATCACATTACAGGAAGCGTTGGGAATCGCACGGGGTCGCAAATTAATCCGGGTCCAATCCCAGATAAGGAGCTGTTTGTCTCCTCCATAGGTGACCAATCCGGTACCCGAATGATTAAACCGTATTTGATCGACTGATCCTTTGTGTCCGAACAGTTTTCGCATGGGTATTCTGGTGTTGATAGTTAAGATGTACAGGTTGCCATTCTTGTCCCCCAGGATAATTCGCTTGCCGTCCGGTGACAGGGACAACGCAGTTAATGCATCGTGTCCCGTTGTTGGAATAACCAGCTTAGTGTAATCGGCGGTGCTCCACCTGACTACTTTGCCAGCCTCCACCGCTGCCATGTATTTACCATCCTGGCTTATGGAAAGGTGAGACATTTCCGTTGACGATCTGACCACCTCGCGCAATCCAAAAAAATCAGAATACCAGATTCGGTGCCCGCCATCGCCGAGGACCCAAACTCCATTCTTTGACCCAGACACAACCATTTGTTTTACCTCGGGTGAGGGTACATCCAGGCTAGTGGCTTGTTTGCCAGGTTCTCCAACAAAGAAAATACCCAACCAGACCCTTTGTTGATCCGGATAGGCGACCATAACTCGATTTCCATCCATCCATGTTTCAAGCCTCCTTGATTTTGTACCAACATTTGTGATTTTGGCGGATTGCCAGGTCCCATTTACATCACTCCATTGATTGATATTTCCTTTCAGATCGAGCGTAACTATTGATTTACCGGATGGATCGACATATAGAATGGGCTGGGTGATGGCACTACTCCAAGTGAACGGCATTACCGCATACGCACCCATAGCCTTCAGTAAAGCGTAATGAATCGTTGGGTCTTCAGCCCTGCCGCCAAATGTTTTATTAAAATTGTAAGCCTGCAAAGCCAATAGGGCGGCCATTTCACGGTCAGAAATTTCACCTGACAACCGGGCTGTTTCCCCGGCTACGGCGATATATCTTTCTGCTTTGGCTTCAATCTCAGCCCTTCGTGCCTTCGCCTTGTAGTAAGCTAATGAATCCTGACCCTGTCCGGCGTAAGTAAAAAATACTCCGAGTATCAGTAATACGTTTCGCATGAGATAATTAGTTTTAATATGTTACACGCAGCACCATATAGCTTCTACATCTTAAGGTCTATATGTAAGCCAGCCAGATAAATTAGTCCCTTTTCATCAATTGACAAAGTCTTATGAAATTCAACCTGCTATCCGGAATCCTCATCGTTCTCCTTATCATCAGTCTGGTATTTGCATTCTTTCAAAAGACTGAGGCTGATGCGCAACGGCTAATGGCGCAACAAAACGAAGCCCAAGCACTGATCCTTAGGGCCGAGGCTGAAAAGAAAGCCGCTGAGGTTGCCCGAATGGCTGAGATTGCCACCGCTGAGGCTCTGCATCAGGCACAATTGGCCAGGGAAGAAGTTCGAAAGTGCATGGAGTCTAAAAAACGATGAACCGGGATTTAGTGAACATCATCAGCTTAAACACCTATAAATCAACCACCCATGAAATTCAACCTGCTTTCCGGGATATTGCTGATCCTTCTGCTGATTACCTCGACATATGCCTACATACAAAAAACAAATGCTGATGCAGCAAGAATGATGGCTAAACAAAACGAAGCGGTCGCATTACGGAGCGAGGAGGCTGCTCTACGTCAGGAAAAAATAGCCGTGACTCTGATGGAACAGCTAGAGATGTGTAGGGCTAAAGAACAAGGGCCGAAGTGATCTGATCAGTCTACTCCGGATTATCCACTGTATTCGGATTGTACAAGTACTTGTTCTCAGCAAAGTCATACAACGTCAGCCGGCGCAAATCGTAATAGGCTGTCCAGAACGAACGCAGCGCCCCGATATACGCGCGCTTGGCATTGTCCTTCTCTGTCAATGCAATGTTGAGGTTGGTGATATCGATCTTCCCGATCAAATACCGATTCTGCGCCACATTGTATCTTTTTAGCGCCACCTCGTCGGCCTTGCGGGTAATATCGAGTTGCAGGTACAACAATTCAAATTGACGCACCTGGGTGAGGATGGCCTGCTCAAAGTTCACCTGATCTTGTGCTATCGTATAGTCCTGCAGGCGCTTGTTGGCATAGGCCGTCTGCATGGCAGCCTTTCTCCGACCCCAATCCACTATGGGAACGTTCAATGATAACCCGGCGACCTGTTGTCGCGAAGGATTGTTGTACAGGTCTCCAACGGACGGTCCGACATTATTCAATCCGAAAGCCGCATTCACTCCTACCTGATACAACGAACCTTTCACCTGTGCCACGGCCGACTCTGCCTCCAACCTTCGTCGCTCAAAGGCAATGTAAGCCGAACGGGTTTCCTTGGCGTATATCAATGCATCGTCTTCGGAGACCTTGAACACAGGGATGCTATCAGGCAACACCAGCTCAAAGGCCTCCCCGGTTCGAAGGCCAATGTACTTGCGCAAGTCGAGACTGGCCGTTTGCAGCGCCAGGTTGGCCTGCCCTACATCCTGACGGCTCCGCAACAATTGCAATTCCACTTGGAGCAACTTGTCTTCCGATGTTGTACCAATGTTATAACGTCCTTGCTCGATTTTATAGATCGTATCGTTGTTGGCGAGGTTGAACTTGGCGATCTGAAGGTTTACCTGCGCGTCCATCACATTAAAAAAGAACATCACGGCATCCCGGCTGATCTGTTCCATGCCTTCCGCATAGTCACGGCGGGACTCCTCATACTTGATCGGCTCGATGCGACGATCCCATTTGAAACGGTTATAGGAAAAGAACGGCTGATTGATTTGCAGATACATGGGTGCACCATTCCACTGCGACGTTTTGTTGGTGAGGTCGTGAAAATAGTTGTAGTTAGAGTTGACCGATATGTTGGTGTTGGTCCACTGCAGGGGTTGCTGCAATGAAAAGTTAACGCCCGGGTTGACCTGGTTCACCGGCAGATAAATGATGGTACCATCGGGTTGACGGATGGGTGTGATGCTGTTGGAATACAAAGCACCACCGCTGTAGTTCATCCTGA
>DAOMGC010000033.1:0-41903 GCA_035430125.1 Cyclobacteriaceae bacterium | reverse complement strand
AGAGTAAGTCGTCGCCTGACTTCAACACAAGGCCTCGTCCTGATGAAAATCGGGAACGAGGCCTTTATGTTTTTTGAGGGATGGACTGAATAGACCTGTACTTACCAGAATCAACCAACGCGCACCTCAATTAGTCGAGCCGAATCAAAATGATGATATGCCGACTCCAAAAGCTGCGCTGATGTACAGCCACTAACGAACTGCAGCAAATCGGTATAATAGGCGGGCGTTAAACCAGCGAGGAATAGACCTTTGATCTTGTCTGATACTGAGAAAAGTGTCGCGTTTTCAGATTGCCAACTTCCTATAAAGTAGTTGCGCGCATTTTCAAGCTCTTCCATTGGAATCGCGACGGACCGAAGAACTTCAATCTCCTTACGAATCTCTGCTAAGGCCCGATCTGCATTCTGCTGATTTACTTCTGCACCGATGATCCAGCAACTGGACCGTTCAAAATGATTGATGGAGGAGTATATGCCGTAGGTAAGGCCTTTCTCTTCCCGGATATTTTTCATGAGCCTGGATCCAAAGAAGCCACCCAAAACGTGATTGACGAGAACAGTTGCAAAGTGCTCCGCGTTGTGTTGTTTTTGTGGAAACAGGGCACCCAGTCTGATTGAGGCCTGAACGCTGCTATCTCGTGGTAATGTCAATGAGCGGCCTGGTTGCGGTAGATGCTCGGTGGGACTAATTACCGGTGGTGAAGGAGGCAACAATTGCATTACCTCGCGCAGAACCTGATCGTCTAATCTACCGACGATGAATACGGCCCTTAGCCTGAAGTGGCTTTGGTAATACTCCCGCATCGCAGTTGTTTCCAGGCCGATCAAATCATGTTCTTCCAATGAACTCCCGTAAGGATGGGTCCTACCAAAAATGGCTTTGCGAACCTCTTTGGAGGCAACCACGCTGGTCTTCTCATTTTGTACGCGAAGATTCTGTAGGAAGATCTCTTTCATAATGCGAAGCTCCTCCCCATCAAAGGCCGGTTCAGTAAGAACCTCATTCAACAACTTCATGGCCTCAACCGTATTTTTGCGCAACGCAAAAAGGGAAACTGTTGTTATGTCATATCCCGGCGACACTTCCAGGTGAGCACCCAGGGATTCAAATCCTTCGGCTACTGCGAATGCATTGCGATGGCGAGTGCCCTTGGATAATAATTGTGAGGTGAAATGGCTAATACCCGGTCCAGGTTCGTACCACTTCCCGGCATCAAAGAGTAATTCAATTCGGACTGCTTCCTGGCTGATTTGCCGGTACGCGAAGACAGGTGCGGTTCCTGAATGAAACTGCTCAGGTTGGGCCAGCGAATAGTCTGTAGAAAGTTGAAAATCCGGAGCCTGTGTACGATCGGGGATGGCCATTAATCCGTGACGGGTTCTTCTTCCTTTTCCTTCTGCTTAAAGACCATCATCAGGGTAAAACGCAATGTTTCGGCCAGGGCATTCTCTCTTTTGTTGGTAGGCACGAGATAGGCTACGTCCAGCCCGAATTTCTCATATCGCACCCCTAATCCGGCGGTGAGGTACTTTCTGTTTCCTTTGTCTTTCGCCTCATAGAAATAGCCCAGCCGCGCAGCAACGGTATTGTTATACCAATACTCCATACCAAGTGAAGTGGTAATTTCTGCAAGTTCCTCGCTCAATCCACCTTTTGCATCTGTGAATGACCCTAATACACCACTAAGCATAGGCTTTGTTTTGCTACCCGGAGCCGGACTCGGCACCATCAACTTATTAAAATCAAGCGCGAATGCGAGGGTGCTCATTTGATTAAGTTCCATTCGATATGCGGATCCGATTCGGAGATTGGTAGGCAGAAAATCTTTATTGTTGGCATCCGAATAAGATATCTTTCCGCCCAGGTTAGTGATCGTTGCACCAAACGCTAAATTCGAGTTTTTCCAAACGATAGGCTTATTATAATACATCCCGAAATCTACTGCCACTGAGTTTCCGGGGCGGGCATCAAATGAATTGGTTGACAAATATCCGGTTAGGTTTGAATGAATGTATCTCAGGGAACCACCGATGCTCATTTGTTCGGTTAGCTTGGTGGAGTAGGTGACATCAAAGGCAAACTCCCTTGGGTTATACCGACCCAAAAGATCAGCTGGGTCAGGGCCCTGATTAAACTGAACCTCCCCGAGATTAAAGTACTTCATGGAAGCTGCGATGACCTGCTTATTATTGAGCTTGTAGAATCCCGAAAGATAAAAAATCGACATATCGTTGATAATCTTTCCGAGCCATGGGGTATAAGATGCGGATACACCGTATCCTTTATCGATAAAGACAAGCTTGGCCGCATTCCAGTGTGCTGAGTTGCCATCCGGAGAAGTGGCTACCCCTGCATCACCCATTCCCGCTGCCCGGCTATCTGGCGTAATCATCAGGAAGGGAACTGCCGTGGTGATCACTTTATTGGTGCTATCCTGCCCAATTAGTGAAGTACCGGAAGAACCAACAGTCTGCGCCAGGACGGTTCCCGCATAGATTGTAATGACTAAAGCCAACGCTAACCTATTCATAATCAAGTTCTAAGGGATAAATATAATCAATTGGAAATTATAACCTTCGTTATTTTCTCATTTTTGGAACCATCGACGAGAGAACGAACAGACAGTTTGACCAGGTATAACCCGGGACTCAATTTTGTTCCTGTGACTGAGGTACCGTCCCAGGGAGGAAGGTCCACCTGATAGTCACTTTGTGGTACCGAATATGTGGCCGTATACAGGCTTTGTCCTATCCGATCGAAGATGGTAACCACTGCCTCCAGATCTTCACTGGAACGGCTGTGTGTGAAATGAAAGACGGTCTCGGCACGCATGGGATTGGGATATGCCAGCCAATCGTTCAGCTGAATACCGCCTTGGTCTGAAACAGTAAACACAAGCTGGGCGGTACTGCGGTTTCCATACACATCGCTGGCAGACAGACTCAGGCGGTGAGGTCCATCCTTTAGGCCAAATACCGGAAAATCAATTAAACCAACCTTTTGGCTATTGACTGTGGCCTGGTAGTAGTCATTCAGGATCCAGGTGGTCGTGTCGTCTAATATAGCCAAGATGGACTGTTGTGGATTGTAATGGGCGGTGGAGATGCCATGAGCGTCACGCAGGATGGCGACAATCCGGCTGTTTGTGCCTACGATTCCTCCTGAAATAAATGTGGTGTCTCCCATGTATGGATAGATAGTCGGTCCCTGGGTATCGGGTCCGGGATTTTTTTCAAGTGCGCCTATCTTACTGATTACCGCCGCTCCTGTTCGGTCTTCGCCCGGAGTGTTGCTTGTAGCATACAGGCTAATCTTACCAGGTCCAACGGCAGGGTCAATTGATTTCGGTAATGTGAATTCAAGATCGAAAAAGCCTTGTTGAATGCTGGCTTTTCCGTTGAAGACTGGATTGATGCGATTGACAAATGTGAATGGTGGATTTTCATCGCCACGGGTAATTTCTGTGAAGGGCTTGTCATAAACGGTGACTGTGGCCACACCGGAGTAACTCGGATCAAAAACGCCATTGCTGATCACGCGGCCTTTCAGTTGGACTGTAGAGAGCGCCTTCAGGGTGTCTGAACCAGACGTGATGTTCTGCAGGCTGGTCACCTGGAGGTCAGCCGCAGGCAGTAGCAGGGTTAGTGAGGGGTCGCCCAATAATGAAAAGTTTCGATTTGATATTCCGCTTACGCTATTGTTTTTGGTGTCGCGCATAACGGATCCAAGATCGCGGTATCGTCCACCGACTTTGCTAAACAAGGCCAGATAGAATGCCTTATTCAGAAAGAAGTTTGTTGCAGAGTTTACCAAGCGAGTTGTGGTGACGAGACCGATGCTTCCACCATGATTCATCAACAAGGATTGTTCAGCTGTTGAAATGAGACCAGGGTCATCGTTCCGTCCAAATTCACAAGTAGCGGTAAGTAGCAGTGGATACCTTGGGGCATTTTTCCAGTTTAGAATTGAAAACTGATCCAGAATTCTTTCCGCCATCCATTGTTGTTCATTGCCGTGGCCGGTATAATTGATAATGGAATATCCACTTACGGCTGCCCGGTTAAGCGCTTCGGTGGCGGCCGGAGCGAGTTGTCCAAAGGATACGTTGACCTGTTTGAAATTGTCTACATAAAGTTTTTCGGTTATAAAATCCGGGTGCTGACTGGTAATTAGTTCAGCCAGTTCATCGGCATTACCCTGATGGATATTATCATCTCCATCATCGGCAACAAACAGAATTTGCTTTCTCCAGAGATCACCTGGCAATTGGCCGTACTCCAATAATTTGTTTACAACTTGTTGTGCTTCTTCACGTTTCTTGACGGGTAACCGGCCGATACCAATATCAAGCGTGTGGTTCTCAACGGGAATTTCGCCCCAATTTCCTTCGTTGGCATCAAGAAATCCGAAATAGTCATCCGACGAATATGACTCAAGCGGACTGAGGGAATTGCGCGATTCGTAGGTGGGAACAAAGTTCTTGTTGTAGCTGAGGTAGTTTTTGTAGTCATAAGAACCTCGGCCCATGAGCAGGAGATTTTTGATGCCCGTATTGTTGACATAAAGGAAACGAACAAAGTCCCGGATTGCGCTTACATCCTGTTTTCCGCCGGAGAATTCGTTATATACCTGGGTGGTGGTGACCACGGTAGTTGTAATCCCATTGCGGCTTTGTCTGAAATTGGCAAGGCGCAACGCTTCCGACAAGAATTCAGGAGCGGAAACGATAACCAGGTTGGTCGTAGCGATGCCATGCAGGTTTTGATTAGGAACCTTCCCTTCTGCGAGAGGAACTGGAAAATTCTTATTGGAAAATACGAGGTACCTTTTATCGGTGCCCGTAGCCGCCTGAAATACGGTGTTCGTTCCCTCCACGGAGGTGGCTTGTACGGAAGGGTTCCAGGGGTCTGAGATATCCCAAACCAATGCGCCAGCCGGAAGTTGCTTTAAGGAATATTTAACAGCACTGGATTTAATGCTGAGTAAAGAACTAAACGCGGTCTGATCACCATACAACGCAAGTGCCCGTTTGTACTGAAAAAGTAGCCTATCCAGATAACCAATAGATTTTTCTGTCGCAGCCTTGTTAAACCGAATGGTAACATCCCAATTGGTTGTTGAACTGGCCTGGTTAGTCGCCGATGAAATGATTAAGGTATCGCTGGCTTCTGTTCCCTTATCAGTATAGGAGGCATTGATGATGGTGGGCATTGTTTTGTCCTGGACCAGTTGACCGTTTAATGAAAATTGAAACGAGGCAGGATTGACGGATTGGGCCATCACCTTGTAGATCAACCTGAGATCAGAACCATCTATGATGCCGGGCACTGCAAATCGGATGGTGTAAGATGTCTTGCTATTGAATTGCTCTCCATACCAATTTCTACCAGAATGCAATTCATTGTACTGTTCTGTTTCGTAGTAGGTAAAGTCATCAAACTCAGAGATTGTGGGGTAGGTTCCGGTCAGGGATTGATTGCCGGACATGCGGAGTCCGTTTGGCGGACCAACAGTAACGAAGTAATAGTTTTTGTCGGCATAGAGATTGTTCTCATACGCAAATACACCTTTCTTGAAATCAAGTTGGTACTGATCCGGGCCTTGACCGTAAAAGAGTATATAATCGTTGCTATTAAACACGCCGTCATCTTCTCCTACCACTTGAATGGCGACCTCTTTAAGATCAGAAATTCTGGGTAAGCTGTTTAATTGGGGCAGCATGCCATGGTTGCCGGCCAGTATTCGGATTTTTCTGGGGTCAGTTTGATCGGGGTTTAGTCCCAGTTTCCTGAACAGTGAATAATCAATCTTATAAATGCCATCGCCAGCCACAGACATTTTGACCCAGGTACCGGTGGCCAATACTGAGTTCGTCTGACCATGGGCCATGGCAGAGAAAGCACTTAATACAATAAAAAAAAGGCGTTTCAACGTGTCAGAAGCTAACCCAACGCTGTAGTAACGAGATCAGAATGTACAATAGTATCACAAATGGCAGGGCGGCCAGTTGCCCGATAAACAAGAGTAATACGGCAAGTCCCATAAAAGTAAACCGGACCCGGTTATCAGACCAAGTGAAATTTTTGAATTTGAGGGCAAACAGTTCCCAGGGGGAAACAAGCAGAAATGAAAAAATGATGATGGTCACGACCAGCAGGACATCATTGGAGATGAAAATGTCCCACGGCGACTTGAGATAAACGAGAGAAGTTATGGCCAACGCGTTGGCTGGGGTGGGTAAACCAATGAACGTATCTTTCTGGTTTTCATCGATATTAAATTTGGCCAATCGCAGGGCGGAAAATACGGCCAGACTGAAGGCGGTGTAAGGCAACCATCGACTTTGCGAAATCGTGTCAATCATCTGGTACATGACCAGCGCAGGCAGTACACCAAAGCTTACCATGTCTGCCAGGGAGTCCAATTCTTTACCGATGGCTGAGCTCACTTTCAGCAAACGGGCACTGAACCCATCAAAAAAATCAAACGTGCATGCAGCCAATACAAACCAAATGGCAGAGTGGGTGCTTTGCTGCAGTACAGACAAAATACCTGCGCAACCACATAGTAGATTTCCGCACGTCAAGGCATTGGGAATGTGTTGTCTGATATTCATCGAAACGCCAATGCGCAATAAGGATTGTTGATCTTTTCTTCTCCCAGGGTGGTGGTTGGACCATGACCTGGATACACCGTTACTTCGTCAGGTAATGGGAATAGTTGTTGTTGAATACTTTGAATCAAAATCTGATGGTTCCCGCCAGGAAGGTCTGTGCGCCCGATGGAATGATAGAACAATACATCGCCCCCGATAAGAAACTTTTCTTCAGGCTGATAGAATCCAATATGCCCTGGCGCATGACCTGGGAGAAATAGAACAGTAAGCGGTGTGCTGCCAACAAATACTGGTGTCCCTTCTTCCAGGTGGCCATCAACGGTAGCCTCCGTGTACTTTGGAAATCCATAGTTTGAAGCATAGCTTTTCACTGCCCTCATGGTGGGCACATCCAATGCGTGAGCAAAAAACGGAACCTTGTACTGTTGCTGAACAAAAGCATTACCAAGTACATGGTCGATATGACCATGGGTATTCCACAAGGCAGATACTGATAATTTATGTCCACTGATAAAATCAGACAGTTCCTCCTGTTCGTGTTTTTCGTAACATCCCGGGTCGATGATCACCGCCTGGCCATCGTCATTCCATAAGACATAGGTATGTTCGGCAAATGGATTGAAAGTAAAATCCTGAATCGTGATCATAGATTACAAAATTACCATTTTACCGCGGATCAGGAATGAAATCTTTATTCCTGTTTTTTTTGATATATTCGATTAGATAGCCCCCAGCCGATGAAAATTTCATTTCGTCTTATAGTAACACTGACCCTGGCGTCAACGGTCCTCGCCTGCAACTCAACCCAGGAGGAAAAGACGCCCAAGCAATACACCATCCGGCAGTTTATGGACATAATCTCCTTAAATGGTCGGGCATTTTCCCCCGATGAGTCCAAGGTATTGATCAGCACGAACGAAAGTGGAATTTTTAATGCGGAAGAGATTAATGTGTCTACCGGAGTGAAGAAGGTCTTAACGGCCTCAGCTACCAATGCCATTTTTGCCTTGTCGTACTTTCCCAACGATGAACGCATGGTGTATACCAGCGATCAGGGTGGCAATGAGATTAACCACCTTTTTGTTCGCAATGCTGATGGATCAACCATTGATCTCATTAAGGACAGCACAGCCAAAGCACAATTCGCAGGTTGGAGTTATAACCGCAAGTTGATGTACTATCAGTCAAACAGCCGTGATAAGCGGTATTTTGATCTGTACAATGTACAGGTGTCAAATGGAGAAAAGGGAATTTATCCCTCCACCTTGTTATACAAGAATGATAAGGGACTCAATCCGGCAGCGATATCCAATGACGACCGATACATTGCATTGAGCGAGAACATTACCACCAACAACTCAAACATGTACCTGCTGGATACCCAAACAGGTCAGTCCACTTTGTTATCCAAACATACCGGAGATGTGCAGTGCACACCGCAGTACTTCAGTCTGGATGGGAAGAAATTATACTATCTCACGGATGAGGGTAGTGAATTCAGGTACCTCGCCAGCTATGAAATTGCAACCGGTGCCCGTCAAAAAGAGGAAGAGGCGCCCTGGGATATTGTGTCAGCCTCTTTATCAAGGAACGGCAAATACCGGGTGGTGACCATCAATAATGATGCACGTACAGAGATTAGGATTCATGATGAGTCAAAGCAGGGTACTTTGATCTCTATCCCAAATCTTCCCGTTGGGGATATTTCCGGAGTTGCCATATCTGATAGTGAAAAACTGATGTGCTTTTATGTGAGCAGCTCAAAGTCACCCCGCGATTTATTTGTCTATAATTTCGAGACCAGTGAAGTAAAGCAACTGACCAACACCATGTCAAAGGAAATCGATCCCAATGATCTTGTGGCTGGCGAGGTTGTAAGGTTCAAGTCATTCGATGGTATGGATATCCCTTGCCTTTTGTACAAGCCCAAAGGCATCCGATCAGGAGAGAAAGTACCTGCTCTTCTTTGGATCCACGGTGGCCCTGGAGGCCAGACACGGTTGGACTACTCGGCTTCCCTCCAATTTCTGGTTAATCACGGATATGCGGTACTGGCTGTCAATAACCGGGGCAGCTCGGGTTATGGTAAGAGTTTCTTTGCTGCAGACGATCGCAAGCACGGCAAAGATGATTTGCAGGATTGTGTAATGTCTAAGCAATATTTGGCCACGTTGCCCTGGATCGACTCAGACCGGATTGGCATTTATGGGGGAAGTTATGGGGGTTATATGGTCATGGCTGCCCTGGCCTTTGCCCCGGAGGAATTTAAGGTGGGCGTTAACCTGTTCGGAGTTACCAACTGGATCCGTACGCTACGCAGCATTCCAAAATGGTGGGAATCCAATCGCAAAGCCCTGTATACAGAGTTAGGCGATCCTTATACTGCTGATTCGGTGGCATTGTATGATAAGTCACCCTTGTTTCATGCTTCTAAAATAACCAAACCTTTCATCGTCTTGCAGGGCAGTAATGATCCGAGGGTACTGCAAATAGAATCAGATGAAATCGTCGAGGTGGCACGGGCAAATAAAGTACCTGTTGAATATGTGATATTCCCGGATGAAGGGCATGGCTTTGTTAAGAAGGACAACAACATCAAGGCCTCAGAAGAGGTGTTGAAGTTTCTTGACAAGTACCTGAAAGGTAATCCCTAAGTATGCCTGCCCTGATTAGCCCAGCGCCTCCACACCCTGAACGGTGTCGGGCATCATACGTTTGAAGAGGTTTTCAATCCCTGCTTTAAGCGTAACGGTCGAAGATGGGCATCCGCTGCATGAGCCTTGCAGGATCACGCGTACGATGCCGTCCTGAAAAGAATGGTAGGTAATGGCTCCTCCATCTTGCTCGACGGCGGGCCGGATGTATTCATCCAGAATTCCTTTGATCTGCCTGATCGTATCAGTTTCTTCTTCCTGCGGCACATGCGCAGGTGCGTGTGCCTCCAAAATCAATTTCCCGGATTCGAGAAATTTTTGAATGTGGTCGCGGATAATTGCCTGAACTTCCAGCCATTCCACATTTTCTTTTTTGGTCACAGTAATGAAGTTGCTCATGTAAAACACCCGCTCAACGAATGGGTACATAAACAACTCCTGGGCCAAAGGAGCCTCTTGCGCAGCTTCAGGCCCCGGAAAGTCGAAACTCATGCCCTCCGGAATCAACATTTCGTTCACCACAAACTTGAGGGAATTGGGATTCGGATTGGATTCCAGGTATATGGAAATGGCTTTGGGTGCTGCTTTTAACATAGGTTATTCAACTTCACGAATGGACAACAAATTTAGGCAAATATGGTTCCCCTGAGAAAATCAATCTCCTGATTCGGGGTTCTCCAGGGCATTTTCCCACTTGCTGACCACTGCTGTTGCGACACTGTTGCCGACCACATTGGTAGCGCTACGCCCCATGTCCAGCAGGGGATCGATGCCCAGCAACAGGGCAAGGCCAGCCTCCGGAATATTGAAGGTGGCCAGCGTGCCGGCAATAACCACCAGCGATGCCCGGGGCACGCCTGCAATGCCCTTGCTGGTGAGCATGAGGATAAGCAACATACTGATTTGGGTTGCCATGGGCAGGTGTATGCCATAAGATTGTGCGATGAACAGGGCGGCGAAAGTCATGTACATCATGCTGCCATCCAGATTGAAGGAGTATCCGAGCGGAAGCACGAAACTCACAATCTTATCTTTGCAGCCAAAGCGCTGAAGTTCTTCCATGGTCTTTGGAAAAGCGGCTTCGCTGCTGCTGGTACTGAAGGCCAGCAGGATAGGTTCCTTAACGCGTCGCAACAGACTCACGATGCGCTTGCCAATCACTACAAATCCAGCCACACCAAGCACCACCCACAGCAACAGAAGTCCAAAATAAAACTCACTGATAAAAATCGAATAGGTCTTGAGGATGCCCAGTCCTTGTTTGGCGATGATGGCCGTCATGGCGCCAAACACAGCGATAGGAGCCAGGTTCATTACGTAGCCGGTGACCTTCAGAATTACATGAGCGACGGCATCCATGAAAGTGATCACAATTTTTCCTGTTTCTCCTATGGCTGCGGTAGCTACACCAAAAAAGAGAGAAAATACAACGATCTGCAGGATCTCATTCTTTGCCATCGCATCGATGACGCTGGCGGGAAAAACGTGGTATAAAAATTCTTTCAACGATAGTCCCGCATGGGCAATCCCAAGGTCTTGTCCCGCATCGGGTACGGGAAGATGCATAGCGATACCAGGTTCGAAAATATTCACCAACACCATACCAAGGAGTAAACTGACAAGCGAAGCACTGATAAACCACAGCAGGGTTTTGGCACCAATGCGACCCACAGAATTAATATCGCCCAGTTTGGCAACTCCTACCACGAGGGTAGTAAAGACCAGCGGCGCCACGATCATCTTAATCAGGCGCAGAAAAATATCCGCCAGAAGAGAAAATGGCTCAACTTTTTTGTCGCGTTCAGCCAACAATTTAGTGCGTTCAGTGGAGAGGGATTTGCGCAACATTTCCAGTGAAGCAACGGTTGCACTGTCAGCGGGTTGATGGGTGACTTGCCGAATAGAATCCAGACGAAGTTCAAGGCCTGCGAGTGATTTGTTTTGGTCCCCAACGTAATTCTTGTTCAATACAAACCCCAGGCCAATGCCCAGAAACAAGGCAATAATGATGTAGAGGGTAAGCTTGCTTTTTTTGTTCGGGACAGGCTCCATGGCAGGGTGATAAGATGGTCAATCTATCACTTTTTGTGGCAAGCTGAAAACCGGTGCCAAAATATTGTCAGGCCCTTGATGCCTTGTTTCGGAGAAGGAAATCAGCCAGTACAAGTGCGGCCATGGCCTCAACAATGGGTACGGCCCGTGGCACCACACACGGGTCATGGCGGCCTTTGCCGGAAACCACAACAGAATTGCCGTCCTGATCTAGGGTTTCCTGATCCTGCATGATGGTAGCAACTGGTTTGAATGCAACACGGAAGTAAATGTCCTCCCCGTTGGAGATGCCACCCTGAATTCCGCCTGAATGATTGGTGCGGGTGCGAACCTGCCCCTGTCGTTGTTCAAAAGCATCGTTGTGTTGTGACCCCCTCAATTTGGTGCCGGCAAATCCGCTTCCGTATTCGAAACCCTTCACCGCATTGATGCTTAGCATTGCTTTTCCCAATTCGGCGTGGAGTTTGTCAAAGACAGGCTCACCAAGTCCCACGGGGCAATGGCTGATTACACAATTGATGATACCTCCAATGGTGTCGCGATCCAGTCGCACCTGATCAATCAGGGCAATCATTTTTTCGGCAGTAGCCGGATCAGGGCACCTCACAATATTTTCTTCGGTCCGGCTAAGGTTCATTTCTGTATAGGGAGGAGCAACAATATCTCCTACTTCAGAAACGTATGCTGCGATCGACACACCATATTCGGCCAACAGTGACTTGGCAATGGCGCCGGCGGCCACGCGAGCCGCGGTTTCACGCGCCGAGCTTCTTCCGCCACCCCGATGGTCGCGTACCCCATATTTTGCCTGATAGGTGTAGTCGGAATGCGAAGGCCTGAAAGTCTTTTCCAGGTGGCTGTAGTCTTTGCTGCGCTGGTCTTGGTTTTGAATAATCAGCGCAATGGGAGTGCCGGTTGACTTGCCTTCAAATACCCCCGATAAAATAGTGCAAGCATCCTCTTCTTTGCGTTGGGTGGTAATGTGCGATTGTCCGGGTTTACGGCGCTGTAGTTCACTCTGAATAAATGTTTCATCGATGTCCAGCCCTGCGGGACATCCATCGATCACTACGCCGATTGACGGACCGTGAGATTCTCCAAAAGTGCTGATGCGAAATATAGTGCCGTAGGTACTGCCCATGTCCCAAAGGTAGAATTATGGAGTGACTTAATCTTTCGGACGGGCACTAAAAACCAACCAGACAGCGCCGGCCAGCATCAGTCCAATAAGGCCATTCATCCCCCACTTCATCCAACCGATCTGTGCTGACGCATGCAGTGTATTGTCTGCAACATCTACCCGATCGTAAAATGACCCCAGGTCAGTGCTTTGAATAGCCTGATTCCGTTGGCTCTCACCTTCAACGGCCAGGGTAATCTTAGAGCGAAGGGTGTCATAAGTCCTTTTATTGGTGTTGAAGTATATCCAATGAAAATAATGACCCATTTCAAACTGCCCCGGTTCTTTGGGGACGAGGAAGTAGCGAAATGATTTAGTGCCGGTCACCTTGCTGTTTTCACGGGTTATGTTTTGTTGCACACTTGGTTGATAGAAGTCGAAGTTGTCATCCTTTGCGATGGCTGGTCGTTGAATAGATGAGATATTTCCTTCGCCATACACATTGAATTCATATTCTATACTTTGACCGGTCTTCGCCTGTTGCGTTGATATCCGGTCCTCCAATTGATAATTGCCAACTGCCACAGAGCCCTGGAGTGGATGGGGAGGCAGTTCACGCACGGGTATGGTCTTGGCCTTTGAGTAAAAAGTCTTAAAATCCTCCTGACGGTTTTGGCCAAAGAAAGATGGATTCTTGGCCACTTTAAACTTAATCATCTCAAGGCCAACCGAAGGAAAGCGAATGGGCTCGGCATTGAGCGGGTAATACGTGGCCTGATAGATTTTATACTGTGTGTAACCTTTGCCATTGATGGTGATGGGAACCCCCTCTATGTTTTCAATGTTAAAATTCTCTTCCCAACAGTTCGCGGGCTTCAGCTTCTTGAGAATATCAGATAACTGCCTTCCCAATTCATGAAACTGCATCGGAGCCCTGTTGTTATCGGCTACCAGAAATGAGAGGGTAGTGGATAGACCTTCGCCAACATATACTTCATCTTTATTGGTGCTGAGGGCGAGGAGTGCATCCTCTTTGATGTCGACAAACTCTGTCTCTTCTTTTCCAAAGAAATCGCGAAAGGGATCGGGCCTGAATGGGTCGCGGGCTTGTTGCTGAGCGGCAGGTCCTACCTTTATTTTCTTGCCAGGTGATTTGACGACTTGGTCGTTAATCTTCATTTGAAAGGGAGGCACGGTGATGATCCCCTGGCGTATGGGCTGATAGGTCATGATTACCCCGGTGGAGGAACTCATCTGGCCGTTGACGATACTGGTTTGCTGTTGCGTGCTGGTGCCTCTTTTCCGCAATCCCTCGATGTCGGGAAAATTGTCATAGGATTTCAATTGGCCATTTTGGAGGGTTACCCCAATTGTCCAGTACTGATTTTCGCCTATTTCATCTGGTCCAAGCTGAATGGTGGTTGTTTGTCCGGCAGCGGCCAGGCTGGACAGCAGGAACAGTACGGGAAAGAGGTATTTCAGGGCAATTTTCATCATTGCAAATGTTGCGGTCGCACTTGCGGAGACAAATTTAAATTTTCTTTTAACTCAATAGTCGAAATGGTATTTTCAACGTTACAATCGGCGTATAAGGATACGCATCGTACATTAATTTTCGAAACATGTTGAACTATGCCAAAACCGTGCTCACCCGCGTGAGTTTTGACGCACGACTCTTCGAGAAAGAGTTGCGCAAAGCCATCAAGATGTTGATTGGCGAGGAAGTGCAGGAGCTCAGAAATTGGTGTTACTCCAATTTCGGGAATCATCGGGCGATCTTGAATCGCTGTTTCGTTCACAGTTAATTAAGAACCTAAAGCAACACCATCAGGGCCCCGCCAGGGGCCTTTTTTATTGGGTAGCCTGCCGCCGGGTGACAAATTCAATGTTTCGTTTGAGCCCTGCGTATTTGGTGCGTTGGATGGCGCTGTTGGCAAAGACCCTGTCGAACGTTTCTTCGGTCATTTCTATCCAGCGTTGTCGATCAAGGCCAACCAAATCATCAGTTGCCTGGAAGCGAGGTTCCCTATTGGGTTTTGAGAATCGGTTCCAGGGACAAACCTCCTGGCAGATGTCGCATCCGAAAATCCAATTGTTCATCTTTCCATGGGCTTCCTGAGGTATCTGATCCTTGAGTTCAATGGTATAGTAACTAATGCATCGGCTGCCATCCACAACATAAGGCTCTACGATGGCATCTGTCGGACAGGCATCCTGGCAAGCGGTACAAGATCCGCAATAATCTTTGATGGGTCCGTCAGCCTCCATCTCAAGGTCTATTATGATTTCAGCCAGGAAAAAATAGCTTCCCATGGATCGGTTGAGGAGGAGGCTGTTTTTCCCGATCCAGCCCAATCCGCTTCGTGCCGCCCATGCGCGCTCCATTACTGGTGCGGAGTCGACGAACACACGCCCCTGGATGTCTCCGATGCGTTCCTTGAGTCGCTGCAGTACGATGAACAGTTTCTCTTTGATGACATGGTGATAATCCTCACCATAAGCATAGCGGGCCACTTTGAATTCGCCATCATCAGTGTGTAGTGATTCGGCGGGGTAGTAATTATACAAAAGGCTTATAACAGATTGTGCGCCGGGCACCAACAACCGGGGATCGAGCCTTTTGTCGCTGTAGTTTTCGAGGTAGGACATCGTGCCCTGATAACCGCGTTTAAGCCAGGTGTCCAGCCGGGATGCTTCATCCTCCAGAAAAGCCGCCTTGGCGATGCCGCAAAAGTCGAATCCTTCTTCACGCGCAATCTCTTTCATCAATTGTGCGTGTTGGGCAGGTCGGAAATCCATTGTTATGGAAAGCTAGTCGAATAACCCGGGCCCTCTCGAAGGCAGCGCGATGTTCAGGTGCTTATAGGCCAGTTCAGTTGCTTCGCGGCCTCTGGCTGTTCGCTTGATATATCCTTCCTGAATCAAAAAAGGTTCGTAGACCTCTTCAATGGTCTCTGCTTCTTCGCCTACCGAAGTTGCGATAGTGGTGAGTCCCACGGGTCCCCCCTTAAATTTTTCGATTATGGCACTCAGGATTCGGTTATCCATATCATCCAGGCCATGCTGATCGACATCCAATGCGTTAAGCGCGAGTTGTGCGATGGGCATGGTGATCCGGCCATTGCCTTTGATCTGAGCGAAGTCCCTTGTGCGACGAAGGAGGTTATTGGCGATGCGTGGCGTGCCTCGGCTTCGTCGTGCAATTTCGAAGGCGGCCTCGTCATTTATTTCGGTAGCGAGTATGCCGGCAGATCGCCTGATGATGGAAGTCAGCAACTTGGCATCATAATATTCCAAACGGGCGGTAATGCCAAATCGCGCACGCAAGGGAGAGGTGAGCAAACCCGCACGGGTAGTGGCGCCAATCAAGGTAAACGGATTGAGGCTGATTTGAACGGATCGCGCATTGGGACCGCTGTCGAGCATAATATCAATGCGATAGTCTTCCATGGCGGAGTATAGATATTCCTCAACGACAGGATTAAGACGGTGAATTTCATCGATGAATAGTACGTCGTTTGTTTCGAGATTGGTGAGCAGCCCGGCGAGGTCACCGGGTTTGTCGAGGACAGGGCCTGATGTGATCTTGATATGGCTACCTAATTCATTTGCAATGATAAATGAAAGCGTCGTTTTGCCGAGGCCGGGAGGTCCGTGCAGGAGCACATGATCGAGGGCTTCGGTTCGCTGACGGGCGGCTTGGACAAACACCTTAATGTTGTCAACCACCTTTTGCTGGCCGGTGAAATCTGAGAAGGTGAGTGGCCTGAGGGCTTTCTCTACTTCCTTTTCAGCTGCATTAAGACTTTCCCCATCGGGTTTAAGATATTCTTCTCGCATGGAATCGACTGTGTTCAAAGCTACAATTCGTAAACCGGTCTTCAAATTTAATTTCCGGCCCGCCCGGAATTCGTCGTAATTTTAGGGCATGAATCCCCGTGTCAAAAATTCTATTTATACGCTGGTTTTGATTGTTGTGCTATGGGTGGGATGGAAACTGCGTCATCCCTCCCAGGATCCAATCAACCTGGAAGGCAAAACCATGGGTACGTCGTATCACATCACCTACTTCGATGATCGTGGACGAAATTTCCAAACCTCGGTAGATTCTTTGATGGTATTGGTCAATCGCGCTATCAACACATACGACACTACGTCCGAAATTTCACAGTTCAACCGGTCTTCCCGCGGATGGAAGTTTCAACTTCCCTATTTTTTTCCGCCTTTGCAGAAGTCGCAGGAAGTAGTGACCGGTTCTTCCGGGGCGTATGATCCGACAGTAATGCCCCTGGTAAATGCCTGGGGCTTTGGTCCCAAGAAGATCACCAGACCGGACACTGCCGAAGTCCTGGCGGCGCGGGCGTTTGTTGGTTTCGGAAAAATAATGTTCAATAAAGACAGTGTATGGAAAGATGACCCCCGTGTACAACTCGACTTCTCGGCCATTGGGCAGGGGTATGGATCAGATGTAATCGGAGACTTTTTTATGAATAAGGGTATTCAAGACTTTTTTGTTGAATTGGGTGGTGAAGGTGTGGCACACGGAATTAACCGGAAGGAAAATCGACCCTGGGAAATCGGGATTCTCGACCCTGAATCCAATTACATCGAACGCAAGACCATTGCCCAGGCCACCCTGCACAACCAGGGCTATTCAACGTCGGGCAACTACTTTAATTTCCGTGAAGTAGATGGAAGAAAATACTCCCACACCATTGATCCAATAACTGGCTTCCCGGTAGAGCGAGCCTTGTTATGTGCCACCGTATTTGCAACCGACTGTGCCACGGCGGATGCATGGGCCACCGCCTTTATGTCCATGGGTCATGAGCGGGGTCTTGAAGTGCTGAAATCGCATCCGGAACTTAATGTCCTCTTTGTCTACTCTACACCTGAAGGAATAAAAACATACGTTTCTCCCGGAATCAGCGGTGCTGTGCGGGTTCAACAGCCGCCTGCAAAATAATTGTCTTACCATCTGCCTAACAGTCGTTTAGGCTGATTTGATTGCCTATATTTGAAGTAACCTACTAGTGGCTCCAGAGAAATGGAGCTGTCATTATCCCGCCCATGAACAAGAATATTCAGTTTGCTAAGCATCAGCAGGAATTTTACACCGTCCTCAGTCAGCGTGTCAATCAATATTTCAAGACAAACAACATCAGTCGCTACGCCAATGCTGAGATGATCATCAAGACAACCTTCATGATGCTTCTCTTTCTGGTGCCTTATGTAATTGCATTAAGTGGCGCTGTTACTTCTTACTGGGGATACCTTGGTTTATGCTTTGTTATGGGCCTGGGTGTGGCCGGAATTGGTCTCTCGATTATGCACGATGCTAACCATGGGGCTTATTCATCGAAGCCTTGGGTAAATCATTTCATGAGCTATACCCTTAATTTTGTAGGAGGTAACTCCTTCAACTGGAAGATTCAGCACAATGTGCTTCATCATACCTACACCAATATTTATGATGTGGATGAAGACATTAGCCCCCGGGGCACCTTGCGAATGTCGCCGGATTCACCCTGGCATCCGCTGCATCGATTCCAACATATTTATGCCTGGTTCCTTTATGGACTCATGACATTTGTATGGATTGTGGCGAAGGACTTTTTCAGATTGGTCCGATACCAAAAGGATGGCCTGGTGAAAAAGCAAAAAGCAAATCCGGTTGTTGAATGGATCATTCTGCTTATCACCAAGGTGGTGTATTTTTCATACATCATTTTGTTGCCGGCCCTGCTTTTGCCATTTACAATCTGGCAAATCCTGCTGGGTTTCTTTGTTATGCATTATGTATCGGGCTTTATCCTTGCGGTGGTATTTCAACCCGCCCACGTGTTGGAAGGAACAGCCTACTTTATGCCTGATTCGGACGGCAATCTGGAAAATACCTGGGCCGTTCATCAGTTGCACACGACCACTAATTATGCACATCGCAATAAACTCCTGTCCTGGTATGTAGGTGGACTTAACTTTCAGGTGGAGCATCATCTTTTCCCGAATATTTGTCATGTTCACTATCGAAACCTCTCTTCCATTGTGCGCGCTACCGCAGAAGAATTTGGTCATCCATATAAGATGAAGGAAACGTTCCGAAGTGCCATTGCCGCTCACGCCCGTCTGCTCTATCAACTGGGGCAAAGCAAGACAGTGCCGGTGCCGTCGGCCTATGCCGTAGCCTGATCCTACCTCTGTTGAGGTGATATTCCTGATTGCGGTAATTTAGCCGTATGATATCCGCTGTTCGTCGCCAGGCGTCCCTGCTTACCCATCACATCTTTGAATTGCCCATTCTGGTGCTGATGCCGCATAGCCGCTGCAATTGCCGCTGTGTGATGTGCGATATCTGGAAGGCCAATCATGAAAAGCGGGAGATTACTGAAAATGAAATTCTTCCGCACCTTGATGCCTTCAAAAAGTTGGGAGTACGGCATGTGGCGTTGTCTGGCGGTGAGGCACTACTTCATCCTAATCTCTGGAAGCTGTGTGCAGCCCTTCGGACCATTTCGGTGCACATCAGCCTTTTGTCTACGGGTCTCACCCTCGCGACTCATGCAGCCGCTGTAGCAGAGCATTGCAACGAAGTGATTGTGTCATTGGATGGCCCGCCCGAAGTGCACAACCGCATCAGAAATATTCCGACGGCCTTTGATAAGTTGAGGGAGGGAGTTGCTGCACTGAAAAAAATGAGACCCGAGATGCGTGTTACGGGCCGCAGCGTATTGCAACGAATGAACTTCAGGGTATTTGTGGACACGATTGAAACCTCCAGGTCGCTGGGGTTGGACCAGATTTCGTTTCTGGCAGCCGACGTTTCGTCTACGGCCTTTAACCGGCCCGACCCCTGGGATGCTGATAAAACCGTAGTAATTTCCCTGTCGGCCGAAGAGGCTACTGAGCTGGAAGAAATACTGCGCAATTCATTCGAATCACATCGCGCAACCTATGAATCTGGTTTCATTGCTGAAACGCCGGAGAAAATGTTGACCATCGTGCAGCATTACCAGGCCCTGCTCGGGCTCACGTCCTTCCCTAGCAAACGATGCAATGCCCCTTGGGTTTCTGCTGTCATTGAATCCAATGGAGATGTCATGCCATGTTTCTTTCATCCGCCTTATGGCAACATTCATCAGAGTGATTTTAGAGCAATTGTCAACAGCACAGTTGCCAAAAATTTCAGACGCGCGTTGGATGTCAGGACTAATGAAGTTTGTCAGCGTTGTGTGTGCTCTTTGCAGCTAAGTCCGATTCGGTCCGTTTAATTCTGTAGAGATAGTTATAGCCGTCAGCCCATACCCGTTTTCGCTGAATTTCATTTAGTTCAAATCCGGCTTCATGGCAGACTTGTTTGATTGAAGCAAGGTCACATACATCTGATAAAACCATGATGATTTGTGCATCAGTTTGTTGGAGTTGTTGAAATAACCTCCGGAAGTAGAGGTGATTTTCGCCGCAATACCAGGCATGGTCTTGATCAGTGACTGGGGTTTTCGGATAATAAGGCGGATTGATAAATATCCAGTCTGCCCCGGCCGGTGAGAAGGCTTGGAACAGATCTGATTGTACAACCTGGATCGTCAGGCTATTCTGATTTGCATTCAGACGGGTGTTGACCACCGCTTGTGGACTAATATCAAGTGCGATGACTTGTGCGCCCTGGCGCGCGGCCGTAAGAGCAAGTAAGCCAGATCCACATCCTACTTCGATCACGCGTTTCCCCTGTAAGGGAAGAGTTTCAATGTATTTTGTGAGAAAAGTGGAGCTGAAAAACAAGCCGGGATGAAATACGCCGGGTTGTATGACCAGTTTGAGTTTGCCAAATCTATAGTTCCTTGGCTTGGACAGGTACCACCGCACCAGTCTTGGTAGGGGCGTAATGATTTTATGCAGCAGTCGATTCATTATTCGGCATAAAATCCTTCGATCTCGGGTTGCCGATACCGAAGCCAATATTTCTGAAGGGCCTTTAATTCGTAAGGGAAACGATACATCCCTGTTCGGTAGCGCAGTGAGGAAAGGACGCGCATCGTCTTTTTTTGAAAGGGTGTGATTTTGAAATCGGATACGGTCGGATATTGGGCATTTAGTACGGTTTCAAAGCCCCTGATTTTGTCAACCATTTCAGGGGTTAGCCAGGGAGTCAGTGGATTTTTGCGCAGATCGAAATTCTGCCAGGCTGGTTCGAGCCACTCTTCGAGGCGGTGGGGAAAGGCAAAGCCTGATCGTTTAGTCTCTTCATATAACGCCGATCCTTCAGTAGGCACCGGGCTGTAGACATAGATAATGATTTCAGTTTCAGGATTGATTTCCTTAATCTCCCGGATGAACGAGATATCGCGATCGATTTGTTGCATCACAAGTTCCGGCGTGGCTGCAGGGAAGCCCAATACAAACGAGTACTCTGGGATGATGTCAAACTTCTTCAGGCGTGCGGCAAAGCGCCGCATCTGCTCTATGGTTTGCGTGCCCCCCTTGTCCATCTGCTTAAGCAATTCGTCATTGCTTGTTTCAGCGCCAAAAAAAATCATCCGGCAACCGGACTCGCGCATCAACTCCAGGGACTCGTCTTTGTATTTGTCTACCGTATCAATTCTGCCCTCTCCCCACCAAATGATTTGTTCGGGTTGGATCAGCTGGGCAAACTCAACGGTACGTTTTTCGCTGACGAAGAAATTATTGTCATGAAACTCAATGGCATTTGCCCCAAAGCGATCAATCAGGTATTTGATGTCCTGATAAATAAGGGGCGCGGACTTTCCTTTCCAGCGGGCATTGTACAGCGGAACTACCGCACAAAACGAGCAGGTAAAAGGACAACCCATGCTGGAGTGATAGGCTGCTGTGCGACTGCCCAGAAATGTTTTCCCCAGGTATCGCTCCAGTGGATAAAACGCATTTAACTTGTCGTAAGGCAACTGGGGTAGCGAATCCTGATCCATCAATGGGGCAAGGGGCGTCTTGATGATTTTTCCTTCCCGTCGAAATATCAAGTTATTGATCGTATCAAGTGGACGATTCGTCTCCACCGCTTCAAGAAGCGCCGGAAAGGCCTCGTCACCTGGACCGTTGACAATAGCATCGACCCAACCTGAATCTAGAACCGAGCGATATTGATTTGATGCAAAATAGCCTCCCCACACAATGAAAATTCCTGGAAACTGCTCACGAATCTTTCGGGTGAATGGGATAGCTTGTTCCAGTTGTGGTCCAGGCATCACCGTGCATCCAAAGATGTCATAGCCTGACCTGATATAAGATTCAATTTTCTCCCACGGATTTCGTTCCAGGTTGCCGTCAACCAATGCCACTTCATGTTTTCCCTGGATGCACGCAGCTACCTGAAGAATAGAATTGGGAATACGATGTTTGGCGCGTGCGCTTCGTGGATTGAAAAGAATAACTTTACGCATCAGTTCACAAGTTAGCAAAAGGCTTCGCAAACGAATATAAATGTCAGTACGAATCTGGTTGAAGCGGTTGTTGACGGGTCTTGTATATCCGCAGGAATATATTTGCCTAGAGGAAACACCTCCCTCCAACTTGCGCCTATGGGTAGAATCGGAAGAAGCGGTACGCGACGTTACCGATGAGCATGTTTTTGTTGGCTACAAACCGCTGCTCATTGGTTTGTTCAGTGCTCCCGTAGAAACGGGGAGAAGCGTTGTTTTTCATCTCAGGAGTGAGGATGGAAATAGCGTTGCCGAGTTGATAGCGAAGACGGTGTTCCATCGGGTGTTCAACGATCGGTCTGTTATCTTTTGTGAGGGTATTCGGGGTTCACATACTTTTATTCATCCGATTTACCAGTGGATCAACAACCAAAGACAATGGTTAACCCGCAGAAAACCAGGTAATGTTGGTCTGCCTGGAAATCTGTATGATCAGGTAAGGATTGCGTACGCCATGCCCCGTATTATTTCTGTAGTGATCCTGTCAGATGGACAACGTGTGAATGTTTTTCCTACCGACCTCCACGGACCAATAGCGCCACAGCATTATGTGAGTTCCTTGCGCATTCATGGAAAGGCAACCGAACAGGTTGAACGCCTGCGTAAACTGGTTATTGCCGATTTACCCGTTCATGCTTACCGTAAAGTCTATGCATGGGGCGTCAATCATCAACGTGACCTTCAACAGCCCGATCAATATCAATGGGAGAACAGCGCATCAAGGCACCTGGGCATACCCTTGCTGGCAGGCACGATCGGGTATCGCGAACTGGAGCTAGAAGGTTCTGTAGACTGGGGTATACACCGCATTCACTTCTATAAGATACTGTACAATGTCCATACGAATGGACAGCCTGTCACCCATATTCATCAGTATTATGCTCAATGGAGAAGTGACCATGGCCTTTTCACCGGTCTGTTATTTCGTTAATAATGCCAGCAAACGGAACAAGGCCTTGGGATGCATAATTTGATATGACAGGCACTGTTTGAAGTAGCTTCTTGCCACTGCCCATTCAGTCATCTGCATCGCTTGCATCCCAAACGAATAGCTCGTGATGATCATAGCTCGCTTGTAATCTGACGCGGAGATCAGTTGTTGTTCTTGAAGTTTATTCAACGTTTGGTGATGTTCTTTTAGAAGCCGCAGCGACAGGGTATTACTGCCGGTGGTATTACCCTGGTGCTTGCGCACCCGGACCAGGGGTTCGTACAGGATGAACGCATCGAAGAAGCGGCTAAGAAAAAATACCCGGTCATGATCGCCGGAGTGCAAAGATTCGTCCATCGGTCCTACCTGTAGCAAACAACTCCGGCGAATAACCAGGGTTGTGTGACAGATTATTAATTCATTGCGCAACATCTTTTCAAATACATTTCCGGAATAGCTTCCTTGCTTTTGATACAGCGATGGGCGCAGCACACCCGAATCGTCAAAGGTGACGATGTCTGTGAATGAGAATCCGATTTGGGGAGAGGCCTCCATGGCCTCAATCTGACGTTCAAGCTTGGTTGGTTCCCAGAGGTCGTCGGAATCGACATAAGCCACATAACGTCCATGGCAATATGTTTCTGCGAAGTTGCGCAGCACGCTCAGATGGCCGCCAGTGCGGGAATGAAATACATATTGGATGCGCTTGTCGGCGAAGGAGGCTACCATGGAGGCGGTGTCATCATCGGATCCGTCATCCACGATGATATATTCAAAGTCCTGATAACGCTGGTCCAATACGGAGGCGATGGTTTCCTTCAGTAGGGCCCCACGATTATATGTGCAAGTGACGATGCTAACGTTTGGCATAACTAAAATCTGCCCAACGATGATACAGGAAGGCCACTACAATTTGCGCCACGGTGCCTGCGGCCAATGCTCCGGTAATTTGATAAATGGGTATGAGCAGGATACACAAAATCAGGTTGACTGCGCTGGCGATGAATCCCAAAAGGGCTGCATGACCCTGTCGGTAGGTTTTTCCCATTTCGTAGTTGCGTAACAAGTAGACATAGAACATGAACACATAAATATAACCAAGGCCATATTGAATCAAAGTGATGTCAAGTTGGTAAACAAACCTGATCATCAATGTTACCGCTATCATGCTGATAAAGGACAATGGAATACCTGCCAAAATAAAGGTTCGTTCAAGCGAGCGCAATGAAACGGGGCGAAGCCTGAAAATATTCTTGGCAAAAGGACTAAGCAACAGGCTGGCCAGGAATTGACAGAAGATAAGAAAATTGAAGTAGACCTGATAGGAGGCGGTAGCGGTATCGGGGAGAAAGTAGGCTACGCAATACAAGTCCATGCGTTGTTGGAGCACTCCGCTGACAGCCAAAAGAAAAAATGGAAATGATGTCTTGAAGTATGCCAGGCCTGGCGTTGACCAGGTGATCCACTTCCTGAAATAAATCAACGCCAAAACTGCACGCCAGAGCATGCTAAAGGCAAAAAGGTTAACAAGTGTCTGCAACTGAATCGGTTTCGATAACAAAAATAGGGGCAGGATCACCACCAGCAGAGCACTGAGCTCAAGCAAAAGTGTAAATGTAAAGTTTCGCTCTACCTGGGCGATTGGCTCAAAACATTGATACACGAACCGTCCAGTAGCCCAGAGCATCAGGCTTGTTCTGATTTCGGGGGGCTGTGGCAAAAAACCAATGATGATCAGAAATACCAACAACAATATGGCTCGTGATGTCACCGTCTGACTCCAATCACTTTTCATGGTATGTGGGTGCAAGCTGAATTGTTGTACCAGATAGGGCAGTGCCCCCCATCCAATAATGGTGAATCCAAACTCGAGGATCAGCATTAGAGGCACAACTTCACCCCATAGTACAGCCGATTGTGTCCGGATAACAATCAGCGAGACAGTAACCGTAAACAAGGCAGCCAGGAGTCGCGACATTCCACCAAGTAATATGATACGAAATCGTTTGATCCACGTGGTGTATTGACCGCTCATATAGATGACGAAATTCGATTAAAACGGAAGACGACCATCAGATACAAGGAAGTTACCAACCATACCCTTGGGTAGGCAATCCATATGCCCCAAGTGGATGATGCATCATAAAAGAAGGATAATGGCAAGAATCCTATCGCGACGTAAATAATCAGAATCGCTCCGCACCATGCTTTTCCGAGCCAATCGGGTTGACTCAGCAACAATGCCATCGGAACTACTAATAATATAAAATGATAGGTTGCCGAAGCCGGCAATAGCACCATCGCGCCTAGGATAGGCAATGTTAATGCAACGTGGTAAAAATGGGGTGAGTTTCTAAAGCGAAAGCACGTTGATATCATCGAGAACCCGATACCGGCAAGCAATACGAATTTTACGATCACACGCCCGGAAGGCCAGTCGATCAGTGCGTTTGGATTGAACTCAGGATCAGGCACGAACCAATGCCGTAGCAAACCATCCCAGGATTGAAATGGCAGGCTGTAGGCGCCCTGACCCCGCAATTGGCCGTCGAGGTGGGGAAGGAATGCTTCCTGAATGAAGTTGTGCATGACTTCGCTGCCAAAGAAGAGGTATTGAGCAATTACTAATAACAACAGGGTAGTGATACCAGATCCGGCAGCAATCAGGAATGAATGCCCCTTCATCGTCTTACCTGATACCCGGTCTTTCCAGGCGAGAAGCGCGAAGCCAAAAATGAAGACTACGGGAATGTATTTAATCGATGTCCAGAAGCCCAGCAAGAACCCTGCTGCCCAACCCATTCCTTGTTGTTCCAGGTACAAGGAGAAAAGTATACATACGGCAATGATCCAATAGACCTGACCAAACGCAAGATTATTGCTGAATCCTTGTCCTGATGCTAACACGAGGATAGCTGCCATGTGCCACGGAAATTGAAACATTCGTTGCAATAGCCAGATGGCAAAGCCGACAAGCAAGAGATTAATCATTATTAGGGTACGTTGAGCGGTCAGCGGTGAAGCGGGAGTCAATGGCAAGAGCATCCAGGAGGTAATCGGTGGAAACGGTGCAAATTTACCCGGCGTTTCGATGCCCTGAGCCTGGATTTGTTGCTGGAACCAATCGTTATTATATAACTCATCCAAGGGCTTTCCTTGAGCAACCAATTGCGCTGAGACATAGTAGTTGGCAAAGTCACTGTTGACCACAGTCCATCCGGTGCGAATTCCCTTCTGTAAACTGAAGGCAATCAGCACGACCAGACACAGGTATTCGAAGTACTTTCGCACAATTTTATGAATGGCCAGCCGAATCAGGTTGAGCCGGACTCCAAGATACGTCAGATGAAACTTGTAATGCAGCCAGACATGCAGACATCATAGCTTTGATGCCGATATGCTGCATGCAATCCACTTTTCCTCCGCATACGGCCAGGGGTTTTGAATGTGGATGGGTAAGACATGGAGCGCAGGGTCGGTTCTGAGAAACAGAGAATACCCTTGGATTTTTGTCATACCCGAAATGCGCTGGTTGGGTAGGTCCCCAAACTACAACTACTGGCGTGCCCATCCGTACCGCCAGGTGCATTGGACCGGAATCACCAGTGATAAAGAGACGGCAAGTTGCCAGTTCCTGTTGTAAGGTTTCCAGTGTCCAGGAGCCGGCTACATTTTGTAAACGAAAACCCGGGGTCATGTCAATCACATGCTGTACAAAGGCCATTTCCTGATCAGACCCAGTAAGCAGGAACTCTGCTTGAGGTATAATTTTCCTGAGTTCCCGCAAAAGGGTTTTCAGATGTTGGGTGGGAAGCCGACGTTCTAGCAAATACGGACTAGCATTCACGTTGATCAGGATGCGGTTGTTGCTGGCAGACCAAAGCTGCTGATTTTGTTGTTGGGCGCTACGCGGAATGAATGCCAATCCGATACTGAATAAATCAAGTAATGTGAGTTGGTTGGCGGCATGTATTTCCTGATGGGGAAGTTGTAATACGCTACGCTCTTCAAAAGACACCGAATAGCTATGACCGGCACGGGCCAGCAGGGAGCGTAATAATCCCACGGCGTTGCTGCATCGTTCCAAATCAATAATTAACTCTGGCTTCCAATGGTGTGTTCTATAAAAAATAGCGATGAGTTGAAGTATGGTTAAAGGAGCCAGGCTGCTCACATACCAAGCCTGCGTAAATCCCAATAGTTTACAGATTGAGCGATGACTGCTTCGGGTTAATAAGATCAGATTGGATTTGTCGATTCCCATACGGTCACACTGATTGGCCAGTTGTACTAAGCTGCCCATTCCCATGAACTTGATGATGAGGATTCGTTTTGGATTATCCGGACGGACGACTCCGCCAGCATCGATACGATTTGCCCAATGATACAGCCAGCCGAACCAGCGGTCAACCCGCAATAGAATCTTTCCGCTGATCATCAGGGCATGTATTCAAAGGTGACGATGATGTGGTCGGCCCAGTGGCTGAACGGATACATTCCACCAATCCTCTCATCGAGCTTATTCAACCACTTCGTGATGCGTGGAAACCGGCGAACAAAACGGTAGCTGGCCGGAGGAGGAGATACTGCGCCTAGTCCTTCGACGTGAAGTAATTTGAATCCCGGTCCGAATTGTTGTTGAAGTTGCTTCAAGGAATAGTAATAGGTCATAAAATACTCACCCTCAAGATGAGCTTTTGTGCCATGCCTGGAAAGACGCCTGAAGGCAGAGAACGATCCACGGAACAACCACAACCATTCCCACGGACAGATGGGCGGCATTATTACCCATGTAATGCGGCTACCCGGTTTCAGTAATCGGGGTAGCTGCCGGATTACCAACCCAAGATCCGCACAACAATTGAGGCCTCCGAAATTAGAAAAGACCTGGTCGTACTGATGATCGGGAAGTTTTTCCAGATTTTCGTAAGAGCATGCCTGCGCGCTTAAACGCCCGGAAGCTGAAGGATCCAGAACTTTTTGTTGCAGCTGCAGCACCATTCCAGGAGAAACATCCGTAGCCAAAACATGATGACCGGCTTGTGCCAGCCGCAGTGCATCAATGCCGGTGCCGGCATTCAACTCAAGAATATCGGAATGAGGTTGAAGGAACCGATCGATGTGCCGGTATACCCGTTCCCGCCAAATTCCCAGAATCGGATTAGCGCGGTCTGCCGCATCATAACCTGCGGCTTGTTTACTGAAAGCGCGCCGCACAGCCAGACCGTCTGTCGACAATTCATTCATGTGCCAGATTCAATTTTATTAAGCCGGTATCGTTGCACCCAGGACAACGGTGTGTGATAGACCATTGATGCCAGTTTGCGAAGGTCTCGTTTAGCTAATTTGGGTTGTTGAGGCAAAGCCTTTAACCGTTGGATGCCCCGTTGAATACGAAAGCGACTGTGTACATAGCGTTGCAACAACTTGTAATACACCGGAGGGAAGGGACTTTGATACAGCATAGCCAGGTCGTCTGAGTCGATCCAGTTTTGTTTGGTAGAAAGTTCCGATTTGACACGCTCATAGAATTTTGTGCCCGGCAAGGGATAGGATACCGAGATTCCGATTTCATCTGGCATTTGATCAAGCACCATTTGTAATGTTGCTTCAATGTCTTCCCGGCTTTCTCCCGGATAGCCAAACTGAAGAAAGTAGCCTACTGCGATGTGCTGCGATCGGAGTTGCCTAGTGGCTTCCCGGATTTGCGCAAGGGTGGTGCCTTTGTCCATCGCATCTAATATCTTTTGAGATCCACTTTCGGCGCCAATCCAAACCGTTTTACATCCGCTTTCGGATAGCTGACTGATTGTTCTTTCTTCCAACAATAAGTCTGCCCTTGACTGTATCTTATAGGGAATATTGATCTGGTTTTCCTTGAGTGCTGCGGCAAAATCGCGAACCCATCCAGGTTTTAGTCCAAAGATATCATCCGCCATCCAGTAATGATCGGGTTGGGCCAGCTCGCGCAACCAGATCATTTCGCTCACTATGGATTTTGGGGAGCGGACGTTATACCGGTTGCCGTAAATTGGCTTCGCACACCAATTGCATTTGTAGGGACATCCCCGTGTGGTTGCCAGGTTTAGTGAGAAGTAACCATGGTGACTGAGCCAGTGGTTCCGATAAGGCACGAAATCAACCAAATCCCACGCAGGCAGCGGAAGCGTATCAAGATCTTTTAACACCGGCCGAAGTGTATTGACATGTGTTTGTCCTCCATGCTGACTGACAGTTCCTGCTACTTGGCTGATATTCTGTTGGCTTTCAATCCCTGAAAGTAGTTCCCGAAGGGTCTCTTCCCCTTCGCCGCGTATCACATAGTCAACGCCTTCATCCAGGTATTTTTGGTAGTGGTCAGTAGCATCTGAACTATTGACAATCACTTTAGCACCATACTGACGTGCCAATCGGGTCATGACAAAGGTAGCATCCCGCATCACGGTTAGACACATCTTCGTGAGGTAGTTAAATCCATCATCGTACACCACAACATATCGTGGCCTTTCCCGCTCAAGCACCGGCAGCAAATGCTGTGGACCATCAGCGAGCGACATGTCGGCAAACACCACTCGAAATCCAGCTTGACGCAACACGGCCGCTGCGACTAAGGTCCCCAGGGGTGGGTACGGCTGATGAAATCGCCATTGCTTGGCATCCAGTTTGTAGAAGTAGGCATTAGCCAGCACTACGGTAGTCATGGTTCACAAGCTTATGCCAAGTTGTTGCTCAAGTTGCACAACAGCATT
Organism: Cyclobacteriaceae bacterium; assembly: GCA_035430125.1. GTDB lineage: Bacteria > Bacteroidota > Bacteroidia > Cytophagales > Cyclobacteriaceae > ELB16-189. Next base: position 12,323 of record DAOMGC010000033.1, on the reverse strand, counting down.
TTGATATTGTCTGATGATCTTCTTTTGATAGAACTGAGGATGACTTCTGGAAACATACGAAGTTGATTCGAAGGCAATCGAGAATTCCTGTTCACTCAGTCCGGCAGCGTAGCGCTTTTTCCAGTATTGTTTGCTTTTGGCCAGAACCCAGCGATCCATCCGGGTCAACCACGTGTCTGGCAAGGTGTGTTCCAGTATTTTTTTGAAGAAGAAGGCGGGTGGAGCTGAAGGTGCAGGTTCGAAACTGGATTGGGGCAGGTAGTAGGAAATCCATTGGTTCGCATGTCGGAAACGACTTACTACGTCTGCCCCGAACATGGGTATGAGTGTTCGGGTTTCGACGGCCGTGAAAATATTTTTTTCAGTGATCTCCAGATGTTGATCGTCAATGAAATAGTTCGTGCACAGGTATCGGTGGGAGTTAAACATTAAGAAACGGCGCACCAGTGCCAATCCGGCACGCACCAGCCACAACCGGTTTGGGGCCGTGATGATGAAATAGTCGATATCGCTGTCAGTGTCCATATATCCTTTCGAAATAGACCCCGACAGCATGATAGCACGCACGAATGGAACGCGGGATATCCATCGAGACATTCGCTCCGCCATAACCATGGACTGTCGGGCACGTTCGTTGCCGGCAATACGACGGGCAATCCGAAATGAATTTTCTCTTAATGAATAGAAATCCCCCTGCTTAACGATCCATTGGCGATCACACAGCCGAAACAAAGATATGGTCCAATCAGCTGACATAGGAACCGTAGAGAAAGCCCTGATTTCAGCCTCGGTGAGAGGATATTGAAAAAGATCAAAATATAAGAGCGCACGAAGGATGCCTTTTTCTTCCTCAGTAACCAATTCAGTATGTCGGGAAGGCATCATGCGTTAGTTCCGTTTCGTAGAAATAAGGATTGAAACAAGGTAAAGAAAACGATTCCTTTTTGTCGGGCAAACATGCTTTCTGTGCAACACATCAACAGGATCAACATGACAAAAGCGACATGTACCAGGTCCTTTTTTGCCAGCGGTCGGGTACCTGGCCACATACACACAAGCAGGGTCATCAGGCCGGCCATACCTAACTCAATGCTGGTTTGCAGGTACTGGTTGTGAGCATTATACCCTAAAGCCACCACCGGGAAGGCGTGGGAAGCATAGAAACTGCTCAGTTGTTGCTGTCCGTCGCCTGTGCCCGCACCGATCAACCAGGATTGCGAAATCGACTCCCATCCTGCCTGCCATTCAATGATGCGGTACCGAATTGAATTCCACCCGTATTCAGCCCCATTCATATGAACAGATGTTTGAATTGGCTCCTGAAACACCCGAAAGCGGGAAACGGGATTAATCCAAAGGATGATCAGCAAAAGCACCATCACCATGCCGGTCACAGACAGCTTGTGCCGAACAGGCGCCGAAAGTTGGGTTAAGAGATAGGTAATAACTATGGGTAAGGCCAGGATGGCCATGCGGGAAGAAAGCAGTCCAATGAAGCATATAAACAATAGAATAATTGTGGTCCGCATTGCCCAGGGCTTGTGCTTGATCCACACCTCTTCCAGCAACATGACGATACAAAATATCAGGTACATTGAAAAGTAGGCTGGATGGATATCGATCCAGTCACCTACCTGAATGTAGGATAGGTACTCCCAGCTTGCGGAGGAATCGGGATTTAGTGCCTTATACGTTGCCTGCGTGGCAGGGTCAAAATTCAGCGCAGGCTGGCCTGGTCCCAGGCTCATCGTAAAAACAAACCATGCCAGGCTGATGACAACCACAAGGAGACAGGATCCTATGAACCCATTGCGGATGCGGGATATCCATTGGGCATCGATCGGTTGCCCGGAAGCCGCAATGAGGGGCAGGACAAAAAAAGAGAGTTTCTTCTCCACCTCCATCAGACCGCGCTGTTGGTCGTCGGTATATATCAATCCAGCCACGTGAAGTCCAAAGAAAAGGAGAAACGGCCATACCCATTTACCCTCACGGAAGCGACTGATTTTTTCCTTCCATTGACCCTCTGCCAGCCACACCATCACCAATAAAATGATACTGGCGCTACTCAACGCGATGGTTAACGGCAAAGTAACAACACACAGCCACCAGGCGCTGGCGTAAACCATATGGTAGTTGGGTCGCGTCATTTTCCTGTTGAGGTATCAGCAGTGACCTCTGTCAATTGAATAGCGTATACGGGTTCGTTGTGTGTGAATTGACTGATGGCTTGCTCATTGAGACGTCGACGTTCAGTGTCAAACCAACCCCACTTTATGAAATACTGAAATGCGCTTCGCAAATTATAAAACGTATGAAGAGCGTTTTTATAAGAACCCCGCGCGTGAATGTGGTAGATTTCTGCGTACGGATAAAACAAAGTTTTGAATTGACGATGGATGCGACGGGACAGATCTGCATCTTCGGCGTACAGGAAGAAACGTTCATCAAACAAACCGATGGTTTGAAGTACCTCGGTGCGGATAAACATAAAGCATCCAGACAAAAAAGGAACATTCATTACCCGGGTGTAGTTACTGAATCTCATCTCATACCGGCTATTCAGTTGACGGAACAACACTTCACTGAAGGGCAGAAACCTCCGGGCAGCCAGGTTGAGCGGTGTCGGTAGCAGCTTGCAAAGCCGTTGCAGGCTGCCATCGGGATACAATACCTTTGGCATAACGAGCCCCGCACCAGGGTGCTCTTCCATGAAATAGAATAACTGTTCGAGGATGTTGGGATCAAAATAAACGTCAGGGTTGAGCACCAGGTGATAACGTGCGTTATTTATTGATTGCCGCAACGCAATATTGTGTGCGCGACCGTATCCAATATTTTTGGGACTGTGAAAATATTCGATGCCAGGGGCATCAAACCAGGTGGATGCGATATCTGTGGCCGCGTTGTCAATAATATATAGCGTGCCAGCAAACGCCGAGCCGCGAAAGCTACGTACCGCATTTTCAACGATGCTTCTGTCGGTGTTGTATATAACCATCGATGCGTTAATCTTTTCCATTAGCTCAGGAATAGTTGTTTTGTTAGCCACCATCTCATTTCAAGTTTCTCCATCAGATTGTGTCTGCTTTTCTGGCCGGTGGTGCTGTAGTTGTTGTGATGCCGTCGATGGGATACCAGGATTTCTGGGATAAAAGCAACCTTAAAATATCTTTCTGCGATTAGCCCTATCCATTGATCATGGAGGCTTACTCCAGCCGGAATGGGCAAGGCCCGTTCCAAAATGCGCCTCCTGAAGGCCATACAGCAGCCCATATACGAACTGTGAATCAGGTTTTTCCACAAGCCGGGTCCAGAACCATTTTGAGAAAAAAAAGAAGAAGCGAGTGGTTCTCCCAGTGCATCGATCAGCCGGCAATCACACACGACCAGGTCGACCGTCTCCAGGTGCCTGCGCATCACGTTGATCTTATTGCTGTTCCAAACATCATCCTGGTCTGCCAGAAAAATGACTTCATGGTTGCAATGACGGAGGATGTATTCAAAGTTGCGCAAAGGACTGCCAAACTTTCGGGCTGGCAATAACCGAATACGGGGATCCTGGTAACTTCTTATGATCGTCAGCACATCATCCGTGGATTGATCATCAGAAATGACCAATTCATCCTGGCCCCCAAGCTGTGGCAGTATAGAGTCTAACTGCTCACGAAGAAAGCGAGCGCCATTATGGGTTGCCATGGAGACAGAGACGTTCATGCAATCAATTTGGGATGTACGAACCGGCCATACAACCGCTCCCCGACGGGAAGAAGAAATGGGTAGGCCAGTTGTAAACTGAGTCCTGTGAATCGAATGGTATTATCGTAGAACAAGAAGAAATACATGGTATTTAGAATCGCAAGCCCTGCGAAAGAATAGGAATTCCCCGGCAACCAATAGCCGTAGAGCAAGGGTACACAGGCCACAAATATGGCCATCACCACAAGCCCCATCCATCCCAAATAACAATAACTTCTGGAATAAACAGTAGATACATTAAAAGGCTTTCCGGGTATGACATGTTCGTCGGATCGCCCGGTAGAGAAGAGCCGGTTGATTCTTTTGGAAATGAAATCGGGAAGTAGCTCATTATTAATCATGCGGGCCCAAAGACCCGGTGTAGGCTTTGGCACTGGATAGGTATTCAGGTTCTGTTGAAAATTAGCCAATGGTGATGAAAGATATATGTATGACCAGAAGAATTCCGGTGGTACTACGGAGTTCCGAAATCCGAGGGAAGCCTCACCGATGTTGAGAAAAAGTTCAGGGTCATATGATTTGCCGTTCTCAAAGGATACCCGTTTGCTACCCATCCAACCAAATCCATAAGCCAGCACGATCATGCTTACAAATAGCCCTGCCCATTGACGTCGCGATATTCCGCCAGTATAAAATAGCAATACCTGAAAGCTGGCGAACAAATTAAACAAGAGCATTGCGCGGCTGTAGATGAGCAGCGCGGCAGTCAGGTTGATTACATATAGAATAAGATTGATTCGCTTTCGGGTACTTAAATAGAGGCCGAATAAATACACGGTGTAGAACGAGGCAAATGTCACAGTAAAGACATGAACCGAAGGGAAGCCAAATTGGCGATAGTTGTACGGTTGACCAAGCAGTATTTTAAAAATGGGAACCCCGCCCTCGTGCAAAAAGTCAAGCCCCCACAGCAGGTAAATGAATATGGTTACCGGAATTGGTTTAAATAGGAGGGATTGTTGCGTAACCACATTCACTCTTAACTTCCACCGATAAGCTAACCATCCATGGGCAAAGAATGTAATGCCCAGAAAAATCAACAGGGTGGCTGTTGCAGGTGGATACATATCCGACCACCCCAGCAGATAGGCCAGGAGGGCCGTGGTAAATGAAAGGATATAGTTTATGTAAGGATTCAAATCGATGCAGTTAGGGCGGTGTGTAAGAAACGAAACGACCGGTACCGCCATGATAATTTAAATGCTCTTGCCAAGGTTCGAAGCCTATAGGCAAATGAAGCGTGCTCCAGTTCTGCCATCACACGAGCTGCCTGCCGGTATTGCCTAAACCGGCGTAATGCATCCTGATAACCTACATGCGGCTGGTCTGAATGAACCTGCTGACCGGCAATGTCTACCACAACAAGGTCGGTGCTGATCTTCGAAAATCGACTGAGGAAATTGATATCAGAGAAATCAAGCGACAGGCGCTCATCATATCCACGGGATTGGTGATAAGCACGGACATCAATCAGCAGTCCACTATTTATTATAGCAACGTCTGTCAGGGAATGTAGGCCTGGAGATATTTTACCAAGACGACGGCCTGATGTTTTGCCTCGGCCAAAAGGAGAAAGCAATCCGCGGTGGTCAAACAGGCAGGGGCCAAAGATTAACACCTGAGGAAATGCTTGGATGGAAGCCGCATAAGCATGAAATATATTGGCGGGAAATGTTGAATCCTGATCCATCAACATAAGCCAGCGGTACCCTTCTTCTTGTGCCATGCTTGCTGCGACATTATACGCCTTGCCTACACCCGGATTCGATGGATCGTGGATGTACTGTATCAGGAGATGTTCCGGTGGCTGATTCAAGAACTGAGCCTCCGGTGAATTGTCGTAGATCAGCAATTTCATACCACCGGAGGAAGGCCATGCCGCCATGAGGGACTGGTACGAAGCAGTTTCTCGCAGCTCCTGTTTGTAAAGTACAAGTACAATAAGACAGCTGTTCATTTCACCAGGATACACCCAACAAGTTGCGAAAAAGGAGTTATAACATCTATTTCTTCCAATGACGAAAAATAAAAGTACCTAACCTTGGAGGAGTTTTGATTTTGATGTCGATTGGCATAATTTTCATTGATTTACCCACATCGTAATCATATGAAGAACCTCACCTCACTTGCCGAGTATCAAGCTGCGTACAGCAAGAGCCTTTCAGATCCTGAAAATTTCTGGAGTGAAGTGGCGGAAGGATTCACCTGGCGCAAAAAGTGGACTCGTGTTTTGGAATGGGACTTCCGTAAGCCTGAAGTAAAATGGTTTATCGGTGGCCGTCTGAATATTACCGAAAACTGTATTGACAGGCACCTTCCGACCCGAGCAGGACAAACGGCACTGCTTTGGGAATCCAACAATCCAAATGAAGCCTCCAGAAAAATCACGTATCAGCAGCTGTCTGAAAATGTTGCACGGGTTGGGAATGTACTCAAGGCCCATGGCGTGCAGAAAGGTGACCGGGTTTGCATCTATATGCCCATGATCCCGGAAGTGGCATATGCGATCCTCGGTTGTGCCCGAATTGGTGCGGTACATTCTGTGGTGTTTGCAGGATTTTCTTCTGGTTCTCTCGTTGACCGGATTACCGACTCGGGTTGTAAGGTGGTGCTCACGGCAGATGGTGCATTTCGGGGCGACAAAAAAATTGACCTCAAATCAATCGTTGATGAAGCTTTGCCCAAGTGCCCCAGTGTGGAAACCTGCATCGTTTATAAAAGAACGGGCACTACGGTTCAAATGAAAGTAGGACGAGATTTCTGGTGGGAAACAGAAATGGAGAAAGTCAGCCCTGTATGTCCGGCAGAAGAAATGGATGCGGAGGACCCGCTGTTTATTTTGTACACCTCTGGCTCTACGGGTAAGCCAAAAGGCATGGTGCATACCTGCGGCGGATATCTGGTCTTTGTTGATTATACTTTCAGGAACGTCTTCCAATACCAGGACGGAATGGTGTATTGGTGTACGGCCGACGTAGGCTGGATCACGGGTCACTCTTATATATTGTACGGTCCACTGTCAACGGGCGCAACATCGGTGATCTTTGAAGGAGTTCCTTCATTTCCGGATATGGGTCGGTTCTGGCATGTGATTGAAAAACATAAAGTAAACATCTTTTACACCGCTCCAACGGCAATCCGTTCCCTGGAAAAGGCGCCTTTATCCTTCGTTGAAAAGTATGACCTGTCATCACTTAAGATTCTGGGTACCGTCGGTGAACCCATCAATGAAGAGGCGTGGCATTGGTATGATAAGAACATAGGTAAAGGAAAATGCCCAATCGTAGATACGTGGTGGCAAACCGAAACGGGCGGTATTATGATTTCACCCTTGGCCAACATTACCCGCACCAAACCCGCCTTTGCTACCTTGCCACTGCCAGGTGTGCAGCCGGTGGTCATGGATGAACAGGGCCATGAAGTTATCGGCAATGGCGTAGAGGGCCGTCTGGCCATCAAATTTCCGTGGCCCAGTATGGCACGTACCATTTACGGTGATCACAAGCGCTTTCGGGATACTTACTTTTCAACCTTTCCTGGTAAATACTTCACCGGTGATGGTTGCCGAAGGGATGAGGAGGGTTACTACAGGATAACAGGTCGGGTAGATGATATCATTATCGTATCAGGCCATAATATGGGTACTGCAGAAATTGAAAGTGCCATTGATGAGCATTCCGCTGTTTGTGAATCCGCAGTCGTAGGCTTCCCCCATGATGTCAAAGGCCAGGGTGTATACGCCTTTGTAGTGACCTACGATCCTGTTCATGAGGAACAACACTTGCGGAATGAGATAAAGGAAGTTGTCTCCAAAATAATTGGACCTATTGCCAAACCAGACAAAATTCAGTTTGTGTCTGGGTTGCCAAAGACCAGATCAGGGAAAATCATGCGAAGAATCCTCAGAAAAATAGCAGAAGGGGACACCACCAACCTTGGCGACACAACCACCTTGCTGGACCCCGGAATAGTCGTCGAAATCAAGAACGGGGCTTTGGTATAGTCGGGTTACTTCTGCTACCTTGGAAACTATAAAGGGGCCAAAACCACCCATTCATGTTATTTCGTGCCTTTGTCTTGGTCGGAATTCTGACCCTGACGTCCTGTCTGGACAACAAGGACTATACGCTGGATTCGCTCACGCTGACTCCATCGGTTGCCTTCCCCGTCGCCTTCGGTGACATATCACTCCAGGACCTGATCAGCAATAAAGATTCAACTTACCTGAGGGCATATTCCGATGGGTTGCTCTATCTCTATTACTCCCAAAAGTTGGCGTCACAGGATATCCGATCGTTGTTTACCCTACCCAACAACACATATCCGGTATCATTCAACATTCCGGCGGGAACCTTGCCAGCCCAACCTTCCGATTCTCCCCCTGTGGTGATTACCCAGACCCTTGATTTGAACCTGAGCCCGGAGCAACTCTCTGAAATCCTGCTAAAGTCAGGAACCTTGAATTACACGATGACACTGTCGGCGGCTACCAACCCGGCAAATGGCCTCCCGATTGACATCATTGTGACCCTCACGGATGTAGTAGACAAGACCACCGGGGCGCCACTTAATTTTACCTCGTCCCTGGGCACGGGCTCTAAATCATTGCAGAACTACATCATTAAGATGAACAAGAACAAGTTCAACATTCAGGTCAGTATGATCCTGAAGAAAAGAACGAGTTCAGTATTTGTGCAATCCAATACTAAGTTGAATATCCAGTTGGGATTCAATAATCTGGATTTCACGTATATCAAAGGGTTCCTTGGCGATCAGACCACATCATTGCCCACGCAATCCGTTGACCTTACTGTTTTCAGTTCCTCACTCAACAAGGCCAAGGTTTCCTTCGCTCAACCCATTATTAAAATGGATGTTCGCAATGATTACGGTGTGCCTTGTGAGGTGACTTTCAACAAGTTAGAGGCGTCCAAGACCGGTGCGGTGCTACCCATAACCATTTCTCCTGCAAGTCCGGTAACCCTCAATTTCCCTACAGCTTTCGGTACTTCGGCTACCACCAGCGTCAGTGTGACCAATGCAGCAGCTGTGCTGGATTTTGCACCCACGAAACTAACCTATGCGGCGTCTGCCCGGATCAACAAGGGACTTAGCTCCGGCGTTGATTTTCTGGCAGACACCAGCAAATTGAACGTCACCCTCTCAACTGAGGTACCCCTCTATGGCCAGGCCTCAGGAGTAGCTGTTGTGGACACCCTGAAAATTGATCTCAGTAGCGTCAAGCAGTCGACGGTAATCAGCTCATCGTTGCAGATAAAGACAGTCAATCAGTTACCGCTTGATGCCAACATTCAATTCTATTTCATGGATAAGAATTATGCCATCATCGACTCACTGTTCACCAGCAATCAGACCTATATCGTCAAGGCCAGCACCGTGACCACAGCCGGAGATTTGCAAACAGCAAGTACCGGAGAGGTGAAGCTGGATATGTCATCCGACAAGCTCAACAAGTTGTTTTCATCCAGTTATCTGCTGGTTCACTCCAAGTTGAACACCTCTAAAAACAGCAGTGGTGCATTGGTCAATGTAAAATTCAAGTCTTCCTACAAACTGAAAATGAATGTGGGTTTGCTGGCTAAACTGAGCATTAAGTCATGAAGAAGCTAAACCGTTACCTCCTGCTCCTCATCGGGAGCATCCTCGGTCCGGCTTCCTTTGCTCAGACCGAAAGTACCTTGTATTTCATGAACAGCCTCCCCCAGGTAGTGGATGTGAACCCTGCCATCATGCCGCGATATAAGATTGCTGTGGGCCTCCCCCTGATCTCCTCTTTCGGCGCCATTTATTCGAACAACGGGTTTACCTATAACGACTTCACCACCAGGGTGAATGGTGTGATGACCGCCGACTTGTCCAAATGGACATCGAGCCTCGCGGACAAGAATTATGTAACGATGTCGATGCAGGCCGATTTACTTCGCGTTGGCGTCCGGATTCACCCGAAGACCTATTTCATGTTCAGCTCCACCCTGAAAGGCTACAACAGGGCCATGATCCCCAAAGGACTGGCTACATTGGCCGTGGATGGAACGGCCCCCTTGGTTGGGTCATTTTCAAATACAGCCCCCCAGGAAGAAGGAATACTGTATAATGAGACTGCGGCAGGGTTGTCCTTTCAGGTCAATGACCGGCTTACCGTTGGTGGTCGCTTGAAGTACATCAAAGGGCTCGCCAACATTACCACGGAGTCAAGTTCGTTGGTGGTTCAGGTGGCAGATGCCTATCAGATTACAGCCACCGGATCAGCCGACATCAGGACATCGGGTATTTACAACCTGGGTCAAAGCGGTTATAAAGTAGGGGATCACTTTGGTGATTACCTGAAAAACTCTGGTTGGGGCGTTGACCTGGGAGCAACCTTGCAGGTGATGGATAGGCTTACCCTCGGTGCCAGCCTGGTGGATATCGGATATGTGAAGTGGACGAACAATACGTACCAGTATACGCTGGATCCCGCCAAGGCGAAGTATACTTTTCAGGGGGTCGATATTAACCAGCTTGTTAATAACAACACCAGCTACATCAATGCCCAGGGCGATTCGATACAGGCTAAATTCAAAATGAAGGAAACTCCCATGGGCTCATACACCACCATGCTTCCGGCCAAGATGTATCTGAGTGGAAAATTTGAGATCAGGGAGAACCTCAGCGTTGGCGCCTTGTTCTTTTCGGAAAGTTTCCGGGGGCGCTACGCATCCGGATTCACGGCGTCACTCAACAAGAATTTTGGCAAGATGCTCTCCACTTCTGTTTCGTACACGGTGTCGAATCGCTCCTACAACAACCTGGGACTAGGAGTTTCACTCAATGTGTCACCATTCCAGTTTTATATTGTCGGAGATAACCTGCTGAGGGCACCCGTCTCCCTGGTGGCTTCCCAGAACCTGAATTCATACATCAATAGCTCGCAATTGCTTACGGTTCGCACCGGGCTTAACATTGTGTTTGGCTGGGACAAAGGCCTGGTGAAGGTGAAAGGAGTTGAAGATGACAGTCACAATCCTCGCAAGAATTCAGGGAACAAGAAGGTCACCCACACCATCGGCCGGCCAACCCGCAAGAGGACCCGATAGGTGTTTAGGTATCCGGTGAATGACTAGCCACAAAAAAAGTCCCGTCAAACCGACGGGACTTTTCGTTTAGGGTTCGAGGGCATCAGCTGCCGCAAGCTTCGCACGCATCCGGGTTATCCAGTGAACAAGCCATATCAGCTCGCTTCTGCTCATAGTCCGCCTGAGAGGGTGCATTGGTTGCGTAAGGAATCATTTGTTGAGCCTCTGTGGCAACAGCCGGGGCAGCAACCAATACGGATTCCTGAACCGGAGCGACTGCCTCCGCGGCAACTGGCTGCTGCATGGCTGATTTGTCAAGGGTGAACTTGATCGCATCAGCTGCGGCAGTAGAACGGAGGTAGTACATACCTGTCTTCAAACCTTTCTTCCATGCATAGAAATGCATCGAAGTCAGTTTGCCAAAGTTCGGATTGGTGATGTGAATGTTGAGGCTTTGCGACTGACAGATATATGCACCGCGGTCGGCAGACATATCGATGATCGCTTTTTGAGAGATTTCCCACACGGTCTTGTAGATATCCTTAATGTTCTGGGGAATCTCGTTGATGCCCTGAACAGAACCGTTTGAACCGATAAGTTTCTGGCGCATGGACTCACTCCACAAACCGGCTGCCATCAGGTCCTTCATCAGGTGCTTGTTCACCACGATAAATTCACCAGAAAGTGTGCGGCGGGTATAGATGTTGGAGGTGTAGGGCTCAAAGCACTCATTGTTACCCAGGATCTGGGACGTGGATGCTGTAGGCATCGGGGCAACAAGCAGTGAGTTGCGCACGCCATGTTGCTTCACTTCACGCTTCAACTGTTCCCAGTTCCAGCGACCGGAGGAGGGGGTTACACCCCACATGTCGAACTGAAAAATTCCCTTGGATACCGGTGAACCTTTGTAGGATTCGTACGGGCCTTGGGTCTTGGACAACTCCATGGATGCTTCCATGGCTCCGAAGTAGATCGTTTCAAAGATATCCCGGTTCAATCCGCGGGCCTCTTCTGAATCAAAGGGCATGCGTAAGGCAATGAACGTATCTGCCAATCCCTGCACGCCCAAACCGATCGGACGATGGCGCAGGTTGGAGTTGCGGGCTTCGGGCACCGGATAATAGTTGACGTCAATCACCTTGTTCAGGTTGCGGGTAGCCACCTTGGTGATTTCATACAACTTTTGGTGATCGAAGGTGCCTTCGGCGGTAACAAACTTGGGCAGCGCAATAGAAGCCAGGTTACATACGGCAATTTCATCCGGAGATGTGTATTCGATGATCTCCGTGCAAAGGTTGCTTGACTTGATGGTGCCGAGGTTCTTCTGGTTGGACTTCTTATTGGCTGAATCCTTGTACAGAATATAGGGCGTGCCAGTTTCTATCTGAGACTCCAGAATTTCAAACCAAAGATCCTGGGCTTTTACTTGCCGACGGAAGCGGTTCTCTTTCTCGTACTTCTCATACAAGCGCTCAAACTCTTCACCAT
>DAOMGC010000032.1:40589-42097 GCA_035430125.1 Cyclobacteriaceae bacterium | reverse complement strand
GCTCCTGAGCAACTTTGGGTTTGATGCCGCGCCAGGAGCCGCCATACTTGGCGATTACAATCTTGTCTTTCACATCAATACCCAATCGGGCGAGCTCATCATAGTCAGCTGGAATTCCGTAGTTAACAAAAACCAGCTCAGCGGTTACATCACCATCCGCAGACCATGCGTTGTATACAGGAAGCTGTTCACTGGTCATTCCGGAGGTGCCGTCTTCTTTTAATGTTGATTCTGTCAGGCGGGCCGTGAATTTTGTTGGACCTACCAACTCCAGAAGCCGCACTTTTGGCGTCGGGAAAAGTACCTGATAGGATTCTATCTCTGCCTGATACCCCCAGCTACGAAACAGGTCACGCATATATTCTGCATTGGCTTTGCCATACGGTGAGCCGACGTGGTGAGGACGGGCAGTGAGCTTCTTCAGCCAGGTGTCAAGGTTAGCAGCATTGAGTTGCTGATCAAACTTCTGTTCGAGGGCCCGCTCGGTGGCAGCAGCCTCTTTGGTGTAACCGTACATTCGGTCCGGCTGTGCTTGAGCCATCGAGACGACCAGAACGAGACCAAGGGTAAATGCGAATTTCATATTGGAAGGTTTATCCTCCCAATATACGATGGCGTGGCACAGCGGCCAGACCGGGTATCAAAATAAGCCGGTCAGGGTGGTGTCAAATTAGAAGTTATTTTTTGCGTTTGATGGCGGCCTCTGCTTTGGCCACGATATTATCAGCAGACAGTCCGTACTTCTTCAGGAGATCGGTAGGTTTGCCACTTTCGCCAAAAGAATCATTGACAGCCACGTATTCCAACGGGGAAGGATTGAACCGTGCAAGTACCTGAGCGACGCTGTCACCCAAGCCTCCGTTAATCTGATGTTCCTCGCAGGTCACTGCACATCCTGTTTTCAGTACCGATGTCAGTATGGCTTCAACATCCAGTGGTTTGATGGTGTGGATGTTGATTACTTCGGCGCTGATTCCCCGTTCGGCCAGCATGGCTTCGGCCTCAATGGCGAGCCACACCATATGTCCGCAAGCAAAGATGGAAACGTCCTTCCCGGCAATCATTGTATCGGCTTTGCCAATGGTGAAGGGTCGTCCGGTAGTAAATATGGGCCAAACGGGTCGTCCGAAGCGGAGGTATGCAGGTCCCTGGTGTGCCCCCAATGCGATGGTGGCATCCTTGGTTTGTTGAAAGTCAGCGGGAACAATCACCGTCATGCCCGGCAACATTTTCATCATACCGATGTCTTCGAGAATCTGGTGTGTGGCGCCATCTTCTCCAAGGGTTAGTCCGGCGTGAGACGCACATATCTTTACATTCTTTCCCGAATAGGCTACCGACTGGCGAATCTGATCATACACACGCCCCGTGGAGAAGTTAGCGAAGGTTCCGGTGAAAGGTATCTTACCCCCGATGGTCATGCCAGCAGCGATGCCAATCATGTTGGCTTCGGCAATACCTGTTTGGAAAAACCGATCCGGAAAGTCTTTTTTGAAGGCATCCATTTT
>DAOMGC010000032.1:0-40489 GCA_035430125.1 Cyclobacteriaceae bacterium | reverse complement strand
CAATACCTGTTTGGAAAAACCGATCCGGAAAGTCTTTTTTGAAGGCATCCATTTTCAGTGAACCAGTCAGGTCTGCACAGAGTGCCACTACATTAGCATTTGCTTTTCCCAGCTCATGCAGGCCGGCGCCGAAACCAGAACGGGTGTCTTTTTTGTCGGTAGGGGTAAACTTGATCATAGGGGCAAAGGTAAATGTGGATTATCGTTGTAAGAAATTAATGGCATCGGCAACAGTCTGAGCAGGGATCTCTTCCATGGGTACATGCCCGGCGTCGTCGTAAATCAGCAGGGTGGAACCTGGCATTAAAGACGCCAGTCGTTGGCCTTGGGCAAGCGGTATCCATGCATCCCGGGCACCCCATTGGATCAGAGCCGGTGAATGAATGAACTGAATGCTGTCACTGATGTCACGTCCAGGTTGGCGAAGCCGCTCCATGGTGGCTTTCCGGTTTCCTTCACGAAGGAGCAAGTCAAAGATCCGGTCTGTATTTTTTTTCTGTATCCGTTCTTTGTTGCCATACACCTGTTTCATGTTGTACTCCACCAGGAATTTGGGCGTAATGGTAGTCATGACCGAAGCAACCATATCAGATTGCAACAAAGTGAAAACAAAAGGCCGGGATTTATTGGCGTCCGATATAGGACGACCAAAGGCTGCGGCATCGATCAGAATGATTTTCTTCACCCGCTCGGGATGTCGGAGTGCCAACTTCAGGGTTACTTGTCCACCCATCGAATTTCCAGCGACATAAAATGTATCCAGCTTTAATTGATCAGCCAATGCGATCACCAGTTCGGTATAGTCATCGGTTGAATACGTGTGCGACGGATTAGGGCCTGTGAGTCCATGTCCGGGCAGATCCAGTGAGATCGTTTTGTATTTCTTGCTGAGTTCTTGTTCCCAGGCTTCCCAGGTTTGCAAAGCTGAGAAGCTTCCATGAATCAGGATAATGGGGGCACCATTGCCGCGCATACGAATATGCACTTTAGAATCCCTGACTTGCACGTATGATGATTCCGGGGTAAAGTACTTGGCTTCGAGTTCTGCCACCGGTAGGTCAGGATGATAGCCAAATAGTCCAATCAGGACGAAGAGCACCCCGGCGAGTATTACCACAAACCGCAAGAAGCGATACAACAGGATCATAAATCAGAAGTCCCCGATGGTCTCTTCCAATTGGGCCATAGCTTTCTCAAATTCTTCTTTGTTGGGAGCAACGCCATGCCACTTGTGACTGCCCATCATGAAGTCGACACCATGGCCCATGTTGGTGGTCATTAGGTTCATCACGGGTTTACCCTGGCCAGTCAGGGTTTTGGCTTTCTCCAGGGTGGCAATGATCTCCTCCAGGTTGTTGCCATTGCTTTCGAGTACTGTCCAGCCAAAAGATTCCCATTTGGACCGGAGGTTCTTGAGTGAGATAATCTTATCGACAGGACCGTCTATCTGTTGACCGTTATAGTCCACACTGGCAATAAGGTTGTCGACCTGGTGGTGGGCCGCGTACATGGCCGCTTCCCACACCTGGCCTTCCTGCAGTTCGCCATCACCCATCAATACATAAACCAGTTTTTTGTCACCGTTGAGTTTCTTGGTGGACGCGGCACCAATAGCCACTGATAGACCCTGACCCAGTGAGCCTGACGCTACGCGGATACCAGGAAGGTGTTCATGCGTAGCGGGGTGACCCTGCAGGCGGGAATCCAATGCGCGGAAGGTGGAAAGCTCTTTCGCATCGAAGTAACCAGCACGGGCCAGGGTGGCATACCATACGGCTGACAAGTGACCATTAGAGAGGAAGAACAAGTCCTCATCGCTGCCATCCATATTAAACTTTGGGTTATGCTTCATGACGCGGAAGTATAACGCCACGAAGAATTCCGTTGTGCCCAGTGCTGCACCGGGATGCCCCGACTGGCAATTGTATACCATGCGGACAATATCCCGTCGAATCTGGGAACAAATCTTCTTCATAGAAAGTAGGTCTGGGTGGGTCATGCGGTGTGGTGATTTACCGCGAAGATAGTTCGATGAGCCGAGACGGGAAAGGCAGAGTGTGCAATTAGGAGTTATAAAAAAAGTGCCAGGATGCCCGCCATAAAAGGTGCCATAAATCTACGGCCCCAGATGGTACAAGCATCCCGGCTTTCCTTGCAATTGGGATACTATTTCTTCTTTTTAACAACCTTACGCGTAACCTTGGCGGCTTTCTTTTTGGGCGCCTTTTTTGCAGGCGTTTTCTTTTTTACAGCCGACTTAGCTGCCTTTGGCTTTGTTGCTGCCGCCGGCTGAGTGCCTAGAATCTGGTTTGCATGGTTGCGGGTGTCCACTTGCTCAATAACTTCCCGGATAATTCTGTTTTCATCAATTACATAAGTCACCCGTGCTGTTCCCATGTACTTGCGTCCGTACATACTTTTTTCGACCCATGTGCCATATTTGGCGTGAACCGACTTATCAACGTCGGCAAGCAGGCGAAACGGCAGTTTTTCTTTTTCAATAAACTTCCGGTGTGATTTCTCATCGTCACTGCTCACGCCCAGAATTTCATAGCCCGCCTTTTGCAAGGCCGCATAATTATCCCGTAAGCTGCAGGCTTCTGCCGTACATCCAGGCGTCATATCCCTGGGGTAGAAATACATTACAACCTTCTTTCCTTTGAGGGAAGAGAGGGTGAAAGGATTGCCCTGCTGGTCATTGACCGTAAAGTCAGGAGCTAAAGTTCCAACCGCTAGTGCCATGGTTATTGAATTTTTTGTTTGAAGATACGTTCATTGCCGGCCCTATCCACCACTTTCAGTTCGAAATCTCCCTGCAAGGGTTGCCGCGGATCAAGTTTATCCGATTGGAGGATTCCGGACTTATAGTCATAGATCATTAACAGCCACTGCCCGTTAATGTTTGCTTCGTAGTAGGCTATTCCTGAAAGGTTATCGCGGATTCTCAATCGGGCAGATTGTCGATCGAGCCGTATGCGGGCAATCACCGGTGGGATACTGTCCGTCAGAAAAGTAAAGTCACCCAATTCCGCGGTATAGAACACCACCTTACCCTTGTTCCAATCGCCACCCAGGTGGCTAAACCCGCGACCTTCCTGCCGGTAGACTGCCTGATTCCGTTTCGGCTGGGTAGTTGGACGCAAAGTTACCTGCAAAGCACGGTGCAATGGAACTGTGCGCTGCCCGATGGAGAATACTTCACGGTCCTCTTCTATCCGACGGTTTACGTTCAGGAACAGCGTATCGTACAAGGACTGTTCCGGAAAGTACACATCAGCGTATTCACTATAATAGGTGTAGGCTTTGTCCGACGGAACAACATCCTTGAAATGGAATCTTAGTGTTCCAGAGCAGGTGGTGGACAATGAATCAGGTTGGAATTGCCTGAGGTCAATGAGGTAGATGGCCTGGTTGGCGCCATGGTAAGTGGGTGCCATCGTGCGCACTTCCTTATTTCTAAAAAGAGTAAGGGACTCATCCGCACAACGTCGTGAAGTAATCATCAACGTGTTTTCGGTGAGGTCAGCTTCCAGGGTGGTGGGTTTGGCAGTTGGCAGCACCATATCGGGTGTAATGGGATTGTGCTTGAGGGTTAGCCTGACGTTGCTGGTATTGCCTGCTTCGTCGGTGAGTTGAATCCGGATGAGTTTATCCCGATCCACGACAGAAATGATGCCCCGGTCTTTGGCTTCATAGAATGCCAACCGGTTGCCATCGTCAATATACAATTTATTGTATCGCTGTCCGCGCGTCTCCAGGGTCTTGTAGTTCATGAGCGAAACAATAGACCGTGTTTCATCCATGTCAATGCGTTCAATTCGTTGAGAAAACACTTTCTGACTATCGGTGTACATCTCAATATAGTTGATGCCGCAACGGCCAGGAGAGTTGTTCATTCGGTCATCACCGAGCAACTCAATGCCAATGCGTCCATAGGCGAGGATGGGTACCGGAAGTACAAATTCAGATGAGGACTTTTTGGCTACATAAAACTCAAAGCGACCAAAGCGGTCATTAATACGCGAGTTGATGTCCAGCGTGCGAAGTGCTATGCGGGTCGCACCAGGAGGGATGTCATCCAGGATTTCGGTGTAACCGAATTTAAGCGGGTTCAATTGGTAGTTGCCTTCCCGTATTTCGAAGTGCAGGTGTGGGCCATTCGAAGCGCCGGTGTTGCCGGACAAACCAATGGTATCACCGCGGTGAACCGGATAAGCACCAGCGGACGGGTAGAGGTCCAACTCAAAAGATTTTCTGCGGTATTGTTCCTTCCTCACGTTTTCCCGGAGCTTGCCCATAAACTGGTTCAGGTGTCCGTAAAGGGAAACGCGGCCATCAGGGTGGGTCACCTGAAGCATATGGCCATAGCTGGCGGTGCTGACATTGATTCGGGATACGTAGCCATCCTGGGTTGCCAGGATGGGAACACCAATTTGGTTGTTGGTGCGAATGTCAAGTCCGCCGTGGAAGTGATTGGTGCGCAATTCTCCCATGGTCCCTGCGAGTTGATTTACCTGCCCGGGTTTTACCGGAAACAAGTAACCTCTCCCGAGGTAACGGGTGCTGTCAGGAATCGTTTGGGCTGAAATCTGAAATGCCGCGAGGGCAAAGACACTACTTAACGTTAAATTCCAGTAGCTTTTCATTTTCAAAATAAGCGGATAACCTGTCATCAATTTTTACCGGGCCCACACCTTTGGGTGTGCCTGTAAAAATGAGATCGCCTGTCTTCAGGGTAAAAAATCGGGACAAATAGTGAATGATATATTCAAACGAAAAAAGCATAAGGCTGGTATTTCCCTGCTGGCGCAATTCGCCGTTGATCTCCAGTTTGAAATTGATATTCTTCAGGTCGGGAATCTCCGATACTGGAATAAACTTCTCAGAAAGCGGTGCTGAATGATTGAAGCCTTTGGCGATGTCCCAAGGCAATCCCTTTTCTTTGGCTTTCTGCTGAAGGTCGCGGGCTGTGAAGTCGATACCCAGGCCGATGGCATCAAAATACTTGTGAGCGAATTTTTCTTCAATGTTCTTGCCTTCCTTGCATACCCGCAACACCAACTCCACCTCGTGGTGGATATCCTTGGAAAATTCCGGATAAAAGAAGGGAGCATTGTTGCGAAGAATAGCGGTATCCGGCTTGCTGAAAATCACCGGCTCAACGGGGCGCTCATTGTTGAGTTCCTTGATGTGTTCTGCATAGTTCCTTCCAATGGCAAATATCCTCATGGTTACAGGAAATTAATAATTCGGCAAAGCTATCAAACAATTGCCCCGACGGACAATTTTTAGGGGTCTATTTTTTACCTTGCACCTCTAATTATTCACCGAATGAAAAAATTATCACTGCTATTGTTGGTTGTGCTGCTCATGGGTGGTTGTGCCACTGTTCCGGTTACGGGGAGAAAGCAGCTCAGCCTGGTGTCCAGCCAGGAGATTAATACCATGTCGGCCTCACAATATGGTGAGGTCATCACCAAAGGCCCATTGTCTACCAATGCGGAACAGGTGGCCATGGTACGACGTGTAGGAAGCCGCATCCAAAAAGCAGTAGAGCAATACATGGCCACTAAAGGAGCATCCGATCAGTTGGCCGGATTCAACTGGGAGTTCAACGTAATCCAGGACGACAAAACAGTCAATGCCTGGTGTATGCCCGGTGGTAAAGTGGCATTCTATACTGCTATTCTGCCTATCTGCAAAGACGAAAGCGGCATTGCCGTCGTCATGGGTCACGAGGTAGCGCATGCCATTGCTAACCATGGCCGTGAGCGCATGAGCCAGGGACTTCTCGAGCAATTTGGTCTGAATACCCTCGGCGCAGCCATGGGGCAAAATCCCGGATTGACCAGTCAGATATTTATGCAGGCCGTCGGTGCTGGCGCTCAAATAGGAATGTTGAAGTTCTCCCGCGAGCATGAGTCGGAAGCCGACCACATCGGTTTGATCTTTATGGCCATGGCCGGATATGATCCGCAGCTCGCCCCTAAGTTTTGGGAGCGGATGTCGGCGATGGGTGGCGGACAAAAACCACCAGAGTTCCTGTCTACGCACCCCTCGGATGAGACCCGTATCTCTGCCTTACAGGGTTGGATGCCTGAGGCATTAACATACTATCAGAAGTAGTTTCGAAACACTTTTGATTTATAACCGTTACATCTGGGTTCCATAACCAGATAACATCTTCATTGTGGTTGAAGCTTATAACTTTCTTGCCTCTTGGCAATTGTTCCCTGAAAAGGGAACTTATGAGATCGGGCATCGTCCCAAGTCGGGAATATACCGTATTGAATTCGGAGAGCGATCAAAGCAACTGACCATCAGCATGAACTGGGTAAGTCTTGAAGACCAGGCTTTCTCATCCAGTTATCATGTTACGGCAGATGGTGAGGAACAACCCCTCGATCAGTCGGAGCTGGGAGACACAGTGCGTTGTCATTTTGAAGATTCCAGCCATTTCGGAATACTGTTCTATCGGGCTGGTCAGGTGCAGTTAAAGGTTATGCATGAGATTACGCCCAAAGGCTATCTTAAAGTGACCCATAACCACCATTCCGCTGAACAAGCCACCCTCACGAACACGGAGATATACCACAAACAACTCAGTGTGTTGCCCTATTCAGCATCAGTATCGGGAGCGGTGATCAAACCCAATGAGCAAGGCCTCATCCGCCACCATGCCCTTACGGCCATGGAGGAGCAAACGAATATGCAGCTTACGCAAATCCGGCAACAGATAGAGTTGCTGGCGATTCAGGCGAAGGAGATCCAGCAGCGCAAGGAGCTATCGATGCTGATCTACGACGCGCGGCTGAGCTTTGCACCGGTAATCGGACAGACCTATTACCTGTATGAGAAAGACGATGATTCCCATATCGTATCTATGGTGGGCCCAAAGGAGTGGGGAGCCAAGATTCCATTTAAGAAATTTGTGGCGGCTGTGGTGCTGCTGGCCGATCATACCTGGAAGGAAATCTGATCAGCATTCCCAGCGCCTCCTCGTTATTCCCTAATTGCTCTTGTCATTGATGATCATTGGCGACTTGCCGTCTGTAACGATCACCTTGGAGTTGGGAGAATTCACCAATTCCTTTAAGACCTGGATACTGTTCCACTTCACCATTATTTCACTCAGGCTCTGTGCGATGGTGTTGTTATAGTTTTTGATAGCCTCTGCCTCAATTTGCATGCGCTCAGCTTCTTTGCGTTGCTTGGAGATTATAAATTCCATCTGCAGCGATTCCTGCTCAGCTTTCAGCTTGTTCTCCACAGCCTGAAAAATTTGTGGTGGCATGGTGATGCTTTTGAGCAGCACGGCATCGGTGACAAACCCCTTATCCCAGATGCTGGCGGAAATTTCATCATAGATTTCCTTTTCAATTTTCTTTCGATCTACGGCAAATAGTTCTTTGGCATAGTACATACCACAGATGTGACGCACCACCGCCCGGAAGTTGCTTTCCACAATCACTTCCTGGTAGTTCATACCATACTTGGTGTATACGTCGCGTGTCGCTTCGGGTTTAACATGATAGAGTAGCGCAATTTCTGATTTCACCGTGAGCCCTTCCTTGGTAGGTACATCAAGCGTGTTGAAAGCTTCGACCGTACGCGTCTGAATTTTGATGATCCGCGAAGTGAACGGATTGTACCCGTAAGGTCCTGCGGCCAGGTGATCAGCACTGATTTTGCCAAGGCGTTGTTTGATTCCAACTTCGCCGGGACGAATAACCGTGCAAGAGCATAGCAAGGTCATCAGCAGCGCAAACTGCCATATGCTGTTTTTCATACAGATGGGTGTTAGTTGTAACGAAAACGAAATGTGGATCGCCGGATTGTCGTTCAATATTATGACACGGGTTCCGGTACTTCGTCACCTGACGTCGTTACTTATTTTTGAGCAGGCTCAATTTGATTTCGGTTAGCCTTCTTTTAGTGTCCAGTGAAAAATCACCATTCATCATCCAGTCGTAGTAGGAGGGTTCTTCCCGTAGCACCTGAAGAACGGGTTTGTTTTTGTGCTTGCCAAAATTAAAGATGGGCTCATGGCGGGCATTGGTAACCATGCGCCCAGCAAGATCAATCATGTTTGACGCCGTAAGCTGGTTGATGGCGTCCATATCATTTTTCAATACACCCAGCTGATGGCCCTGGGTATCTGTAACTGGTTGATTTTCATACTTTTCAATTTGTGCCAAGAGTACCTCCAACGATGCCTTTGTATCGGCTGCAGCAGTATGAGAATCCTTCAGGTCTTTGTTGCAATAGAATTGATAGGCCGCACTCAGGTTACGCTTTTCCATCAGGTGATAGATGCGCTGGCTGTCGATGATCCGCTTGCGCGAATAGTCAAAGTCAACACCGGCGCGGAGAAACTCTTCTACGAGCAAAGGCACATCAAACTTCAAAATATTAAATCCACTAAGATCAGCGCCCTCCAAAAACCGGGCATACTCCCGGGCGAGTTCCTTGAAGGTAGGCTTATCCTTGACATCGTCATCGCTGATGCCATGAATCGCTGCACTCTCGGCCGGGATGGGAATTGTTGGATTGACCACATTGTGTTTCTCAATCATCTCGCCACCCGGCATCAGTTTAATCACGGCGATCTCAACGATGCGATCTTGGGTGACATTGGTGCCCGTTGTTTCCAGATCAAAAAAGCAAAGCGGTATTTTCAGGTTAATTTTCATGGGCAGCAAGGTACGTTTTAGGTATCAGTTGTGAAGCCCTTCAAATTGACCCAGGGCACTGTAAAAAAGTTCGGGCGTCACACCAACACGTTTGAGTACCTCGAGGGCAGCACTGATGTTCTGATAGTTATGTTTGCCGGTAATCTTCACTGATAACCGGCGCTTGTCTGGCATGGTAAGAAATTCCTTGCCCTGGTAAATTTCACTGGGGTGGGTCTTGTATGGCGTATAGGTTACATCCACCTTGTTTAGGGGCGAAAGTCCTGCCACCACAGAATCCAGTTCAAAGTAAATAACTGCGCCACCTTTGGGCGTTGCGGCAGCGAATTCATGGTAGTGGCGGACATACAGATCTTTGGTCGGATACGTGGTGCTCGGCTGCCATTCAATCCCGGGTACAACAGCAATGTGGTGCTGAAATTCCTGCATCATGGGTATGGGGTTGGAAATGGATGCGAGCAAATCCTGACTTTCAATGATCATGATCGGGGCGTCTGAAAGCTGGATGCGCTGGGTAAAACCTGGGATATCGGTGGTCAGGACATAGTCAAACGGCCTTTTGAGTTCCTTGAATACATGACAAAGTATCGCGGCAATCATGGTTTTGCTATGGCTGCCTGCCACGACGATCCGGTGCTGGTCCCGTGCATGATGGTGTATGAATCCTGAAAAAGAGTACAGTGGAATGCCCATCTGCAGGCCAAAAATCAATTCAGGGTTATCAATGGAAATGCCAGGCCCGACAATGATCCCATCGACTTCGGCATTGATTTTATCTGGAAACCAGCCGGTTACGCGAGGTAGAACGGAGGCAGGCAAAGGGCGCGTTGGCAGAACTTCGTCCGAACCAGTCACCGTATGCCCCAACTGATGGAGGGCAACGGCCAGATCGGGAAGGAGGTTCTGGCCAATCCCGATAAAATGAAAATGTTGCTGCACTGGTGTGGTAAGTCCTGTTATTTCCGGCTTGAAGTAAACTAAAATGTTTGGCGTTTGAAAGGGTTCACCGTTAGGTATTTATCTGATCAGGAATTCTTTACGTCAAAATATTCTGCTTATCCTTATGAATTAGGTGTAAATTTATTCAATCGTGTGGATGATGATGTTTGTAGAATGTTAAGAAGTTGTGGACGCGATTTGACGGGGTAACGTGTTTCTATCCATAGGTTTGTACCTGGACTAAGAAACACATACAACAACCACGAAGTATGGAGCAACGATCAACGCCAGTGAGGGCCGGCAGCAAGATTGCCAAGTTTGTTCCCCGGGATATCTCGGAGAACCTGGGCAAACTGCCTCCTCAGGCGCTTGATCTGGAAGAGTCAGTGTTGGGTGCCCTCATGCTGGAAAAAAGCGCCGTCACCGCAGTGGTGGAATTTCTGAGGCCCGAACATTTCTACACCGAACAACACAAAGAGATTTACCAGGCCATCATCGACCTGTTTAAG
Organism: Cyclobacteriaceae bacterium; assembly: GCA_035430125.1. GTDB lineage: Bacteria > Bacteroidota > Bacteroidia > Cytophagales > Cyclobacteriaceae > ELB16-189. The sequence continues at coordinate 30,348 of DAOMGC010000032.1, read as the reverse complement.
GCCACGGAGCCGGTGGACATGCGCACTGTGGTGGCGCAACTCAGAAAAAATGGCAAGATTGAACTTGTCGGTGGCGCAACTTACATCGCAACGCTTACCTCACGCGTAAGTTCGTCCGCCAACATTGAATACCACGCGCGGATCATCATTGAATTGGCTATCAAGAGGGAGTTGATTCAGATTTCTTCTCAGATACAAAGCGACGCCTACGAGGATACCACGGATGTGTTCGATCTACTCGACCGTACTGAACAGTCTGTATTCGCGATTTCGGATTCTAACCTGCGCAAGAACTACGATACCATGAAGTCGTTGATGTTCAGGGCAATCAAAGAACTTCAGGAACGCAAGAACCACAAGGACGGACTCACAGGTGTACCCAGTGGCTTCACCAAACTCGATCGCATCCTTAGCGGTTGGCAGAAGTCTGACCTGGTGATCATTGCAGCCCGTCCCGGTATGGGTAAGACTGCCTTTGTGGTATCCGCACTCCGCAACGCTGCAGTTGATTTCAATCATCCGGTGGCCATCTTCTCCCTGGAAATGGCTTCACTGCAGTTGGTGAATCGCCTGATTTCAGCGGAAGCAGAATTGGAATCTGAAAAGATCAAGCGGGGTAACCTGGCTGACTTTGAATGGCAACAGTTGGTGCACAAAACGAACCGCCTTTCGTCAGCACCGATATTCATCGACGATACACCGGCTTTATCTATTCTTGAATTGCGTGCCAAATGCCGCCGATTGAAAGCTGAGCATAACGTGCAGTTAATTGTAATCGACTACCTCCAGCTGATGAAAGGTGACAGTGCCGGTAACCGGGAACAGGAGATTGCCTCTATTTCACGTGCCCTCAAAGGAATTGCCAAAGAACTGGAAGTACCTGTCATTGCCCTGTCCCAGTTAAGTCGGGGTGTTGAAACCCGGGGCGGTGACAAGCGTCCGCAACTTTCTGACTTGCGCGAATCGGGATCCATCGAGCAGGATGCCGATATCGTTATGTTCCTGTACCGGCCAGAATACTATAAGATTACTGTTGATGACGAAGGCTTGCCTACCCAAGGCATGGCCGAAGTGATCGTTGCCAAGCACCGAAACGGTTCCCTCGATACGGTCAAACTTAAGTTTATCGGCAAATACACCAAGTTTGCAGACTTCGAAGGTGCACCGCCAGCGGGCGGATTTGGAAGCATTACCCGTGAAAGTCGCCTCAACACATTTAATGATGAGTTGCCTCCGGCACCCCGCGGCGGTGGCGGTGATGACGATATGCCTTTCTGATCATGATGCGTGCAGCAATCGTAATGACCCTGACAGTTTTTCTGCTGGGCTCCAATGTTTGCGCGCAAACCACAACGGATTTTTTACACCTGTCGAGGGAGCAATTTCAAAAGCAAAATTACGCCAGGGCTGAAATGTATGCTGACTCTGCCCGGTTGAGGCTGGAGCATATCCGCAGATACGATAGCCTGGTAGTAGTTTATCGCTGGCTTTCGCGAATTCATATTCAGGCAGGTCGACCTGATGCAGCAGACTCCGACTGGACACACGCGAGAACTGCACTGGACTCTATCCTCCAGCGGAGACTCAAGGCCTCGAAAGATGAATGGAAATTGCTCTACCTGGAAGAAAAGCAGCAGCGTACCATCGATCAGCGAATCCATGATGAGGAACTTGAGAAGTTCCACAAGGAGACTACTTCGAATTGGAAGAACTCAGTCTACGTGCTGATTGGTATGATGATGCTGGGAATTATCCTGATTGGATTTCTCTTCATGGGCCGCGCCAGGTTGAAAGCTTCCCTGCAGGCTGAAGCGGAAAGGGTTAACCAACATGAGGCTTTCCGGCAAAAACTTCATTCCATTTTGTCTGGCGACCTTACTCAATCGCTGTCTTCCCTGGAGAACCTGTCCCGAAGTTTGTCCACGCATGTTGAACGCATCCAGCCAGAAGAGGCCAGCGCTTTGCTGCGACAGTTCCAGTATACAGCCAATAGTACGCGGGCATCAATCGACGGCCTGATCCAATGGACTGGTCTTCATGGCAAGTTTACACCCGATGGCAAAGAGGAGTTGAGCGCCTTGGTCGTTGTGGAGGAAGTTCTCAGCGACTTCGCTGCTGCCAGTGAGGCGAAGCGTATCACCACCCGGGTTTTTATCCCGGATAACCAATGGATTACAGCAGACTCATCAGCCTTAAAGTCAGTCCTTAACTGCTTGATTGATAATGCAATAAGATATAATACCGAAGGAGGCACGATAACTTGCTTTTCAGGTGAGAAGGATGGACTAATCCTCATCGGCATCCGGGATACTGGCTCCGGAATTGCCGCCGATCAGTTAGACCGCATCCTGCAGGGAAGTTCGTTTAATTCACGTGGCTCTTTGGGTATTGGGTTGCTGCTGGCCCGTGATCTGGTTGAGCGCAACGGGGGTAGAATCTACGCCGAGAGTGAACCCGGAATGGGAAGCACCTTTTACTTTACGTGGCCCGGTAAAAAAATCGCGTAAGGCTTTTTCAACTACCGGTAATTTGATATAGTTTAACGACTGTGTTAATTCTACTTACATGAGAGCATTGGTGTTGATTGGACCCGGGCAGATTGAATGGCAGGAAGTACCTCGCCCTGACCTGGCACCGGGTAAATTGTTGGTGAAGATTAAAGCTATCGCACTTAATCGACGTGATGATTGGATTCGGGAAGGGAAGTACCCCAATATCCGTTACGGTGGAATATTGGGATCAGATGGCGCGGGGATTGTTGAAGCTGCCGGCGACGAAAAGGACAATGCCTGGGTAGGACAGGAGGTTGTCATCAATCCGAATATAGACTGGGGCTCAGATCCCGAAGTGCAGTCCAAGCGTTACACCATTCTCGGTATGCCGGTCAATGGCACCTTTGCCGAGTATTGCCTGGTTGATACCGACCGGGTTCAGCCAAAGCCATTCCACCTTGACCTTTTGCAGGCGGCTGCATTGCCATTGGGTGGGTTGACTGCCTTTCGTGCCCTGTTCCGCAAAGGCGGCTTGGTCGCAGGGCAAAACGTATTAATATCCGGATTCGGAGGAGGCGTAGCTCAGTTTGCTTTTCTATTTGCCCAAGCTGCTGGTGGTCGTGTTTATGTCACCTCCGGTAGTGACGAGAAAGTGACGCGCGCCCTTAAGATGGGCGCTTATGGTGCCTATAATTATAAGAAAGAGAGCAATTACAGTGATCTCTGGAAGACTAAGGGTGGATTTGATCTTGTCATTGATAGTGCAGGTGGCGATCAAATCAACAGCTTTATCAAGGTGCTCAAACCGAATGGCCGCATCGTATTTTACGGTGCCACCAACGGACTTCCGGCAAAGCTCGATCTTTATCGCATGTTCTGGAACCAGCTTTCTCTTGTGGGGACAACCATGGGAAGTGATTTTGAATTCAACGAGATGCTGAAGTTTGTGGCCAAGCACCAGATCCGGCCAATGGTGGATTCTATCCGACCATTCTCCAAGCTGGCCGATTCGTTCGGCGATATTACCCAACCCAATAAGGTGGGCAAGATTGTATTTCAGGTATAGTCAGAGATTATCCTGCCAATCCTGATAGGCAGATCGCAATTCCCGCAAGGTCTTAAGGTCATTGACCCTGATAGCTTGTTCAATTCCAGATTGAAAAACCAGTGCTGTTCGTTCACGGTCTGGTTTAGTCGCCAGTAAATGTGCGAATGGATAGTAGGTAGGAAGGTATTCCGGGTGTGAGTCGATCAATGCTGAAAAGAGAGACTCCGATTTAGCCGGGTCGTGCTTCAGATATTCCAGTGCCAAAGCATATTGGTTGAACGGGTCATCCGGTTCTTGCTGTTGAAATGCAATCAATTGCTGCAGTCGGTCCATGAAAAATAATAATTCATCGAAGGTATAATTCTAAACTAATTAACAAATCGACGGTTTTAGTATCTTGGCGGAACCAAAAAACAGTTGAAGTTAACCCGTTGGTTATGAAGATATTAGTTTGCATATCACACGTGCCGGATACCACGTCCCGGATCAGCTTTACGGACAACAACACGAAGTTTGACACCAATGGTGTTCAGTTTATCATCGGGCCGTATGACGATTATGCCCTGGCCAGGGCCATTGAACTTAAAGAGACCCAGGGAGCTGCCGTTACCGTGATTAACGTAGGGCTGGCTGACACAGAGCCCACCATCCGGAAGGCGCTGGCTATTGGAGCCGACGATGCCATTCGGGTGAACGCGGAACCTGTCGATTCTTATTTTGTGGCATCTCAGATTGCGGAACATGCCAAAGGCTATGACCTGATCCTGATGGGTCGCGAGTCAATCGATTTCAATGGCGGCGTGGTGCATGCCATGGTAGGCGAGATGCTCGGCATTCCTTCCTTATCGCCCGTGATGAAACTCGATATTGAAGGCACCGTGGTAAAGATGGCTCAGGAAATCGAAGGGGGTAAGGAGATGGTGGAAGCCAATTTGCCACTGGTGGCTGGCTGCCAGGAGCCCATCGCAGAATGGAAGATTCCGAATATGCGCGGTATTATGAGCGCCCGCACCAAACCGTTGAAAGTAGTAGAGGCGAAGGCGGTTACGTCCGCGGCCAGCCTGAAGAAGTATGAATTGCCGGCTCCGAAGAGCGCGGTGCGGATGGTCTCAGCAGACAATGTGGGAGAATTGGTAACGCTATTGAAAACAGAGGCGAAAGTGCTCTGATTATTTTAAAGAACATCAATTATGACAAGTCTTGTATTCATTGAAAGTGCAGAGGGCAAAGTCAAGAAGACTTCGCTGGAGGCAGTCGCTTTTGCCAAAGGCATGGGTGGTAATGTAGTAGCTATTGGATTGGGTACCATTGATAAGAATGAGCTTGAAGCAGCTGGCAAGTACGGTGCCTCCAAGGTGTTGCATGTTGCTGACGCCCGTTTGGACCAACCTGTTATTCAGGTGTATGCATCGGTTTTGGTGCAGGCGATGCAACAGGAAAATGCCGACAATCTCGTTCTGGCCGGTTCATCCCTGGGCACTCCGGTTGGCGCCAAAGTGGCGGTAAAGAATGGAGCCGCATTTGCATCCAATATTGTTGAACTGCCCAATACCAGTGCTGGCTTCCTCGTGAAGCGCAGTATCTATACCGGTAAAGCATTTGCGTTTTTGGAGATGACTTCACCCAAGAAGGTCCTCGCCATCCGCAAGAATGCAGCCGAGTTGAAAGAAGCCGGTGCACCAGTAACGGCAACAGCCTTCATGCCAACGCTTAATCCGGCTGACTTTACTACCAAGACATTATCCAAAGAGAAAGCCAGCGGCGAGATTTCACTGCCCGAGGCCAATATTGTGGTAAGTGGTGGACGCGGGATGAAAGGTCCAGAACACTGGGGCATTGTCGAGGAATTGGCGAAGACCCTCGGAGCAGCAACAGGATGTAGCAAGCCGGTGTCCGATATGGGATGGCGGCCGCACCACGAACATGTGGGCCAGACCGGAGTGAAAGTGGCACCACAATTATATGTGGCCATCGGTATTTCGGGTGCCATTCAGCACCTCGCTGGCGTAAACTCATCAAAATGCATCGTAGTGATTAATAAAGATCCGGAGGCTCCGTTCTTTAAGGCTGCCGACTATGGCATTGTCGGGGATGCATTTGACGTAATTCCGAAACTGACGGCGGCCCTGAAGGCTGCCAAATAATTGTTCCAGGGCAACAGGTTTCGTGCCCTGATTTTTTCTAATATCGTAGCTCGTAAAGGCAAGGTGTCGTTGAAAAAAATAAAGCTTGAAATTCTGGGGTTGTCATCCAGTCAGTCACAGACCGGATCATTTGCCCTTGTACTGGGAGAAACTGAAGGAAATCGCCGGCTGCCGATCATCATCGGTATGTTTGAAGCCCAGGCGATCGCTATTGAAATTGAGAAGATTGTGCCTAACCGGCCCATGACGCATGACCTGTTTAAGGCATTCGCCAATTCCTTTCATTTTCACGTGGAAGAGATCATTATTTCTGATCTTAAGGAAGGTGTATTCTTTGCCAAGATTGTCTGTAGTGATGGCCTGAAGAAGTCGGAAGTAGATGCGAGACCTTCGGACGCTATTGCAGTAGGCCTGCGTTTCGACGCGCCAATTTTTACGTATGAGAATATTCTCGCAGAGGCCGGTATCGTGCTCACTGACGAAGAAGATGATGAGGAGAAGGAAAAAGAAAGAGAAAAGTCAGAGCCTCCTGCCGAAAAGAAGGTAAAAGTAAAAAAGGAGTCATCGAAGAAAGGGGATGACTACAAGAGTTATTCCGTGGAGAAGTTGAATGAACTCCTTAAGGATGCGATTGAAAAAGAAGACTATGAGCGCGCAGCCAAACTCCGCGATGAGTTGGGCAAGCGAAACTAACCCCCGACTTATCTCCTGACCCCAAACCCAACGCCGTGCTAATAGACTACTTTCGTGCCCTGGGCGGACTGATCTTCATTATTGGAATTGCCTATCTCTTTTCGGCCAACCGCAAAGCCGTTGACTGGCGTCTGGTCATTATAGGTGTTTCAATTCAAATTGTATTTGGTTTGCTGATCGGCAAGGTGGAATTGGCCCAGCGCGCTTTCGTGGCCATGAGTGAAGGCTTTGTTAAGTTTCTCAGTTTTGCGCAAAAAGGTGCGGCATTCCTCTACGGTGACTTGTCCCTCAACAGCGAGGGTACTACCGGTGTAAGACACAACCTGGGATTCCTTTTCGCCTTTCAGGCATTGCCCACGGTCATTTTCTTCTCAGCCGTAACAGCTGGTTTATACTATTTGGGTATTCTGCAGAAAGTTGTATTTGCGTTCGCCTGGCTGATGGCACGCACCATGCGCCTGTCAGGATCGGAGAGCCTCTCGGCTTCGGCCAACATTTTCATGGGTCAGACGGAAGCACCGTTACTCATCAGGCCGTTCATTGCTCGCATGACACAGTCTGAATTGCATTGTGTGATGGTAGGAGGTATGGCAACGCTCGCAGGCAGCGTATTAGCTGCCTATGTGTCATTTCTGGGTGGTGGTGATCCTGCTGAACAGGCGAAATACGCTTCTTATCTGCTCAGCGCATCGATTATGAACGCCCCGGCGGCTATCGTGTTGTCGAAGATGTTCTACCCGGAGACAGAGCGAGATAAAATTGACTCACAACTTCAGGTCAACAAAGAACAGATTGGCTCAGGCGTCATCGATGCACTCGCCAATGGTGCTGCGGATGGTTTGAAACTGGCCCTCAACATTGGTGCGATGCTCCTCGCTTTCATCGCCGTGATCTATGCCCTTAACTGGATATTGGTGGACCTCATCGGTGCCTACACCGGACTCAATGAGTTTGTTACCCAATCAACCAATGGCACCTATACGGGATTTTCATTACAATACATCCTTGGGCAAGTCTTCCGCATCTTTGCCTTTATCATCGGCGTAGGTTGGGATGAATCGTTGAAGGTGGGAAGTTTACTTGGCCAGAAGATGGTGATCAATGAATTTGTCGCCTACCTCGATCTGGCCAACATGAAAGCATCCGGCGTGCTTAGTGAAAAGGCCATTCGTATCTCCACCTATGCGTTGTGCGGTTTTGCCAACTTCAGTTCGATCGCCATTCAGATCGGAGGCATCGGTGGTATGGCGCCTTCGCGGCAGGGTGATTTGGCCAAGTTGGGTATGCGTGCCATGATCGCCGCATCACTCGCCACCATGATGACCGGAACGATCGCAGGGGCGATTTTCTGATCTTCGCCTAGCCTCCTCAATAAGTAAAGACAGGAACGCCATTAGCACACTCCACGCCAGTAGGTGTTGGCGGAACGAAGCAAGGCCCAAAGCATGGCCATTTAATGATGTATTCTTTCTGGGCGCGGTTATAGGATTCTATTTCTTTGAGAAACGCGGTCGTATCTATGGTTGTCGAATAAATGATATAACCAACTGGACCACCACAGCATCGGGTGCCATAGAAAGTAAATGCCCAACCCAATGAATCTGTGCACGATGCGTTCATGGCAATGCTCTCAATTTTGGACCATTGTTCTTTCAGGCGCTGGAGTTCCTGCTCCTGGGTCAATTCGGCATGATGGTCAACGCAAGAAATACAGGCTCCAATCAGGGTTGTAAAGAATATGGCTTTTAAGTGCTGCAAATAGTTTAAAGTTTACACCGCGTTTATGACTGGACAAGCAAAAAGGTAACTAAATCAATTCGACTAGCAGATTGACATTCGTTGGCTTTATGCTTAATCTTATCCAATGAAAAAACTGGTCTTCATCCTCCTCGCTGTTCAGACCCTGAATACATTTGGCCAGGGTTTGATCATCCGCTCAACCATTCATTGCGATTCGGCCAACGTACCGGCGGTGAGAAGTGCGGTGCAAACATTCAAACCGGTTTGGGACCAGATCGCGAAGGAGGGTAGGATATCCAACTGGGAATATTCCGATGCAGTCAAAGGAACGCGCCTTACGCTGACCTATGACTTCGGTGTGGAAAGCGAAGCAAAGCTCATCGAAGCACGCAATGAATTCATGGCCCGAGTTGCGAAGCAGTTTCCTGTTCAATTCAGCAACTATTCGCAATTCTGCAAGGCACCGCGCGACAGTGTGCGCCGGCGCGGGGTCACCTTTCCCGTCATACACGACAATGGCGCATTCGTATTTCAGGTTGCCGCCATAGACGAAACACCGGACCCCAAACTTAACTACAATGTGGTGTTCGACTTTACATCCTACGCAGAACGTAAGAAAGATGTGATAGACTCATCAGCAATCAACTGGGGTCTCCAGCAGGTGGGGAGGGTCCTTAACTTGCATGTTGCATCGGGTATACCGCTAAGTAATATTCACTTCGTCCTGGCTATTCATGGCCAGGCCGTAAAGACGTTCCTTACCGACGAAGCGTATCAGGCAACGTATCATACCAATAACCCCAACATCCCCATCCTTAACGAATTGAGCAAGGCAGGTGTGCGGTTTATCATGTGTGGTCAGATCAGCACCTTCATGAAGGTGGATAAGTCCATGCTGCTGCCGGACGTAAAGTTGGCCCTCACCGCCCAAACAGTGATCACGAGCTATCAGGCTAAGGGATATTCCTTAATGACCATAGAAAACGACTAGCCTATTCGGCAGCAACCGATTGCGGTAAACGAAGGCCCATTCTTGCCCGTTGTCCTTTGTTCCTCGGGCCCTCGCCACTATCTTGTACCTCAATCTATGCGAAGCGCCGTTACCACCCTGCTCGTCGTTGCCTTGAGCCTCTGGCAATGCTCGACACCCAAGGAGAAAATCCCCCCAGTTCCAACCATGAAAACTACTGACTCCAAGGTTGTCATCTACCAGATGATGACCCGTCTCTTTGCCAATACCAAGTCCCTGAACAAACCATACGGGACCCTGGAGGAAAATGGCGTTGGTAAGCTGGAAGATATTGATAATAAGGCACTTGCCGCAATTAGTGACCTCGGTGTGACGCATGTGTGGTACACCGGTATCATTGAGCATGCACTGCTCACTGACTATACCGCATTTGGTATTTCTCTTGATGACGCCGACGTGGTGAAGGGCAGGGCCGGTTCGCCGTACGCCATCAAGGATTATTACGACATCAATCCAGATCTGGCGGTAGATGTGAAAAACCGCATGCAGGAGTTTGAACGGCTCGTGGAGCGGACCCACAAGAATAACCTGAAAGTGATCATCGACTTCGTGCCAAACCATGTTGCACGGGCCTATCATTCAGATGCCAAACCGGAGGGAATCAAGGACCTTGGTGAGGGTGATGATACGCATAAAGCTTTCGATCCCAATAACAATTTCTATTACCTGCCGGGCCTGGCATTCAAGGTACCAAAAGAATATAAGTCGCTGGGAAACAATGCATTTAGTACTAAGGATGGAAGTTATACTGAATCTCCAGCCAGAGCTACCGGTAATGACCAGTTCACCGCGACCCCAAATGTTAATGACTGGTTTGAGACGGTGAAATTAAATTACGGTGTGGACTATCAGAACGGCCGCAAGACCTATTTTGATTCCATTCCCAACACCTGGAATAAGATGCGGGATATTCTCCTGTACTGGGCAGAAAAGAAGGTGGATGGCTTCCGGTGTGATATGGCCGAGATGGTGCCTGCAGAATTCTGGAGTTGGGTGATTCCTCAGGTCAAGGCCATTAGCCCTGAGATTATATTCATTGCAGAAATTTACAATCCCCATGAGTATCGCCGTTATATCGATCAGGGCCGGTTTGACTACCTCTATGACAAGGTTCAATTGTACGATACCCTGAGACAAATAACCACGGGGCAGGGCAGTACCAATTGGATACCCGGAATTCAACGGTCCCTGGCGGGGATTAACCACAATATGGTTCATTTCCTTGAGAACCACGATGAGCAACGAATTGCATCTAGGTTCTTTAGTGGTGATCCCTGGAAAGCTGTGCCGGGTATGGTGGTGAGTGCCACCATTGATAAAGGACCCGTGATGATTTACTTCGGGCAGGAAGTGGGCGAGCCCGCGGCAGGTGCAGAAGGATTCGGTGGTGATGATGGACGTACCACGATGTTTGACTATTGGGGTGTACCTGAGTTCCAGAAGTGGGTGAACAATAAGAAGTATGATGGTGGCGGGTTGAGTGACGAGCAAAAAGCACTGCGCCAGTTCTATGGCGATATCCTCACATTCGCCAGAACAAATCCTGCCATAGGTCAGGGTAACTATTATGACCTAACGGAATTTAATACGAATCAGAAGAACCATTCAGATCGCATTGTATCCTATGCGCGCGAGAGCGGCGAGGAGCGACTGGTAATCGTAGCCAGTTTTAGCCCAAAAACCGAGCACGTTAAGATTGTATTGACGCCCGAAGTAGTGGGCGCATTTGGGCTTCAGGCCGGCACCGCCTATGTGGGTCGTGACCTGCTTCGAAGTGGTGCTGATGTCGGGTTGTCGTCCGCCTATGCGCTTGAAGTGGATGTACCATCTTATAATGCGTTGATATTGAAAATTAAGCAATAGCATGAAGCGTTTTATCTCTTTAGCTACAATTGTACTCATGGTCTTTTCGTGCCAAAATGAATCAACCACCGAACGTTGGCCTTACGGGGTCAACTACGAAGTCTTTGTTCGGTCCTTTGCCGATGGAAATGGCGATGGGATCGGAGACATCAAAGGACTTACGGCAAGGTTGGATTACTTGCAGGAGTTAGGGGTGGGCGGTGTGTGGCTGATGCCGATCATGAAGTCCGGATCATACCACAAGTATGATGTGATAGATTACAAATCCATTGATCCGGAGTATGGCACCGAAGAAGAGTTCAAAACGTTTGTCCAGGAGGCGCATAAGAGAGGAATCCAGGTGATCATTGATTTGATTCTTAATCACACCGGATCCGATCATCCCTGGTTTCAGGAAGCAATCAAAGGCAAAGGCAATCCATACCGGGATTATTATGTTTGGGCCGATCGGGATTCCATCGCTGAGGAAATCTCCAAGAAGAGTACTTCCCTCGATTCTGACAACATCACCCAATGGCATCCCGTAAACGGAGATACCAAGGCTGAACATTACTACGGATTTTTTTACGGCGGTATGCCGGATCTAAATTTCGATAATCCCAAAGTCAAGGATGAATTCGTGGAAGTAGGGAAGTACTGGTTGAATGAAATGAAAGTTGATGGCTTTCGGTTGGATGCGGCCAAGCACATTTTTCCGACAGACCGGGCAACCGACAACCATGCCTTCTGGATTTGGTTCAGGGAAGAGATGGAAAAGATTAAACCAGATGTATACCTGGTTGGAGAAGTATGGTCCAAGGCTGAAGATGTAGCGCCTTACCTCAAAGGGCTTCCTGCCTTGTTCAACTTTGATATGGGCTATGCGATTACTTCCGTCGTGAAAGCGGGGGTAGACACGATCTCTCTGGTGAGCAAGTACAAAGAGATCAACGATTTCTATAAGTCCGTAACCCCGGACTATATTGATGCTACGTTCCTTAAAAACCATGATCAGAACCGAATCTTGTCCGAACTGGACAACGATGAGGCGAAGGCGCGGGTAGGGGTGTCTATTCTGTTTACGTTGCCTGGTACTCCCTATGTGTATTATGGTGAAGAAATCGGAATGAAGGGCATGAAGCCGGATGAGTTCATTCGTGAACCATTTGTTTGGTCTGCACCCGGCAAGGATCCGATGCAAACCAAATGGGAAGCGCCCAAATACTCTGTGCCCGGGGCGGTGGTGCCATTGGATGAACAGCAGCAGGATGCGGGTTCACTGTATCAGTTTTACAAGAATTGGATAGCCTATCGCAACAGCCATGAAATTATGACGCTGGGTAAACTCGAGACTACACCTTTCCATTATCGGGAAGTGGTGAGCCTCATACGGACACTCGGAGATAAGAAGAGCCTGGCGTTGCACAATATCTCAGATATCGAAGTTACTGTATCGCTCAGCGACAAACCTGAATTTAAAAAACTGGATTTTGCTACTTCTTCAGCCATAAAGATCCAGAATGATCAAATCAAATTGCCGGCGCACGGTTCGGCGATATTAATCAATAGATGACATGACGAACGGACAACTCCGCGTATTGATAGAAGGTGTTCAGCCCCTGGTGGATGGTGGACTGTATCCCGCCAAACGTACGCAAGGCGAGCGGGTAGATGTTACTGCGAATATTTTTGCCGATGGTCACGACCACATCCGCGCTGAAATCAGGTATCGTCTGGGGTCGGGACCCTCGCGAACCCTGGAGATGAACCAACTTATCAACGATGAGTGGATGGCTTCGTTTTCTGCAGAACAAAAGGGAACATATTATGTGGAAGTCAGGGCCTGGGTGGATCATCTCGACACCTGGTTTGATGGTATCCGTAAAAAGATCAATGCCGGACTACAGGTATCTGTAGAGCTACTTGAGGGAGCGACCTATCTCCGGGCAGCAGCCCCTGGCGATGCAGCAGTGCTCGCTATGGCCGCCCGTTTGGAGGACCCGAAGGGCTACGATGCCGCCGTGACTGCCGTACAGAGCCCGGCATTCGCTTCGCTGGTACTTGGTCATCCGTACAGGCACTTTGAAACAACGTATGAAAAGGAGCTCGTGATTCAGGTAGAAGATGCCCGCGCAAGATTTACCACCTGGTACGAGTTGTTTCCCCGTTCCAGCGCTTTGCAACCCGGCAAGCATGGTACATTTCAGGACACCATCCGGTTGTTGCCCCGCATTGCGGCCATGAACTTTGATGTATTGTACTTGCCACCTATTCATCCAATCGGAAAGGTCAATAGAAAGGGAAAGAACAATTCCACTACCGCACTGCCCGGTGAACCCGGTTCTCCCTGGGCCATCGGCTCTGATGAGGGCGGACATAAATCCATTCATCGCGAATTAGGCACCCTCCAGGATTATCAACGGTTGATTGCTGAAGCGAAGAAAGCCGGGATTGATGTAGCCATGGACATTGCCTTTCAGTGTGCACCGGATCACCCTTACGTAAAGGAGCATCCCGAGTGGTTCCGGCAGCGGCCTGATGGCACAATTCAGTATGCAGAGAATCCACCTAAGAAGTACCAGGATATTTATCCATTCGATTTTGAGACTGAACAATGGAAAGACCTGTGGTTTGAATTGCGGGACGTGATATTTTACTGGATTGACGCTGGCGTGCGGATTTTCCGGGTTGACAATCCCCATACCAAACCCATTCCATTCTGGCAATGGGTTATTGCCGAGACCAACAAGAAGTATAAAGACATCATCTTCCTCGCTGAAGCCTTTACCCGTCCAAAGATCATGGCATCGTTGGCGAAAGTTGGGTTCACCCAGGGTTACACGTATTTTACCTGGCGGGTGAATAAGGCGGAGCTCACCGAATACATGAATGAACTGGTATATGGTCCCTCCAGGAACTATTTCCGTCCAAATTTCTGGCCCAATACGCCAGACATACTACCCTGGCACCTGCAACATCAGGGCGAAAATATATTTATAATCAGGCTTGCGCTGGCCGCTACCTTGTCGTCAAACTACGGTATGTATGGCCCACCCTATGAATTCTTTGAGAATCAGCCGGTGGAAGGCAAAGAAGAGTACTTCAATTCTGAAAAATACGAGATAAAAACCTACGACTGGAGAAAGACCAACCGGATGACAGATCTCGTCACCCTCTTGAATAAAGCGCGGCGCGAAAACCCAGCCCTGCAGTCAACCTGGAACCTGCAGTTCTGCACCATTGAGAACAGCAACCTTATTGCGTACATCAAGACAACGGATGATTTGTCTAACTGTGTATTGGTGATTGTCAACCTGGATCAGCACGGAAAGCAATCCGGATACGTTCAAATTCCAAAAGAGCGTTTGCGTTTGGGAGACAAGATCAACCTCAAGTTGCATGACCTCATCACCGATGAACACTTCACATGGACGCAAGAGTGGAATTATGTCGAATTGGAACCGAACAAATTGCCGTTCCATCTCTTTAAGGTCAGTATTCACGAATCCCAAATGTAATGGCACCCGTTGCACAAAAGAGTGATCCGCTATGGTTTAAGGATGCGGTCTTTTATGAGTTAAGTGTTCGCTCCTTCTACGACAGCAACGGGGACGGTATCGGTGATTTTCAGGGACTGCTGCAGAAGCTTGACTACCTGGAAGATCTCGGTGTTACAACGATTTGGCTTCTGCCGTTCTTTCCGTCGCCGCTCAAAGACGATGGGTTTGATATCACCGAGCACTGCGATGTGCATCCTGACTTTGGAACCCTCGCCGACTTTAAGGCGTTCCTCAAAGAAGCCCATCGCCGCGGTCTTAAGGTGATCACCGAGCTTATCCTCAATCACACTTCTGACCAGCATCCTTGGTTTCAGAAGTCGAGAAAGGCCAGGGCCGGGTCCCGCTACAAGGATTATTATGTTTGGAGTGAAACAGCGGACCGCTTCAAAGAGGCCCGCATTATGTTCTCTGATCAGGAGACATCGAACTGGACCTGGGATCAGGAGGCAAAGGCTTACTATTGGCACCGGTTCTACCGGCATCAACCTGAGTTGAATTTTGACAATCCGGAAGTGCAACTGGAAATGATCAAGGTGGCAGACTTCTGGCTGAAACTGGGTGTTGATGGTTTCCGTCTGCCATCCGTACCGTTCCTATTTGAAGAAGAAGGCACCAGTTGTGAGAACCTGCCCCAGACGCATGACTTCCTGCGCAAGCTACGGGCACACATTGACAAAGCGTACAAGGATCGCATCCTCATTGCCGAAGCCAACCTATGGCCAGAGGATGCGGCATCTTATTTTGGCAATGGACAGGAGTGTCACATGAACTTTAACTATCCTTTGATGCCACGCCTGTTCTTGGCCCTGCGTACAGAGGATAGCTATCCGATCATTGACATCATGGACCAGACGCCGGCAACTCCGCCCAATAGCCAATGGGCCCTTTTCTTGCGCAACCACGATGAAATCGGTCTGGAGATGGTAACGGAAGAGGAGAAGGACTATCTCTTTAAGGCTTATGCCAATGATCCACATACCAAACACAACCTGGGTATTAGGCGTCGACTGGCACCGCTGATGAACAACGACCGCAGGAAGATTGAGCTGTTGTATACCATTTTATTTTCACTGCCCGGTACTCCTGTGATTTACTACGGCGATGAAATTGGTATGGGCGATAATGTGTACCTCGGCGACCGGTTTGGCATACGCACACCCATGCAATGGAGCATGAACCTAAACGCCGGATTCTCTTCAGCCAATCCGCAAAAGTTGTTCTTGCCTGTGAATTCAGATCCGATCTACCGGTATGAGTCGGTGAACGTAGCCACACAGGAAGAAAACTTTTCCTCGCTGGTATGGTGGGTGAAGAATGTACTGGCCATGCGCAAGCGGCTCTCGGTTTTTGGCAAGGGGGATCTTCGCTTCGTCGAAAGCTCGAATGCGAAGGTGTTGTGCTTTGTGCGCAGCCATGAGAAGCAACGTATTATCGTCGTAGCCAACCTTTCCCAGTTTTCCCAGGCGACCACATTGGACTTTTCTGAGTTCAAGGACTGTGATATCACGGAAGCCTTTAGTCAGAACCGTTTCATGAGTGTTTCAGGTGGCGATTATCCCATTACCGTCGGTCCATATGGGTACTTCTGGTTCCAGGTTGATGATCAGGAGAAGAAGGAACAACCCGGAGCAGGCAATGAATTGCAACTGTTAAAATCAGATGCTTCGTGGGAAAAGATTTTCAACCACTATGAGGAAGTAAGAACACTTGAACGCAGAATCCTCCAGCCTTTCATGAAGAAGTGCCGGTGGTTTGGTGGAAAAGCCAAAGTCATCAGCAAGGTAGCCGTAAACAAAGTCACGCCCGTCAAGGTGGATGGCAGCACCCATTATCTCACCGTGATCGAGGTTCACTATGTTCAACGTTTGCCGGAATACTATTTTCTTCCGATGACATTTGTGCCGTCGGAGGTGATGCTCGATCGCTTTGAATACACTGCCCAGAGTGTGGTGTGCCGTGCGGAGATTCAGGGGAAGGTCGGATTTATTCTGGATAGCAGCTATGACCGGTCATTCCGCGACTATCTCTTCGCCAGCATGGAAAAAGAAGTGCGTGTAAAGGACCCCGACGGCGTGCTTGAATTCAACAACAGCGTGTTCTCCAAGATCAACGCTGATCTGATCGAATCAAAAATTCTGAAGGTAGACTCGAGTAACACGGCGATCTTGTATAATGATCAGTATTTCTTTAAGTTCTACCGCAAGATTGAGAAAGAGATCAACCCGGATCTTGAGATAGCCAGGTTCCTGTCTGAGAATACCAGCTTTAGAAACAGTCCCAAGTATTCAGGGAGCATTGAATTCAGGGATGACGAAGGAAAGACTACCGTCTTTGGGCTTCTGCAGGAAAAGGTTGATAACCAGGGTGACGCATGGAATATGACCATCGACTCGGTGGGCCGCTTTTATGAGCGTGTCATGGCGAAAGCCAAAAAAGAGAAACTGCCGAAATTGGTAAATCGACCGGCACTCGTTTTTGAAGATGCACCAGAATTGATTCAGGAATTTATTGGCCGTGGATTTTATGAACGCGTGGTACGACTGGGTCAGCGCACCGCTGAAATGCACCTGGCCCTTGCTTCTGATAATACCAACCCGGCCTTTGCACCGGAGCCGTTCACCAGCAACTACCAACGAAGCTTGTACTCTTCGCTCCGCAAATTACTCCGCGATCGCTTTAAATTGCTACGCCAGTCGCTGGGCAAACTCAATAGCGATGGGCAACAGCTTGCCGAACGTGTGTTGTCCCTCGAAGACAATATCCTCGAGTGTTTTAGTGAAATCTATCAGATCCGAATCAATGGGGTAAAGACCCGCATCCACGGTGACTACCACCTGGGGCAGGTACTGTTCACGGGTAAGGATTTTATGATTATCGACTTTGAAGGCGAACCCGGATTTAGCTTTAGCGAACGGCGTCTGAAGAAGAGTCCCTACAAGGATGTGGCGGGCATGATGCGCTCATTTCACTATGCTGCATTCGGAAAGATCCTATTGAATGAAAACTACCGTCAGCAGGACCTGCAACTGCTCGAAGCCTGGGCCGAACAATGGCAACATTATGTAAGCCGCTTTTATCTGGGTGCCTACATGGACAAGATGGGGATGGGTACAGAATTGCCGGCTGAAGACGACGTGCTGATCCGTACGTATCTCATTGAGAAGGCTGTCTATGAACTGGGATATGAATTGAACGGACGACCCGACTGGACCGTAATTCCCCTGCGTGGCATTGAATACCAGATGAACCGGTATTTCATGGAGAAAGAGAACAGCAAGAAGAAATAATCAGACCCAAATCAGCAGCACATGGCCAAGAAGACTACAACATCACCGATCACCACGCCTGACGAGAGTTTTAGTCTCCTCACGGACTTTGATATTCACCTGTTCAGGTCAGGAAAGCATTTCCGGTTGTATAACAAACTCGGAGCACACACGGTGCAGCACGGAGGGCGGGAGGGAACCTATTTCGCTGTATGGGCACCCAATGCTGCGGCCGTATCGGTCATCGGAAACTTCAATTACTGGCAATCGGGAACACATAAATTGAATCCCCGTTGGGATGAATCCGGTATCTGGGAGGGATTCTTCACAGGCATCACACGTGGTGAAGTCTACAAGTATGCCATTCATTCCAATACCGGAGAATACCTGGAGAAGGCAGATCCCTTTGCATTTTATGCTGAAATACCGCCCAAGACTGCATCCATAGTTTGGAAACCGTCCCACGAGTGGAATGACCTGTTGTGGATGGAGCAACGTAAGAATCAGGCTGGAAAGAATAAGCCCTATTCCGTCTATGAAGTACACCTCGGTAGCTGGCGACGCAAACCGGAAGATGGCAACCGCTCACTGACATACCGTGAACTGGCGGTTGAACTGGTATCCTATGTACGCGACATGGGTTTCAGCCATGTGGAATTTCTTCCAGTTATGGAGCACCCTTTCTTTGGATCCTGGGGTTACCAGTTAACAGGCTACTTTGCACCCACCAGCCGTTTCGGTTCTCCCGAAGACTTCATGTTTCTCGTGGATTCGTTTCACCAGGCGGGCATTGGTGTAATCCTGGACTGGGTGCCATCCCATTTTCCCGGCGACGCACACGGTCTCTACAAGTTTGATGGTACCCATTTATTCGAGCATGCTGATCCCCGCAAAGGATTTCATCCCGATTGGAGCAGCTACATTTATAACTATGGCCGTCCTGAAGTGCGTGCATTCCTGATTTCCAATGCGCTCTTCTGGCTTGATTACTTCCACATCGATGGTTTGCGCGTGGATGCGGTAGCTTCCATGCTTTACCTGGATTATTCCAGAAAGGCAGGGGAGTGGATACCCAACCAATATGGCGGCAACGAGAATATTGAAGCCATCTACTTTCTGAAGGAATTCAATGAAACCGTCTACGGTGAATTTCCTGATACGGTCACCATCGCCGAAGAGTCGACAGCATGGCCTGGTGTTTCACGCCCTACCTACCTTGGTGGACTTGGCTTTGGCCAGAAATGGATGATGGGTTGGATGCACGATACGCTGAAGTATTTCAAGAATGACCCCATTCACCGGAAGTACCACCAGAATGAGATCACCTTCAGCATTATGTATGCATTTACCGAAAACTTCATGTTGCCCTTGTCGCACGATGAGGTGGTTCATGGTAAAGGCCCGTTGATTGGACGTATGCCCGGCGATGAATGGTCGCGGTTCGCTAACCTTCGACTGATGTATAGCTATATGTTCACGCATCCAGGCACTAAGTTGCTGTTTATGGGCGCTGAATTTGGGCAGACTGCTGAATGGTCACACGATCGCAGCCTGGACTGGCACCTCACGGAATATGATTTCCATAAAGGGGTCATGCGTGTTATTCAGGATCTCAACCGACTTTATATCACGGAACCGGCCTTATACCAATTCGCTTTTGATCAGAAAGGTTTTGAGTGGGTTGACTATGGTGATCGGGAGAACAGCGTAATCATCTATATGCGTAAGGGCACCGTGGCAGAAGAAAACCTGATGGTGATTTGCAATTTTACGCCAGCACCACGTCATGCCTACCGTGTAGGAGTTCCGGCACGGGGTTCTTACAAGGAGATTTTTAACAGCGATAACCTCAAATACGGTGGCAGCGGATTATTAAATCAAAACACACTGACCACGTCACCCGTGAAGTACCATGGTAAAGACTATTCCGTAACCCTGACCTTACCGCCATTGGGCATTACGGTATTGAAGCTCAATGAGGAAGTAAATGAATTTGAAATAGGCAGCTAAGCCATAAACGACCCGAACCTTGGCCGAGAATCGATACATCTGTATTCATGGACATTTCTATCAGCCGCCGCGCGAAAACGCATGGCTTGAGGTAATAGAAATTCAGGACAGCGCGCACCCTTACCATGACTGGAACGAGCGGATCAATGCGGAGTGCTATGCACCCAATACCGCGTCCCGTATCCTGGACAAGGTTGGCGGGGTCATCAAGAACATCAGCAACAATTACTCCCGGATCAGTTTCAACGTTGGGCCGACGTTGTTGTCTTGGATGGAGGTCAACGACAAGGACACCTACAAGTCCATCCTTGACGCCGATAAAGCCAGCATTGAAGCCTTCGGGCACGGCTCAGCCATGGCCCAGGTGTATAACCACATGATCCTTCCCCTGGCCAACCGCCGGGACAAAGAGACACAGGTGATCTGGGGAATTCGCGACTTCGAACGCCGCTTCAAACGCAAACCCGAAGGAATGTGGTTGGCGGAATCAGCGGTGGATACCGAGTCACTGGAGATTTTGGCTGAACATGGCATTACGTTCACGGTGTTGGCACCCAGGCAGGCAAAAGCCACCAGGAAGGTCGGCGAAAATGACTGGCACAATGTGAACGACCAAACGGTTGACACCCGAAAGGCTTATACCTGCCACCTGCCTTCCGGAAAGAGTATCGTGCTGTTTTTCTATGATGGAAACATCTCCCAGGGGGTAGCCTTTAATGGACTGCTGTATGACGGCAAGCATTTTGCCGAGAGGTTGATGCAGGGTTTTAACGAAGGAGACCATGAGCCTCAGTTGGTACATATTGCTACCGATGGCGAAACGTACGGTCACCACCACAAGAGCGGTGATATGGCCCTCGCATTCTGTTTGGATTATATCGAAAAGCACGACAACGTCAACCTCACCAACTACGCGTCATTCCTTGCACGCTTTACACCAGACCACGAGGCACAGATTATCGAGAACAGTTCATGGAGTTGTGTGCATGGTGTTGAACGTTGGAGGGCCAACTGCGGATGTAATGGCGGCAAACCTGGCTATACCCAAACCTGGCGCCAACCGTTGCGCGAGACGCTCGACTGGCTGCGTGATACCCTCGCGGTGATTTTTGAGCAGGAGGGGAGCAAGTACTTCAGTAATCCCTGGGAGGCTCGTAACGACTATATCAAGATCATTCTCCGCCGTTCGGACGAAACGGTGAAGCGATTCATGAAAGGCCATGCACATCCGGATGCAGATGTCAACAAAGCACTCCGACTGCTGGAATTACAGCGTCATGCGATGCTCATGTACACCAGTTGTGGGTGGTTCTTCGATGAAATATCCGGAATTGAAACCGTGCAGGTCATGCAATACGCCTGTCGTGCCATTCAGCTGTCACGGCAATTGACCGAGATGGACCTGGAGGGAGAATTCCTTACGCGCATTGAAAAGGCACCGAGCAACGTCCCTGCTTATGAAAACGGTGCCAATGTTTATAAGAAACTGGTATTACCTTCCAAGACCAACCTCACCCGCGTGGGTATGCACTATGCCGTGAGCTCCATCTTTGAGGAAGAACCCGAAAACCTGCCGTTGTTCAATTACAAAGCTACCAATGAGTTCTTTGTGAAGAAAGAAGCTGGCGAGCAGAAACTGGTACTTGGAATAACCAAAGTGCATTCCCTCGTGACCCAATCGGAGAAACGGTTTTCCTTTGCTGTTATCTATTTGGGCAAGCATGACCTGATTGGCAACCTGTCGCTGGATATTGAACTGGATGAATTTGCCAGCATGCAGTTTCGCATGGTGCATGCCTTTGAAGAAGGCCGATTGGGCGATGTGATCAGTATCATGCAGACGTACTTCGGACCTGAAAAGTATTCTATCTGGTCGCTGTTCAAGGAAGAGAAACGGAAAATTCTCGATACGATCGCTCGTCAGGGCCTGGAAGACATAGAGTCATCCTTACGACGGACCTATAACAGAGATTACCCCCTGGTGAACGCGTTGTCAAACAATGAGATACCAATTCCCAATGCTTACCGCACCACGTTTGAATATATTCTCAATGCAGACTTGCTGAAGTGCTTTCAACCCGATAAAATAAATATCAAAACGCTCGAGCGGATTGTGGGTGAATTGGCCCGATGGAGCCTCAAGATTGAAGACCCGGGCCGGGTAGAGCGGATTGCCGGTGAGAGTATCTTCAGGGAGTTGCAGCGGGTGGCTGCCGAGCGTGATAACCTCAAGCGCATCCAACGGCTCAATCGCCTGTTTCCGATACTTCATAAATTCAAATTGGAACCTAACCTGTACCTGAGTCAGAACCTGTATTTCCAGATGTCTTTGGAAAACAAAGAAGGCAAGCATCCAAATCTTAATGCCGATTGGAAAGATCAGTTCTCGCTGTTGGGCGACAACCTGGGTATAAAAGTAGAATAGTGCTGTTTAGACGGTGCGTACCGTCGCTTCGCGATTCTTCTCCAGGTAATCCCACACCAGGCTGCTGGCGCCCAGGATGGGTGCCGCCTGGTTTTGCATGGCTGATGGAAGGATCTTAACCTTGCCGCGGAATAATGGCATCAGGTTCTTCTCCATGTGATACAAGGTAGGCTTGAAGATAAGGTCCCCGGCCAGCGACAATCCACCAAAAAGGAATATCGCCTCCGGGTCGGTGTGTACCACGGTTTCTGCAAGTTTCATCCCTAAAATCCGCCCCGTATACTCAAATGCTTCCTTGGCAACAATGTCGCCGCGATTGGCTGCATCTGAAATCATTTTTGTATTGAGATCCTCAAAACTTATGCCACGTAACTCGCTGGGTTCCAGATGATCAGCTAATAATTTATAGACAGTTCGTTTAATGCCTGTTGCTGACACATAGGTTTCCAGACAGCCCCTTTTGCCGCAATTGCAGAAACGACCTGTTGGGTTAACGCTGGTATGACCCACTTCTCCGGCTACACCGTGGTGCCCGTTCAGCAATATGCCGCCACAGACGAATCCGCTGCCAAGGCCTGTGCCAAGGGTGATCACAACGAAATCTTTCATGCCCTTCGCATTGCCGTAGATCATCTCACCTACGGCTGCTGCGTTGGCATCGTTGGTCAGGATACACGGCACGCCAAATTCTTCGGTGAACATCTTGGCCAGGGGCAATACACCTTTCCAACGCAGGTTGGTAGCGCGTTCAATAGTGCCTTTGTAATAGTTTCCGTTTGCAGCACCGATTCCGATACCCACGACTTGTGTATGGGGAGGCAATTGCGTCATGGCATCACGCAAGGCTTCCGCCATGGCATCAAAAAAATCATTGAACTCTTCGAAGTCAGTCGTCGCTATATTTCCCTGATGGTAAACTTTACCTTCCCGATCAACGACACCAAACTTGGTGTTGGTGCCTCCGATGTCTATACCTATGGTAAGTTCCTTCATCATGCTGAAATCAGATCGAAAGTATTTTTGCCATTCGCAATGACTCCTCGTCAATCGCGTGTTGCTGTCCGTTCATGATAGAATCAAATGCATTAAAGACTATCTTGTTCTGGAACACACCCACCATGGAATCATTGGTTCCGTTTAACAGTCCTTCCACCGCTGCAATGCCCATTCTACTGGCCAGTACACGGTCAAAGTAAGTGGGTGGGCCTCCACGCTGCAGGTGTCCAAGGATAGTTACTTTTATATCAAAGTAATTAGACCTTTCAGATACCATTTTTGCCAGCTCGTTGGCGCCGCCAATCCTGGAACCTTCTGCCACAACCACAAGACTGGACTTTTTATTGGCCTGTCCGCTTTGTTCCAGTAATTTATATAGCTCATCAAAGCTGATCTGCTGTTCAGGAATGATTACAGCGACTGCCCCCCCGGCAATAGCACTGTTGAGGGCGATGTAACCGGAATGGCGGCCCATCACTTCTATAAAAAACAACCGGTTGTGGGAGAGTGCTGTATCGCGAATCCGGTCAATGGCTTCCACTGCAGTATTGGTGGCCGTGTCGTAACCGATGGTATAATCCGTACCGGCAATATCGTTGTCAATGGTGCCAGGAATACAGATAGAAGGGATGCCGAATTCCTGATAGAACTTATGGAGACCGGTAAAAGTACCATCGCCACCAATGGCCACCAGGGCATCAATGCCGTATTTGTCCAGGTTCTCCTTTGCTTTGATGCGACCTTCCTTGGTGCGGAAGGTTTCACTGCGTGCAGACTTCAGGATGGTGCCGCCGCGCTGAATAATATTGCCAACAGAACGGGCACCCAGTTTCACAATCTCGCCATCAATCATGCCTTCATAGCCCCTGATGATGCCGAAAACTTCTTTCTGATAGTAGATGCTGCCCCGCACTACAGCGCGGATGGCGGCATTCATGCCCGGTGCGTCACCTCCCGAGGTAAAGACACCTATTTTGGATATTTTATGCGCTGCCAAGTGTAAAAGAGCCTCAAAAATAGCACAGAAATGAGGTTTTTCAAGAACTACCGTTTCAACCGTTTGAAATGATTAATTAAGCCATTTGTGGATGAATCATGGCTGGCAATATCTCCGGGTGAACTAAGTTCAGGAAGAATCTTCTTTGCCAGGACCTTGCCCAATTCTACACCCCACTGATCGAAACTGAAAATGTTCCAGATTACACCTTGTACGAAAATCTTGTGCTCATACAAAGCAATGAGACTGCCCAGGGATCGGGGGGTAATTTCCTCAACAAGTATCGAGTTGGAAGGCTTGTTGCCAGCAAAGACG
Source organism: Cyclobacteriaceae bacterium (assembly GCA_035430125.1). Lineage (GTDB taxonomy): Bacteria > Bacteroidota > Bacteroidia > Cytophagales > Cyclobacteriaceae > ELB16-189. The sequence goes on along the minus strand of DAOMGC010000032.1, from coordinate 5,790 downwards.
CGATAAGGCAGGTGGAAATCAATCTCTTCTTGTGACATCCCGGATTTTTTAAGTTCGGCCAACACCTCATCGGCAGACTTACCCATCATCAACGCTTCTGTCTGGGCGAAGTAATTGGACAAGAGTTTTTCGTGGTGGTCGCCAAGCGGATTGTGACTTTTCACCGGAGCAATGAAATCACAAGGGATCATTTTAGTACCCTGGTGAATGAGCTGATAAAATGCATGCTGTCCATTGGTGCCAGGCTCTCCCCATATGATCGGGCCAGTCTGATAAAGCACCGGCTGCCCATTGCGGTCTATACTCTTTCCATTGCTCTCCATATTGCCCTGCTGGAAGTAAGCAGCAAAGCGATGCAAATACTGATCATAAGGCAGGATAGCTTCACTCTGCGCGTCGAAGAAATTACCATACCAGATTCCGATCATCGCCAGGATCACCGGGAGGTTATCACCAAGGGGAGCCGTCCTGAAGTGTTCATCCATGGCATGAGCACCTTCCAGCAACTGTACAAATTGCGCATAACCGATGGTACACGCAATGGACAATCCAATTGAAGACCAGAGCGAATAGCGGCCGCCGACCCAATCCCAAAATACAAACATGTTCTCCGGTGCAATGCCGAATGCCTTCACCGCCGATTCGTTCGTGGATACAGCCACAAAGTGTTTGGCAACGTCACCGGTCTGGTTGGTTTGCTCCAGAAACCAACGCTTGGCGCTCTCCGCGTTGGTCATGGTTTCCTGCGTAGTAAATGTCTTCGACGCCACGATGAATAGTGTTGTCTCGGCGTTGACCTTGCGCAGGGTTTCTGCCAGGTGCGTGCCATCTATATTGGATACAAAATGAGGCCGTATATTCTTTTGGTAGGGGCGCAATGCTTCGGTTACCATCAGGGGCCCCAGATCAGAACCGCCGATCCCGATATTCACAATGTCAGTGATGGCCTTGCCGGTAGTTCCTTTCCATGAACCGGAAATTAATCTATCCGAAAATGATTTCATTTGCTCCAACACCCGGTTGACATCAGGCATGACGTCCACCTGGTTCACCAGGATGGGACGATTGCTTCGGTTGCGCAAGGCAACATGGAGCACCGGCCTTCCTTCGGTCTGGTTGATTCGTTGGCCATGGAACATGGACTCAATTGCATCCCGCAAATTGCACTCCTCGGCCAGGGCCATGAGTATAGCCATGGTATCGGCAGTGATCAGATTCTTGGAGAAGTCCACCAGGGTAGTTTCGAACCTGCGATGAAACTTCTCAAACCGCTGTGGATCAGATGCAAAAAGTTCGCGCAGGTGGGTGGCCTGCATTTCCATGTGGTGAAGGGTGAGCCGTTGCCAGGATTGACTTTCGGCGGGATTAATCGTTGGGAGCATGTGCACACATTAAGGCGACAAAAATAGGCAACCCGCTGGTTGAAAAATATAGTTTTTCCGCTCATCCGAATTTATTTCCCGGTTTGATTTTGATTGTATTGATTTGTAATAATGCGGCCTTCCGTACCTGCCATCACCCTGATCTTTTGCCTCCTGCTTGCCGGTCAAGTGGTGTGGTCAGGGCCTCCTGCCGAACGGTTGAGTTTCCATATCAAACGAGCCACCGATGTCATCAAGCTCGATGGCAAGGTGGATGAGAAATCATGGCAGGATGCAGAGGTGGTTTCTTACCTTATTCAACAATTTCCATACGACACAGCCCGTTCTAAGGTTCGAACTGAATTCCGGGCCACGTATGATGACAATTTTGTTTACTTCAGCGCTGTCGCCTACGACAATAAGAAGGGTGGGCATGCTATTTCTTCCCTTCGCCGCGACTTTCGCGGACCAGGTCTTGACGGTGTGTCAGTCATTCTGGACACATTTCAGGATGTGACCAATGCTTTTTTCTTTGGCCTCAGTCCGGCCGGCGTGCAGCGCGAAGGACTGGCCTCCAATGGTTATCTCGTTAACACCGATCTGGATTTGTCGTGGGATAACAAGTGGTACAGCCATGTGGAAGTGTATGAAGATCATTGGATATCTGAATTTGCAATACCCTTTACCACCATTCGCTTCAAAGCAGGATCTACCCGTTGGAATGTAAAGTTGTACCGCCAGGACAGCAAAGAGAATGAGCGGGCCATCTGGCCCAGAACCCCGCGCTTCTTTGAGCCGGGTAACCTCAACTATACCGGCGAGATGATCTGGGATGAACCCCTCAAGCATCCCGGCCCGAATATTTCAGTCATTCCCTATCTGTCGGGCAATACGTCAAAGGACTTTCTTGCCGGAACACCCGGTAAGTCGGGCACCAGTATGGGTGGTGATGTCAAGGTTGCTGTTTCCTCAAGCTTGAATCTGGATCTCACCGCCAACCCTGACTTTTCGCAGGTCGAAGTTGACCGCCAGGTAACCAACCTGGATCGGTTTGAAATCTTTTATCCTGAGAAGCGACAATTCTTCCTGGAGAATGCAGACTTGTTTTCGTCTTTCGGTCACCCGAACGCACGCCCTTTTTTCTCCCGTCGTATCGGTGTGGTGCGCGACCCGAACACCGGCATCAATGTCCAGAACAAGATTCTCTTTGGGGCCCGCCTAAGCGGAAACATCAATAAGTATTACCGGGTGGGCTTTTTGAATATGCAAACCGGAGAGATTCCGGAGTCTAATATTCCATCATACAACTATACGGTGGCGACCGGACAAAGGCGACTGGGGACAAACTCAAACATCCGGGCCATATTGGTGAACCGCCAGGAATTTTCAACAGCCACAGAGTCATTTAAATTAAGTGGATATAACTATAACAGGTTGGCAGGTGTGGATTACAACTATAGCTTCCTCAACAACCGGTGGACCGGAAACTTGTTCTTCCACAAAGTTTTTACGCCCACCGATCCTGGCGATCAATACTCTCAGGGATTTAGCCTTGCGTACAATACGCAGACCCTGAGCTTCAACCTGTATGAGCAGAACATCGGCAAGAATTTCGACCCTGCTGTCGGTTATGTTCCCCGCAAAGGGTACAAGCGGGTGTCGCCCTCGGCGCAATATTCGTTCTATCCCAAGTCAAAAATTGTTAACAACCATGGGCCCATGTTTGACAGTTATTATGTGTGGGACGATGTGTACGGGCATACTGACACGCAGTTTACGCCGTCGTACCTGATCAACTTCCAGAACCAGGCTATTCTCTTGTTCGGGTTGCAAAGCACCTACACGTTTTTATTCTTTGATTTTGACCCAACCAATTCACCCTCCGATCTGAAAGCGGTTAAGTTGCCATCACTCACTCCCTATACCTACACCAATGGCAACATCAGCTTTTCATCAGACCCCAAGAAGATGTTCACCTACACCATAGGGGGGCTCTATGGTCAATATTATAATGGTCAGCGCACAAATGTTCAGGCAACTCTTGCTTACCGCTGGCAGCCCTATGGTGTCTTTTCGCTGGATGCTAATTACAATAAGATTTCCTTACCGGCGCCTTACACGAGTGCCGACATTTATCTCATTGGACCTCGCATAGACCTCACCCTTACCCGAACGGTTTACTTCACCACTTTGATGCAATACAACAGCCAGTACCAGAACATGAGCATTAACTCACGTTTTCAATGGCGCTTCAAGCCGGTGTCTGACCTGTTCATCGTTTATACCGATAATTACTTCTATTCATTCGATGCACCACCGTCACAGAATTTTATGCCCAAGAACAGGGCGTTGGTGGTAAAACTGACGTATTGGTTTAATCTGTAGGTCTAGCCGCCTACGACTTTCTTGAGATTGGCGATCAGCCCGTCCCACAGTTCCTGAAGCTCCACCATGTCATTGAAGTCGGAGTAGTCGTAAATCTTCAGAAATGTGCGCTGGGTCAACTCATTGGATTCCAGATTGAGCTCGACATAGGAGGGGTCCTTTTTATCGGCTTCAGATTCCGGGAGATACTCAAAGCGTACAAAATTGTTGGTGCGCTGGGCGCTGATCACAGCTTTGTGCGACTCATTATCCCATACAAAAGTAAATACCTTCTCTGGGCTGATGCGTACGTCGTCAGCAAACCATTCAGATAATCCGCTGGCTGACTGTATGTAGGGATAAAGCATCTTCACCGAGGCATGAAGTTCGTAGTCTGCGGTAAAGAGTTGTTTCTTGGTCATGGCAATCATCAGGCGAAAGTCTATTTATTGGAAGGTATTGATTTTTTTCGGAAGCACCATCCAACGGGTAACTTCTTGTTTCTCTCTTCCTCCTTGGTAGCGAGGAGCAGATTTGAACTGCCGACCTTCGGGTTATGAATCCGATGCTCTAACCAACTGAGCTACCTCGCCGTGTAGCAGGATTGATTCCTGCGTTTTTTCGAGGCGCAAATTTAGAAACTTTTACGATTTACACGCATTGGGAACCAAAAGGATTAAAAATGGCTCTATTTTTGAGCAGCAGTCACCATGAAGAAGATCGATAAGCTGATCATTACCTCATTTCTCGGGCCGTTTGTGATGACGTTCCTGGTAGTGGTGTTTATCCTCCTGCTGCAACACATGCTGAAGTATTTCGATGATATCATCGGCAAGGATATTGGCTGGGATGTCGTGTTTACCCTGTTGTTTTACTTCGCCGTATTCATGACACCGCTGGCACTGCCACTCGCCGTACTGCTGTCATCACTGATCACATTTGGAAACCTCAGCGAACACTTCGAAATAACAGCCATCAAAAGTCTTGGGATCTCTCTAACCAGAAGCCTCAGGCCAATTTTCATATTTGTCTGTTTGCTTACGGTATTTGCCTTCTACGTCAACAACAACTGGGTGCCAAAAGCTGCCTTGGAAGCCTACAGCCTGATGTATGACATCAAGCAAAAGAAGCCTGCACTGGACCTGAATGAAGGCCAGTTCTATTCCGGTATTCCCGATATCAGCATCAAGGTCAGTAAGAAGTACAAAGACGGTGTAAGCCTGAAAGATGTAATTATTTATGATCACCGCGGAAAGACAGGCAATAAGCAAGTGACCATTGCCGACTCCGGCCGCATGTACACCATCTTCAATGACCAGTACCTCAAACTGGAATTGTTTAATGGCTATGATTATACCGAAGGCACCGCCGAGCCAGGACAAGGCGCTGCTCAGGGTACCCCGGAGAGCCTCCAAAAAACCAGATTTGGACGCACTGAAATTGTGTTCGACCTGTCCTCGTTCGGATTGGCCCGTACTGACAAAAAGTGGTTCCAGGGCAACCGGATCATGCGCAATGTGCTGGAACTGGACCAAGACATGGATTCGGTGGATAACGAGATCGACAACGTGCGACTCAGTTCTTACCTGTCCCAAACGAGCCTGTTTAATTACCACGCGAAGACCGACAGCATTCCTGTGCCAGCAGACCTGGTAAGCTTAAAACACCGCAAAGATTCTATCCAGGAACGTACCAATCCAGGCAGCACTCACATACTCTTTACTTCCATGCGGCATGTGCCCACCACGATCAACCCGGGACTAAAGCATTACTCAGACAGCATCTATAAGCGTCCTTACACGATGGACGAAATAGCCAGCGCGCTTAACCATACCCGGATGCTCAAAAGCCAGTTCCTGAACATGAACACCAACCGGACGAACTACACCATGGAGTACAAGATATTCCAAATTCAATGGCATAAGATATTCTCCAACTCCCTGGCATGTATCGTTATGTTCCTCATCGGGGCACCGCTGGGTTCTATTATCAAGAAGGGGGGATTGGGTATCCCGGTGATCTTCTCCATCTTCTTTTTCATCACCTTTTACCTGATCACCAGCAC
>DAOMGC010000031.1:0-43152 GCA_035430125.1 Cyclobacteriaceae bacterium | reverse complement strand
CTTGCCATAAGTTGTTGATTTTAAGCCCTTTCCTTAAAAAGGATTGCAAATATCGACATAATCGACCGAATTCTCCAAGTCGGGCCGAAAATAATGGGACCTGCCTTTCGGATCGTATATTTTAGGCAGGTTAAATGTCTACCATATGCGTTTTTTCCTCGCCTTCATCCTAATCCTTGCCCTGACGGTGCCCCTAAATGCCCAAAATGGCAACATTGACAGCCTCAAAATTGTCCTCAGAACGGCCCAGGGAAAAGCAAGGGCAAAAGTCCTCCTCGAGCTCTGCTGGCAACTCCGTTTCTCCAATGCAGACACCGCCCGAACCTATGGACTCGCTGCTCTTGATTTGGCCAGACAATTAAATGAGACCGACCTGGAAGGTGCGGCCCTGAATTACATTGGCATCACACACGAGGCCCAGGGCAACTACACCGAGGCCCTTTCCTTTGAATTGAAGGCCCTGGAAATGGCCAGAAAATCAGACGATGACACCAAGACGGCCCGGTTGCTCAATGACATAGGTATTGTACATGATGAAAAGGGGGACTGGCAAAAGGCGCTTGAGTATTATTATGAGGCGCGGAGAATTTTTGAACATCAACGGGACACCGCCAATACGGCCATGGTGCTAAGCAACATTGGAATTGTGCTGAAGGCACAAAAGGAATATCAGCAGGTGATTGGCTACTACCGGGAAGCAAGGCAACTGTATCAACAGCTGAACCATAAGTTCGGAATGGCCGCCTGCGACGCTAACCTCGGCTCCGTATATATGATGCTGGAACGCTACGACAGCGCATTGTTTTATTCCCTTCGTGCCAATGAAGCTTTCGAACAGCAACATGTGCAACAGTTCCTTGCCATGACGCTTTGCAATACCGGCATGACATATGATAAGCTGGGCGAGGAGGGTCCCGCCATGGACTATCTCCTTCGAGCCCAGAAACTCTATGAGTCGTATGACAACAAGAAAGAGTTGGCTTCGGTGTTGATCTATCTCGGTGGGATTCACCGCAAAACCGGTCGTCTTGATGAGGGCTTGCACAACGTGGAACGAGGACTGGCCATGGCCATAAATATTGGCGCCAAAGAGCAAGTGCAGGATGCCCATCGAGAAATGGCTGAATTATATGCTGCGAAGGGTGATTACCGCGGAGCGTTCCGTGAGCACCAGCAGTATGCAATCATGAAAGACTCGTTGTTCCAACAAGAGAAAGCCCGGCAGGTGGCCGAGCTTCAAACTTTGTATGAAACCGAAAAAAAGGAAAACGCTATCCAACAGTTAACCCAGGAGAATCAGCTCAAAGACTTCAGGAACACCAGAAATGAGCTGATCATCGTTTTGATGACGGTCTTATTGCTGGGTCTCATGGGTTTGGGTTGGCTTTGGAGAAACCGCACACAACTAAAGCAGGAGGCGGAAATAGCTTCTACCCGTAGCGAACTCAAAACGGCTCAATTAAAAGCAGTGATTACCTCACAGGAAGAAGAGCGCCGCCGATTCGCCGCCGACCTTCATGATGGCATGGGTCAAATGATCTCCGCCCTTCGCCTTAACTTGTCCCATGATCCTGTGCAGCAATCCAAGGTTGAAGAAGCCGTTGGAATACTTAATGAGATGAATGTTGAGATCCGCAAGATTGCCTTTAACCTGATGCCACAGGTATTGATGAACAGCGGACTCACCGAGGCCTTGACTGAGTTTGCCAACCGCATAAACCGAACCGGTAAGGTGCAGATTTCAGTCCAGTCGTTTGACCTGGATGGATCCATGAGCCCAGAACAAAAAATCGCACTCTACCGCATTGGTCAGGAGTGGGTTAACAATGTCATCAAATACAGTGGCGCCACAAAAATTTCCATTCAGTTGGTACAGCATGAAGATGAACTGGTAGTAACCGTGGAGGACAATGGCAGGGGTTTCGATGCTTCGAGGTTGTATAGCAGTGAAGGCAATGGCTGGAAGAACATTAACTCCCGGCTGGGGCTCATTCGCGGTGGAATAGAAATAGACAGCGCTCCGGGCCGGACCGGAACTACAGTGGTAATAACCGTGCCAACGCGTCATTTGGTTGCGGCCTGATCCGTATCAGCACGGATTAACAAAATACGTAATCACGGGTATGGCATTGGCGCGCATTTCGAAGGACCTTGCCCCCTGTGGAATACTCCTATTTATTTAACCACCAGCATATCCGCATTCAACTGAATGATGATACATTGACCCTCCTCCAGGGAGATCAGCTGGTCACGATTCCGTATGGACAGTTGAGTCAGGTGAATCTAAGCCGGCTGGGTTGCCTTTACCAAGTGCGACTCAAGGCTCGCGGGCAAAGTCCTGTCACCATTAGCAATGACGGAATGGACGATGATGGAGCGGGAAGGAACTTCGCCCTGTTCATCCGGGTGTTGCATCACTACCTCCACCAACGGTCCGAAGTGCAATTTCGGTGCTCGCCAGACTGCCGGCTACTGATCCTGGCGATTTTCGTCATTTCCCAATCTGCCCTCGCCATCCTTTGGATTGGTCCATTGGCCAATTGGGGCTGGGCCGATCGACTATGGCTGTCACTGGCCGTATTGGCCTTGGCGGGTATTTTAGGGCTGGTTCTTCCCAAATTCCTGTCCCGGGCATATTCCCCATTGAATATACCCCTTCATTACCTGCCTTGATAGTTGCAGATAACTACATCGACCGTCTATTTTTATCACTTATGAAGGGTGGTAAAAGGGTTAAGGTTGTGTTGGTGGATGACCATCGCATTGTGCTGGATGGGCTGGTGTCGCTGCTGGAAAGCGATCCCGATTTTATTATCCTGGCCGCCCTGGGCAGCGGTGAAGAAGTAATTGAATTCCTGAAAAAAGACCAGCCTGACATCCTACTCACCGATTATAGCCTGCCTGGAATTTCAGGCCTGGACTTGACCCGCATCATCAAACGCGATTACCCAGGTGTGAAAGTAGTTGCCTTGAGTATGCATGACGAGGCCCACCTCGTCAAGGGTATACTCAAAGAGGGTGTTGATGGATATTTACTTAAAAATATTCAACAGTTTGAGCTGAAGAATGCCCTCAAGCAGATCATGTTGGGTATGCCGTATGTCAGTCCGGAAATTACCCGGCTTTTGATGCACGATCTCAACCAGGGTCAGGATGAAAATGCACTGCTGACTGACAGGGAGCGCGACGTTCTGCGGCTAATTGCGAAAGAGTTTTCCAATAAACAGATCGCCGAAAAACTCTTCATCAGCGAACGCACAGTCGAGACCCACCGCAAGAACATTTTTCGCAAGACAAACACAACCTCACTGGTAGGCTTGATCAAATACGCTTACGCCAACAACCTCGTTTAGTCCGTACCAGTACGGATGCGCAAATACCCGCATTTTGGTATAGGAATCGATTTCACGCACCGGGATTTTTGGGAAACCAATTACACCCGATGCTTCATCACCCTTTTCGCAGATACATCCTCGGCCTGCTACTCCTGGTGGCAGCGATTATGCCGTGCCTGGCACAGACGGTGGCAACTGACAAAGAATCAGTAATTGCAGAGGCCAAACGACAACTGACGAATCTCGCAGCACCTGAAGGTGAACTGGGAAAATTCTGTGAGGAAAGGGGCATTCAGGGTCAATTCACTTTTGATATCACGGTCGTGCAAAAAGGAAATGTGATTACGGTGTTTACCGTAAGCAGTACCGTGGAGGATATGGCCCAGCAGAACAGACTCAAGGTCAAAATCAACGAACTCAAGTTTGATAACATCAAACTCCCCAAAAACACCCGCGTAAAGTTCCAACACACCCTAAATTTTTAATAATCATTTATGAAAAAACTATTTCTCATTGCGGTAGCGGTCTGCTGCACAGTCTTGACCTACGCTCAGGAAGAAATGACCGAATTGTACACCAAGGAGATCGAACACTCTTTCAGCAGTACTGGAATTGATGACCAGGAAGGTTACATCTATGCATCCAGCGGAAAGGAAATCTCGGTAATCAAGAATGCGACGGGAGACGTGCTTTGGACAGCCCGTTATAAGGATATCTCCGAAGAACTAGGCAAGGTGGATGATATTATGCCCATGTGGGATGCAAAAGTACTTTTTCTGTTTGATCGTAAAATCGGTAAGGATAAGATCGCTGCGGTCGATGCCATGACGGGAAAACTACTTTGGGTATCGGGTAAATACCAGGATGTTGAGGACATGGACAATGTGGTCTACATCTCCAAGCTGGATGCATTTGCCATCACGACCAAGAAAAATCTCACCATGATCAAAGTGCGCAGCGGAGAAGAGCTGTGGACCACGGAGAAGTTCAAGGGCATCGTGGGAGCCTGGGCATTTGGATCTGATGGATCCATGGTCATGATCAACATGAAAGCTACCTTGATTGGTTCACTTTTCGCTGGATTGAAAAATCAGATAGTTAAGATCAACCCGAAGAATGGCGATATTCTGTGGGATCAAACTTACCGCGGTGTTGTTGAGCGCAAAATCCTTACCAAAGAGAAGATTGTAAACATGGAAGTGGAGAACAACAAGGTGTTTCTATATATGAATGGAATCCAGGTATTCGACTACGCCGATGGCAAGCCCTTGTGGTCTGCGGTGTGGGATGCGTCGCCTTCGGATGTAGTGAAGAACAAGAAGCCGATCGGTGCGACTATGTTTGGAGCATACGGTGTGGTGGCCGAGCCAATCGTGGTAGGTGACTATATCTATGTAATCGACATGGAAAACAAGCGCAACCAATATCTGAAAAAGTATGAGATCAAGACCGGCAAGATGGTTTGGCGTTCTGCAGAGATTAAGGATGCCAGGGCCATTCCCGGTATTCACGTTTCCGGTGATAAAGTAATCCTGCAGGTTGGTGGTTTGGTAGAGCTGCAGTACGTTCAGAAAAAACTGGAGAATGGAAACTGGGTTTTTGAAAATCACATTGAAGGTGAAAACATCAAGCCGTTGAATGTCCAGTGCTTCAATGCCATAACGGGAGAGCAGTTATGGGAATCTGATAAAATGAAGCGCGGCATGACCAACCTGTTCCTGGATAACAACAATGTGATTGTTTGTTCGGGCAAAGCCCTCTACTCCATGGATATCGCCACTGGCAAGGAGAACTATGAGCTTCCACTGAAGGAAGACAATGTGGGCGTGGCCAGCATGATCTTGAAATATAAAGATCAGGTGATTGTAGTGGGAGAGAAGGGTGTTAGCTCAAGGAAAATGAGCGACGGATCACTGACCGGATCCAGTAAATTCAAATCATCACAACCCTTGTCCATGAATGGCAAATACATCTACGGAGATGGGACTATGGCGTTGGTAACACCGGGAAGCGACTTCGGTGTGTACAATTTGAACACAATGACGTACAAACGATTTGATGCCCGCCGCGGAGCTTCGGCATACCTCTCGATCGACGGGCTTTCCCTGTACGTGCTGGAATCAGGTAACATGATGCGCAAATCAAAACTGACCAAACTCAGCGCCAAGTAGTATATCTTAGCAAGATGATAACCATCTGCCAATGCGGTTGATGGTTATCATCATTTTATAGCAAACTTATTCTGATATGAAGCAGTTTATCTTGTTGGTCATCGCGGTGGGTTTGGCAACAGCCTCCCCCGCTCAAAAGAAAAAGAACGTCGTCGTGGGGGATCGGTTTCAGATTTTCTATGATCAGGGAAAGAGTTACTACGACAATGATAAGTATGCCGATGCCATCACTTATCTCGAGGATGCACGCAAGAGCCGCCCGGACGATGAAAATATGTTGTACTATCTAGGATTGAGCTACCGCTACAATGGACAAAAGGACAAAGCCCTTGAGACGCTGCTTCACCTGGAGCAAGTAAAGCCGGACTATTATGCCTGGTTTTATTTTGAAATCGGGAGGTGTCTGAATGATTTAAAGCGCTATCAGGAGTCAATACCTTATTTTGAAAAATTTGACAAGCAGTTTCCGGTGAGTGCGGAAAATGTCAGGTACAGGCACCAGGCCAAATTCATGATTGGCTATGCCAAAGGACAAGCCGCATTGCAGAAGAGTTCGGTGGTCATGAAAAGCCCGGTCAGGCTCCCGGATAATATCAACAGTCCCTATAATGACTACGCTCCTGTGGTGGATCCTACCGGAACCAAACTCTATTTTACTTCACGCCGAATCGGTGGGATTTCCCGCGAGGACCGCGATGCCGAGCAGGGTGATGAGGATGTTTACTGGATTGAAAAGACAGGGAATTCCTGGAGTGAACCGAAACTGATGCCCGAACCGATCAATAGCGCTGAAAATGAAGGCATTGATTTCATTTCCGCCGATGGTCAGTTGATTGGCTTCACCTCAAGTCGCGATGGTGGCATGGGAAGTTCAGATATTCATTTCTCTACCCTGGAGGGCAATCAATGGTCCAATCAAGTCAACATAGGCAACGTGGTGAACGGAAGCGACTGGGATTCGAACTCAACACTCTCTTACGACGGCAATAAAATGGTTTTTGCGTCCTCCCGCGATGGAGGCTATGGTGGTTCTGATTTGTATATGACCGAAAAGAATATTTATGGTGATTGGGGCCCTGCCATGAACCTGGGCCCGATCGTCAACACTCCTTTTGGTGAAACTGCTCCTTTTCTGAGTCAGGATGGAAGGACATTGTATTTCGCATCTGAAGGACATCCCGGATTTGGCAGTTTTGATGTCTTTAAGACAGTTTGGGAAGATGGCAAGTGGAGCATTCCGGTAAACCTGGGTCAACCGCTCAATACACCTGAACGTGATGACTATTTTACCATTGGCGGTTCGGGTGAAGTCGGCTACTTCTCACGCTATGGTCCTGGCAACAAAAACTCGGATCTTTATGAAGTAGAAATCCCGGAGGAAATGCGGCCCAAACCTACGGTGGTGGTGGAAGGAATTGTCACCAACGAAAAAACCAAAGAAGTGGTGGGAAGCTATGTGATGGTGGAAGATTTAAATACGGCTGAACTAATAGCTGTAAGCAAAAGCAACAGTGCAACAGGTAAGTACCTGGTGGTATTGCCTGCCGGTCGTACCTACAGCGTATCCGCCAACAAAGAGGGATTCTTTTTTCACTCCGAGCTTTTTGACATTCCGTCCACAGCCAAATTCACGACGGTGCGCAAGGATATTGCGCTAAAACCTATCGAAAAGGGAGCCAAGATTATATTGAACAACATCTTCTTTGAAACGGGCAAAGCTACCCTAACTCTTCAAAGCCGGGTGGAGCTGGAAAAGGCAATCGAATTGCTGAAATCCAATCCCAGCATGAAGATCGAAGTGGGTGGCCATACCGACAATGTAGGCGATGATGCATTCAACATGAAGCTGTCACATGATCGCGCGAGGTCAGTCCGGGATTACCTGGTAAATGGAGGCATAGCATCCGAACGCCTCCAGGCTAAAGGCTATGGCGAGTTGAATCCCATAGCTACCAATGACACAGATGATGGCCGTAAGGCAAACCGGAGAACGGAGTTTGTGATTCTTGAATTCTAGTTGCGGCCGATCTGCACAAACGGTGCCCAATAATAAGGGTGTCGGTACTGTTCATTGCGGAGGAGCGCCAATTTCGCATCGCGTAAAGCAGAGGCCTTGTCTTTGCCGTTTAGGAGCTCAGTATAAAATGATACCATAAGGCTGGCGGTGCTTTCATCGGAAACTTTCCACAGGGAAGCAACGACGTTGGAAGCACCTGCCATCATGAAGGCGCTGGATAGGCCCCGCACGCCTTCGCCTTCAATTTTTTTGCCCAGGGCGGTTTCACATGCGGAGAGGGTCACCAGGTCGGCATGCATCGTTAAACCCAGGATTTCTCCCGAATAGAGAATCCCGTCCTCAGCCGACGTTGAATCCTGCGTCAACAGCAATCCAGACAGTTCCGGATATTGCACGTTCACAAAACCGTGCGTGGCCAAATGAATATAATCGTATCGTGAGAATTCACCTTTCTTGATCAGTTCCTCGGAAGCAGATTCGTTGACAAAATATCGAGACAACATTCCTTTATCGGTATGAAGTTGATTGATCTGCTCTACTTCGCGTTCGGTTCCTGGCAGGGGTTCGATGTAGTCACCTTGCAAACTGAATGCCCGGCTGGCTGGCTCGGTCTTTTTTCCCATTTGAACAAAGCGTTCGGTAGAGGAGATGAGCGTGCTGGTGCGTCGATCTGCAAACACAGGGGCCATCGCCAGCAGTGTTGGCTTTGCAGATCTTTGCTGTATTGGTTTAATGGTCAACAGGGCCCCGGAAAATGAATAATGAATGGTGTATTGCTCTAACAAATAGTTTCCTTTACCCAGAGCTTCAAAGGGTAGATAGTTTAGGGGACCTTCCGGCACAATGATGATATGAGAAGCACCACCCAAAGATGTCAGGGCACTTTCGGCAGGTGACCAAAAGGTCTCAGTCATCTGTGTCTGCAATTCCGGGAGAGCAGGGCTTTGAAATTTTATAGCATTAGTAAATCCGCGCACCAGTTTTTCAACATCAAGGTTGTTGGAGAGATATCGAACAGCTAAACCTTTGCTGGTTCCAACAAGAATGCATTTTAACGAGTCGGTCAGGGTGTAAGATACCAGTGCGGTACCTGCCGGAAGTATTTTTTGAACTTCCTTCCAGTCGGGTAGTTTCTTGCTAACCGATTTTCCGGCAGGCAGCTTTTCACGCAAGGTATTTTCCAGGTCGTTGAATTCTTTTTCCACCGTGAACTCTTCGGCCTGTAGTTGCGTCACCAGTGACAAGTTGTTGGAGGTATATGCTGCTGCGATACCTTGTTGCAAAGTGATTAGTTTGGTGTTAAGTGCGGTCCGTTGTGACATCAATGCCTGAGGCACGGTGGCCAAAGAAGCTGGTCGGTTTCGCTGGATATCGGCATACAAAAGATTTGCTTTGCTTCGCTCGGAATAGTAGTACATCTGGTCGATATACCTGGAATCTTTCGTGAGGTCATATAATGCTCGGACCGTTTGAATGCCCTGTTCGGTGAAGCTCGAATTGATTCTGGAAAATCTGAGACGGTCGCCATTATTTTTCAATTGACTGGAGTGGCTCACCAGCAACTCGTCGGCGGTGCGAAGAAGCCTTACGGCGTGATCCAGACTCGACCTGTCTTTCCGGATCAGCAACATATCGGCCTTGCCAAGACAGGTCACCAGCATTTCATACTGACTGATATAATCCGGGTTTTCGGGGCTGGTATTAAACTGTTGATCATTAAACGACGGCGAGTTGGCGATCCACGCAGATTGAAAACTCTGTTCTGCCTTCTCATAGGCCTTAAGCTTGGCGTAGCTATAAGCCAAACGATTGTAAATCATGGCCTTGATCACCCCTTTGCCGGTGCCTTCATAAATTTCGCGTGCTGGTTCAAGATAGACCAGGCTTCCCCGCGCATCGCCTTGCAGGATGGCAATCATACCCATATTAAGGTAAACTGTCCCGACTTCCTTGTGGGTCTTCCCTTGCAGCCTGATCCGGATTTCCAACGCCTGCCGTAAGTATTCCAGGGCTTTGTCATACTCACCAACAGCTTCATAACTCAGGCCAATATTTCCCAGCGCCATCGCGTAAGCAGAATGCTCCGTGCCATAGATACGCTTGTATAACGATAGCGCTTTGTTCTTGTGTTGCAAGGCAAGATCCAAGTCCCCTAATTCGTCATAGGCCTGTCCGATGTTGTTGTATAGTTCGGCTATATCCGAAGGAGGCCCATCCGGGTACTTGCTCATGATCGTGAGTGCCTTCGAGTTTTGGATCAATGATTGTTCAAAGGCACCGTTTGCAAAGGATGTTGCTCCCATGCTCATCAGTACGTATGCTTCAGCAAGGCTGTTAGATCCGTACGTAGTCTGCGCCAACTGTAGTGCCGCTTCATGCAACTGGCTTGACTGACTAAATTGTCCCATTTCATTGGCGATGATGCTGTAATTGAGCATCAGGTCAATCAGGTCGGTGGATTCTGTTGGGGGGTTCTTGGTATATATGGTCAACGCTTCCTGATAATCGCGTAGGGCACCGTTTATGTCACCCTTTTTCTTTCTTGTATTCCCCAGGTTAATCATGGTGGCGGCATACCGAACATCATCTTTTTGCATGACCTGAAGCTGGAGACTTCTTTCCCGTTCAAATAATTCAAAGGCCGAAGTATAGTCTTCGAGATTGTATGCGATAATGCCCAACCCGTTGAGCAGCTTTGATGCCAATTCGGGCTCTGCCTGTATGGAAATCAAATTCAGTCCAAGGTCAAACTGCTCCCGCGCCTTGGTCCATTCATCCAGCGAAGACCATAGTATGCCCAGTGTGTTATAAACATCTGCGCGTGTAGCGGCAGGAGTCTTCTTATTCTTCGAATAGATGGCCGCGGCACGCTCCAGGTCATTGATGGCTTTTCTTATTTCTCCCAAGGTATTGTACGTGGTGCCGCGATTGACGAGTTCAAAAGCCAGATCCGAATCTCCATGGTATCCCGCTTGTTCGTAAAACTGTATGGACTTATCGTACGCTTTTATTGCATCTTCTGGCCGGTTCAAACCATAGAGGTATCCATAGGCCAGGTTATCCTGCAACTTCGCATGCAGTACCAGATTGTCATTGTTATCAGGTGGAATGAGGCGTGTCGCTTCCGAAATTATTTTTTCTGCTTCAGTATACTGGCCACCATCCTGATAGATGATGACCATCGATTGGGTGGCAACAAAGAATCGATAGTAATTTTTCTCCTTGAGGTATTCGCTCCTGGAGTTGTTCATTAATGTAATGGCTTTTTGGGTCTCTCCCTGGTTGAGGGCTTCTTTGGCTTGATCAAAGTAGGTACTTCCTTTTGATTTTTGTGCCACAACGGGCCATGCCAACAGGAGGCAGCCCAGGAAGACAAACCAACGATTCATTCGATTAAGGAAGGAGGCTTTCCAAAAATAACGGATCTAAGTTCGAAAAATCCCGGATGACGTAATTTGTTTCCTTCAATTCCTCATCGGTGTGCGTGGTGGCTACACCCACTACCGGTGACCCTGCCCTTTTTCCGGCCTCTACGCCCGACAAAGAATCCTCAAATACAATGCATCGTTCATTGGGCATTCCCAAAGCCGCTGCAGCTTTGATATAAATTTCCGGGTCGGGTTTTCCGCGGGTCACAAAGGACTCATCCAGAATAATCGGAAAGTAAGATTTCATCCCGGTGGCAGACAAGGTGAACTCCACGTTCTCCGCGGGAGCTGAGGTACCAATTGCACGGCTGATGCCGTTTTGGTCCATAGCCTGAAGGAAAGGAATGAGTCCGGGCAGCGGGGCGATATCCGATTTGTAGATATCCCGGAAGATCCCTTCTTTTTCACGGGTATAGGCCTGAATTTTCTCTTCCGGTAGCGATCCGAATAAGTTGGTCAGCCAATCGCGGTTGGTGCGGCCATAAATACGTTCTAATAACTGCTGATCGCTAAGGGTATATCCATATCGGCTGCAAAATTCCCGCAAGGCGATCTTGTGGTAGGGGTTACTGTCAATCAGTACGCCGTCCATGTCGAAGATGACGGCAAAGGGTTTGTGCATGAGTGAAATTTAACGAATAACAAACCGGATAGATTGTGTTTTCGATCCGGCTACAAAGCGGGCAATATACATGCCGGGATTCACTCCCTGCATCGGATAGGTCACGATTTGATTGGCGGGAACAAAGAATGATGTGCCCAGGGGCTGACCAAGAACGGTATACACCTGAAGTGTCATGTTCCGATCGGCCTTGATCGAAAGCGCCCCGCCTTCTGTTATTGGGTTGGGGTACAAACTTACGGCTGGGCTATCCGCAAGTACCTGACCGGACTCATTGCGAAGGAGATACAACCCGCCCAAGGTATTGCCTGTCACGATGGCGGGCTTGTCTGTTCCAAACAGATTAACGATGCTGGGCTTCATCCAACCACCGAGGTTGCGTTCCGGATAGGCATTGGTAAATGGATCATAGATCAGTCCGGTGACAGGAGTACCCGTAGACGTATGCCGGAAGTCCGAATACACTGAAAGCTTGCCGGTCTGATCGCCGAGGATAATATCTTCCTGACCATCGCCATCAAGATCACCCGTAGCAATGCTGATGTTTTGTCGCGAGAAGCTGGGACCCAGACCCAGGTACTTATTGTTCAGCAGGGATAATGATGTGCCGCCGTTGCGCCAGTACTCCAATGCGCCATTGCTGCGGCCCACCAGTAAGTCAACTTTTCCGTCAAGGTCAACGTCGGTGGCAAAGAAATTCTCATTGGTTCCTAAGGAGAAATTCAGCGTTTGGACTTCCTGACCGCCATAGGATGGTTTGGAGGCGCTCTTGCTAAGCGCATAGAAAATTTCTGTTCTTCCGGTCAGGATGTCTGTTCCTGAAAACATCAGGTCAACAGCACCATTTCCATCAAAATCGACAAACTGGGGATTTATGTTGATATTATTCAGAAAAGAGATGCCGAGAAAATCGTCGGTCACCCAGCTAAATGCAGGCGATCGGGCAGTGCCTGTGTTTTCATAATAGGAAAGGGTACCCCGACGGTTTGTGTCAATGTAGCGACCGATGATCATATCCTCATCGCCGTCCTGATCCAGATCGGCAAATGTGGGTGCTGACTGATCACCAACATCGATCATCGTCTCCTGCAGAAAGTTATTTTTCACCAAAGTGAAA
Organism: Cyclobacteriaceae bacterium; assembly: GCA_035430125.1. Taxonomy (GTDB): domain Bacteria; phylum Bacteroidota; class Bacteroidia; order Cytophagales; family Cyclobacteriaceae; genus ELB16-189. The sequence continues at coordinate 30,462 of DAOMGC010000031.1, read as the reverse complement.
TTGGGCAATTGATTTGAGCCCGCATTTGAGTAGAGCCAAAGCGACTGTTGAAAATTGTTTTCCGGTTGAATCCGCGCAGAGAGATTGGGCGACGCGATGAGGTCGGTCTTGCCATCAAAGTCAACATCTTCAAGATATCCAGCCGGATAATAAATGATCCCGGTTGGACTTGTAGCGGGAAACAGGGTAAAACTGTTTACAACAGGAAGAGCGGCAGTGCCCGTATTCTGCATGTAGTACAACCGCGAACAAGTTTCTTCTGAAAATACCAGGTCCTGGTCGCCGTCGCTGTCCATGTCGAGGGTAAGCAATGCCTTTCCACCCGTATGTTCGGTGCGACCGCCCAGTTGAATGCATGTTTCTCCGAAGGCTATTTTTCCACACGAACACTCTTCAAAGCCACCCCAATTTTGGGTTTGTCTTTCCAGGTCAAGACTGTCGCATCGGCCGTAGCGCTCCATGCTGAAATTCTTGTGGTATTCTGCCGTGCTTGGACTTACGAATCGCATGTTGAGCACATCCAGGTCGCCGTCACCATCCATGTCTTTCAGGTTGGGAAGATCATTGGAGCCGGGCAGCAGGTTTATTTTTCCTGAAAAACCTGTGGTAAGGAGAACCTCGCTCCGGGTGGTTCCACCCGGGTTATAGAACGTGATCTTTTTCCAGCTTAAAGGCTTTCCGGCGACAGTTGTATTTTGGAACACGTAAATGCCAATCTGACCAAACGTAAAAAGATCCTTTTTTCCATCGCAGTTGTAGTCGCGTAAAATAAGAAACGTGTTAATCTCAGGCGGAAACAGACTTTCATATGTTGGCGCGTACACATAGGTCTTATTGACCGCAAGGAACGTACTGACTTTGGACGCCATCTTGTCATATACTACAAGGTCTTGTAGGCCATCGCCATTGAGGTCCATGGAATTTAGTTGTGCGGCATTAAGCCCACCCGCCCATGGATTAAGCAAAGTGGTCCCATTGACCTCCACCGGCACCGATTGATCGAGGGTGTAGGTGAACTGCCCTCGGGCGGCCAAGGGCAAGAGGATCAGAAGGAGCAGGCGATTCACAAATAATTGAACGGTGGACTAACGCAGGTTATTTTTCAGGGTTATCTTTCCTACCGAAAAAACGGTATGGATATCCGGGATTTGTATCAAAAGTATTTAGAATCGGGTAAAGTATCTACCGATACACGCCAGATCACGCCTGGTTCGGTATTCTTTGCATTGAAAGGCCCATCATTCAACGCCAATGCGTTCGCAATGGAGGCTTTGTCAAAAGGCGCGTCATATGGTGTCATTGATGAACCGGCGTATGCAGGCGATCCCCGATTGGTTTTAGTGCCAGATGTACTCCTCGCCTTACAGGATCTGGCCAGGCACCATCGTAGGCAACTGACCATACCAGTTGTAGGACTTACTGGTTCCAACGGCAAAACCACCTCCAAAGAACTCGTGAGCGCCGTGCTGGCAAAGAAATTCAAGACATTTGCTACCCGGGGTAACCTCAACAACCACATCGGAGTGCCGCTCACGATTTTGTCGATTGATCGATCGTATGAAATGGCCGTAGTTGAAATGGGTGCAAACCATGTGGGAGAAATTGCATTGTTATCCGGTATATCCCAACCCACACATGGCTTCATTACGAATATAGGCAAGGCCCACATCGGCACTTTTGGGGGATTTGAGAACATCATCCGTGGAAAAACAGAATTGTATCAACACCTAATCGACAATCATGGAACGGTGTTTGTTAATTCGAACAATCCGATTCTTTCGGCCATGATCAAGCGATTTAAAGACCCGGTTCTTTACCCGGCGAAGGGTAATTTCCTGCATTGCGACCTCACACGGACCGAGCCTTTCCTTGAGGTACGCACGGAAGAGGGGAAGGCAATTAAAACGCAATTGGTCGGGGCCTACAATTTTGAAAACATTGCTGTAGCACTTTGTATTGGAAAATACTTTGGTGTACAACCGAATGACGCAGCAAAAGCAATCGAAGATTATGTGCCGGGGAATATGCGCTCGCAGGTTATTCAAAAGGGAACCAACACCATCATCCTTGACGCCTACAACGCCAACCCCACGTCCATGGAAGCGGCTATTGATAGCCTGGCGCGAATGAAGGCTGACAAAAAAATCGCAATCCTTGGCGATATGTTTGAACTCGAAGAAGAAGCCGCTGCAGAACACAGGCAAATTGGTCATATACTAATGGAAAAGAAGATCAGTGAGGCTTATTTGTGCGGCGAATTAATGCAGCATGCGCGGGCTACCTTTCCACAAGGGAAATTTTATCGCACCCGTGATGAATTAATGGCAGCCCTTATGGCCAACCCGATTTCCCATGCAACAATCCTGATCAAGGGTTCGCGGGGTATGGCTATGGAGAAGGTTGCCGATGTTTTATAGGTATAAAAATATTTGAATATGGACTTGGTTAAGACCCTCAAGTTTTTGAAATCACTTGCTCGCAATAACAACCGGGAATGGTTTGAAAAAAACAAGGGCACGTATCTGGAGTGCAAAGAATCTTTTGAAGCGCTCGTGAGGGCGTATTTGAATGAACTCATCAGTTTCCATCCTGAACTGGCATCATTGAACCCGAAGAAATTGCCCTTTCGGATTTACCGGGATGTGCGCTTCAGCAAAGACAAGCGACCCTACAAGACAAATATGGGAGCAGGATTTTCGCCCAACGGCAAGCTCGTGCAGGAACCTGGATATTACCTTCATCTGGAGCCTGGAGCGAGCTTTCTCGCGGGTGGTATTTATATGCCCGATCCAACCAACCTTAGCAAGATCAGGCAAGAAATAGATTACAATGGTGACAAACTCGAAAAGATTATGAAGGATAAATCTTTTCGGAAATGGTATAAAGACTTTGGTGATTTTGACCGGTTGAAGACAGCGCCGAAAGGATATGCGAAAGATCATCCACGCCTGGAGTGGCTGAAGAACCGGAGTTTTATCGTCACCCACAATTTTACGGACACCGAAGTGTGCAACCCTCGTTTTGTAAAAAACCTAGCAGCAGCCAGCCAATCTATGAAACCGCTGATTGATTATATGAAGGAAGCTTTGGCCTAAATACCAAGTGCTTCACGGAGTTTTTGATACCCCGCCTGACTCAAGGGTATTCTTGCTCCCGCTTTGAGCAACGCTACATGGCTATCCTTTTCCGCTGGTTCGATGCGCGTCAGTTCCTGTAGGTTGATCAGATAGGAACGATGCGCCCGAATGAACTGTGAAGCACCCAATAAATGCTCATAGTGCGCCATTGTTTTCTTCTTGAGGTAGAATCCATCCCGGGTATGAATCTTCACATAGTCATCATAGGCTTCGAGATAGTAGATCGCGGGCACAGGAACAATAACAATATTGTTGCCCTTTTTGACGACAATGCGGTTGATTTCTTCCGGCGGAGAGTGTTCGGTCAACAAGGATTCGGTGTTGCGGCTACCTTCGGCGCGTTGGCCCTTCCATTTTTCCAGGGCCCTGTTAAATCGCTCCTGAGAAAATGGCTTGAGCAGATAATCCACCGCGTGACGCTCAAATGCCTGTAGTGCGTATTCGTCATAAGCCGTTGTGAAAATGACCGCAGGAGGAGTGTCCAATAACTCCAGCATTTCAAATCCATTGATTTTGGGCATCTGAATGTCGAGCAACAACAAGTCGGGTTTATGTTGTGTAATGGCTTTTACACCTTCAAAGCCGTCGCCACACTCTGCGACTACAGCAATATCGGGATGTGAACGCAGGTAGTCTTTTACCAGGCTACGTGCCAGGGGTTCGTCGTCTATAATGATGGCGCGAATCATTGCGGTATCCGGACAGTGGTGATAAACTCAGTTTCGCTGCGTTGGGTGGTAAGCAGGTCGTTTCTAAGATACAATAGATATAGCCTTCGTTGAACGGAGGTAAGGCCAAAACCGGTTCCGGGCCGGTTAACGACCGTGCCGGAATCGAATGGATTGGTAATGCGAATGACCAGGTGCTGATCGTCCAGAATTGCTGATACTGCGATGGTGGTTTCACCTATCGTATCATACAGTCCAAATTTTATAGCATTTTCCATAATTGGTTGCAGAAGGAGCGACGGCAGTCTGGCAGCGCGCGCTTCATCGGCTACCGCTATGGCGGTTTGAAGGCGGTGACCGAATCGGACCTTTTCAATCCCCAAATACAACGTAAGGTGGTGTAGTTCCTCTTCTAGAGTCACCAGGGTGTGATCATCCTGTCTGAGTGTACCGCGCAGGAAATCAGATAACTGCTGAACCATGGTGCGGGCTTGCTCCGGTTGATGACCCACCAATGCACTAATGGAGTTGAGGCTGTTAAAAAGAAAATGAGGTTGTAATTGACGTCGCAGGTTCGCCAGCTCGGCATCACGTGCCAATTGTGCAGCTGCCTCTTTGCGCTGAGCACTCTCAACGCTATCGGCAATGTACACCCAGAACCAGGTGAGCACAGCAATCAGAAGTAACATGAGCCATACATACCCAAAGCGAAACTCAAGGGTAGTATTCAGCCACGTGAGATACAGGGTTTCCTCCGGCACCTGCCAACCAATAGTCAGGTGCATGACCCACACACTTACACCGGCAAGGGCCAACGACTGAAACACAACAAAAAATGCATTACGTTCACTAGGCTGGTAGGCATGCATGGAAGTATTAATGGCATATCCAGCGATCGCGGTAATGAGTTGGGTTACGATAGCATCTTGCCATGCAAGGTAGAACGCAAATGACTGAGCCAACAGAAATGTTTGAGCGACACACCACAGCATCCACCAGGCAATGTAGGCCAAAATAACTTTTCGATATGACAACGTGGTATTGATGGTCATCCCATGATAGGTATTTTAGCTTGCAGGTCCTGAGCCCGTTGGTGTACATCGCGAACGTAACGCCTTGCTTCACATGTTTCGTAAATGCAGGAGTAAAGTTCAGCACCGTGTGCTAATTCTTCCAGCAACCGAACGTCTGAAACATTGACAAACTCCCAAATCACCATATCCTTTTTATCATTGAGAAATTGATCTTCTTCGGTAATGCCCAGCAAGCGCGCTTTGAATATAGCATCCCCCAGGTCGCAAGCTTGAATCAATCTCAGGTGTTCGTCAAATTGTGTCGTGACACTGCTGGTCGATACCTTAAATATCAGTTTAGCAATATACCAGTTCATGAGCTGGGTCAATTGAATAGCGTTAGTAGCTCTTGATGTCAATACCTCCAAAAAGGCAAGTGCCTTCCAGAACCAGGGTCTTTTCATGATTTACCACGTCCTTGGACGCCGCACGCTTTTCATTCACGCCGCCAAGAATACAAACCATTTCAGAACGAACGTTCCAATGCGCTGGTATAATTAATTTGGTGCCCCCAAAAGCCTGAACAATCTCTAATCGGGCGGTTGATTCAATGTCAGCTTGAGTGAAATTGATTTCCGTACCTCCAAAAAAAGTAGTAACCTCTCCATGCTTGAAATTCTTGGAGATGACATTGGTCTTGCTCCCGCCAAAGACATTGACGGAGTCGATGTTCTCCTCGGAGAAAATGTCGTCAGTCTTTTCAAAAGACTTTCGCGATCGCCGCGGTCGAGCAATCATAAATACCCCAATGCCAATCAGTATGGTCGGCCACAAGAAGGGTCGAAAATCCGCAAAGTCAAACCAAAGATCATCCACAAGAAACACTACGCCGATACCAATTGGAATCAACCAGCCGCCGGGACGGAACGACCTTCTTGCGCCGATATATGTACCGATAGCGATCAGCAATACCTGCCAGGAAAATATCCAATGCGGCACAAACACACCGGCCCTGTCGGCAAAGATGAGTGAACCAACTGCGATTAATACGAGGCCTGCCATTACACGACCTGAACGGGAATCATGGCTCTTTACCTGTTGCTCTTCCATAATGTTTAATTGCTTTTGTAAAGAAACGATGCTTTGACACCAACGGCTACCCGATTTAGGCGGCAACCGGGCAGTAGTAGGTGAATGCCGGAACTCCGTCGGTAAACTGACTACCGGGGAGTGGCATATTTCACAAAGCGCCTTGAATCTTCAGTATAACCGGCCTTTCGATAAAACTGATGCGCTTTCTCCCGGCGCTCATTGCTTGTGACCTCAAGCTTCAAGCATCCTTTTTCAAAGAGAAGGGCCTCACAGGCACTCAGCAATTGCTGACCAACTCCCTGAGAGCGGAATTCGGCATCGACGCAAAAGGCCGTGATTCTGCCCATTGACCCATGCCAATGGGCGAGGTGAAACCAATGGAGTGCTGCAAAAGCCACTATCTGATTTTGGGCGACAGCTACCTGCATGGCGTAACCGGGCGCCTGGTGTAATTGAATTCGTTCCTCCGCCTGAGCCGTAGTAAAATCAGGATACCCCAGTTGTGCCAGAAGACCCTGTATGGCCGCCGCATCTCGGAATTCTACCGGCCGTATGATCGTGAGGCTCATTCTGCCGAATTTTGTAACATTCTCTTCATCAATGGCCCACTGGTCATGCTGGTGACAATGGCCATGATGACCAACGACACAAATATTTTTTCATTGATCAACCCGTTTTCCAAAGCCACCGTTCCGAGGATGATTTCCATCGCACCACGAGCATTCATACCAAAGCCCGCGGCCAAAGACTCGCGCCAAGTAAACCCACCCAATCGCGTGCCACCACCTGCTCCGATAATCTTTCCGGCAAAGGCAATCAGGATGATGACGAGGGTAAGCCAAAAATCAAAGTTCACCAGAAAGTTTACCCGCAAACCTATGGCCACAAAGAACAAGGGCGCAAAAATGTTGTTGATGAATTGATGAACAATTTCTTTTGCCCGTTCATTCATATGTTCCGAGTCACCAAGTGCAATGCCGACGATGAAGGCGCCAAATACAGCATGGATGCCGATGTATTCCGTAAATGCGGCACCGAGGAAACACAGGGACAATGATAGGGCCAGTAACCCACCCGGCCACGCCAGTTTCTTGTTCACCCAGGGGAGCAGACGGTTGAGCAACCCTCGACCAATGGTGAGCATAAAGACCGCAAATCCTATGGTGAGCAGGAGCGTAGAGCCAACAGACATCTCACCGCCTTTACCAATCATACTCAATATGACAGAGAAAATAATCCAACCTACAATGTCATCTACCATGGCAGAGGCTATCACCAGCATACCAATTCTTGTTTTGAACAATTTCAGATCCATCATGATCCGTACAATGACAGGCAGGGCCGATATCGCCATCGCGGTACCCATAAACAGAGCAAACAACAAGTGATCTGTACCGCCTACATCGCCAAAAAATGCCGGAAAGGAGTATGGAATAATAAAGCCAAGAAAAAACGGGATCAGCAGACCGATGGTGCTTGAAATAATAGCTTGCTTGCCCTGTTGAAAAACAATGTGTAGGTCGACCTCAAGTCCGGCAATGAACAACAACATGACCACTGCCACTTTGGTGAATCCATCCAATACGATGGCTGATGCCCCAACCGTTGGAAATAATGAGTCGAATGTGCCTGGTGCGAAGGTGCCGAGGAAGGTGGGCCCCAGCAGTAAACCAGCGATGAGTTCACCAACAACGGCGGGTTGTTTGAATTTGCGCGCTACCTCAGCGAGGATGCGGCCGAAGGCCAGCATCACACTCAGTTGCACCATCAGGTGAATCAGTTCGCCGTGCGTCAGCTTACCCATGAGGTGCCTTTCTTCGTTGAACAATTAACAAATTGCAGGGTAAGTCGGCGAAAACATACTCGAGGTCGTGCGTAAATACGCGATCCAGCAATTGAAACCTGCGGGGTGGTGCGCCAACAACGAGTAAGTCTGCTTTTTTGCGTCTGGCAAACTGTGCAAGCTCATACCCGGATTTACCTGCCACTACTTTGATATTGGTAGTAACCCCTTCGTGTGGTATGTCTTGAAGCAATTTTTCGACCTTTTCAATCTCTTCCCGCACCAACCCCTGACGCATAGCCTTGTACTCATCCTCCGAACACTGATCAGAGGCTGACATAGCCAGGCCATACAAATTCAATTCTCGCACCACATGCATCCACGAATCCCTGCCCGGCCCAGAGAGTTTGATGGCCATCTGTAGACTATCCATAACATGTGGACTCTCTTCGGCGTCAACCACTACATTCTTAAAGCCGCGAGACTCATCCACTGGCTGTGTGAGCAACATTACCGAGCAATTGGCTTTGCGCATAATCTGACGGGCCACTGTACCGATGTAGTATTGAATCAGATTTTCTTTGGTGAGTGCGCCGGCAAGCAACAAGTCAACTTTCTGGGTTTCACAGGCATGCAAGATGGCCTTTACGGTGTTCCCTTTCTCCCAACAGACCGAGACCAGACCAGGATTCAACTGGTGGTCATTAAGCATCGATTGCATCAGTGCCTCCTCCTTGGCACCGTGGTCGCCAACGTGAATGAGCACCAGACGGGCATCGAAAATGCGCAAGAGCACGCATGCTGCTTTGAGCATCCGATCAGCCGTCGGGGAGAACGCAATGGCCAGACCAAGGGTGCGAATCATAGGTGAAAAATACGGGGGAATTAGTGCGAAAGAAAACTAAATTCGCAGGAATAACCCCAATTCCGAGTGCCTGAATCAGGAATAAAGAAACTACGCATGGAAGCAAGGCGGACGATATTGGTCCAGCGGCTGTCGATGCTGGTGTTTTTCGTCACCCTGATTTATGGCGTCCTGGACTGGTGGCTGAAATTTGAAGGATCACTATATTTCTATGGTATCATGATCGCTGGTTCCGGCATCACCTATCTCCTCAGCCGTTCGGGGAGGACCCAGGAAGCAAAGTTTTTCGGACTGACAGCCTTCAATATCATCATTTTCATCATTGCCTCTGTTCAGCCCCGGCAAACCGGGATGAGCATTCACCTGTTTGGTGCCGGTGCAGCAGCATTGACTTTATTTAATTACGATGAGTGGCCCAAGGCTGTTTTTTTTGCAAGCCTTTCAACCATTCTCTTTATGACATTAAACTTTTCCCAACTCAGCTTCTTCACGCCCAGAACCTTCACGACCCGTCAATCTGAAATCTTCTTTCTCCTCAACGTCATGGTGAATGCCTTTGTGTGCATCTACTCAGTAGTCTTGTTTTCCAAACTCAATCACGAGGCTGAAAAAGAATTGCTTAGCAATGAAAGGACAATTTTGAAACAAAATGAGGAACTGGGGAAAACGAATACCGAATTAGATCGGTTTGTATATAGCGTCAGTCATGACCTGCGCGCTCCCTTGAGTTCCATCTCGGGGTTAATTCACCTGGCTGAAAATACCACCGATCCAACTGAGAATAAGGAGTACCTCCGGTTGATGAAAGACCGAATAGACAGGTTAGAACATTTTATCCGCGACATCATCAATTTCTCCCGTAATCAGCGCATCAATAATCCGGGTGAGGTAATCAACGTGCACGAATTAATTAACCAGAACTTCGCCGCCCTACAAAATATTCAATCAGCTGCCGAGGTACGATTGGAAAATGAGGTGCCTTCGTCTTTGGCGCTGGTGGGTGACCGAACACGACTCGAAATTGTGCTCAGCAACCTCATTGCCAACAGTATTCAATACCGAAATCCCCGAAAGGACTCCATGGTAAGATTTACCGCTTCCACGACGGCAAATCAGATCACCTTGGTACTGGAGGATAATGGTATCGGAATCTCCAGCCAGCACCTGCCTCGGATTTTTGAAATGTTTTACCGGGCCACGGAGAGTTCCAAGGGTAGTGGCCTCGGACTATATATTGTAAAGGAGGCCATCGGCCGGTTACAGGGTACCATCACCGTCAATTCTGTGGAGCGGGAGGGGACTCTCTTTACTATTGTCTTACCATTTGTCCGACCAAGGCCTGTTGATGCAGTCCCTGAATCCAAATCAATAACAGTACCAGTTGCATAGGGTTATGCGAAAGAAGTTATTTTCTCCTTCACGTTCTGGTTTTTGAAAGTATCTTTGCGGCCTTATGGCGCAACAAGACGACAACCAACTTAAAAAAGTGATCTCCCATGCTAAAGAGTATGGGTTCATTTTCCCCTCCAGTGAAATTTATGACGGTCTTAGCGCCGTCTATGATTACGGACAGCAGGGAGTTGAATTGAAGAACAACATCAAGGAATACTGGTGGCAGTTCATGACGCGATTACATGGCAACATCGTGGGGATTGACTCCGCGATCTTCATGCACCCCACCATCTGGAAGGCTTCCGGACACGTCGATGCCTTCAACGATCCGATGATGGATAATAAAGACTCCAAGAAACGATATCGGGCAGATGTGCTGATTGAAGAGGCCATCGATAAGCTGGAAGACAAAGTGAAGAAGGAAGTTGAAAAGGCGGCCAAACGCTTTGGAGAATCCTTCGACGAGGCCATGTTCATGCAGACCAACCCCAGGGTGCTGGAGAATCAAAAGAAAATAGATGCGGCCAATGAGCGCCTGAAGCAATCCATGAACGCAGGTGACATGGTAGCACTTCGACAATTGGTGGAAGACCTTGAAATCGCGGATCCGATTTCAGGTACTCGAAACTGGACCGATGTGCGCCAGTTCAATCTGATGTTTTCCACCGAAATGGGTTCAGTAGCGGAGGATGCCAATAAGATCTATCTCCGACCTGAAACCGCCCAGGGCATATTTGTCAACTTCCTGAATGTGCAGAAAACCGGCCGTATGAAAATTCCATTTGGGATTGCCCAAATTGGAAAGGCGTTCCGGAATGAAATTGTGGCGCGTCAATTCATCTTCCGCATGCGCGAGTTTGAGCAAATGGAGATGCAGTTTTTCGTGAAGCCGGGTGAAGAAATGAGGTGGTATGAATTCTGGAAAGAGAAACGCATGAAGTGGCATAAGGCCCTTGGTCTCGGTGATCATAAGTACCGCTACCACGACCACCTTAACCTGGCCCATTACGCCAATGCCGCATGTGACATTCAATTTGATTTTCCGATGGGCTTTAAGGAGCTGGAAGGCATCCACTCCCGGACAGACTTCGATTTGAAGAGCCATGAGAAATTCTCAGGCAAGAAACTGCAATACTTTGATGCGGAAGACAATCAGAATTTTGTCCCATATGTGGTGGAAACGTCAGTCGGTCTCGATCGCATGTTCCTCGCGGTGTTGTCCAGCGCTTACGTGGAAGAAAAATTGGAAGACGGTAGCGAACGTGTCGTACTCCGAATACCACCACCCCTGGCGCCCAGCAAAGTGGCAGTGCTTCCTTTAATGAAGAAGGACGGACTTCCTGAAAAGGCAGAAGAAATTCTGCAGGCACTCCGTTTTGACTTCCCTTGCTATTATGAGGACAAAGACACGATCGGGAAGCGTTATCGGAGAATGGACGCCATCGGTACACCATTCTGTGTTACGGTGGATCACCAAACCCTACAGGACAACACAGTCACGATTCGCCACCGAGATACGATGAAGCAGGATCGAATTCCGATAGCCAGCTTGCCAGGCATTCTCACGGAAGCGTGCTCCATGCGGAAGCTGCTGTCGTCACTGTAACTCATAAGGTTATTTGTATTTCTCTTTTGGCTTTGGTGCCAGAAGAATAAGTTCTATGTTTGCGACATAGGGGTGCCTTTAATACACGGGCTGAGATTATACCCACTGAACCTGATGCCGGTAATGCGGACGAAGGGAGGCAAGGTTAAACATTTGCTGGGCAGTCCCCTCTGCCAGCCAGTTTAAACCAAAATTATTAAATACATGTTCAAGTATTTTGTAGCTGTGTTATCGCTGTTGGCGATATCTGTACAAGCTCAGCATTTCATCACAGGATCCGTCCGGGATTCAAAAGATCACAAGGCACTCGCCGGGGCAACCATTCAGGATGCACAAGGCGCCTCGGCGGTAGCCGATGAATATGGTTGGTTTCGACTGGATAAACTGACACCCGGTGAACACGTGTTTACCATTCGATTTCTCGGTTATGCAGACCGGCAACAGGCCGTCATTATACCGGATCAAAAGACAATAGCCATTACCCTGGAGGAAACGTCAACCATTACCGACGAAGTCGTGGTGCAGGCAACGCGTGCCAATGAGAAAACACCCACCACATTCCTGACCCTCAACCGACCGGCCATTCAGAAACAAAACTTTGGACAGGATTTGCCCTTCATTGTCAATTGGACCCCATCTGTGGTGACCACCTCCGATGCCGGAGCCGGTGTTGGCTATACCGGGATACGTATCCGCGGAAGCGATGCCACCCGTGTGAATGTCACCATCAATGGTATCCCCTATAATGACAGTGAATCTCAGGGCACTTTCTGGGTAGATATTCCGGACATCGCCTCTTCCACCCAGAGCATCCAAATCCAACGTGGCGTGGGCACCTCCACGAACGGTGGCAGTGCATTTGGAGCAACAGTTAACCTACAAACGAATTCTCTACAGGCAGACCCGTACGCAGAAATCATGCTTGGCGGAGGATCATTCAACACGCACAGGTCAACCCTGCGTGCTGGCACTGGTCTGATCAATAACCATTGGGCTTTCGATGCCAAAGTTTCCAGTATTACTTCTGATGGTTACGTGGAACGGGCCGCATCAGACCTCAGTTCATACTACCTCAGCGGCGGGTATTATGGCAAAAACACGGTAATCAAGGCCATTACTTTTGGCGGACATGAAAAGACTTACCAATCCTGGTACGGGGTGGATTCTGCTACTATGCAGAGCAATCGCCGAATGAATTTCGCCGGTGCCATCTACAACCCGGATGGAACCATTGCCAGGTACTACGATAACCAGGTAGACGACTACAATCAGGATCACTATCAACTGCACATCTCCCAGCAGTTAAACTCACGCTGGAATGCGAACATGTCCTTCCACTATACGTATGGGAGGGGATATTATGAGGAGTACCATCAGGGGCAATCCTTTCAAAGCCTCGGCCTTCAGGACTTAACCCTCAAAGACACTACATTGACTGGTAGTGATATAATCGTTCGTCAATGGCTGGACAACAGGTTCTATGGAGGCACTTATGCAGCCCACTATGCCACCGAGCGTACCAACCTGATTCTGGGCGGTGCATACAACCAGTATGCCCAGGCCAAACACTATGGAGAAATTATATGGGCCGAGTATGCCCAGGTGCCCATTCGTTATAAATACTACGAAGGCAACTCCCAGAAGAATGATTTTAATGCCTATGCCAAGTGGAATTACCAGATCACCCATACCCTGAATACTTTCGTTGATATGCAATTTAGAAAAGTAGACTACCAGACAGCGGGCATACGTGACGACCAGTCTTCCTATGCGGTGAATGAGTCATTCAACTTTATCAATCCGAAGATGGGATTGAGTTACACCATGTCTGAAAGCAGTGTATTGTACGCATCATATGCAATTGCGCACCGCGAGCCGAACCGGTCCGATTATATTGATGGTACCGTGAAACCGCGACCGGAAAGATTGGGTAACCTGGAAGTGGGCTGGCGTCGCTCCGCCAATCGCTATGGCTTCGAAGCCAATTATTATTACATGGGTTATACGGATCAACTCGTATTGACAGGCAGGCTGGACAACGGTGGTTACCCCATACGTACCAATGTGGGCAGCAGCTACCGGACCGGTATGGAGCTATCGGGCATGGTGAAGGTCTCCGATGCATTGATCTGGTCGGCCAATGCAACGCTTAGTGTAAACAAAAACAAGGATTTCCAGACCCTGGAGGGGAATGTACCGGTTGTTAAAAATACGAACATTGTTCTTTCACCCGGCATTATTGCCGGCAGTCAACTGAGTTGGAATGCGTTCAATCATTTCCAGGTAACTTGGCTTTCCAAGTACGTCGGTAAACAATACCTGGACAATACGCAGGTTGAACGTCTGAGTCTGGGAAGCTATTGGATAAATGACCTCCGTTTCAATTATCAACTTTCACCGAATGGTATAAAGGAATTAGGCTTTAGCTTGTTGCTAAACAATATCTTCGAGACGCGGTACGCATCCAATGGATATACCTATGGAAATGCAGCGTACTATTACCCGCAAGCAGGACGAAACTTTATGGCCATGATGACCTTGAAGTTTTAAAGGGATTTTTGCGCGCATACTACCCGGTCCTTCCCACCCAGGTCTTTAAACAACCGTACCTGTTGATAGCCGGATTGTTCAAAGCATTGAACCGTTTCACGCCCTAATTGCTCGTTGATCTCCACCAGGACAACGCCCCTGGGGCTGAGCGACGAAAGTGACCTGGACGCTATGGCCTTATAGTACAGAAGTGGATCGCTATCTGGCACAAACAAGGCTGTCGCTGGTTCAAAGTCCAGCACATTGCGAGCCATGCGCGTGCGCTCTTTTTCCATGACATAGGGCGGGTTACTAATAACCATGTCCAGCTGGCCAAAGTCCAATGAACGCGTAAGAATGTCGTGTCTAAAGAATTCAAGATCTGCACAAATCCGGGTTGCATTCTCTCCGGCAATGCGAAGCGCAGAAGGGCTAATATCAGTAGCCAGTACCTGCGCAGATAGTGCCTCCAGCGACAAGGTTATGGCGATACAGCCACTGCCTGTACCAATGTCCAGAACCCTGCGGGCTACACCCGAAGGAAGAAAATCAAGGGCATGCTGCACCAAAATCTCTGTTTCAGGCCTGGGAATGAGAACATCAGGAGTCACGCGAAATTTTCTCCCATAGAATTCGGCTTCTCCAAGAATATACTGAATGGGCTCGTGGCTGTTAATGCGCTCTACGAGTGGATCAAACTGGTGCTCTAAGATTTCTACCGGAAGTCCGGCAAGTACCGCCGGGCGGGTTAATCGCAGGGTGTGCTCTAACAGCCAGTACAAAATACCTTCTTTTTCCTCCCGGCTATCAGGAAGGGTAAGACTCTTATAGAGCTCCTGAAACAAGATGCGTGCATCGACAGTCATCTTCCTGTAATCTACTCATGATTACGGACAATCACGAGAATCGTTTTGTTTTTCAATCGTTCCCTTCCATATTTCGACTACAATGACGGATGAAATTTACATGCAACGGGCATTGGAACTGGCCCAGATCGGCATTGGTCAGGTCAGCCCTAATCCACGCGTGGGTTGCGTTATTGTTCATCAAAACCAGATCATCGGTGAAGGCTGGCATCACCAATATGGAATGCCCCATGCAGAGGTAAATGCCCTCACTGCCGTGAAAGACGAATCATTACTGCCTGAATCATCACTATATGTAAACCTCGAACCCTGCTCACACCAGGGAAAAACCCCTCCATGCGCCGATCTGCTCATCCGTAAAAAGATTGGTCGAGTCGTCATCGCCAACCTGGATACAAACCCACTCGTTTCCGGTGAAGGGATCAAACGCCTCCGACAAGCTGGCGTTGAAGTAATAACCGGTGTTTTGGCCGTCGAGGGACGGGAATTGAATAAGCGATTTTTTACCTGGATAGAAAAACGGCGACCCTTCGTTCTGCTAAAATGGGCAGAGACCGCAGATGGCTTTATGGCCAGAGAAAACTTCGAATCAAAATGGATCAGCAGCGATTATTCCCGCCAGTTGGTTCATCGCTGGCGAAGTGAAGAAGATGCAATTCTCGTGGGAAGCACAACTGCCAAACTGGATAATCCCGCCTTGAATGTGCGCAATTGGTCTGGGCGCAATCCAGTGCGCGTGGTGCTTGACCGGTTCCTCAGGTTGGACGAACGACTAAAAGTCTTTGACCGTACACAACCTACCCTGTGCTACAACCTCCTCAGACATGACGAACAAACCAACCTGATTCGGGTGCGTGTGGACGAGAGAGACTTTCTCCAGCAGGTAATGCACGATTTGTTCAAAAGGAATATCCAATCCATCATGGTGGAGGGAGGAAGCCAAACCCTTCAACAATTCATAGATGCAGGACTTTGGGATGAAGCCTGTATTTTCAGATCCACCCAGTCCTTTGGCAAAGGGATTCCGGCACCAAACCTCCACGGTAAGCGCCTTCCTGAAATACCATGTGGTGAAGACCGCCTGGTAAGAATTCTTCCGGACTAAAAACGAACCACCAGTCGCGCTCCAAACCCGGCGACATAGTAATCAACCCGGGGCCTAAAGGCGGTGTGTCTTTTGTTGAAGGCATTGACTGCCTCCTGGGCATTACGACGGAAGGCACGTTGAAAAGGAATAGATGCTACAATCAAGGCTGTTCCGCCTGCAGCAAGTCCCCATTCCGGCTCACCACCAGTAGCTGTCGTAAACAAAGGAACAACTACCATGCCCACTCCGGTGAAGCCCATCAGTCCTGCGACCCGGGATTGATTACGTGCCTTTCTGAACAAATCATACGCCTGCTCATCTTTGAACATAATATCCAGCACCTCATGGTGACTTACATCAAAAATGCTCGTGTCCTTGCGGTATTCGAAGTGAGCGCCCCCCAACCGCGGAACCATGGTCAATGACTCTGTGGATTGCCCATACATCACGAATGACCCGGTCAATGCCAGGACTAAACAAAGTAATCGTACCATGAGGAGAATTTGTTATCAGCTTGGTTGATAGTCTATGCCAGGCGTTTCGCCACTTCTTCCCAGTTCACAACGTTCCACCAATTAGCAACATATTCAGCCCGCTTATTCTGGTACTTAAGGTAATAGGCATGTTCCCATACATCGATGGCAAGCAATGGTGTTCCTTTGAACGGACTAGAGTCCATCATCGGGTTGTCCTGATTGGGGGTTGATCCAATTCTAAGTTTGCCGCCATCTTTTACCAGCCAGGCCCAACCTGAACCAAACTGTCCGGTAGCAGCAGCTGTGAATTGTTCTTTGAATTTTTCTGGTGAACCAAAGGCAGCCACCAGGGCATCAGTTACTTTACCATTGAGCGTGCCACCCCCCGGCTTCATCACCTGCCAGAAGAAATTATGATTCCACACGCCGCCACTGTTATTTTTTGCTTTTGCCGATAGCTTGGAAGCGTTAGAAAAGAAATCGGCCTCCGTTGTAAACGCAATCTGCTCGGTGGCAATCGCGTCATTTACATTCTTAACGTACGCCGCATGATGCTTGCTGTAGTGGATTTCCATCGTCATGGCATCGATATGGGGCTCAAGATCCTTGTAGGCATAAGGCAATGGCAATTGAGAAAAAACAAAACCCGCCTCCCTGGCTTCACTGATTTCCGGGTTCGATAACACCGAAACGCCAGCGGCGATAGCAGATGTGATCTTGACCGAATCCTTCACAAATTGACGGCGATCTATTTTCTTCATAATGATATTGGTTTGAGTTGCGCTTACACTATTTCTGGCCCGCCTGTCCATAGCAGCCGGGTTAAATTTACCTAAAATTATATAGCTTTATCCACCACCATTTCCCCCTGTCTTGATTCAAAGCGTACGATATCTAATCTTCCTTAAAGACGTCGCCATGCTGGCCGTTACTACGTTCGGAGGCCCGCAGGCCCATATTGCTCATTTCCTGAAAGTCCTTGTCCACAAAAGAAAGTACCTGACAGAAGAAGATTTGATGGAAATCAATTCACTGTGTCAGGTTCTTCCGGGCCCCACCTCAACCCAGACCCTTACCGCCATCGGCTTTAAAATCGGTGGGCCTAACCTGGCCTACCTGACCTTGCTGGTATGGATGTTTCCGGCTGTCGTGCTCATGACTATTGCGGCACTCATCATGAATTCATTTGAACAACGGCATCTTTCCCTGGCCTTTACACGATTCGTGCCCGCCATGGCGGTAGGATTTGTATCCTATGCGGCCTACACCATGAGTATAAAAACGGTACATACCCGTACCGGCATCGTTCTGATGATACTGGCCGCTGTATCCTCGTATTTTGTTTTTCAATACTCTCCCCGGTTTGCTCCATTTTATTACCCCATTGCCCTGATCCTGGCAGGTGTAGTAACCGCATTCAAATACAAAGCGCAACCCAAAGCAGAAAAAGAGCCGATCCGGATCCGATGGGAAAATTTTGCCCTCTGGGCAGGTGTGCTGATTGTTGCAGCTGCCCTCGGTGGCTTAACCCACAGCCTTCCCATCCGGCTGTTTGAAAATTTTTACCGGAACGGAAGCCTCATCTTTGGAGGTGGACAGGTGCTTACACCTTTGTTGTATTCTGAATTTGTTGAACTAAAACATTACCTCACTTCCCGTGAATTTCTATCGGGATATGCGATCGCCCAATCTATTCCCGGCCCCGTATTTTCATTCAGTGCATACATCGGCGCTTTGTCCATGAAAGAAGCCGGGATCTCCGGACAAATTGCAGGTGCTTTTCTGTCTGCAGCCGGCATCTTCCTGCCAGGCACATTCCTGATATTCTTCCTGATTAGGTTTTGGGATAGCCTGAAAAAGTACAGGGCTGTTCGCGCTTCGTTGGAAGGAATCACTGCCGCTAGTGCCGGCCTTGTGACTGCGGCCGCCATCTTTATGTTTCAGCCCCTCGATAACTTACTCTCTACCTATGCGTTTGTGATCGCTACCTTTTGCCTGCTTGCCTTTACGCGCATTCCATCCGGACTTATTATCATCATTGGCCTTTTCGTGGGCTGGTTGCTTTAATGTCGCAAGGCGAAAATAACCGGTAACGTGAAGCGCTGCCTTACCTTTCTGCCTCCTTGCTGAGCAGGGTTCCATGCTGGCGAATTACGAATCACCCGCACCGCCTCCTCATCGCACCCGCCTCCAATTCCCTTTAGTACTTTAACGTCACTCAGCGACCCATCTCTATTCACAATGAACTGAACGAAAACCCTGCCTTCGATACCGCCTCTTTTCGCTTGGGTCGGGTACTCGATCTCCGCACCAACACGCCGATAGAAACCCTGAAATCCTCCGTCCGGTGATGCCGGGAACTCAACAAAGTCAACCGGAACATCCGATTCCTCTGCAGGAATTGGTGCAGGGACTTCAATAAGTTCAGCCATTTCCTGAAGGTCATGAATCCGTATGGTGGAGTCAACAGGGAATTCACGACTAACCTCCACAATCCGGGGATTAACAATCATCCTGGGTATCGGTGGTTTTGGGACATCGGTGACTGGCACATCCGTCATGGAGTCAAACATGATTGCCGTATCACGGGGAATTGATATGCTGGATTTTGATTCCCATTCAAAAGCAGTGATCACTATCGAAAGTGCGATCACCAATCCGATACTGAAGAAATACGATGACTTCTTCACAAGGTCAAGGGACGGGTTCTTTTTGGCTTCCATGATTCGCAACATTTGGTATACACCCAGAATGCACAAACCAGAAATCTGTCACTGTCGGACATAAAAAAACCTGCCGGTCGGGGCAGGTTTTTTATGCATGCTATTTGGAATCAGCCAAGTTTGAAAATAATTGGCAACGTATAACGCTGCTTCACAGGCTTACCGCGCTGCTTGCCTGGGCTCCAGGCGGGTGATGATTGAACGATGCGAACCGCTTCCTCATCGCAACCAGCGCCAATACCTTTGATGGCACGAACATCAGACAGCGATCCATCTTTGTTAATTACAAACTCCACAAACACACGGCCTTCAATACCCATACGACGGGCCTGAGCGGGATATTTAATTTTATCCGACACAAACTTGTAGAATGCCTGCATGCCTCCTTTCGGAGCGGCCGACTCTTCTACCACAGTAAAGATTTCGTCTGTCTCTTCTTTGGCTTCTTCGGCCTGCACTACGATGGTCTCAACTTTAGTCTCATCAGTAACCTCAACGTCAAGGTTTACTTTGATATCGTCCTTAATTTCTTCTTCATCAGGAACCTCAACTACCTGAGGCTGCTGAACAACCGGCTGTGGGGGAGGAGCCTGATCGGTGGGGGGAACTTCCAGCGTCTCTTCAAAAGCGTTGGTATTCTTCGTCACGAGATCCAATGCGCCCTCGTCGCCCTGGCGATACTCAAATGCCATCAACACAATGGCCATCGTTACGGACAAGCCAATACTGAAGAAAAAGCTCGACTTTTTCGTCAAATCAGCGCTGTCAGATTTCTTAGCTTCCATACAGATTCACGGTTTTAGGATTTCAAATATAACAACAGAATCCACTATTGGCCATTTCGTCACAAAAAATTGAGAAAAATTGGAAAATCGGCTATTTCCTTGATCCGTAGAACATGGTGAAATACACCGTAGGGAACAGGTTTCCGTTAGTTGTGGTGGGCATTAAAACCACCTTTTTGGCATAGGCATCCAGCAAAAATCCCACCTCAAAACCGGCCACCTGCGATTTTTGGGTGCCCAACTCGAAATTTAGCCCAACCTTAAAATTGGCCCCCATTTGAATGGTCGACTCACCGAGGCCTTGAAAAAGGTTTCCAGTCCCAAGAATGTTATTGAAACTGTCTTGCGGGTTATTGGGGTTGTACTGCTCTTTGACTGTCTGAAAAAAACTGTTGTCTACCGATCGCTCTATATAATAGGGGGCAACAATGCCCATCGAAGGTCCGGCAGCCAGCACCAGCTTGATTTCAGCACCTTGCTGAGGGGCTTTGGTGAACAAGATCAGGTCACGCCCGTATTGAAATCGCAGGGCATAGAGGTAGTTGCTTTTCCCATATATGAAAGGATTCCCGGTAGCCCTTGAATTTTTGCGGGTCTCCTGTGGATGTTTCACATTCATGATCTCCAGGCCGTAGGTTTCTAGCAACCGATCATTGAGTTTTCGGGCCTTTTTAAAAACAAAACCCCCAATCAGTCCTCCCGAAGAATTCTTATTCACACCCCAGGTAAACTCAGAATTATATTCATAGCTGTCCTGCGTCTGTGCGTGCGCAACACAACCAAAGCCTACTCCAAATAAGGTGAGAATAACCCACTTCTTCATACCGATCCAGGGTTGAGTACTTTCGGTTAAATTTAGCCCTTAATTATACAACTCAAAATCTAAAACAGCGCTCCATGGCCTCCATGTCCGGTGAATACCTTGGTGGATTGCGCACCCGCGATACCCACCAACTGTCTAATAACCAAATCATCACCGATGCCCCTCCTGACAATAACGGAAAAGGAGAGGCTTTTAGTCCTACCGATCTGGTATGTGCTGCCCTCAGCAGTTGCATGATGACCTTAATGGGCATTTTGGCCGAGCGCGAAGGTATTCCGTTGACCGGTCTTAAATCACAAATCACGAAGATTATGGCGTCCAATCCGCGCAGGATAGCCGAAATACAGATTGTGTTTTCACACCCATCACTTCAGGCAACCGATATTCAGAAGCAAAAGCTCACACACGCTGCGCTTACCTGCCCTGTAGCATGCAGTTTGCGCGACGACATCAAACAGACCGTAAGCTTTAACTGGTAACCGATTCAGCAGCTTTAATCACATCGCGATAACGAATATCAAGGTGCGAACTGTTGTAGATTGCATTGCCATGGTGAATCAGAATCACCTGTGGCGATTGATGCTCGACATTAAACAACTGGGCAATCCCGTGCGACAACTCACGATGCTTCAACAGGTCCAGCAAATAAGGCTGAATAGGAGTGCTGTCATTCCATTCACGTTCTAATCGGCTTAATGCCGTGCTACTGATGCCACACCGGGTGCTGTGTTTGAAAACAAGAACAGGTTGTGTTTCAGATAAATCGCGCAGCCGAAGGAGATGATCTTCGCTGTCCAAGGGTAGCCATTTCATTCACGTGAAGGTTCATTCCACAATCCCTTTTCCCGCTTGTCGTACCTGGGCCTTCTTACTTTTTCTTTCAGATTCACCGGCTGGGTATCATTCTTGTGGAAAAGTTTGGACCAGAATAACTGAACATTCATCAAAAAAGTTCGCTCTCCTTTTACGTTGTCCTGAAATCCATGAGCGAATTTTGCATCGGGATGCAGAAGGGGACCTCGATACTTATGCATCTTGATATTGCCTTGGTAGTCCCTGATTCTTGCCATCGCTTTTCCTGGAGCAATAACATCCAATGCTCCATCCGCACTGTTGGGATTGTGTTTGTATCGCCACACTTGCTTCATGCTTCGGGCATATTCGCTGGCACGCACCGATGATTTGGTGGGCGCTATTCCAGGCAAAGCCCTTGGATCAGCATTGGGTTTCCGACTATAATTCTTTTCTCGCACCTTTACCTGAAGCCCCGCTACCATATACGTCGTCCGATCCGGGCGCTTGGTCTTCAAGGCCTCATCATCTGCATTTGGATTTCTTACATAATTCTTCTTAAAACGTGACGTTGCAATGCGCCCGGAATATCCAACCTCTGCAGCTCGTCCATTGAGGGGTACCCGTACCACGATGGGCTTTTTGTCATTGTTCCATGATATACCACTCACGCTGCCACCACCTTTTTCGGGTCTGCGTCGCTTGATGTTGCCAGCGTAGGTCATTCCCTGAATAGATTCAAACGTTCTTGCGGGCAAAGGCTTACGTTGATTGTTCCAGGTTACTCCACTTACACTGCCTCCGCCTTTTTCAGGTCTGCGACGCTTGATGTTGCCCGCATAAGTCATGCCCTGAATAGATTCGAAGGAGCGTTGGGCCAAAGGTTTTTTGTCATTGTTCCAAGTCACTCCACTGACACTGCCACCGCCTTTTTCGGGCCTGCGTCGCTTGATGTTGCCAGCGTAGGTCATTCCCTGAATGGATTCAAACGTTCTTGGTGGCAAAGGCTTACGTTGATTGTTCCAGGTTACTCCACTCACACTGCCACCCCCTTTTTCTTTTCTTTTTACTTTGATGTTACCGGCGAAGCCAGCCCCTTGTTCACCATATCCGGTTTGAGACGATCGTCGGATACGGCCAGAATACCCAACGCCATTCTCTTCAAACTGCTTGACAGCGCCAACCCTGAATATATTTCCGGAGTACCGTTGTGCACGCAACCCATTCGGGCCTAATTGAGGAACGGTTACAGACTTCTTCCCGTTATTCCAACTTCTGCCGCTGATGCTGCCGCCGCCATGTTCGGGTCGGCGCACTTTGATATGACCAGAAAAATTAGCGCCATTGCTTCCAAACCCATTGGATCTCCTGAGGTTACCAGAAAAACCCAATCCTTGCTTGGAGAATCCTCGCTGCTGGCTGCGTTTGATGCGACCTGCATAGTCAACGCCGTCCCGATTGTAACCGATAATTGAGCTTCGTTTAATGTTACCGGAATAGTCCACGCCATCCCGGTTATATCCGGAAACAGAACTTCTTTTCATCCGTCCCGAATAGTCAACGCCATCCCGGTTATATCCGGTTATGGTGCTCCGTTTAATGTTGCCAGAATAGTTGGCACCGTTGCGCGAAAACCCACTGCGCCGAACCAAATTTCCTGAAAAACTGGTGCCTGTCCGGGAAAACCCACCCCTTGGTTGCCCAGATCCCCGATAGTTGCCAAGGCCTGCTGCGCCGATACCTGGTGCACGGACAGCAAGCCTGCGGTTATCTCTTCTTTGACCTGAGATACTACCTCCACCCTTTGCCTTGCGAATGCCCTTTATATTCCCTCCCAGATTTTGTTCAAAGTACCTTGACGGGTTACCGCTGGCTTTGCGCTCACCACGTCGGGTGGAAGTTTTGAACCCGGAGCCCGGCACTAAGCCGCCGCGTTGTTCACCTTGTTTGGAAATTGAAAGCAGCCTGGGAAAGAAAAACTGCCCCCGTTTCTCAGCCGATTTCCCTTTGCCACCGCGAAGTTTCCAGCCGGATATGTCTCCCTTCCAACCGCGTCCACTTTGTGAAGCTGTGGCATAACCCCGACCCGATCGTGCCGCGCGCTCTCCCCTCGGCTTTCGCCCAAAAAACTGGAGGGTATCGCGACCAACACGGCCAGGCAATTGCGTCTTGAAGTTTTTGGTACGAAGCGGACCACCAGTAATGTCGCGGGTATTTCGTTTTTCGGTTCGCCTGAATTTCCCCCAGTAGACATTTTTTTTGCCACGTTGAATAAATGGCCGACTTAGTGACAGCGTGCCGCCACCAGATCCATATCCGGCTGCCGGTTGCCTATATATGGCACTGAGGCGTCCAAGCTGCCGGCTGTTTGAAACACGGGTTTCGCGCTTGACCTTATTCTTACGCGCATACTTTACATATTCTTGGGGCTTCTCATATACTTTCTTGATGGATGCAGAAACACTGCGATTGCGAATTGGCCCTCGATCAATTCCGCCGCTCCACTTGCGTTCTATCCGTTGTGGCTTTTGCTGACCAACTCGCCTTCCTTTGATATTTCTAACAATACGTTTCGTTGATTCTTCTTTGGGTCGTTTTTGATACCCCTTAACAAAAATGTTTTTCTGGGGATATACATTATCCCGGGCAGCTTCATTGTGATTGGGGCGAACCCTCCGGATCGAATGTCCGGAAATGTCACCGCGCCACGGTTTGGTTTTGCTTTCTCGAGGTGAACGGGTAAAGGTCCTTCCCCGCGGTGCAGCCCTTCTTTCCTGATTATTTCGCGCCTGACGTGTAGTAGTTGAAGGTTGCCGAATGTTGGCATTCGCCCGATTGGCAGATGATTGGTTGCGGGTACGCAAACGCCTATTGGCAATGTCTTTGGTTCGCCGGGATTCTTTTTTGCGCACAGACTTGACGCGGGTTTCGCGCACCTGCCGGTTGTTTTTTACAGGACGGTCACCCTTGGTGTTTTGTCCCCAGGCGGCCTGGGTAAAAAAAAGCATAAGCAGTACAAGCCCTATCGATTTGACAGGAAATCGTGACATACGAACAGGTATGTTGATCAGATTACGCAATGGCCGCTAAAACAGGCTAAGTTAAGCAAAAACGAAGATTCCTAAGGCATAACGCCAAAGGTGCTAAACTCAATACCTGAGCAGTTCTTCAATTTTCTGTCGCAGCCGTGCTTGGGGTAGGAAATTCTTTTCCAGCGTCGGTGCAAATGGAATGGGTGTATCCAGACTGGCAACCCTGATTACGGGTGCATCAAGATATTCAAACAGGTATTCATTGATCCAGGCAGCCAGTTCTGCGCCAATGCCTCCAGTCAGGGTGTCTTCATGTAAAACTATTACCCGGTTTGTTTTGGCCACCGTTTGTGTAACGGCTTCCTGATCCCAGGGAAGAAGCGTACGCAGATCAAGGATATCAGCCTTCAAATCTGGGAATTGGTTCACTGCTTCGCGTGCCCACCAAACCCCGGCACCATAAGTAATGATCGAAAGATCTTTCCCTTCAGTGACCAACTTAGCCTTTCCGATTTCCACCGTGTAATAGTCATCCGGAATCATATCCTTAATAGAGCGATATAACATCTTGTGCTCGAAGTACAGGTAAGGATTGGGGTCTTCCAGGGCCGCGCAGAGCAAACCCTTGGCATCGTAGGGGTTGGAAGGGTACACGATCTTAAGCCCCGGTGTATGAAAGAACCATGCTTCATTGCTTTGTGAATGAAAAGGTCCCGCTGCAGTTCCAGCGCCCGTTGGCATACGTACGACGACATCGGCGGGCTGACCCCAACGCCAATGAGATTTGGCCAAGTTGTTTACGATCTGGTTAAACCCTTCGGTCACAAAATCGGCAAATTGCATCTCCACCATGGCTTTCATACCCTGTATTGAAAGTCCGAGTCCTGCACCTACGATGGCAGACTCACAAATGGGTGTATTGCGAACACGTTGCTTGCCGAATTGCTCGACAAAGCCTTCCGTAATCTTAAAGACACCACCGTACTCGGCAATGTCCTGGCCCATTAGCACCAGATCGGGATGTCGCTCCATACCCTGCCACAGTCCATCACGGATGGCATCAATAAATCTTTTCTCAGATTGATTGCCGT
Source organism: Cyclobacteriaceae bacterium (assembly GCA_035430125.1). GTDB lineage: Bacteria > Bacteroidota > Bacteroidia > Cytophagales > Cyclobacteriaceae > ELB16-189. Next base: position 4,702 of record DAOMGC010000031.1, on the reverse strand, counting down.
TGGCGGGACTATGAACAGCCTGCGAAAAGGGGGCATAGACATCTTTGAGTTCAGTTTCTGTGCTGGCCTCTGGCAAGGACTCTTCAAAAGCCTTGTTCAAGCCGGTGTCGATCTCTTTCTTGATCTTCTTCCTGCGCTTTTCAATCGACCCTTCATCCAGTAAACCCAATTCAGACAGATAAGTTTCATAGTTCTGCAATGGATCTTTCGCAGCCCAGACTTCCATAAGTTTCTTGGGAACATATTTGGTGCCCGATGCTTCTTCATGCCCGCGCATCCTGAATGTAACGCACTCGAGCAGTACGGGGCGCGGTGTTTTCCGTATATCTGCTGCCAGGCTGCGCACTGTATGGTACACCTCGAGAATATTGTTGCCGTCTACCTGCACGCCCTCAATTCCATAGCCAATCGCTTTGTCAATAAATTGTTTGCACCGGAATTGTTCCTGGCTTGGTGTCGACAAACCATATCCATTGTTCTCGACAATGAAAATGACTGGCAAATCCCAAACCGCGGCCACATTAATGGCTTCATGAAAATCGCCTTCACTGGTGCCACCATCTCCGTTAAATACTGCGGTAACCTTCTTTTGTTTGCGCAGCAATGAAGCAAGTGCGATTCCATTGGCTACACCATTCTGTGGACCGAGGTGAGAAATCATTCCTACGATGTGATGCTCCCGCGTTCCAAAATGGAAAGATCGATCCCTGCCTTTTGTGTAACCACTACCGGTGCCCTGCCATTGCGAAAAAAGTCTGTTAAAAGGAAGTTGACGCCCCGTGAAGACACCCAGGTTGCGATGCATAGGCAAAATGTACTCATCGGGTTCAAGCGCCTGAGTGACCCCAACCGAAATCGCCTCTTGTCCGATACCACTGAACCATTTGCTAATTTTATTTTGCCTTAACAAAATCAGCATCTTCTCTTCAATTAGCCTCGGCCAAAGCAGGGCCTCATACAGGTCGAGAAGTTGTTTGTCAGTGAAATTTCGACGGTTGTAATTCATGGGTCTACAAAATAAAGGAATTTATTCCTGTCGCCTACTCAATGAAACGGGACTGCAGTGCAGGGGTCGGAATCCGGCAGACTTCCTGACGGCCAAACCAGCGATATCTTTTTCGGGCGATGAAATTGTAAACGACATCCCGAAAGGGACGCGGAATGATGATGAATACATATAATATAGGCCAGGCACCATTCAGTTTGCGCACGATCCGGAGCGCGGCAGTAGAACGGGTATAAAGTTTGGACCCCTCCAGGAGGACTACGGTGTTGAGTTCATGCAGTTCAGTCGGGTGATCTTGCAATAAGATTTTGGCCTTCTGCGATTGCAATGAGCCAAATCTAAAAAGAAGATTAGGGTCACGGTCAATGATAAAATTGACAAATCCGTTGCACAGATTACACACGCCGTCAAAAAGCACTATCGACGGTGTTGTCATTATTATTTAGGTTTCTTATAGAGTGGTACGGTACTGCAAGGTTCGCCAAACATCAGGCTGGCTGAAACCGTACGCAATCGAGCAGCGGCATCAACATAAGCATAAGTCGGAATGCCTTTGTTATTACAACCTTTAATGACAACTTTCTGTTCTCGGTATTGTTCCCAGTCGATCCGGTCAAGCGCTTGACGATAGAGATTGGCCATCATCGCCTCGCGGTTACCATAAATCACTGTCAACGCAAAAGGCTGTACGGCAATTGCTAATAACATAAATGCCCAAGTCGGAACCACTGCATCCACCGAACAGGTAATGGCCACATGCTGATGGGTATAGACAGACCAGTCATGATTTTTGATAAAATCACGAAGATCCTTTTCCCTCAGGATGATGCCTTCATAGAGCAGCGATGCAAGATCAATTTCTGCAATCGGGTGGTCTGGAAAATAATCTTCCAGATTAAAGGTCACCAAAGTACTATTGGTTACCCGATTGACGATTTCGTCTTGTCTGTTTTCCATACTTGGGTTACAACATTCCTGCGGGAGATTTAGTTTTCGCAACGAAATCTTTCAGATAATTCGGCTCAAAATCTCCGACTGACACGAATTGCTTAGCCTGGTAACTGGAGAACGTCAGTTCTCCCATGTGCAGGGCTGAACCGTAAATATTTTCCAGAAATGTAGCGTTTGGATGCTGAATCGTTTCACGGCACTTGGATGCACCATCCCCAAAAAACACCATGCGATGCTGGCTAAGCAGGTCGGCAAAGGAATTGGCATCAATCACTTTAGCCTGGATAGGCTCAATTTCCCGCAACTGATAGTCCAGGACCGAGCAATAAACTTCCATGCGTCGGGCATCAATCATGGGGCAATAATAAATATCAGGTTGCCGCTCCGGGATAGCCGCGCTAAGTACCCGTAGGGAATCGATCGCAATCAAAGGAATGCTTGTTCCATAGCATAACCCTTTGGCGGTGGCTGTTCCAATGCGAAGGCCAGTATAGGAACCGGGACCGGCAGCAATGGCCACGGCATGAAGTGAGGTTGGTTTCATTCCTGTCTCCGTGAGAAGTTCTAAGACTTGAACAGCCAGCTGCGAGGCTGCCGATTTTGGTGCATCTAATATCCGGTAGGCAAGCAGATGTCCGTGCTCATGCAAAGCGGCCGAGCAAATGGAAGTGGAGGTTTCCAGGCTTAGCAGCAGGGCCATCAACGAGGCGACAAAAGTTTTTTGTAGCCTGCCATGTCCTTCAAAATTCGACGGGCCTCGGTAATTTCCGGATCGCTGTCGAATGACACTTCGGCTTTTCCTTTATTTAGGCCGGCATGAAAGGCAATTTCTTCTTCCAGAAGTTGTTTGATTTCTTGTTTAAATCGACCAGAGAAACCAAGATGACTTTGTTCGATCTGAGCCTTTATTGCTTGGAGGTTTTCCTGCAGCTCACTATAGTACTTTTCGGTCTTTGCTACCTTAATTAATTCGTCAGTTTGTTTTTCGAGATCTGTTACATAGGTAAAGTGCTGTGTCTGCAACCAATTTTCGAATGCCTTATAATCCTGATCGGTGAGTTTGAAATCACGGTAGGAACCCGTAATCGAGTGTCCATTACAGTAAACACTGGCGTATTCAAAAATGAGACCTTCCTGAACAAGTTCAATAAGCGCCGTTGAATATTGTACAGGCTTAATGGCAATATCCGGATCGAGTCCGCCGCCGTCATAGACTGTTCGCCCATTGGCGGTCCTGAAACTTGACTTCAGCGAATCAGCAAATTTTTCCACTGTCCCATTACTCTTTCGATGTGCGTAGTCAAGGGCCTGAATACAACGTCCGCTGGGGATGTAATACTTAGCAGAGGTAACTTTTAGCTTCGCATTGTAGGGAAGGGCAACTGTACTTTGCACCAGTCCCTTTCCAAATGTTTTTTGTCCAATCAAAACGGCACGATCATAATCCTGAAGTGACCCAGCAACAATTTCTGCTGCTGAAGCACTGCCACCGCTCGTCAGTACAGCAATGGGTATCTGCACATCAATCGGAGTGCTGGAAGTATTGTATGTTTTGAATGATTCTTTTGCCTTGCCCCGGGTGGATACTACCTCCTTGCCCCTGGGGATAAACAGCCCAACGATACCAACTGCTTCTTCCAGTATACCTCCTGGATTGTCGCGTAAATCAATAATCAGTTTGGTTGCTCCCTGTTGCTTCAACTGCGTTACGGCTGCTTCCACCTCGCGGGCGGCCATGGGTGTGAAGTCGTCCAGTTTGATATAACCCACACCAGGCTCAACCAGACCGCTGTACGCAATATTGTTAATCTTAATCTTTTCCCGTCGCATGGTAAAGGATAACTCCTGACCCTGACGATTTACGACAACTTTAATATCACTTCTCGGGCTGCCCTTCAGGAGGGCACTGATTTCGGAGGAGGCTTTGCCGCGAACATTTTTTCCGTCAACCATGATAAACTCATCCCCGACGCGCAGTCCGGCCCGGTGGGCAGGAAAGTTCTCATAGGGATAGGTCACCACCGTTTTCTTGTTTACGATACCGATCATAGCGCCGATACCCGCATATTCATTCGTCATTTGCTGTGTGAAGGCCTCTACATTTTCTTCGGCGATGTAATCGGTGTAGGGATCGAGCGATTCGAGCATTCCCTGGATTCCGGTGTTAACCAACTTCTTGGGATCTACTTCATCAACATAGTGGGTGTTGATTTCTTTAAAGATGGAGGCGAAGATTTCCAGGCTCTTGGCCACCTGAAAATAATTGTCAGCAGGTACCTGAAAGGCCACCAAACCGGCCACCGAAACCACAGCGAGAAATAAGCTAATCCTTTTTTTCATGTTTACGGATACGTTCTAATGAAGTGAGAATAGCCTGGTGGATTGTTTTGGACGGCAGGATTTCCTTTGCAATATAAATATACGCAAGACACCACGTTCGGGATGTGGTGAGGGTGTGTTTATGCTGACGGTACCCTTCGCGGATACGGCGCTTGATTGTATTTCGGTCTACGGCATTTTTGAAATGCTTCACCGGGGCTGTTATGAGTACCTGGTGTGCAGCAAGTTTGACATCAGGGTTAGGCGCAAACATTACTTTCAGGGGAAAGCAAACCTGAGAAGATCCTGTCTGGAAGAGGTCTTCGATTATTTTTTTGCGGCTAAGCCGTTCTTTTTTAGGAAAGCGTGAATTCCCCACGGGTAAAAGTTACGACTCACCGGGGGAAGCCGGCGGGTTATTACTTA
>DAOMGC010000030.1:0-43357 GCA_035430125.1 Cyclobacteriaceae bacterium | reverse complement strand
GCAATGCCTTACTGGCCATACCGCCAATGTTAGCGCCAATACTTTAAATGGAGACGAGTTACTACGAAAGATATGTGGGAACGGCACCTGAGCAAGTCTTCAAGAATTTTTCAATTAATGACAATCTAAAAAAGATGGTCCGTTGTTGGTGTTCTGCTGTCTTAGCAGGTCACCACAACTATAGGGTCTGAAGACTTCACGCTATGGCGTCATTGCATTTTCTTCAGCCAAAAGTGCAGTTTCTCCATGCCTTCTTTAGGAAAAAGTGCAGTTTGTATAGGGCTTGCTTAGACCTTGTATTGGCCTTCTTTAGGGCTTGTCCAGTCTTTGTATACACTTCCTTTAGGGGGTGTATAGGCGTGCTATTGGCTGGGTACGTCTTTAGTGTTAGGGGAATCGGGCTTTAGATGCCATAAAACGGGTGCTTCATAACAGGTTTTCCGGAACGATCAGGACCTCCGGACTACATAAAAAATATGGTTTGTAATTAAACCTTGTACCAATATTGCAGTCAAAACCTTGACTTACTAACTAAGACTTTTCATTAAGCAATTACATTGGCCACAAATGAAACCCCGAATTGCTCTCCTCACCATTATTACTTTATTAACAGCACAAAATGTACTGTATGCCCATCATGGTGGCCACAATAATAAAGAGGATGTGTCATTACTTTATCGTTGGGAATTGGAAATTGATGGTCATCAATTAGTTGGAAATTTTTTAATGGCGAAAGAGGGAAATGTTTTTATTCAAGATGCTGCTAACAAAGTGTGGTCAGTTAATTATCACAAACTTTCCAGCGTTGATAAAACATATGTTGATAAGGAGATTGAAAGAATAGAAGCATTAAATGTTTCATTTAAAACCAAACTACCCATCATAACATATAGCCGATGGAATATCAACTTCATAGCAATTCTTGTTGCAATCGGAGCGGCCATCACCACTCTTTTTGTTCTTGGCCTGAAAGTAACCAAAGCAAACGCTGGACCAATTGTTAAGCTGTCAATTCTGCTTTTGTTCTTCTGTTGTGTTTCAGCTTTGTTTATAGCTTGCAAAAAGGAAAGTATCGTGGTAACAATCGCAAAAACGGACCCTACTTTCCTTGATAAAGTGTTTGAACCTTTTAAACCTTCAGTAACTACCCATTGGGACAATACATATTTCTATGTTGAATCCAACGGCATTCCGGCACATAACATGATGGTTGGAATAAAGAGCTGGCAACAACAAGTTCCAACTATTCAACCCTATTTTGGAAGTAACGCGTGGTCGATTCCATTGCAACCTGAGTATGCTGACAATCCGTTAAGTCTTGGATCAAACTTGATGAAAGGTGCTGTTGCTATAGCAGCTAACGGTATCCCCATTTTCAATCCATTAAATAATAGAGGAGACGATGCCTATTTGTTTGGTGAACTTGACAATTGGGGCGGTCACTGTGGAAAGGCTGATGACTATCATTATCACATTGCTCCACTCCACCTGCAAACCATTACTGGAAACAACCCTATAGCAATTGCACTGGATGGTTTTTCTATTTATGGTTCAACCGAACCAGACGGATCAACAATTAAGGCACTTGACACAAACAATGGTCATGAATACAAAGGTATTTATCATTACCATGGTACTTCACAATACCCTTATCTTATTGGAGCGATGAAAGGAAAGGTTTCACTTGACCCAAACACAACCGCTCCTGAAAATCAAATCATACCTCAGGCATTAACCACGGCATTCAGACCAGCCGGAGTCCCACTTCAGGGCGCGACCATCACAGATTTCGTATCAACAGGGGCAAATGCATACAAGCTTACATATCAGCTCAATGGTAAATTTGGATACCTTTCTTACAGTTGGGATAGTAACGGAAATTATACTTTCGTTGCTACTGATATAAACGGCAATACAACCTCCAGCACTTATAAAAGATGAAGCGGTTTTGGTGAAAAGGGATATGAAAAAATACACAGTCGCAAAGCCAGGAATATTGGTTGTAAATTGGCCCGATGAGATAAAGAATGAATAGTTTACCGATAGCATAATCCCAAGCTGCCATAACTCTTGCCATGACCCCGTCACCTTTCTCCCTCACCATCCACATGGTGTCCAGCCTCGATGGCCGCATTGCCAAAAAAGACAATTCCATATCCTGGTTTGAGGCCAGCAGTCCGTATGAGAAGGGAGTGTCGGGCGAAAACCCGGAGGAATTCCTCAAGAAAATAGATTGCTACATCATGGGTTCGCATACCTATGAGTTGGCCCTCGCCCTGTCGGCCGAACATGGATGGGCGTATGGCGACAAACCGGTCATTGTACTGACCAGTCGCCAGCTTCCCAACAGCAGACCTCATGTTGAATTCTATTCAGGCGACTTGCGACAGTTGGTGGAGTCGAGGTTGAAGTCGGTTTACAAAAACGTATGGATGGTCGGCGGCCCATCGCTGGCCATGGATCTCCTCCAGCAGCAACTCGCTGACGATATCCGAATCACCATACTGCCTATTGTCCTCGGCGACGGACTTTCGTTCTTCAGCAAGTTGATTCAGGAGCAAAAACTGCACCTGAAGGACGTGACGGCTTACAAGAATGGAATGGTGGAATTGTGGTACGGGGTTAACAAGTGATCTCTAATCCCAATCCGCAGGTCGTATGCTCGTTGAATTTGGGAAGGCCTTAATACAACTTTCGCCCATGGGCCCGACTCGGCCATCGCAATTGACAGGTGTTTCGAGATTGATGTGAATCAGGCTGCGGTCAAGCACGATTTTCTTTTGCTTAACAGCTGAAGCGGAAAAGATTCCACGTACGTTCACTTTCCCGGCAAGGTCTGTCAGGTTGGTGGGAAACTTGCCTGTGACCGGTTGAAATAAACTTCCGACTCCGTCCTTCTGGGTTTGTATCGCTTGCCAGTAGTCAAATGCGGTCTTGGTCAGGCTGAGTTGTTCGGCGGTGACTTTATACTTGTCGTAAAAGGTGTAGAAAGTGATGGGCACAAAGGCGAGTTCTACCTTGGGAAACTTGTTTGTGCCGACATACTTGCTGCTATTAATGATGGGCCTGTTTTCATGTTCCGTTACCCAGCAATTGCAGCAGGTGCAGGTGAGTCCGATAACAAATACCGGTGGGCGATTGGGGCCCGGTGATTGGTACCCCAGGTGCGGCGTTCCATTGACGAGTGCGCAACCACAGCAGGCGGGGGGTGCCGGGCAGCCGCACTCGGGACAGTTCCCGGTTGATTCGCGGTGAAAGCCCGGTTCAGTGACAACGGCGTATTGACCCGTAAAACGCCAACGGATGAAGTTGGAATTGTCAGCCAATCCTTTACCATCTACAAACACCCGGAACCCTGCGGTTGGTGCTGCGTTAAGGTTCGGCTTCTCTTCGTATTGGTAATACAAACTGTCCATGTCACCCACGGGCAGCATCATTTCGTCGGTGGACTCAACGGTGGTACCGGCCGGCGTGACAAGGCGCAGTTTATAGCTGCGACCCACGGTGCCGCGCATTCCGTTCTCTGCGGTTACATAAACACCCGGCGTTTTTTCCGTCAGGGTTTCAATGTTGCCCAGGTTATCCGTGATGCTGACTTTGACACCTGAAACCGGTACGCCCAATACGGAAGTTTTATCCAGATTTATGGGCGAAGAAAGTTTGATGGTATAGGGTCCGGGTAGGTCAGTGATCAGTCCGTCGACCACGAGGTCGGACAATGGTATGGTAGGGATGGAGATATCAATCCGGTCCAGGCAAGCATCGTTGAGCAGCAGGAGCACAAAGAGCAAGGCTGTTGTTGCGGATGGAGACTTCAGGCGCATCTTGCAAGATAACAGTCGTTGGGGTTGGATCAAGCACCGTTTTGAATCAGCGGTACCATGCCTTTGAGATTGGGCTGGCGTTGTTGTATTTTGGGGTATGGAGAAAAGTTTACTTATCCCGTCACTGCGGAACGCCAGAATTACATCCGTGATTTATGGCGTGGTTTCTATTGTCGGCCTGATTGTTCTTATGTATTTCTCCTACAAGGCCGCGGGCCAGCCTCATAGTAATCAATGGTGGTTTCTGGGTGGGACCTTGTATTTGCTGATTCAGCTAATTGTCATCTATTGTTTCAGGCTGACAAGGGTATTAATCAAAGTTCAGGGTGGTTGGGAATTGATTGATCGTTTTAGGATAGGTGTAGTGCGCAGGATTGTTCTCGAAGGAGATATCAGGGTAGAGGTCAGGCAACACCAAGACCGATATTTCGAAGTTTGGTTATACTCGACAACCGGCAATTCGATGGTTGACCGGTACCCTGCGCATGCCCAGGCCGACCAATTGGCTTCGTATATCCGGCAAATTCTCTAAAGGCGCTGTCCGTTGTTGGTTGCCCAAATACAGTTTCAAGACATTGATTCCGTACCATTGAGATGGCCTGTTTTAATCAAGTTCGGCGGAACACCAACAACGGAAAGCCGTTCAACCCCTTCGGGGTTGGGCTCTGACTTTGCTGGTTTACACGGCATTTCATGCCGTGTGACTGAAATTCAATCCCTTCGGGATTGACCGCAACTACGAAGCAGGGGTAGATTCAGCTACTTGAACTGTCCATTGTTGATGACCCTAATACTGGCAGATTCAGCTACTTGAACGGATCACTCCACCGCGCGTCGGTATAGACGTTGGTTCCTGTGAGCGTTTTGAGGAACGCCACCAAAGCATCCTTCTCATTTTGGGTCAGGTTAAGTTGGTGTGGCTTTCCGCCGGGTGTCAGTTTCGGGTCAATCAGGGTGTTGCCGGGCACCAGCACAATCTTGTTATAGTGTTCGATCACCGATTCAATGGTGGGCTTGCTGCCATCGTGCATGAAGGGACCATTGGGTGCACCGGAACCGTTCAGGATATTTCGCAGCGATGGGGATCGCGTATTTGTAAAGTCTGTACCCGTGCCGCCCGCAATACCCACGACACCGTTGTTGCCGGAATTCGGTGCGATGTCAAACTCCGGTGCCTGATGACAACCCTGGCAGCCGGCACCGCCTCCAATGCGAATACTGTTCGCATCGAATTGGGGAGGGGTGAGGAATAGATTCTTTCCCTGATTTTCCAGGGTAGTGAAATTGATGAATGGTGCGCCGTCATTGGGTGCAGTGCTTCTTCCCACATCATACTTGGAATCGAAGGACTGGATACTTCTTACAAATTGTGCCAACGCATTTTGCATGCGTGCTTCAGTAATGGTGTTGTTCCCGTACGCTAACTTGAACAGTTCGTTATAGTAATCAATCGACTGCAACTTGGCGATCAGGGCAGTGAGGTTTTGATCGCCATCATTTCCGCTATAGCCCATCTCTTTGTGGTCCTGAATCGGACGTGTGGTCTGTGCTTCAAGCGATGGTGCTCGTTCGTCCCAGAAGAATTTTACTTCGGCTGAAAAGCGACTGTTCACGAGACGCATGGCATGTCGACCGGTAACACCATTTACGCCCTGGCTTTGAATGGGGGTATCTCCAAAGGCATTGGCTTGCTTGTGACAACTTGCACAGGCAATAGAATTGTTGGAAGACAGGTTCTTATCATAGAACAATACGCGACCAAGGGTTGCGCCTGCGTTTGAAATGCTGTTGGTTCCTGTATTGTCTTTGGTAATGTAGACCGGATGACCCTGTTGGGTGTAATCGGCCAGATTCGTCGGATTGATGGTGGTGGGAAACTTTGCCTTAATGGCCGCATAGGGATCAGTGATGGCAGCTTCTTTGTTGGAACATTGACTCAACAGGACTACTACTGAACAAGCGAGGGCGAATTTTTTTACCATTGGGGTGGAGCGTTTCTTCTGTAATAACTGAATACCATCTGGGAATGTTGTTCACATCCTGTTAGGGAGCCCGAATTTCGATGAATGGAAGAAATGTGTAGACCGTACCCTCGAAGATGGGAGGGTCCGCTGATAGTCAGATTATTGATTGTGCAGATGAAATCGATGTAGGCGAATGGGATACATCCGATTGAGGGACTACAGGTAATCAGCAAATGGAAAATAAAAATTTGATACCCCCCTCCAGGTTGCATCTTTTGGAGTAACCCCGGAGGGTATATTCAACTTCTTTGATTCTTCCGATACCCATGTAAGGTTTACCTGGGTATTGACAAAAAACTTCCCCGGATGGTTCTAAAATTTATCCCATTGGAAGTCAGCAAGTCAACAACCAAAAAACCAGTCGGGAGGGCAGAAATATGAAGAAATTCAATACGATGATGATCATGTTACTGGTGGTAACAATCATGAGTGGTTGCTCTAAAGTGCTTCACCTGTCAGACGCGGGCAACCCCTGTGCAAACAAATTCTACGAGGAATGTGAAGAATGGCAGCGAAAGTTCCCGAAAGAGTACGCACGGTACGTCAAGCGCCAGCAGAAGGCAGACCAGGCGCGATTTGCCTCCGACAAGAAAAAGCGACTATCACAGTCTTACGGGCAGAAATGAGCCCAACAGTACGAAAACCGGCTTTTGGCCGGTTTTTTCATTTTTGGGTAATATTGAATTAAGTTGGGTATTATTTTATTCCAATAAGTGCCGGGTTCGGGTATACATTTGTAAACCCCTGAATCTGAATAACCCAATTTGGATCAAATTCTAACCTTGGACGACTTCTTAAGACCCGGTCCCGCTGTCCTGAATCGGGTATCCCGCCTGTTCACCTTGCTGTTGTTGCTGATCGGCCCGGTGGCGTATGGTCAGCGCGGCCAGATTATCCAGGCGGCGACTACCTCAGTGTTGGACCCAAACCAGGACGGGTTTGTCTCTAAGACCTCTGCCGGGTTTAGCAACCGCGGCTCCAATGCCAGTTACCTGAAAGAATTTGAAATCCCGATGTTCGGGATCCCCATTGTCGGCGCCGGAGAGGCTGCAGCCGACAACCAGGCAGGTCCTAAGTGCGGCATTACCGACATTACCGTTGATTCCCTCGGATACGGTGCTTATGCTGTGCTCGATGCCGCTGATAACATGATATTTCGCTTCCGACTGGGTACCAACAATCCCAGTGTCGAAGCTTATACCATCCTCATTGATACGGACGGAAAGATCGGACCTTCAGACCCGAATGCAACACCGAATAACCCTGGTTTTGAAATTGACATCACACTGATCAAAAATGCGCAACAAGGGGTAAGGGTCTTTAATATCGATGGCATAGAAAGTTGCCCAACTCCGATCAAGCAGTATGGGTTCTTCAGTAATTTTCAGATTGCCATTGCGGACATCATCACCTGCAGCAACCCGGACTATTTCTATGATTTCTATGTTCCGTTTGCTGATTTGCAGGCGGCTTTTGGAATCACCAAAAATACAGAGCTTCGGTTTGTTGCACTCACCAATGTTTCGGCCACCTGTGCCATGGCCGGTAAAATAGCAGACATAGGAGGTGTAAATGATGCCTTATATAATGGTTGCAATACCTGCGCCTTTCTTGACCTGGCCAATAACCAATGTCCGACCGCCCTGTCCAATCTCTGTCAGACCTGCGTGGGTTTTCAAACCGGCGTTACGCCCAAGCCTACTATCGATACACCCGTGAAGGCGGCACAGCCCGTGGTGACGGGAACAGCCATACCCAATGCCACGGTGTTCATTGATTTGCTCAATTCGAGCAACGTGCTCAAGCAAAGCGTGACCACCACAACGGGCACAGGCTGTGTGGCTTGTGCCTGGACTGCAACCTTTAGTTCAAACCTGGCGCCTGGTGATATCATTTCCGCCCGGGCCAAATCCATTACGGGCTGCCAGTCGGCAGGCGTAAGCTCGGATGCCACCGTAGCCATCGTTGTGGTGAATGTGCCGCCGGTGATAAACGGGGCTTCTGCTATTTTGAGTTATGATGAAAATAGCCCGCCCCTTAAGATTGATGCAAACCTGAATGTCACCGATGTGGATAATACTTCTTTGCGGACTGCAACGGTGTCGATTACGGCTAACTTTATTTCTGCTGAAGACGTTCTTTCGTTTACACCCGCTTCCGGAATAACCGGCAGCTATAATCCGGCAACCGGGGTGCTTCAATTAACCGGCCCTGCGCTGTTGACCACATTCCAGTCCCTGTTGCGTTCTGTAGGTTACTCCAACAGCAGCGATAATCCCACCGCATCTACCCGGACTATTCATATAGTTGTGAACGATGGTCTGGACAACAGCAATGGATACGACCGGCAGATAACCGTGGTACCGATCAACGATCCGCCGGTGGCGCAGAACGATGTTGGATCGACCAACGAGGATACTCCGCTATCGCTCCCTGGAATTCTAAGCAATGATACCGATGTAGATGGTACGATCAATCCTGCGACGGTAGACCTTGATCTGCTCACCGTAGGAATTCAAAATACCATCACCAACGCACAAGGCACCTGGAGTGTGAATGGATCAGGTATATTGTCTTTTACACCTACACTTAATTATAACGGAACGGCCCAAATTTCTTATGTGGTGAGCGATAATCAGGGTGGTGTGTCCAATCCGGCTACCGTTACGGTCACTGTGCTGTCTGTAAATGACCCTCCGGTCGCGAATAACGATACCGGCAGCACTAATGAAGATACACCGGTCACCATCCCCGACCTTACTGCCAACGACACCGATGTGGATGGGGTGTTGGACAAGACCACGGTTGACCTGGACCCTGTTACTGCCGGCACGCAAAACTCCTTTGTGAATGGTCAGGGAACGTGGAATGTTACTGCCACGGCCGCCCTGACCCTGACGCCTGCGCTCAATTTCAATGGCACCGCTAACATCACCTATACGGTAAGAGACAATCAAGGTGCACTGTCCAATGTGGCCACCATTACTATTGCGATAATACCGGTTAATGATGCACCCGTGGCGGTAGCAGACAATATCAGCACCAATGAAGATACACCGGTAAGTTTTAATGTTGCTGCCAATGATGCTGATGTGGATGGTACCGTGAATGTGGCGTCTGTAGACCTGGATCCATTGACCAATGGAATTCAAACAACCTTCAGTAATGCGCAAGGGACCTTTTCAGTGAATGCCGTAGGGCTTGTTACTTATACGCCGGTATTGAACTTTAATGGAACCGTTGTACGTACGTACGTAATCAATGATAATCTGGGATTATCGTCAGCACCGGGTACGTATACCATTACAGTCCTACCCGTGAACGATCCGCCGGTGGCGAATGACGACAGCGGGTCTACCTTTCTGAATACGGCCGTTACTTTATTTGGCGTAACCGGAAACGATACCGATGTCGATGGTACAGTAAACCCGGCCACGGTTGACCTTGATCCGGCGACCGGTGGCATTCAGTCGGCGTTTGCCACCGCATCGGGTAATTGGTCGGTTAACAGTGGGGGAGATGTAACATTTACGTCCACCCTCACATTTGTAGGGAATGCAACTGTAACCTATCAGGTTCAGGATAACCTCGGCGCTGCTTCGAATGTGGCAACCATTACCATTGCAGTGTCAAATACCACATCCACGGGCGATATTCCCCCGGTATCCGTGGCGGACGCTGTTTCTACCAATGAAGATACACCAGTCACCTTCAATCCAACTAGTAATGACACCGATTCGGACGGTACCATCGATGTGTCAACTGTGGACCTCGATGTGCTCACCAACGGAGTACAGCCAAGTGTGGTCACCACCGCTGGCTCATGGACGGTGAACGCTGCCGGTATGGTGACCTTTACGCCTGCCCTGAACTTCAACGGAGTGACCACCCGTGCTTATACCGTCATGGACAATGCAGGGGTTGCTTCAAATGGCGTATTGATCACCATGACCGTGATTTCGGTCAATGACAATCCCGTAGCGAATAGCGATGCAGGTACTACCCCGGAAGATGTTGTTCTCGTACTCCCAACCATTACTTCCAATGATACCGATGTGGATGGCACCGTGGTAGCAAGCTCAGTGGATGTTGATCCGACTACTCCAGGAACGCAGACTTCAGTTTCTACCGCGCAAGGGCTGTGGTCTGTTGATGCCTTATCGAATCTTACCTATACACCGGCTGCCAATTTTAATGGCACGGCCGTCATTTCGTATACAGTGACTGATAATTCAGGTGGTGTTTCCAACAACGCAACTGTTACGGTCACGGTGACACCCGTGAACGATGCGCCGGTAGCTGTGGACGATTCAGCCACCACATTTGAGGATACTGCAGTGAGCCTGCCTGACATCACGGCCAACGATACCGACGTAGATGGTACCATTGATAAGAGCAGTATTGACCTTGACCTGCTGGCACCGGGGCAACAGCTGACGGTATCCGACATTCACGGCACATGGACCGCGACGACGGCCGGAGCATTGACCTATACGCCCGTGATTGGATTTGATGGAACGGCCACAAGAACCTATACAGTGAAAGACAATCAGGGTTTGTTGTCAAACACCGCTACCATTACCATCGTGGTTAATCTCATTTTGGATGCGCCTACAGCTTCCAATGATTCAGGTACCACCCTGGAGGATACACCGATCACCCTGGTGAAAATCAGCAGCAACGATACTGATATTCATGGGTTCCCGGATCCTGCCACCGTTGATCTGGATCCTGCCACACCGGGTGTTCAGAAAGTCATCACCACGGCTCAGGGAACCTGGTCAGTAAATAGTCAGGCTGACCTGACCTATAATCCAAAGGCCAATTATAATGGCACTACTTCAATCTCTTATGTGATTAAAGACAATACGGGCGTGCTGTCCAATGTGGCACAGGTTACTATTACGGTTCAACCCGTTAATGATGCACCGGTGGTAGCCGCTATGAAGGTGAGTACCCTTCGCGACACGCCAGTCATCGGGCCGATATTTGATCCGGCCGATAACGACCCGGATGGCACTACCCTTACCGTGAGTCCGATTCCTGCCAACCAGCCTGATCATGGCACCGTAGTAGTAGGATCGAATGGAACCTATACATACACCCCCAACCTGAATTTTGTGGGTGATGATCTGTTTGAACTGGAAATTTGTGATCAGGGCATTCCGCTGCCAGCGGAATGCACGTTTAAGACCATCGTCGTTACCGTAGTTCCGGTGAACCGGCCGCCGGTAATTGAAGTAAACACCTTGCCTGGCAGTACCCTTTCTGCAACCACTCCGGAAGATACACCCCTGGTATTTTGTTTTGATGCCGTTGACCCTGATGGTAACGATGTAACACTCTCGTCGATCACCAACATTACCGGGGGCGGTACATTGGTTCCTTTCAGTTCGGTGAAGTTCTGCTACACATTTACACCGGCACCTGATTTCAATGGTACGGTGATTTGGGAGGTCGTGGTTTGTGACAATGGCGTTCCCTCGCTGTGTGCCAAACTTGTGGCCACCATCACAGTAACCCCGGTCAACGATGCGCCGGTGGCTGTCAGAGATACATTGAAGATCATGCGAGCAACGCCGGGTGGTTTGAATGTACTTGCCAATGACCGTGACGTGGAACATGATCTGCTCACCGTAGATATTAAACCCGTTCGTAATGTGCTTCATGGCACTGCGGTGCTTGGGCCTGACGGTAGTTTGTCGTATACGTCGGTGGTGGATTATCGCGGCGTGGATTCGTTGCAGTATCAGGTTTGTGACAACGGAAATCCGGTTGCCTGCAGCACAGGTACCGTGATCATTGTCATTGAGGATCTTCCGCTGCGCGTTTATCAAGGACTTTCGCCAAATGGCGACGGGATCAATGACTATCTCCGGATAGATGGTATAGACTATTATGTCAATAATGAAGTAAAAGTCTTCGATCGATATAATAACCTGGTATTTGAAATTCAGGGCTACAACAATACCGATCGGGTCTGGCGGGGTCAGGCCAACCGGGGTATCGGCTCCACCGAATTGCCGGAAGAGACATACTTCTATAGTATCTCCCTGGGGGATGGCAGTGGTATGCTAAGCGGGTATGTTATCTTAAAGCGCAACCCGTGAAGAGACTGATTCTTTGTTTAATGGGTTTATTGGCAGCGGGAGTTTCTTATTCCCAGCAGCAGGCCATGGTGTCGCAATACATGTTCAACGGTCTTGCTATCAACCCCGCTTATGCCGGCAGTCAGGAAGCATTAAGTATCAGTGTGCTCTCCCGATTTCAGAATGTCGGCTTACCAGGTGCGCCCACGACGCAGAGTCTCGCCGTGCATACGCCGCTACTCAACCAACGCATTGCGGTAGGATTACTCGCCGTGAGCGATAATATTTCAGTCATTAACCAAACCGGCATTAACGGAATATATGCTTATCGGCTGCCGCTGCCGGGCGGGAGAACACTCAGTATGGGTGTGCAGGCCGGGTTCAGCATGTACAGGGCTTACTACTCGCGCCTCGATATTTATCAACCAGACCAGGCCTTCATGCAGGACGTCAGGCAGGCACGACCGAATCTGGGAGCTGGTGTTTATTATTACACGCCCCGGTTTTATGCAGGTATCTCAATGCCCCACTTGGTGAATAATGTCTTCCAGCGCGGGGCTGACATGGAAACCATACGCCAGACTGTACCCGTTATTGTCAATGGCGGCTATGTGTTTACACTTAGTCGTGTGCTGAAGCTGAAACCCAACTTCCTGTTTAAATGGGTAGATACCCGGGCTGTAGAGCTGGATGTTAATGCTAACCTGCTTTTTGATGAGGTCATCTGGTTTGGTGTTTCCTACAGGGCTTCTCGGGCCATCTCGTGGCTCGCGGAAGTTCAGGTTACCGAGCAATTTCGTTTTGGCTATTCGTTCACTGCCGCATTGGGCGCTATCCGGCAAGCAGAGCAAGGATCGCATGAAGTGTTGTTGCAGTACCGGTTGAAGAAGTTTGCCAAGGGCGTTGTAACACCAAGATATTTCTGATGAAGCGAATACTGATCATATCGCTGATTTTGTGTTCTCTGGCGGCAGCAGGGCAAAGTACTTCGGCATCGCGGGTATTTCAGAGTCCGTTTCGCAAGGCAGAGATACTGTACCAATCGCTTGCTTATCGCAGTGCCTTAACATTATATCTCCACGTTGCTGACCGCGATTCTACCCACCAACAAGCGACCCAACGCATAGCAGAATGCTACCTCCATCTGGATATGGTGGATGAAGCCGCGACGTGGTATCGCAAGCTAAGCCGGGAAACTTCGCCACGACCAGACAACGTGTATCAGTATGCCCAATTACTGGCCCGTCAGGGGAAATACCAGGATGCAAAACTTTGGTATCAACGCTATGTGGCTCTTGCGCCTTCCGATACCCGGACGACCGAAAAACTGAGGTTTATTGATGAGCTCTCGGACTACATGCAGGATAGTGTACGGTACAAAGTTACAGCGACGACATTTAATTCGGATCAATCAGATTTTGCTCCCATGTATTTCAAAGATGGTGTCGTGTTTGTTTCGGCCCGTAACCACGACGTCCTTGTCCGCAGCCAATCCCTCTCTGCCCACAACGACAATGAGGCCATGCTTAATGTGTTTTTTGCAGGCCCGCAGATGAAGCAACGAAAGGATGTCACCCTGTTCTACAAGCGCGCGCTCAATTCTCCATACCACGATGGACCAGTAGCCTTCTACAAGCAGGGAACACAGATCGTTTTTTCCAGAAATAACCTCAAGGGGAATAAACCCGTAACCAAAAACGGACGTATCAACCTGGAATTATACTTCGCAAATTTGTCCGGCACCGGCGAGATATCCCGGATGGAAGCCTTTGGATTCAACAGTGACGATTACTCCATCGGTCATCCCTGGATATCAGATTCGGGAGATACTTTGTTCTTTGCCTCCGATATGCCGGGAGGTATTGGCGGAACTGACTTGTATCGCTCGTTGAAGGTAGATGGCAAATGGGACAAGCCGGTTAACCTGGGTCCAACCATCAACACGCCGGGAGATGAATTTTATCCATTCCTGGCCAATGACTCAACCTTTTTATTTACTTCGAATGGACATGGCGGGTTTGGAGGTTTAGACATCTTCCATAGTGACCCCAGGCATAACAGCGCACCCCGCAACATGGGATATCCACTCAATACAATGAGTGATGATTTCTCGCTGGTGTTGGACAGCACCGGGCGGAAAGGGATTTTTGCCTCTAACCGTAAGGGTGGTGAAGGATTCGATGACCTCTATCACGTGGTGATTAAGTCTTTTAGTCTGGAAGGTGCGGTGCATGACCGGGACAGCCCCACCACCATCGTACCTCAGGCTACGGTCTGGCTACTTGACAGCAAGGGAAACCGGATGGATTCTGTGGAATCCGATGCACAAGGGCGTTTCAATTTTGTAGTTGAATTTGATAAAGACTATGTAATAACGGCTTCCAAGGAGGGGTACAGCGCTGTAGACAGCGTTCATTACCACACCCGGAACCACGGCGTCGGACATGTTCGATTGTCTATCCCGTTGTGGCGCCACAATATGTTTGCCCGGGGAATTGTGTACAGCAATGAAACACAGAAACCGTTGGCGCGTGCCACCGTCTTTCTTGAAAACCTAACCGATGGCACCAAAGATTCGGTGGTTACGGACCTGACCGGGCATTATGATTTTCTGGTGAAACCCAATAAACAATACCACATCCGCGCCATACGGGAAGGGTTCCTGCCGCAGATGATCAAAATGAATACCCACGGCTTGTTCCACGGAAACCTCCTGAATGATTTTGTGTTGGAAGAAGAGTTCATAGACAAGGTGGTGATTCAATTTGATTATGACCAGTTTGCTATTCGCCAGGATGAATTGCCTGAATTGGATGAGGTGCTGAAGGTGCTAAAACGACGCCCCAATTCGCGGATTCATATCGGCGCATACGCTGATTCCAAAGGAACGACTGAATACAACCAACGGCTTTCTGACAACAGGGCCCACGCGGTGCTGCTTTGGTTGGAGGCGAGGGGAATCCGTGCATCCCGTATCCAAACTACCGGCTTTGGTGAAACCCTCCTCGTAAACCGATGCAGTGACGGTGTTGAATGTCCTGAAGAGGAACACTCCAAGAACAGACGCGCAGAACTAAAAGTCCAGCAGGATTAAGTTGATGGAGATACAATCTATCCGATTGCAGCTGCTTGCGGTATGTAATCGTTTTGTTGCTGAACGGATATTGGCCATCGAGCATGCAATCGCTCATGCGCAAGCATCGGCTGCAGCTGAAACCAAGAGCAGTATGGGCGACAAATACGAAACCGCCCGTGCGATGGCCCAGCAAGAAGCAGATCACAGCCGGGCGCAATTGGCCGATGCGATGGCACTCAGGTCCATGCTTGATCAATACGCAAGACAAACGCCGGGAGATAAAATCAAAGTAGGAAGCATCGTGTATACCAGCCAGCACAACTATTTTATTGCTATTCCGGTTGGCGCTGTTCAGGTGGGTGATGAATCATTTCTGGTGATTTCCAGCGTGTCGCCAATCGGAAAATTGTTGATGGGAAAAACCGCAGGTGATCAGATCACCTGGCAAGGGAAACTAATCACGGTCCAACGGGTTCAGTAGACGTCAGAATATCCATCCCACTTTGAGGGAGGCTTCCGGATTTAAGACCGCAGGCTTGAAACTCTTGCCGTCCACGGTCACCAGGTTATCTCCCGCCACGCGGATGTGCATGCCTGCCCATGGCGTGATGTAGAAGTGCTTGCTGAAGCGCCAGGAATACCCCAGGCTGCCATTGAGCATGTAACTGTTGTATGTTGCGGTTTGAACCCGAAAGTTGCTTTGAATGGTATTGTGCCACCATACCAAGCCGCCGCTGATCCACCACCCGGACAGGTCTTCGTTTTGAAAATAATCACCGACAAGTGCATAGGCACTTACCCAGTTATTGGTGAATCCGTCTGGGACCACGAGGTCGGGCTTTTGCACCCGAGCCATCAGCAGCCTGCCCCGGATGTGCGACCTGCCTGCCCAAATGCCGCCGTAATATCCTCCAGTGAGGTAGGGCAGAACATCCTGTTCCAGCCCCCAACGGATTCGCGAGCTCGAGGTGACTGGGGTTTGTCCGTTGACACCTGAAAAGGTCAGCAGAATAAACAGCAGACTAACTTTGAAATTCTTCATGTCGAATAGACCCTTCTGCAGATTGTTCGGCCAGTGTAAAGAGTGACTTTTTCAAATTTCTGAATTTGCGTGTGAACGCAGCAAAATCTTCTTCCAGCAAGGCATGCTCAATTTGAAAATCACTGAGGGCCTGGTCAAGTCGTGCAGCGTCGGCAGCAGAGACGCGTCTGAAGTGCTCGGTTATTTTCTTTTCGAGCTCTTGCCGGTCGTGGGTAAGTTCGGTGAGTGCATTGCCTACGGTGCGCAACTTTACAATCAATTGATCATCGGAGAGCCATACCAACCTTCTGTCAGTCAGGTTGCGGAGAAATCGGATCTCATCGCGATAGAACTGCAGATCAGATTGCCAATGGCGTGTGATGGCATATAAAGATTCCCAGGGTACTGCTTTGTAGGTAGGGGTGTTTTTGGTGTGCACGGTGCCCATAGTGGTGTTGTTTTGATAATTGAATTTGCAGCGGCGACCGACTTTTTTCCATGACGTTCGTCAGGGGCTCTCCTGTTTAATGTCGCTTTTTATGTGGATAACTATTTGACCAATTTTTGGGTTGCTTTTCAGGTTCTTCCGTATAGTTTTGCTGCCTACCTATTTTTTAAACTGTATGGACAAGCTTATTTCACGCCTGGCTGGCGAACTCAATCTCACATCAGAACAAATTTCCCGGGTACTCGAACTGCTGGCGGCCGGGTCAACCATCCCTTTTATTGCGCGATACCGAAAGGAACTCACAGGCAGCCTCGACGAAGTGGTGCTCGTCAGTATCCGCGACCGCCATGAGCAATTACTGGAACTCGAAGCAAGGAAATCTGCCATCCTCAAGTCCATCGAAAAGCAGGAGAAATTAACACCTGCACTGGCTGCTGCCATTGAGGCGGCCGAAACGCTGGCTGAACTGGAGGACATATACCTGCCGTATAAACCGAAACGCAAGACGAGGGCCAGTGTCGCCCGTGAAAAAGGCCTGGAGCCCTTGGCTCAGGTGATCTTCCGTCAGGAGTCCGGTGATGTTACCAAAAAGGCTGCTGAATTTGTCAGCATTGAAAAGGGGGTAGCCTCCGCCGATGAGGCGCTGGATGGTGCACGCGATATTATTGCCGAATGGGTGAGTGAAGATGCTGAAGCCCGCAAGTCGTTGAGGGAGTTGTTCCGAAAGGAGGGGGTGATGGAGTCCAGGGTAGTGAAGTCGAAAGCCGAGACAGAAGAAGGTCAGAAGTTCAAGGACTATTTTGATTGGAAGGAACCTATTCGCAAGACGCCATCGCACCGTTTGCTGGCTTTGCTTCGCGGGGAAAAGGAAGGCGTCCTGTTGCTGGACCTCGCGCCGGAAGAAGATGGGGCAGTGGCCAAACTGAATCAACAATTCGTTAAGACAAATTCGCCCGCAGCAGAACAGGTTAAGTTGGCGGTGAAAGACAGCTATAAACGACTAATAAAACCCTCGCTGGAGAGTGAGGTACGGGTGGAAAGCAAACGCCTGGCGGATGCGGAGGCAATCAATGTATTTAGTGCAAATCTCCGCAAATTGTTATTGGCCGCACCACTGGGTCAAAAGAGAGTGCTTGCCCTCGACCCCGGGTTCCGTACCGGCACCAAGGTGGTATGCCTTGGAGAGCAGGGAGAGCTCCTGTTAAATACGGTGATTTATCCCCACGAACCCCAGCGGGAAACGGCAAAGAGCGGTACTATCCTTCTTGGTCTCTGCGATAAGTTTAACATTGAAGCCATCGCGATTGGCAACGGAACCGCCAGCCGCGAAACGGAAGCCTTTGTTCGTTCGTTGCCATTACCATCATCCATCATGATCGTGATGGTGAATGAGAGCGGCGCGTCAGTCTATTCAGCATCGGAAGTCGCCCGGGAAGAGTTTCCGGATCATGACATTACCGTAAGGGGTGCGGTCTCTATTGGAAGAAGGTTAACAGATCCACTGGCCGAACTGGTTAAAATTGACCCAAAATCCATCGGCGTAGGTCAATACCAGCACGATGTTGATCAGGCAAAACTGAAAGCGGGATTGGATGATGTCGTGATGAGTTGTGTAAACTCAGTTGGTGTAGAGGTAAACACTGCAAGCAAAGAGTTGTTGTCTTATGTATCAGGCCTTGGTCCACAATTGGCAAGGAGCATTGTGGAGTATCGCAAAAAGAATGGACCGTTCAAAGACCGTAAGTCGTTGCATGAAGTGCCTCGCCTGGGCGAAAAGGTGTTTGAGCAGTGTGCAGGATTTTTGCGTGTGAGGGATTCTCGCAATCCGCTGGATCGCAGTGCCGTTCACCCGGAGCGATATGCATTGGTTGAGCGCTTTGCCAAAGACCTGGGTTGTTCCGTTCAGGACTTGATGACCAGCACTGATTTGCGTAAGAAACTGGACTTGAAGAAATATGTTTCAGAACAGGTGGGTTTGCCTACCCTCCAGGATATTCTCACTGAACTTGAAAAACCGGGACGGGATCCGCGACAGCAATTCGAAGCCTTCAGCTTTGAAGCCGGCGTGAAAGAGATCAAGGATCTGAAGGTGGGTATGGTGCTTCCCGGCATCGTTACGAACGTCACGAACTTCGGTGCTTTTGTGGACATTGGCGTACACCAGGATGGCCTGGTGCACATAAGTCATCTGAGTGATCGGTTCGTGAAAGATGTCAACACGGTTGTGGCTGTGCAGGATCGGGTAAAAGTAACGGTTGTGGAGGTAGATGTCGCCCGCAAGCGTATAGCATTGTCCATGAAATCCGATCCGTTTGCAAAGGGGCAACCCGCTGATCGGGATGTCACACGCGACAAAAACCAGGGGAGGAAGGAACCATCCATGCAGGAAAAGATGGCCGCCTTGCAGGAGAAGTTCAGGCGTTAGCGCTTGCCGATGGTAAATACCCGTGACAAGTTAAACCCAAACATCACATCTCCTTTAGCCCAGTCGAGCGTCGTGTCGGTCAGGAAGGCTCGTTCATTCATTCCCACAGCGTTCGTGAAGTTCAGCTGGAACACGTGACCACCTGTTTCAATATCAAAACCAACAGATAGAGGAAAATAGTTTGTGTTTGGATTGAGTCCGTTGTGGACGTAGAAGTAATCCCATGTAAATGATACCCGGTTTGAAAGCCGAATGCGTCCACCAAACCCGAGGGCATATATGTCATTGGGATCCGCTTCCGTCGGCACCAGGTTGCGGTGCAGGATGGTGGGAGTGAGCTGGAGCGAAAAGCCGTCGCTAAATTTCCTCCCGATAATCACCTGGCTATAGTAGGCCATTTTGCTGGTAATGAAATTGGTCCGTGTGGGATCGGCCCAGGGCATGCCGTCATATGTCATTCCACCAACCAGGACTACCGAGAATGGCCAGGCGCCAGGGCCAGTGGATTGCCATACGGGTCTTACCTTTATAAATCCGTCGAGCTCTTTGTGAAAGGTGCTGCGTCCTACACCCACGGTAATGGAGTTGGTAATACCGTAATCAAATCCCAGTCGCATGGAGGCTTGGTCCAGGCCAAAAAAATTCTCAGGACCTGAATTGAGTTTACCAAAGCGATGGAGGATACGTACATCCAGGGTGCCTTTGGCGAGGAATTCCATCGAGTGTCCATTGATTACACGCGTGGATTTGAAGGCATTCTTAACACGCTCCTTCTTCGGGCCATCGTCCACAAGGGCGAGTAAGTCCTCCTGGGCGTAAAGTGCCTGGGCGGCAAGAAGTACAAACAGCAGAATTCCGGTCCGTTTCATGATTAACCTTTCAGCGGTTCCAATGAACAGTTAACTTTTATCTTCGCTTCTTTGGATACTTTGTCGGCCACGAGGCTGGGAATTTCAACACCATAGTCAATCAGTATCAACTTGAATTCTGCGGAGACCTGGGGCTTGCCATCTTTGATGGTGACGGAGCCGTCGGTCTCAATTTCTTTGGTCACCCCGTGCAGCGTGAGTTTTCCTTTTACATGGGCCGGATAGGTACCATCCTTACCAAAATTAATAGTAGCCTTATTCGTAAATTCTCCCTTGAACTCAGCTTTGGGAAACTTAGAACTCTCCACATAGTTTTCGTTGAAGTGCTCTTCCATGAGGGCCTTTTCGAAAAGAAAACCCTTCATCATGACTGCAAATTGAATGGCCCCGCTTTGTACATCCATGACGCAGGTGACAGTCTTGTTGGTAGCCTCTATTACTTCTGACGGACCTGATGCATTAAAGTAAATTGTACCCCCCTTGGTGAAAAATCGCTGGGCGGTGGCAGGAGATGACAGTGCTACCAGCACCAGGAAAAGGAAACCTATTGATGTTTTCATGGTTGTTTATTTAGAGGTGTTGATTTCTTTTGAGTCAGCGGACAGCACGCAGCGGTCCAGTAAGACATCTGACCCGAGTAGCTCATCGGCATTAAATCCGGTGCAATATCCTTTGATGCCAATCGTAAGTCCGGGCTTTAAGGCCTTTGATCGAAAGGTACTGTCCATCAGACACCGGACCGAGGTATTGGTATCGGGATCACCCAGGGAAATGACCCAGCCACTGGTGGAATCCACGGCCTTGATGACACCATGCACGGTCAATACCTGACTCAGGTACTTTTGGTTGGCCCGTGCTTCGTTGCCTTCAAACTCACGGATCAATGTGATCGCATCCTGATCGTAGGCAGCATTCACATCTTCCATATTGACATGCGGTCGGTAATATTCGCGATATGCGTACCCAGCCCCTGCGAGCAAAGCGGCAACTACGAGTAGACCCAGGATCAGTTTTTTGTTCATGGTTAATTGTTTGGTGCACCGCTATCGACCCATTTCTTGATCAGTTCGAGGTTACAGGCTGACAACTTGCTGCCGCCCTGGGGCATGGCAGAAAACCCGCCAGCCCAGGAAATCGAACCATATAGTTTACCATTGAGTGCGATAGCGTTATCAGCAGACCAGGTGCCCATGGCAACATTGCCGCCCGGTGCATTGCCGCTATGGCAACCGTAACAGTATTGCTGTAGGATAGGCAATACATGTTGCCCGTATGACACCGTGGCTGGAGTGCTGCACACGACCTGATTTGGATACATTACGCTTTCCTTGTCATAATAACAGGAGTTGAGGATAAGAACAATCGCGACTAGGAGTGTAGATGACTTTTTCATAACTGGTCAGTTAAGTGCCCCCGCAGCCACCCACTTGCGGATTTGAGCGACCTCACACTTGGATAGCGCAGTACCCGAAGGAGGCATGGGGGATGCGCCAGTAAGATGAGCCACCGATTTATACAACGATCCGTTGAGGCCCACTGTCTTTACACCGAGGTAAGTAGACAGGTCAACATTTTTGTTTGCTGATGTACCACCGGTGTGGCAACCCACACAATATTTCTTCATGATGGGATCAATCACTGCGGTGAAAGTGAACTTGGTGGAGTCGCAGCCTGCGGTACAGCTATTGTTTTTGTATCCTTGACTTACCCATTTTTTGAAAGCACTGATTTGTGCCGCGGTCAGGAGTCCGACCGGAGGCCTTGGCATGGTGCCCTTGGTGATTTCCTGACTGATGTTGCTCCGGTTTCTGGAAATCTGCGTATAGGTTGTCAGGGTCGGGCTGTATCGTCCGCCATGGCACGTGGTCATCGAGCAGTTCGATGTGATTAGCGGAAGGATGTCGTTGGTAAAGTATACGGTATCGGCACTACACGTCTTTCCGGTCGGAACCGTGGTCGTGGTTGTCGGTATACTGGGTGTGGTAGTCGTGGTGGTAGTAGCGGCAGGGTCAACCGGTTCATGAACGCAGGTGACCAACAGCATCAATACCAAAACAAGCACCGTTGAGCTAAACGTCTTCATTTGGGTGGAATGATTCGTTTACTTAATGGCAGGTTGAATATTCAGGTAACCGTTTTGGGGACAGCCCCCTGAGTGATCAACGATGCAAACCTATGGAAGATTTTGTATCCGCAACGGTAATTGAACCGAAGAATTTGCTGATTGGTCGAAACAGAACGAATGTTAGGTAATAAAAAAGCCGGAACTGTTCATGACAACAGCTCCGGCCTATTTCAACTAAAACCCTTTTACAATTTGATGCTGCAGGTCATTGTTGAACCGGAGCAGCGCAACTTCCAGTTCGTGAGGCACAACGCCATATTGCTGGCGCGAGCGGGAAATTAATTCAGCCAACGAAATTATTTTTTGCTGAATGGGCAGTTGTGCAAATGAGGGTGACTTAAGGATTCCCACCAGGGTGTGTTGCTCTTCACGCAACTTTTTCATTTCGGCACTGAAGAGTGCTTTGTGAATTTTGTGGGCAATGGCTGGAAGGTTCATGGTCCTGCGATTTAATAGTGATCTTTTCGGCTGCCATTGGTGGCGCGCCATGATGTAAAATTGGGTGCTCGCTTCCGCCAAAAAATCAGATGTTTCCTGATTCGCTAAAAATCAGGAGAAGGGCCAAAAAATGCGCCGCAGGACCTTGAAAAGGTAAAAGCGTTTTATGTCCAGCTGGGCGGGAAAGACGGGATCTCAGGGAAAACCCTGAGTGATATCAGCTATTTGGTCACGACTTGAAAGTAGCGTGTGCCGTCAACGTCCATTTCCCGGACAGTACCCAGTTGCTTGAGTTCCGCCAGCAAAGCCTCCAGGCGACTAACTTCAGTGACATTCAGGTGTTGCGAAATATCCTCAAAAGACTTTCGTGCATTGGGTGCCTTCCGAAAGTCGGTGATGTAGTTTAAGATATCGATCTTTTTCATGGCTTTCCGGTTCTGTTGTTGAAACGGAACACCCATGATTCGGGTTACCTTAAAAATAAAACCGCCCCGCAATTAATCGCGGGGCGGTCTGGCCGTTATTGGCTAGCGGATGTTCCAGCCGTTGACGGGCCCGCCGTGAAAGAACTTTTCGGGTGTCATGATTCCGTCCTTCTTAAAGACCATGCCGTCTTTCATTACAAATACGACTTTGCGAAGCGCATCAATTTGGTCCAGTGGATTGCCTTCCACCGCAATGAAGTCTGCAGCAAGTCCGGGTTTGATAGGACCACGCGTGTTCTCCGTCTCGCTCACCTTGTATCCGTTAATGGTCATCGCACGAAGAATGTCCGCATTCGGAATGTTGGCAGCCTTCCAGGTTTCAATAAATTCAATCGAAACCTCACCACGAGTTTTTCCGGGAACATAGTAGTCCGCATCCGTGGAATAGGTGAGGGGAACTTTGTTTTCCCAGGCATTGCGCAGACTCGCCACAGTGCGCGCATAGCGTTCCGGTGTGGTGTGCTCATCCAGGGTCATCGGTGTCTCTGTACCTGCACGGAAGATTCCTTTTTTGGCCATCAGTTTGTGCATCTCATCATTGAGCCCGGTATCGTGCGCAATCGACCAGATACCGGCTTCAATAGCGCGCCGCGCACCGTCAATGGTTTGCACATGTCCTTCAACCTTCAATCCGGCTTTGGCTGCTTCGGCGATAGCCAACTTGATGTCGTCCACGCTGTAGCCCCACGGCTTACAGTCAACGCAGATCTTGATCACCTTTGCACCAAACAATTCATTTTGCCGGATGGCTTTCACCAGCTCATCGGGGGTGTCGGCATCAATGTACTCGGGATAGGTAATGTTCTTACCCGGCGCGCCCATTTCTGGCGTGGGCCAGAATTGGCCGCCAATGCTCCCAATGATGATGCCGGAGTTTATAATTTTCGGTCCTGGAATCCAGCCTTGTTCGATAGCCTGCCGAAGGGCGGTATCTGCGTAGTTGCCATTGTTACCCATATCGCGCACGATGGTAAAACCAGATGACAGCATTTGCATTCCGTTGGAGGCAGCCTGGATCGCCCGCAGCGCAGTGCTCTCCGTGATGTATGTATAATAATATATGTTTCTTTCCGGTACTACCTTATAGGTCAAGGCGAGGTGGTTGTGAGCATCTACCAAACCTGGCATCACGGTCAGGTTCGATAAATCAATTACTTCGGCACCTGCCGGTATAGCCAGGTTAGGTCCAATGGCTTTGAACTTGCCGTTCTCAATGAGGATGACTTGGTTGGTAAGCACGGTGCCCAAAGCAGGGTCAAGGAGTTTGCCGGCTTTGACTGCTACCACAACAGTTTTGGTATCCTGTGCACTTACGGGTACTTCGGAAAGACAGAACAAGATCAGGAGAAAGACGGGGATAATTTGACTTTTCATAAGGGATGGTTTGAATCGTAACCTAACAAAAAAATGGCACCCATCAGTTGCCTGTTCCACCACCGGCGGGTCATTAATTTCGATGAATCCGGTCTGGGCTTAGACCAAAAGGGCGGTCAAAACCTTCCTGCGGCGGTAATTTTGTGCTTTCATTATTGTCATGAAAACGATTGCCATTGCATTGCTGGTTTTAATTCCCGGATTCTCCAGGTGTCAAACCATTGACGGAGCATTTTTGCACAGCGGCTGGTTGGGCCATGCAGAAGGATATTATTTTGACAGCGATCAGCGCTTCTCCTGGTTTGAACTCGATGGAGAAAAGGAAACCATGGGCCGAGGCCAATATGTGGTGGCTGATGATACACTCATGATGATATTTGAAAAGGCAAAGCGCCAATTCAAGATACCCAAGGACGCTGTCACGGCCGCTGAATCAGGCCGTGAAATCCGTGTTCAGGTCATTGCCCTTGACCAAAATCGTGCGCCACTGCCCAATGTGGAAGTACTGGTGGAAGGAACAGATTTTCAGACGATCACCGACTATGCGGGTCGGGCTGAGTTAAGAATAGCCAACGCTCCCCGAAAGGCAGTGATCCATTTTTCACACCCGGAATATGATTGGATCGATCTGCCTGTAGACCTGGCCGGACAGAATCATCGAATTGCCATCGCCGCCAGCAAACGCGTTAACTACCGTGAGCATAAGACTGTATTGTATCCCATCCACAAAGAGAAAGATCGCATCACTGTCATGGTGCACCACCAGGCCAGAATTTTCACCAAAACATCCCGCGCCAAATACGATCGACTGATGTTTTCTTTCGAACACGAAGAAAACTGATTTCGTAAAATTCACTTGTAGTGTCCAGCTCACCCTGAGAAGGGCGACCTGATTGCGTGCAGTTGTCCGCTCATCACCGATCCGTTTTACCGGATAGATTTATTCTCTATATTACTTCTTATGAACCGATTGTTTCTCCTGCTGGCGATGGCCCTGCTCGTCAGTTGTTCCCCCGCTAAAAAAGAATCTTCTATGGCTGCTGTCGCGGATTCCGTTTCCACCGGACTGAAAGTTTTCACCCTGCAGAATAGCCAGGGCATGCACATGACAGTCACCAACTACGGCGGCAAGATTATGTCACTATTGGTTCCTGACCGCAACGGGAAATACGAAGATGTGGTATTGGGCTATGATTCTGCAAACCAATACCCCACTGGCAACCCGTACTTCGGCGCCATGATCGGTCGGTATGGAAATCGCATCGCGGCAGGTCAATTCACCTTGAACGGCAAGTCGTATCAACTCGCAACCAACAATGGCAAAAATGCTTTGCATGGTGGCCCTACCGGATTTCATAACCGCGTTTGGTCTGTACAACCGCAAGGTCAGCATACTTTGGTGATGACCTATGTAAGTGCCGACGGCGAAGAAGGTTATCCGGGAACACTAACCCTCAACGTAACCTACACACTCACCGATCAAAACGAATTAGAGATCAGTTATGAGGCAACCGCAGATCAGCCAACGATCCTGAATCCCACGCACCATTCTTTCTTTAACCTGGCTGGAGCTGGAAACTGTGATATCCTCGGGCATCAATTGGAGTTAATGGCCGAGCAATTCTTGCCGGTTGATGAAGGTTTGATTCCAACAGGAGAACTCGCTCCAGTCGACAAAACGCCATTTGATTTCCGGCGACCCCATGCTATCGGCGAACGCATCGGGCAAAACGATGGACAATTGGTAGCTGGAAAAGGCTATGACCATTGTTGGGTACTCACTAAGAAGTCTGGAGAGTTTGGACTGGCTGCGCGTGTTACTGAACCAACCTCAGGCCGCGTGATGGAAGTGTGGACTACTGAGCCCGCTCTGCAATTTTATTCCGGCAATTTCCTTACCGGCAAAGACATCGGAAAAGGAGGTAAGGCTTACAACTTCCGCACTGCATTTTGTCTCGAAGCAGAACACTTCCCGGATTCACCCAATCGGCCGGAGTTTCCTTCTACGGTATTGAACCCGGGAGAAAAGTACCAGCAGAAGACAGTTTATAAATTCTCGACTCGTTAAGGCAGCAATTGGTTCGCCATCCATTCGCCCAGGGCAGGACCATGTTTAAATCCATGTCCTGAACCGCCACCCAGAAGCACCACATGTTGTTGCTCGGGATGACCTTCGGCGATAAAGTTGCCGTCGCTTGCATTCTCATAAGGGCATATCCGGTGATGATGGATGCGCGCCTGTGCCAAATCCGGAAATCGATGTGCCAGGTATTTCCGAATTTCATCAGATAAGGTTGATGACCCGATGCGCTCTTTCTGGTTTGGATCCAATGGAGGCCCGCGGCGGTCTACACCAATCTTGAACCCTGAAGGACTTCCGGGTATGCCATAAAAGAAAACTTTGCCATCCGCGTCAAGCCATGCCGGGAGTTGATTGTGCGGGAGTCCCTTGGGTATTTCAAAATAAAACACCTCTTGCTGTGAGCAGCTGAGTCGTTCACCCAGCACTTCGGGAAATTGTTGTCCCAACCAGGGACCGGTGGCAAAAATATAAGCGTCAGCATGCAGTTTGCTTCCGTCTGATAAGTCCAGGTGCTGAATCTGTCTGTCGACGTAGCCAGGTATTGCAAAGCGCTGAATGAATTCGCCTCCTATCTGAACAAATTCTTCCACCACCCGTCTCATAGCCGATTGTGCCAAAAGGAATCCTGCAGATGGATCAAGAACACCGTGGTGAAGGCCCTCGGTATTTATCATGGGATAGCGCACCACCATGTCGCCAATACTCAGGTATTCACAACGCAGTCCCCGGTTCTTATACAACGGCATGGCATCATCCAGTAACGGGATGCGCTGCTCCGGACATAACCACAATACGCCACTCCCTACAAACAATGGAGTTTCCCACTTTTGCTCATACAAAAGCCACAGTTCTTTGGCGCGGAGGCAGAGATCAAAGTACAATTTGTTGTTGCCGTAGCTTGCCCGGAGAATTCTGGATTCGTCTCCTGAACTCGCCAGGTTGTTGGCCACGCCATGTCCGTCCAGCAGCGTAACACGTAATCCTTTTTTCCTCAGAAAGAGTGCAGTCCACGCACCAAACACCCCAGCACCGACAACGACAACATGCGACTGTCGAGACAGGGCCGGAAGCCGCACACCCCAGGCTGCATGTTCTACCGGATTAAAAGTTGGCAACGACATCAGAAGGCTTCACCAATGGTGAGATAGTACCCGGTCTGACCGGAACCAAAGCCCATATCAAAGCGAATATTCACCCGTTCTTTCTTGTCGACCTGAAAACGGAATCCTGCTCCACCCGCTAACTTGAACTGAGCCGGAGAAATTTTCTCCAATTGTGGGGCCACCATCCCGGTAGATCCAAAGAAGGCCATACCAAAGAACTTGTAGATCGGTACCCGGTATTCTGCCTGGAATGCCACATAGTTCTTGTCCCGGTGCCGGCCCAGGTAGTAGCCCCGCATCATACTGAAACCACCCATAGCTGCCATTTGCCGCCACGGCACATCGCCCTGGTTGTGGTTGAGTAATGCTTGAAACGCGAGGACGCGGCCATGTGGCATAGGCACAAATTTGCGGGCATCTACGGTGATATTATTAAACTGGTACTGACTGCCAAGGGAAGGGTCGCTTACGAGGCTTGACACCTCCAGGTAGGAGCCGCGGCTGGAATTGATCACGTTGTTGCGGGAGTCATATAAATATACCAGACCAAGGCCCGAAGTGATAAATCCGGAATACCCCAACCGCTCGTGCATGGGTTGGATATGAACGGTGTCGCTAAAGGAAGTGTGCGACACATTATAATATTGATATTGAAGTCCGGCGAAATGACGGTGCGTGAGCCTGGCCACCACCCGGTGGTTGGTTCGTATCGATAAATACTTCACGAATGTGCGGTCAGCGGAGGAGGTATTGTTGCCAATGCCATAGTAAAATTCGCTGAAGTTGTTGTATTGATTCAGACCTCGGATAAAGAAGCGCTCTTTGTTGGTAATCAGGTTGTAGATGATATCCGCAACAAATTGCTTTTGGGCCGTGACGATGATGGGAACCTCGAGGTTAGATGTGCGGGTAAGTGAATCCCGTACGCCAATCATCTTGAATAGTCCCAACGCCAGTACCCCATAGGCCATGCCTGTTTCAGGTGATCGGTACACCACCGGAAAGAAAGTCAGCTGCTTGCGATGCAAAATGGTCGTGTCCCGACTGGAAATCTTAAGCGGATACTTCTTGATCAGCGGATGGTGTTGCGCCCGTAGCGGAAAGTTGCCCGCCAAAACAAGGGTGATGACAACTAGAAGTAACCTAACAGACATGCGGCAACATCAATTTCCGGTATAACGATCAGCAAAGATAATGGGTTGCTAACGCAGGTCATTCTCCCGTTAGTCTATCAACCAGGTATTCCAATTCAACACTACGCTGAAGATGAGCAACGCCAGGAGGAGCAAGGTCAGTATTTTGTGCAATCGCTCTGAATCTACCGGTCGGATCACAAACCAACCTAGCAAAAGGAACAGCCCGGCGGGCACCAAAAGGCTGTATTCAACCCCCCTGACCATGATATTTTCTGCAATGGAAAGTAAATTGAGCAGCATGGTGCTGATGAAAAACTTGCGGAAGTTGTGAAAATAGAATTCACGGAGGTCAATGGTCCCTTCAGTGGGTTGAAAAGGAAACAGGATGCGGGCTAATACAAAAAGATTAACCGGATACAAGCTGAAGAACAGGAAAGTGGGGAGGCGCCAGGGTTCAAATGCGCGCAAGTTGTACGTGTCCCACCAATCCTGGATGTGAAGTACGAACACCAGCATGATCCAGATCAGGTGAGGCCAATAGAATTTCACTTTGTCCCACTGGTGTACCAGATCGGCTAGCCCCATCATGATTTGTGTTATTCCCAAACCAAGGATGATGGAAATCAAAACGATAACATATTCAAAAGCCGTCATTTATGGGTAAAATTCAATGATTATGACAGTTTAAACCCGTTCTAAACTGCCCGAGATTTCGATGGTTGGTTTGGTGCGGTATTACCGCTTGTCAAGATAAATAACTTCATCCTACTGATGGGTCTGCTTGAAGTCGTCAACCAAAAAATTTATTTGAAAAAACGACATCGGGGTGTAGATTTGTGCAACTCCGTATAAAAGGCGGAATCCTAAACCACATGATGAAGCGACTGACCTCCGTTTTCTCCAGTAGTTTTTTGCCGTTTCTAGTTTTCCTCATTCTTTCCTATTCCGTTCAAGCCCAGGTTATTCCAACCGATCCGGCTGCTATCGCGGCAGGAGAGGCTTTGTTCAAAGGAAACTGCAAAACCTGCCACAAGATCAAGGAGAAATATACCGGCCCCGCGCTGGCTGGTGTTGAGAACAGGGTACCGTCTATCGGATGGATCCTGAACTGGGTGAAGAACCCTGCCAAAGTCATCGCCAGTGGCGACGAATACGCCAACAAAATCTACCTCGAGAATAACAAAAGCCAGATGACGGCTTTTACGTCGTATAAAGATGAGCAGATCCTCAGCATCCTGGCTTACATCAAAGCCGAAGCCGCCAAACCTGACGCCGCACCTGTAACGGCTACGGCAGCGGATGGTGGTGCAGGGTCAGGATCAGCTATCCCAACTGCCTATTTGGACACCATTTTGGTGGGTATGATCATTATTTTGATCCTCCTGGTTGTCATTTTGGTACTGATTGTCAATGCGTTGCGTAAATTCCTGGAGTCCAAGGACCTCAGTAGCGAAGAGCGGGAGGTTGTAACCTCACCCATTACTTTCGGCACAATCACCAGCAGCCCCGGATTTGTCTTTCTGGTGGTCTTTATTGTTGCTACCCTGGGTTTTAAAACAGTAATCGACGGGTTGTATACCATAGGTGTTCAGCAGGGCTATCAGCCCAAGCAGCCTATCGCGTTTTCTCACAAGATTCACGCGGGTCAATATGAGATCGAGTGTAAGTATTGCCACACCGGAGCGGCCAAGAACAAGCAGGCCTCGATCCCCTCTATTAATATATGTATGAACTGCCACTCTCAGATCAAGAAGGGCACCAATACAGGCGAGGCTGAAATTGCAAAAATCTACCAGGCAGCTGGTTTTGACCCCAACACAGCTACTTATTCAGGAGTAACCAAGCCGGTTGAGTGGGTACGTATCCACAATTTGCCGGACCTGGCCTATTTCAACCACGCTCAGCATGTGAATGTAGGTGGAATTGCCTGTCAGACGTGCCATGGACCTATTCAAGAGATGGATGTGGTGAAGCAATACTCCCTGCTCACGATGGGCTGGTGTATCGATTGCCACCGCAAAACCGATGTGAACACCAAGGGCAACGCCTACTATGATAAGTTGGTGGAAATCCACAACAGCAAGAAGGCCATGAAAGTGGAAGACATTGGCGGCCTCGAGTGCTCCAAGTGTCACTACTAACCGATTGATAATAAAGAGTTTAATCAGCAAATAAAGGAACGACCACACGCTATGGGTATCACGAAAAAGACATATTGGAAAGGTCTGGAGCAACTCAAGAACGATCCTGCCTACGTCAAGAATGCCGATAAGGAATTTGTAAACGTGGGCATGGAAGAAGACCCCGGGCACTCCCGTCGGGACTTCCTTAAAATGATGGGTTTCAGCGTTGCTGCCGTATCCCTCGCCGCGTGCGAAACACCGGTGCGTCATGCCATCCCTTTTGTTAATAAACCGGTTGACGCTGATCCCGGCATTCCTAATTATTATGCGTCGTCGTATGTTAACGGCGGAGATTATTGTAGTGTCGTGGTGAAGACCCGCGATGGACGCCCAATCAAGATCGAAGGGAATTCACTCTCTTCGGTAAGCATGGGTGGTACCAATGCGCAGGTAGAAGCTTCCGTTCTGTCTTTATATGATTCATACCGCCTGCGATTCCCCAAAATCGGAGACAAAGACACGGATTGGGCTTCCGTAGACGCTGAAGTAATTGCCAAACTTGGTGAAATTGCCGGTAGCGGCGGACAAATCCGGGTCGTTAGCCATACTATCCTCAGCCCCAGTACCCTGGCTACCATCGAGGCTTTCAAAGCCAAGCATCCAACCGCGCAACACGTTCAGTATGACGCTGTTTCCGCTTATGGTATCTATAAAGCCAACGAGATTTCATTTGGTAAGGGAATGATCCCCTCTTATGACTTCAGCAAGGCAAAAGTTATCGTGAGCTTCGGTGCAGACTTCCTTGGCACCTGGATTTCACCCATTGAGTTTGCCAAGCAGTACTCGCTGACACGCAAGATTGATGAAGATCACCGCGAGATGTCACGTCACTATCAGTTTGAGGCCAACCTCTCACTGACGGGTGCCAATGCTGACTATCGCACCATGATGAAACCTTCAGAAGGAGGTTTGATCATAGCTCAATTATATAACCTCCTCGCCGCCAAGGCAGGAAAAGTAGCCCTCAGTGCCGGCTTCGAGAACGTTGCTAACCTGGAGAAAGCCGCAGAAGACTTGTGGTCAGCACGCGGCAACTCATTGGTAGTCTGTCGTTCCAATGATCCTTCGGTTCAGGTAATCATCAATGCCATCAACGATTTGTTGGGCAATTATGGTACCACCATTCTCACCAGCAAGCCTTCCAACTTCAGAAATGGAAATGATGAGGCCATGAACCAATTCATCGCTGATGCGGAAGCCGGAAAAATTGATGGTGTAATCTTCTATAACTGCAACCCCGTATACAACCACCCGATGGGTGCCAAACTGGAAGCAGCCCTGAAGAACATGAAGCTTACGGTTTCCACCGGTTATACGGAAGATGAAACAGGATCGGCGGTAACGTATAAAGCACCTGATCATCATTACCTGGAATCATGGAATGATTTCGAACCCAAAAAGAATTCTTACAGTCTTTCACAACCTGCCATCACACCGATTTTCAAGTCACGTCAGACCCAGGAGAGTTTCCTGATCTGGGCTGGACAATCGGCTCCTGATTATTTCGGTATCCTGCAGGCGAACTGGAAGAACTGGTTCTATGGCAAGACCGGCAACGGAATGGACTTCCAATCCTGGTGGGATAAGTGCCTCTATGATGGGGTGCTTGAACTTCCGTCGGAAGATGCCAAGGCATTGACCTTCTCAGCAGACCTCAGTGCGGCCGCAGCATCAGTGGCAGCGGGTGGCAAGGCCAATGGCCTTGAACTTGTTATTTATGAAAGCTACGGCGTGGGAAATGGCTCGCAAGCCAATAACCCGCTGTTGCATGAGTTGCCGGACCCGATCACCAAAGTGGTGTGGGATCATCCGGTTACTGTTTCTCAGAAAGATGCAAAGGAACTTGGCTTCACCAATGATGGTGAAAGCAATACACAAATTGGTACGCTGACGGTAAACGGACAGTCTGTATCTGTTCCGGTGTTGATTCAACCTGGTCAGACTCCCGGTACCATCGGAATATCACTCGGATACGGTCGCACGAAAGTGGGTAAAGTATCTGAAGGCCTGGGTAAGAATGCCTATCCTTTCCTGCCGGTTAACAACGGCATCGTTGGTATAGCGGTATCTGGTGTTACGCTGGTAAAAACGGATGAGGCGTTCCAGTTGGCACAAACCCAGACACACCAGACGTATATGGGTCGTGAGAGTGTGATTCAGGAGTCTGTATTGAGTGAATTTAAGAAAGATGCCTGGGCTGGCCGTGAGATTCCGAAGATTACCAAGTGGGATGAGAAAGTAGATGCATCGTCACTATCGCTCTGGAAAGGTCACGACTATAACGACCACCATTGGGCCATGTCGATTGACTTAAACAGCTGCACCGGCTGCGGAAGCTGTATCGTGGCTTGTAACGTGGAAAACAACGTTGCCCTGGTTGGTAAAGACGAAGTGATCCGTCGCCGTGAAATGCACTGGTTGCGCATCGATCGCTACTATTCCAGTGCAGAGACCAACCACCACAACTATGAGTCGATGGAGGTTGCTTCTGAGAATCCGGAAGTTGTATTCCAGCCGATGATGTGTCAGCATTGCAACAACGCACCCTGCGAGACCGTGTGCCCGGTGGCCGCTACCACGCACAGTTCAGAAGGTTTGAACCAAATGACCTACAACCGTTGTATCGGTACACGCTATTGTGCGAACAACTGTCCATATAAAGTTCGTCGCTTCAACTGGTTTAAGTACCACGACAACCAGCAGTTCTATCAGTCTAACCCGGCGATGAACACCGACCTGGGTCGTATGGTGTTGAATCCCGATGTTACCGTTCGTTCACGCGGCGTGATGGAGAAGTGCTCGTTCTGTGTGCAGCGCATACAGTCTGGCAAACTCAACGCCAAGAAAGAACGCCGTCCCATGAAGGATGGAGAAGTAGTGACCGCTTGTCAGGCAGCCTGTGCCACCGGAGCCATTGTCTTCGGTGATATCAATAATGCCGATAGCGCCATCAGCAAGTTGTTGAAGGTCACCAAGGACGAGAAACGTCCCAATGGAATCGATAAGAAAATTGGCAACCCGCGTGCGTATCGTGTGTTGGAGGAAATTGGCGTGAAGCCAAACATCTTCTACCTCACGAAGATCCGCAACAAGGAAGCTACTTCAGAGAAAGCGTAATCAGTAAACGAATACAAGAAACCCGGAACGATATTTATGCAAGCATCATCCGCAGTACGAGAATCATTAGTAACCGGTGGAAAGTCAGTCGCCGATGTATCACATGACATCAGCCGCCAGGTAGAAGGAGCGCCCACCCGCCTTTGGTGGATGGCGTTCGGTGTATCCCTGGCCTTGTTGGTGTATGGCGCCTATTGCTGCTGGATGCTGTTGTGGAATGGAGTAGGGGTATGGGGTCTGAACAAGACCGTAGGTTGGGCCTGGGATATCACCAACTTCGTTTGGTGGGTCGGTATTGGTCACGCCGGGACCTTGATTTCAGCCATCTTGCTTTTGTTCCGCCAGCGTTGGAGAATGTCCATCAACCGCGCGGCTGAAGCCATGACAATCTTCGCCGTTATTTGTGCTGCCAGCTTCCCGGCCTTCCACATGGGTCGCCTGTGGCTCGGTTTCTATTGGGCCCTTCCGCTTCCGAACGCCTTTGGCTCGCTATGGGTAAACTTTAACTCTCCGTTGTTGTGGGACGTATTCGCGATCTCAACATACTTCTCTGTTTCGTTGGTGTTCTGGTACATGGGCCTTATCCCTGACTTCGCTGTTATACGCGACCGCGCTGTAGTTGCCGGAAACAAGACACGCGCCAGCATCTACAACGCCCTCAGTTTTGGCTGGGACGGCGCTGCCCGTACCTGGAGCCGCTATGAATCAGTAGCCCTTATTTTGGCCGGTCTGTCTACGCCACTGGTACTTTCGGTTCACACCATTGTATCCATGGACTTCGCCACTTCGGTAGTGCCCGGATGGCACACCACCATCTTCCCGCCTTATTTCGTTGCCGGTGCTATTTTCTCTGGCTTTGCGATGGTATTGACCCTGTTGCTGATCACCCGCAAGGTGTTTAAACTGGAAGACTACATTACCATTTACCACATCGAGTTGATGAACATCATTATCATCATCACGGGATCAATCGTAGGAGTGGCCTATATCACTGAATTGTTCATCGCCTGGTACGGCCAGGTACCCGCTGAACAATATGCATTCTACAACAGAGCATTGGGTCCTTATTGGTGGGCGTATGCTTCCATGATGGCTTGCAACGTGGTATCCCCTCAGTTGTTTTGGTTCAAGAAAATCCGGACCAGCCTGGTGGCCACATTTGTCCTTTCCATTATCGTGAACATCGGTATGTGGTTTGAGCGCTTTGTAATCATTGTGACTTCCCTGCACCGTGATTATCTGCCCTCAAGCTGGACGATGTTCCACCCGACAATGTATGACATTGGAGAATACCTGTTTACGTTTGGTATCTTCTTCACCGCCTTCTTGCTGTTTGCCAAGTTTTTCCCGGTGATCAACATGGCCGAGGTGAAGAGTATCATTAAGTCGACTTCAGAAACTAAGAAAGCTCACTAACTCACTATAGAAATAGTTCATCATGGCGCACCAGGAAAACTTTTTAGTAGGCATTTTCGACGATGAGGATGTATTGCTCCACGCAGTGGAAAACATCCGTGAGAAAGGCGTTCGGATCAAAGAAGTGTTCTCGCCCTTTCCGGTTCACGGACTGGACGATGCACTGGGCTACCGCCGTTCCCGCCTTCCCATAGCAGCATTCCTCTTTGGGATGACTGGCACGATGCTGGCCTTATTTACCCAGGTGTGGATGCTGGGCTATGACTGGCCCATGATCATCGGTGGAAAGAACCACGCCTCCCTGCCGCCGTTTATCCCGGTTACATTTGAGTTTACCGTGCTCCTCGCTGCGTTTGGAATGGTCGGAACTTTTCTGATCGTTTCGGATATGAAGCCTTACAAATGGCCTCGTCAATATGACATCCGCAGCACCAACGACAAGCATGTGATGGCCATTGACCTGGGTGCCAATAAGATCAGCAAAGAGGAAATTCAGCGCATCCTTAAAGACAACGGCGCTTCTGAAGTGAACGAGAAAAGCTTTTAGAGAAATGACGACTATGCAAATAAAGAATCTGGGAGTCTATGCGATTGCCGCCTTATTGCTCGGCGGATGCAAAGCGGGCGGAGATAATCCCGGTCGCGAGTACGCAGCCAATATGTACCACTCGGTAGCATACGAGCCGATGTCACAGATTACCGACAAGTCAGCTGGTGCATGGGTTAATTCCCTCGACGCCCGCGAAGGCGAGTATTACAACTCCAACGGATATAACCCGCATCGCATGAATATGCGTATGCCTGCACCCCACACGGTGAAGCGCAATGCCATGGGATGGTTGCCCTATCGCATAGGACGGGTATCCAAAGACAGCATCGATATCGTCGTGGCTGGTCTCAAGAACCCGCTCGATTCTACCAAGGAAGTACTCGAGCAAGGCAAGGTGCTGTATGAATCATACTGCAAGCATTGCCATGGTGCTAAAGGAGAGGCTGATGGAAAGGTGTCTGATAAATATGCGGGGGTTGCTAACCTCAAGGGAGATGCTTATGTGAATATTTCAGAAGCACACATTTTCCAGGTGATTACAAATGGCGCCGGCCTGATGGCTGCCCATGGTTCTCAGGTGTTGCCCGAAGAACGTTGGAAGATTGCCAAATATGTGAAAGCATTACAGAAGCAGAAATAATTGATAAACGACCGTACGAATGAACGCATCGCATACTATCGCTGAAGAAAAATACGACTTCAAGTCAGGTACCCGCTCCAAACTGATGATCCTGTTTGTGGCCGGTCTGCTGTTGTTCGGTCTGGGCGTTTATATGGCTATGTCCGGTGAAAGCCATGGCGCCGAAGGGCATGCTTCTGCCGCTGTTTCGCAGAACCTGGTAGCCAGTGTGGATGTTCAGGAGGCACATGCCACTGAGGCAACCGCCGAGCACCATGAGACCGCGCCTTGGTTAAAAAGAATTTATGCTACCCTCTGGATGAACAACGTGTTCTTCACCGGCCTGGGTATCATTGGTCTGTTCTTCATTGCCATACAATATGCGGCCCAGGCGGGTTGGTCAGTAGGTGTGCGCCGCATCCCGCTTGCCATGGGTCACTGGATACCAATCGCTGGTGTGTTGATGTTGGGCCTTTGGTTTGTCGTAAAGGGCGATGTGTTCCATTGGACACATGCAAGCCTGTACGATGCCAATGATCCGGATCATTATGATTCAATCCTGATGGGCAAGAGTGGCTATTTCTTCTGGCCCCTGGGCGCAGGAGCTTTCCCGCTGTTCTATATCATCCGCATGGTGTTGT
This sequence comes from Cyclobacteriaceae bacterium, assembly GCA_035430125.1. Taxonomy (GTDB): domain Bacteria; phylum Bacteroidota; class Bacteroidia; order Cytophagales; family Cyclobacteriaceae; genus ELB16-189. The sequence continues at coordinate 6,311 of DAOMGC010000030.1, read as the reverse complement.
TCTTTGGTCTCTGGTATTTGTTCTTTACATACATCAAGAAAGAAATGTTGCAGGAAGACCTGGACGGATCTGTGCAGCACTGGTATAACTCCCGGAAGCTCTCCGCCATTTTCCTGGTCATCTTTGGTGTCACCTCATCCGTGGCGGCCTGGGATTGGGTGATGAGCATCGACACACATTGGTTCAGCACAATGAATGGCTGGTATGTGTTTGCCAGCTGGTGGGTGACAGGCCTTGCTATGATTACCTTCATCGTCATCTCACTGAAGGATGCCGGTTACCTCAGCATTGTCAATGAAAACCACCTCCATGACCTGGGTAAGTTTGTATTTGGATTCAGTATCTTCTGGACCTACATCTGGTTTAGTCAGTTCATGCTGATTTACTACGCCAACATTCCGGAAGAAACTGTGTATTTCATCCAGCGCCGCACCGTAGCGCCGTATAGCTGGATTTTCTTTGCCAACCTGATCTTAAACTTTGTGCTTCCATTCTTGTTATTGATGACACGGGATGCCAAGCGCCAGATCGCAACATTGCAGGTGGTTTGCCCGATTATCATTGTGGGTCACTGGTTGGACTTTTTCAATATGATTACACCCGGTGTGGTGAAGGGAGATGGCGGGCTTGGCCTGCTTGAGATTGGTGTTGCCATGATGTTTATGGCTGCTTTCCTCTTTGTTACCCTCAGCAGCCTGGCCAAATTCCCGTTGTTGCCTAAACATGACCCGATGCTTGAAGAAAGCCTCGGACACCACATTTAATTTGAGTTAAGACCGAACGTTAACGCGCGATATTATGATGAACGTAATTATAGGTTTGGGAGTCGTACTGATCCTGGTCATCCTCTACATGATCTTCCGTATCGGAAATCTCGTAGGTGTTGTGAAAGGTGCACCCGGTAAAGTAGGATCTGGCAACAGCACACACGCTGCGCTCTTCCTCGTCTTCATGATCCTGGGCCTGGTAGGCTTCTACTGGTATTCATATGTCCACTTCGATGCATACACCATGGAGGTGGCCTCCGAACACGGTGTGGTGACAGACCTGCTGTTCTGGGTAACCATGGCCATTTGCGTGTTTGCCTTCTCAATCATTTTTGTAGTGATGTTTTGGTTCACCTACAAGTACCGGTATAACCCAGATCGCAAAGCGACTTTCCTCGCCGACAACACTAAATTGGAGATTTTGTGGACCGTCATTCCGGCTGTCGTGATGATTGCCCTGGTCTTTGGCGGTTTGGAAACCTGGAGTGACATTACGGCCCCTGCTTCAAAAGATGCCGAAGTTGTGGAGTTGGTGGGTCAACAATTCTTCTGGACGGCCCGCTACCCGGGTAAAGACGGCGAACTCGGCAAGACCAACTTCCAGTTGATCAATGACGTAAATGAATTCGGTCTGGACCTGTCAGACAAGCAAACCTGGGATGATTTCAAAGCTCAGGAACTTCATCTTCCGGTCAACCGGGAAGTGCTTTTGAAAATCCGGGCCAAGGATGTATTGCACAGTGTATTCCTTCCGCACTTCCGGGTGAAAATGGATGCAGTACCCGGCATGCAAACTGTTTTCAAATTTACGCCTACGCTCACCACGGCTCAGATGCGTGAGAAAACCGGAAATCCGAACTTTAACTATGAAATGGCCTGCACTGAGATCTGTGGTAAAGGGCACTTCTCCATGCGTTTTGTAGTCGTGGTAGACGATGAGGCTGCGTTTGCGGCCTGGAAGGCTTCCCAGGAGACCTGGCTCAAGCAGAATCCTGATCAGCGCAAATTTATCCCTGAGAATATGCGTGAACAGGCCGACATCAAATCTGGTTTGGCGCCTGATAATGGATCATTGCAGCAGGGTGAACTGAAGACGGTATCCGCTAACTAATACGAAAGACAACCAATTCAAATGGCAACGGTAGATATACACGCACACACTGAAGTTAACCACCACGACGACCACGACGATCACGGTCATCACGGCAACTTCTGGACGAACTACATCTTTTGTCAGGACCACAAGGTCATAGCCAAGCAGTTCCTGATTACCGGGATGGCCTGGGCATTGATTGGTGGTATCCTGTCGGTCATCTTCCGCCTCCAGTTGGGTTTCCCCGAAGCTAATCTCGAGTGGTTGCGCCCGGTACTCGGCGGCTGGTTGACGGCTGAAGGTAAAATTGATCCTGAATTCTACCTCGCGCTGGTAACGATGCACGGTACCATCATGGTGTTCTTTGTGTTGACAGCCGGCTTGAGCGGTACATTCTCCAATTTCCTCATCCCGTTGCAGGTTGGTGCCCGTGATATGGCATCCGGCTTCATGAACATGCTGTCCTATTGGTTCTTCTTCCTGTCCAGCGCCGTCATGTTTACATCATTGTTCATCTCAACCGGCCCTGCTGGCGGTGGATGGACCATTTATCCTCCCTTGTCGGCCCTTCCGCAAGCAGTTCAGGGCTCTGGCCTCGGTATGACTTTGTGGCTTGTGTCCATGGCCTTGTTCATTGTGAGCACGTTGTTGGGTGGTATCAACTATATCACAACGGTTATCAACCTTCGCACACAGGGGATGTCCTTTACCCGACTGCCTCTTACCATCTGGGCATTTTTCTTCACCGCCATTATCGGGTTGCTGTCATTTCCCGTTCTCTTTGGTGCAGCCCTTTTGTTGATTTTTGACCGCAGTTTTGGAACCAGCTTTTACCTGTCCGATATCTACATCGCAGGTGAGGCGCTTCCCCACGTTGGTGGAAGCCCGATTTTGTTCCAGCACCTGTTCTGGTTCCTGGGCCACCCGGAGGTGTATATCGTGTTGTTGCCGGCGCTGGGTATAACTTCAGAGATTATCGCAACCAATTCACGGAAGCCGATCTTTGGATACAAAGCCATGGTGGGTTCTATGCTCTTCATTGCAATTCTATCATTCATCGTGTGGGCGCACCATATGTTCGTAACGGGTATGAATCCGTTCCTTGGAACAGTGTTCACCGTGTTGACACTGATTATTGCCGTGCCCTCGGCGGTAAAGATCTTTAACTATGTCACTACCCTGTGGGGTGGTAACATCAAGTTTACTTCAGCGATGCTGTTCTCCATCGGTCTGGTGTCCTTCTTCCTTACGGGAGGTATCACCGGCTTGTTCCTGGGTAACTCCGCAGTAGATATTCAATTGCACGACACGTATTTCGTCGTTGCCCACTTCCACCTGGTAATGGGTTCAGCATCTTTCTTTGGTATGATTGCCGGTATTTATCATTGGTTCCCCAAAATGTTTGGCCGTATGATGGATGAACGCCTTGGCGCCATTCACTTCTGGCTTACCTTTATTGGTGTGTATCTGGTGTTCTTCCCGATGCATTATATCGGTATCGCCGGTTTCCCCCGCCGCTACTACTCATGGACTAACTTTGAAGCGTTCAACTCATTTGCAGACCTGAACATGTTGGTATCGGTTGCAGCCATCATCACGCTGGCGGCACAGTTGCTCTTCATCTTCAACTTCTTCTACAGCATGTTCCGCGGGCGTTTGGCCCCGGCTAACCCATGGGATTCCAACACCCTGGAGTGGACAACCCCACGCCAGCCTGGGCATGGAAACTGGCCCGGAGCTATTCCTACCGTTTATCGTTGGCCCTATGACTACAGCAAGCCTGGTGCTAAGGAAGATTTCATTCCTCAAACGGTTCCTTTCTCAGAAACACCAGAGTCGAACCTTCCGAGCGAAAACGATCAAATTAAACTGGAGATGGGTGGATCAGGAGCGGTGACTCCTGGTGGTCACCACTGATTCCTTACTGACTAATTGAATACAACAGCGACCCGGCGGTTTCACAGGTTTTGCCTGTCAACCCTGGTCGCTGTTTATATTTTGGTGCTGATCGGTAGCCTGGTGCGCAGTACGGGCTCCGGTATGGGCTGCCCGGATTGGCCAAAGTGCTTTGGCGGTTGGGCGCCGCCCACAAGCGTTGAACAACTTCCGGCAGACTACAAGGAAAAGTACGCCCAGTACCGGGATAAGAAGAACCAAAAGTTTGCGCGGTTTCTTTCCGCCGTCGGAATGAAGTCAACCGCAGATAAGCTGTTGGCTGACCCGGCTGTGATGGTTGAGCAGGATTTTAATGCGCAGAAGACCTGGACTGAATATATCAATCGAGTAGCCGGTGTAATTGTCGGATTCCTGTTTATAGCTTTGGTTGGATTGTCCTGGGGACTTCGAAAAACGGAACCTCGAGTATTTAAGGGATCAGTGGCAGCCTTGGTGGTAGTTATCATACAGGGTTGGTTTGGATCGATTGTCGTCTCCACCAACCTCACTACCTGGACGATAACCGTCCATATGCTGTTTGCGTTTGTGGTCGTGGCCTTGTTGGTGTGGCTTTTGGTTCGGACAGGTAAGCCTTCATCAACCGATTTGAGCCCATCGAAATACCTGTTGTTGGCAGGTATTGCTGCTATTTTGATTCAAACCTTGCTTGGTACCCAGGTGCGCGAGGTAATCGATTCCATTTCTGGTACCCTGGACCGAAAAGACTGGATAGCGAATACCGGAAGTGAGTTTATTATTCATCGGACCTTCTCTTGGGTGGTACTGGGAATTATGGTAATGCTGTGGCTCAAATGGCGCAAAATGCCCATCGAAAAGACTTTATCCCTAGTCCCTTTCCTGCTAATTTTGTGCTCCTTGTTCACGGGTGTGGTAATGGCCTATTTTGCTGTGCCGGCCGTGTTGCAGCCGGTTCACCTGGCGCTGGCCGTTGTTTCTTTCGGTTGGTTTTTTCAGGCATACCTGATGGCAAACAACGGCAGGGGAGAAGTTGTTAAATGATTGTATGATAGCGCACGAAGAGAACTTATCCATTTCAAAGGCCGTCAAGACTCGCGCATTCGTGCAGTTATTAAAGCCACGTCTCAGTATGCTGGTGGCTTTTTCTTGTGCATTTGGCTATGGCTTGGCCACCCGGGGAGATGTTAATTGGCTGGTATTGATTGTCCTTACCATCGCAGGATTTCTGTTGTCCGGCGCGTCCGTCACAGTTAATCAGATCATGGAGCGCGATTTGGACAAATTGATGGAGCGGACCAAGACTCGCCCCTTACCCACAGGTCGGCTAACGGTTCAGGAGGCAACCTTTTTTTCAACAGTGTGTGCCGGTGCGGCCCTCGTGCTCCTTTCTGTTTATACGAATTGGCTGACGGTGGCATTGTCCGTATTGTCCATGGTATTGTATTGTTGGGTATATACCCCGTTGAAACGCGTTGGACCGATTGCTGTTTTTGTGGGTGCTTTTCCCGGTGCGTTGCCACCGCTGTTGGGTTGGATCGCAGCCACTGGCGCGGTTACGCACGAGGCAATGATCATTTTCGGTATTCAGTTCATTTGGCAGTTCCCGCATTTCTGGGCCATTGCCTGGGTGGCTGATGATGACTATAAGAAGGCAGGCTTTAAGCTTTTGCCATCGGGTGGTGGAAAAGACTTTAACACCGCCATCCAGATCATGGTGTATACCATGTTTCTGATTCCACTTGGCCTGTTGCCGGCCAAATTCGGGATGACGGGTATTGACTCTGCCATTGTGGCGACGGTTTGCGGCGTTGCTTTTTTTGCTGCAACTTTTTCACTCATGAAGACCCAAAGCCGTGAGTCTGCTTTGCGGATTATGTTTGGTTCGTTCTTGTACCTGCCGATTGTGCAGATTGCTTATTTGTTGGACAAGGTTGGTTGACAGATTTTTGTTATGGAAAACATGATGACAGGAGAAATGAAAATCGTGGAAGAGCCTCGCAAGCCCATTTCCATGCACCCGAAGAAATTTGCGATGTGGCTTTTTCTGGCCACCGTGGGTATGTTGTTTGCATCGTGGACTTCAGCGTACATCGTGCGACAGGCGGAAGGGAACTGGTTGTACTTTGAGTTGCCCAGCTTGTTCTATGTTACCACGGGCATAATTCTGGTAAGCAGTGTGACCATGCAGTGGGCGTTCTTTGCCGCCAAAAAGGATAATATTATCATGGTCAAGCGCCTGACCTGGATTACGGCGTTGCTGGGAATCGCCTTCCTTGCCGGACAGTTTGCCGGATGGAGAATGCTGGTGCAGCAAAGCGTGTATTTTGTTGGCAATCCAAGCGGATCATTCCTCTATGTACTCACTGGATTTCATGGACTTCATGTGGTCAGTGCCATTATTTATGTCCTCATCGTGCTTCGGTCGGCCATGACAGGTAAGATTCATTCTAAAAACACCGCCCAGATTGAAATGTGCACCACCTACTGGCATTTTCTGGGGGGGCTCTGGGTGTATTTGTTCATATTTTTGCTCCTAA
>DAOMGC010000029.1:0-43419 GCA_035430125.1 Cyclobacteriaceae bacterium | reverse complement strand
TCGAGGCTGCATAAAAGATGCCGTAAACCCTCTTCTTTCCATTAATTTCAAAAAGGTTGGTAGGTATCTTTCCTCCGATCGGCTGGAACAGACTTCCAATCCCTTCCTTCTGGGCCTGAACGGCATACCAGTAATCAAATGCCTGACGAGTTAAGCTCATCTGTTGAACTTCTGCCCTGTACTTTTCCCAAAACGTATAGTAATTCACAGGAATGGTGCCCACCTCCACATTCAGAAACTTTCCGTTAGATGATAGCTTGGTATCGGTGACTCGGGGCTTCAGTTCTGCGGCCGTCACCCAGCAACGGCAGCAGGTGCAACTCAACCCGATGACATATTCTATCTTTTGGGTGGCTGGATTGTAGGCATACCCTTCCTGTGGTTCATTAGAGCCTGCCACTATCGCAGCGCCGCTGCAGGGATCAGGGCACCACTTACAAGGGGGTGCTAAACAATGGGTGAATTTTGGTTCTGTCCTGACCACATAGGTTCCATTGAGTTTCCACCTATAGTATTTGTCTTCACCGGTTGCGGCACTCGCATTCATGAATACGCGATAGCGGTATTCCGGAGGGCCATCGGTTTTTAACGCGGTTTCAAACTCCCAAAAAACACTATCTACCGTGCCCACAGGTCCCAACTTGTCTGGTATAGATTCAAAGATGGATCCGTCGCCCATTTCTATCCTGATGTGATATGACCGGCCTACTACCCCCCGAATGCCTGCAGGACTGGTCTGATACTCTCCATCGATGACCTGCTCCATTTCCTCGGAATTGCCCTGGTCGTCGTACATCACCACCTTAACGGCGGTTAGCGGTATACCCAACGGACGAGAGTCATCGGTGCGGATGACGCTATTTAGCCTGACTGTGTATGGGCCTGGATCACTGGTGATCAACCCGTCCACCACGATATCACCTAATGTTGAGGTTGGAATTGCCAGATCAATCCGATCGATGCAGGCATCTATTATTATCCACAGAACAAGAAAAACAACCAGCCTCATCGTTCCTAAAAGTACTACTTAGTCCCTTGGTATAGGTGATTGAAGTTCAATTTCATCCCATCAGGGGGAGTAGCATAAGAAATCACGGTGAACCAGGTGAACTATTGGCCCATCATGACAAAGGCACCCCAATAATACGGCTCCTTGTATTTGGCCATCAGTTGCAATTGTGCCTGCTTGAATGCCTTGAGTTTGTTGCCGGTCTTCGTCCAGTTGGAATAGAAGTTTGTCATCAGCATCTGGGTTGCCTCATCATCCACCTTCCACAGACTCATGATCAATGCGTTTGCTCCTGCCACCAGGAAGGATCGTTGCAAACCATAGACGCCTTCGCCCGCCTTCACTTCACCCAGACCCGTTTCGCAAGCACTCAATACAATGAGGTCGGTGCCTTCGAGATTCAGGTTCATGGCTTCATAGGCCGTGAGAATGCCATTGTCATTACTTTGAAGGTCTACTGCCTGCTCCTCTTTACCCGGGTCAGGAGCGCCAGACAAAATCAAACCAGAACGGAGCAGTGGGTTGTTCTTCGCATTGTCAAGATCCACGCCCATCGCAGTTCCTGCCGTCTGCGTATCCGCCAAAAAATAGCCATGGGTCGCGATGTGCATCAGGGTCGGACCTTTCACCGCCTTGATGTTTGCTTCAGTGGCTACCCGTTGTTCACGCTGTACTACTGTGTAACCAGCGGTCTTCAGTATTTTTGCCACCCCGTCGATTTCAACTTTGGTACCTGGCAATGCGGGGGCTGCCCCGCCGAAATCCGGGAAGCCCAGTACAAAGGCATCCTTTTTGGTTGTTGGCTTTCTTGACTTGATTGCCAACATATCTTTTGAATTACCTATCGTCACAATATCAAATCTATTTTCCAGGTAATCTCCTTCGGGCTTGCGAAGTGTATTTATATTGAGTTGGTTGTAGACGCCATCCGGAGAGACATATAGCATCTTCTTTCCCGCCACCAGCGGATCGATCTTCGACCAGAATTGCTCATAGGAATACTGATCAGGTATGCGCTGCAGAATGGCGTTTTTGTAATACTTGGCATAACGGGTTTCCAGCATAGCGCCATCTGTCAGCACCACCGACTTCGGTACGACAGTTCCTTTGGCGATCACCAATACCAGGTATTTGGACTGGTCGGTGAAGTCTTTATCAAATCCCCGCACCCGGATGATTTCGACCACGGCCTCTGTTTCCCCGAGCACAGCAGCTATCTGCTGAAACGATGTCTTCTCGGCACTATAAGCCTTAGAGAAATCTGATGAACGTGAAGACAAGCTGCGTTCGGTAGCATTGGCCTGTTTTTCCAATGCAGACAGATCAATATTCTGCTGCTTAAGTTCTTCTTTTGAAAGTGCATAGTACCGCGCCAGCGCTTCCTTCTGACCAATCCAGCTAACATAATCATTAATCAATTCAGCATTGCCGCTGGACAAAATGGCCTTCTTGATTTTATTGGTAGAGTTCAACAACAGTGCTTTTGTCGCAATCTGGTAGTCGTATACGTCCTTAAGAATATCTGGCTGGGTTTCCGATACGCCGATCGCAAACTCATAAAACCGCTGAAACCTGGGTTGGATGATATCCCAATACTTAGTCTTCTCCGCTTCACTCATGGGCGGGAAATACTGGTTGATGAATTCCAGGGATTTATTGATGGACTCACCAAAATAGGTGGTGGCTTTTGCAGCATCCCCCTTCTTCCAATACAAGATCGCCAGGTTGTCAACAGTCTTTACATAATCCGGGTGATTTTCACCCAGCGTGTTCTTTCTGATCTGTGCGGCCCGTAAAAGTGCTGACTCTGCTTCCGGGTACTTGCCTTGCACCCGGTAAAAATTACCCAGGTCATTCTGCACTTTGGCAAAGGAGGGGTTCTCTTCCGTAAACTTTTTCTTGTAGACAGCGGCTGACTTCTGCAGGAGTGCTTCCACCTGATCCATTTTTCCCATCTGCATATACAAAAGAGCCAATTGATCCAACAAGGAAGCGTATTCCGGATTGTTGGTTTGAAGGCGGTTCTCGAATACTTTCTTTATGGCCAGGAAAGTCGATTCTGATTCCGTGAGGCTGCCCGACAATTGATACAAAAGTGCGAGGTTGGATTGAAATCGACGACTGTCAAACGACTTTTTCCCCTGAAGGGCTTTTTTGGGTGCCGCCTCGGAAGCCGTGATGGCTTTCTTCATCAGTTCTACCGCCTCCTTATACCTGCCCATGGTCTGGTAGAGCATAGCTTTGTTGTTGATAATGATGGCCATCTGCATGGTATTGGCACCAAAAACCTGCAAACCCAGGTTCTCAGCTTCATCAAACAATTTCTCTGCCTCATTATACTTGCCGGTGAGCTGAAAGAGTTTAGCCTGGCTGTTCAGGTTTGCTACATAGGCAGCACTTTTGGTGCCCAAAACTTTTTCGCTGGTCTCCAGGGCATAATTGATGTACTGCCCGGCATCCAATGTTCTCCCCTGTATCAAGTAGACCAATCCCATCACAGAAATGCACCGCAGGTAGCTGATCTCATTGGTAAGGCTGTTGGTTTCCATGTATTTCTGGGCCGTCTTAAATCCTTCTTCCGCTATTTTATACATCCGCAGCTCATAGAAACTGAGGCCAGATTCAAGGGTATCTCGTGCAATTTCCTTCACGGTCCGCTCCTTCTTGTCTCGCAATGCATACAGCATGCGGGCTCCGCCTTCCCCTTTGTTCTCCACGTCAAACAAACCGGATCCTTCGCTCTCTGAAATGGCAAGCTGAAAATCAACCGAATCCAGTTTTGCCTTCTTCTTGGCGCCAGAATCGCCAAGGTCTTTCATAAATTTTTTACCCCAATCATCCTGTGCTGTAGCCTGCAGGCTGATGAGCATGATGAGAATCAGTAGCTTTTTCATAGAACACCTCTCCTTTCAACTATTTATTCCTTTCTAAATGAGGGATATCGGCATGGCGGATTTGCCCATGAAATTAGAAAGGAATCGCCGAATTAACTCCTAACTTTCGCCCAAAATCCACCACGCCCATTGAAATTATTCCGCAATCTGACTGAGGCTGTCGCTGATGCCTTGTATGAGATATTTGAAGAAGGCCGCTATGCCGATAAGGTCATTGAAAAAGTACTGAAGCAAAACCCAAAGTGGGGTGCCCGCGATCGCCGGTTTATTGCGGAGACTACCTACGACATTGTACGGTGGCACCGCCTGTTTTATAACCTGATCGAATGCGAACCCAATGATTACTGGCGACTCATTGCAGCCTGGTGTTTTTGGAATCGCATTGACCCGCCACGATGGGATGAGTTTCAGGGCTTGGACAAAGCTGCCTTTTTCGAGCGCTGGGACCAGGCTCAGCACTTGCTGAAAATCAAAGAATCGATCCCCGATTGGCTGGATGAGCTGGGACAAAAAGAGCTCGGCAAAAGATGGCCGGGGGAAATACATGCCTTGAATGAACAGGCGCGGGTAGTATTGCGTGTAAATACACTCAAGGTTTCCCGGGCAGATCTTCAAGATCAATTAAAGTCGGAGTTGATCGAAGCAGAAGCGCCCACCGCATTCCCCGACGCCCTGATCTTACAGGAACGTCAGAATATTTTCACGCGACAGCAATTTCGCGATGGACTATTTGAAGTGCAGGACGCCGGATCTCAACTCATCGCACCTTTCCTCGATCCACAGCCCGGCATGCGGGTGATCGACGCCTGTGCAGGTGCCGGAGGCAAAACCCTTCACCTCGCAGCGTTGATGAAAGACAAAGGCCGCATCATTGCCATGGACACCGAATCATTCAAACTTGATGAATTGAAGAAGCGCGCACGGAGGGCCGGTGCCAGCAACAACATTGAAACCCGGGTCATTGACTCTTCAAAAGTGATTAAGCGACTGGAAAACTCCGCCGACCGGGTATTGTTGGATGTCCCTTGCTCCGGTCTCGGCGTGTTGCGACGCAATCCCGACGCTAAATGGAAACTTTCTCCTGAGTTTATTGAAGAAGTTAAGGTTACCCAGGCGCAGGTGTTCAGCCAATACAGTGCCATGCTGAAAAAGGGAGGCCTACTGGTTTATTCCACCTGTAGCATACTGCCGGCAGAGAATGAAGCACAGGTTCAAGTCTTCCTCCAATCACATCCGCAATTTGAATTGCAGGAACAAAAGACCCTGTATCCAAGCGAAGGATTCGACGGGTTCTACATGGCCAGGCTCAAGCGACTGTCCTGACGGCAATAAGTTATTCGTAACTTGGGTGCTCATCCATAAGTATTGAAAGCACTCTGGAAGAACATGTTGCAGGTAGTTGCGCGACGACAGGTCCGGGCTGCACTTTCGGCTGAAACACCATATTCCGGCTATCGGCTGGCCAAGGGCCTGCGGGAAGTAAAGATCATACTGGTTCACCGGCTGAAAGACCTGGCCCTGATTACGCTTGGGATATTTTCCGCAGCCTTTGGATTTAAGGGATTTCTACTCACCAACCATTTCATTGACGGTGGTGCAACCGGCATTTCCTTGCTGATCTCTGCCGTTACGGGAGCTCCGTTGTACCTGCTTATTATTATTGTCAACATTCCTTTTGTTATTCTGGCTTACAATATCCTTGGAAAAGCCTTTGCACTAAAGACGGCACTCGCCATCACGGGTCTGGCAGTATGTCTGGCTACCGTAAATTTTCCAGATGTTACTAAGGACAATCTGTTGGTGGCTGTATTTGGTGGTTTCTTCCTCGGGGGTGGTATCGGGCTTTCAGTTCGCGGTGGCGCGGTACTGGATGGAACCGAAGTATTGGCCATCTACCTGAGTCGGAAACTGGGCACCACCATCGGAGATATCATTATCATTATCAATATCCTGATTTTTTCTGCTGCGGTTTACTTTCTTTCCGTAGAGATCGCATTGTACTCAATGATCACCTATCTGGCCGCATCAAAAATTCTTGATTTTATTGTCGAAGGGATTGACGAGTATATTGGCGTCACCATCATATCCTCTCACAGTGAAGAAATCCGCCAGATGATCATTGATGTAATGGGAAGGGGAGTAACGGTGTACAGTGGTAAGCGCGGTTATGGCAAGCGCGGCGAAACCACACAAGCCGACATTCTCTACACGGTAATTACCCGACTTGAGCTTAACAAACTCAATACAGAAATTGAGAAAATTGAACCCGACGCATTCGTGGTAATGGCCAACATCCGGGACACCAAGGGTGGCATGATCAAGAAACGCCCGCTAAAACACTAAGCGGCTACTTCCGGATAATACTGATGGCGCAACCACCGCCGTTTACCAGTTTGATGTTCAATTTGGTTTTGCTGTTCACGGTCTTCTTCTCGATTTTGTAAGCCTCCGGATTCTTGTCAAAGTCCGCACTGTCTGCATCCCGATAAATGGTTGCTTCATAGTTCAGTCCGGGGGTCAAAAAGTCCAGGGTCAAAACCAAGGGTCTGGCGTGCTCATCGGTGATAGCACCCACGAACCAGTTCTCCGTGCCTTTGGCCTTGCGAGCGATGGTAATGTAGTCGCCAGGTTCAGCCTCCAGGATTTTTGAGTCATCCCAATCCACAGCAACATCTTCAATGAATTTGAATGCATCCGGGTACACGTCATAGTTTTCCGGAATATCAGCAGCCATTTGAAGGGGGCTGTACATGGTGACATAGAGTGCGAGTTGCTTGGCCAGTGTGGTATTCACCCGCTGCTTACGACCAGGATCAAATTGATTCAACTGCATGTGGAATACCCCCGGTGTGAAGTCCATGGGTCCACCCATGAGTCGGGTAAAGGGGAGAATGGTATTATGTTCCGGAGGCAAGCCTGTACTGAAGTTATTAAACTCCCCTCCGCGAGCAGCTTCATTTGCCATCCAGTTGGGCCAGGTACGATGCAGCCCGGTGGGATGAACAGGCTCATGCGCATCAACCATAATCTTGTTTCGGGCCGCCTTCTCAGCAGCCCGTTGGTAGTGATTTACCATCCACTGTCCGTCATGACGCTCACCGCGGGGAATGATCTTGCCAACATAGCCTGTCTTAACGGCATTCATTCCGTATTTCTTCATCACCCGGAAGGCAGAATCCATCCAATACTCATAGTTCGTTGCCGATCCGCTTGTCTCGTGGTGCATGATGATGCGTACACCCTTTTGTTTAGCATAGTCAGATAAAGCTTTGATGTCATAATCCGGATAGGGCGTAACAAAGTCAAAAACAGGTTCCTTCCAATTCCCAAACCAATCCTCCCAGCCAACATTCCATCCCTCCACAAGCACGCCATCCAGATGATGTTGTGCTGCAAAATCAATGTATTTCTTCACCCGCTCAGTAGTAGCTCCGTGCTTTCCTCCCTCCTTTTGCCACGTGGCTTTCCCGGTATGCATCTCCCACCACATCCCGGCAAACTTTTGGGGTTTGATCCAATCCGGGTTTTGAATCCTGGATGGATCATTGAGATTGAGGATGAGTTTGGAGGCGAGGATATCAGTCGCTTTGTCGCTGACGATGATGGTACGCCACGGCGTCTTGGCCGGTGTCTCGAGATAAGCCTTGGTTCCTACGGCATCAGTCACCAACAAAGACCGGAAGGTCAAATTCTTCTTGTCAAGTGACAGGTTCATGGCCGGGTAATTGACAAGGGCCGCCTCATGGATATTAATATAAAGCCCGTCCGATGTCTTCATCATCAGCGGTGTTTGTACAGTGTTGGGTCCGATGGGATAAGTCACAGCAATGCCCTTCTCGGTCTCGTGAGCTCTGTCGGCGTCCACTTCACTCAATGGCGTGGTGGCATACAGGAATTCATTGCTGTCAAAGTCGCCCGGTTGCCAAAATGCTTTGTGATTGCCGCTCATGGCAATCTGGGTAAGCTCATCCGCGATCACAAAATGATGCATGGCAGGCTGCAGCGGGAACTCAAACCGAAATCCGACACCATCATTGTAAACCCGGAAAGTAACATTCACAAGAATGGCCTGCGGCGATACATCGCGGAGACGGATATCTAACTGATTATAGTTATTACGAACTTCTTTCACCTCCCCCCAAACAGGTCTCCATGTTTCATCCATCCGGGCCGAGTCTACTCCCTGGATCGAAAAATTCGAGAGCGTCGCTTCCGGCTTGGCCAGCACAAAGCCCAGGGACGAAGGCAAGACCACCCCTTTCTTCTTATAAGATATACTATAGAATACCTGATTCGATTGATTGGTGAATACCTGCACTAAAATATTCTTGTCCGGGGAGGCCATACGAATATTGGTCTGCGCCTTAGAGGCTACCGGAATCAAACAAATCCAAAGGAATACAAGGAAAGTAGGTTTCATGGGCATGGGCTTATGACAAATAAAATTAGCACAAACAGTCCGGATTTCCGGGTTCGATTGTCCTAAGAATCTGCTGGCGGTTTGCTCACCTGATCAATCAGTTTCAAGGTTACGCCAATCTGCCCCAGGTGGTAAATATCATGCTGCAAAATTCCTTCAATCAGATAATGATTATTATATGTCGTATCCCGGAAGGGCTTCTTTAAGTACGTATCATCGACGTCATCAAAAAGCCGGATCAGGTCTTGGGTGCTTTGATACAACTGATCCTTCAAGGCAGTCCAGCCTATGCCCTGTAACACTTCCACCGATGGCCAATCGGCTGGCGTATTCATTAGATCAAATTTGTCACCATGAAATCGAGCCACACACTCCTTGCGCCAGGCGATGATATGCGCTACATGTTCAGCAACACTATGAACCCCGGGGACCGGCTGTACGAATACTACACCGGCTGATAAATGGTCCAGCTTATTTTTAAATGACTGGTCAAACCATTGGGACCCCTCTTCCAGTTCGCTCAGCTGGCGAATAATATCTTCAATCAGAATTCTTGCCATATTCCAGCAGCCTTCAAAGCTGTTTGTAGTCTGCAGGGAACAGAAATTCCGCCGCTGATAGCTTTTGGCGTGTAATCACTTTTGCCTCACTCGTCCAAATAAATCCATTCTTTGTGTCCGTCATTACAAACTTCAACGCCAACGCACCATTTGTGGCCTTCAGAAACTTGTTCCAATCTCCGAAGTTGTGTTTTTCAAACGCTGCCTGATTGGTGCGGATGCCCGGAGAGAAATAAAACACGGTTGATGCCTTGTCCGTATCAGTCCGGAGCATATGACAATCATATCCCGCCACACGACCCGTCTCGGTCATCTTTGTAATTTTAAAAAGGGTTGAAGTCTGCAAAGAAGCATCCATTCGCTTGGCGGTCTTGTTCGTGGAAAAGTAGAAATAACTGTTGGTCGCACCTTGATAGAGCTGTACCCAATTGCCGGTTTCATTGTAGGCCTTGTAGTTCTTTCCATCAATAAAGTAATGCTGCTCCCGGCCAAAATATGGCGCGAGTTGCGTGGTGATGTCATTTCCTTTCAGGTCCGTAAACGTGTTTTGGTAAATAATCTTGCCAACAAACAAATTGGAATCGGGCGCAAACGATGACCCGACTACCAGCAAAAAAAGAAATAAGACCAATCGTTTCATATCAACAATATTTCAAAATTTAAATGATGCGTATGATCACTTGCCCTGGTGCACCTGATCGTTCATAAAGTAATTTTTCGCTTTATACACCCTGAAATACCGCGAAACCTGCCCGCCCCGATCGACCGCGAAGGTATGCAGCAACGTTAACGATCGGAAATATGGCTTATAGGCCTCACTAAAATTAACCGGGTAATTGCTTGGAATAATGACCAATGCATCATCGCCAGGTATCAAATCCTTCCGGGTGCGGTTCAGCCAAAAATACGTGTGTAAGTCAGTCAGGTCGCCAACACCAATCAGGTCCATATGCATCGGCCGTGCAACATAGTAGTCCAGGTGTGCAGCCGGAAACCATTTATGCGATACTATCCTGATATTGGCCGGAATCGAATCGCCCTGCTGCTCCCTCCATAACCTGAATTCATCTCCAAATTTCCGCCATCCATACATGTCGAGAGTAAAGTCATCTTCCCCCATCCGATTGTGCTCCCGGCTTCCAATTGTACCAGGATAAGATTCTATCAACAGGAACGCAATGAATACTGCAGTGCCCAGCAAAATAGCGCCAGATTTCACCGACAGAGGCAACATGTTATCCAAACCCATATTTGCTTCAAGCCATGCAGCTGCGATCAGCGCGAGCACCATAAACCCGGGTCCGCTCCAATGGGGAAGCATGTCATTGAACAGGGACATCCCGCAAACCACTATAATAATAGGCAGCCCGCTTACCACAAGGAAACGAGCGGCCATTGAACTCAGGAATGAACCTGAACGAAGCTTGACGAGAGCGATGATGCTCAGTACAACATTAATGGGGTTGCTGTACAACAGTTGCCCGCCCAGCGCCTGGAGGAATGAATCAAACCTGATCATAGACCCTTGCTCAACGGCTACCCGTTCGCTGTGAAAGCGATACGTGATAAAATCATTTTCAATGTTCCAGAACAAGATCGGGCTTATGATCACTACAGAGACCAGTGCCGCGATATAGGGGCCTGAGGTGCGAAGCAGTCGCGGCGCAAAGAAGAGCACATACAATCCCATTCCAAACCAAATAAATATGCCGTGAACTTTGCACATGATCGCCAGCCCGGCCATCACCCCAAACCAGATCCACGGCACCACACCGGTCGTAACACTCACATCATACTTGCTGATAATACGGTACATGATCCAAAGTGCCATCATCCAGCATACCAGCTGGGGACTATCGGGAATGATAAAAGTGCCAGCGATAAGGGAAGTATAAATGCTCGTATTATACAATATGGCAGCAATCCAGCCAGTGCGCTCATTCCGGATCTCCTTACCCATTTGGAAAGTAATGTAAGTTCCTGCCGCAGCGCACAACACGGCTCCGAGGCGAACAAACAACTCACTCGTGAGCAGCAAATTCAAGGTAGTTAACCTGATCAGCAGGCCCACCCCCGGCGGGTGGTCGAAGTAATTCCATTGAAGCTTCAGTGCGTAGAGGTAATAATAAACCTCATCATTGCTAAGTTCAAGTACGCCCCCCACCACCATCCGTGCGATAGCTGTAAAGCCAATCAGGTAGGCCAATCGCTTTGAATACATAAGACAAAGGTATCAGAAATTGAGGGAATGGCACGTGCGGTTTTTGTATCTTTATTCCGTGCGGCTCTTCATCATTATCCTCATCATACCCGGCTGGCTCCTCGCCCAACCCAAAACGTATGATCAGAAAATCAATGCTGTTACTTTCAAGATGGTCGGTGTCGCTGGCGGAAAGTTTCAATTGGGAAGTACAGCCGAACCGGATGAATCACCGGTCAAGGAAATTGAAGTTGCGCCCTTTTGGATTGGAGAACACGAAGTTACTTTCTCGGAGTGGGACCAGTATTTCAATGACGCCTCACTCCCGCAAACCAAAAATATTGATGGTATCACCCGAGCTACACCCCAATACATTGACCTGACATGGGGCATGGGGCGCGAAGCCAATCATCCGGTAAACAGCCTAAGCCAACAGGCCGCCATGATGTATTGCCGTTGGTTGTATGCCAAAACCGGATTCTTTTACCGCTTGCCCACAGAAGCCGAATGGGAATACGCATGCAAAGCGGGATCAAATGGTACCAACCCCGGAACATTAGATGTGGTAGCCTATTATGAATCGAACAGCGAAGCGCGATTCCATCACGTTAAGGAAAAGAAAGCCAACGCCTGGGGTCTTTATGATATGCTGGGTAACTTATCCGAATGGACACTGGATCAATATGACCCTCAATACTACACCAGCATCCAGAAAAATAATCCAATTACTTCTCCGGGCTCACGCTACCCACGCACCTTGCGCGGTGGCTCCTTTCTCGATCCAGCCAGTCAATTGCGATGCAGCAATCGCATTCCGTCCGACGCCAGTTGGAATAAACGCGATCCCCAGATTCCAAAGAGCCGGTGGTGGCTTACCGATGGCATGTTTGTTGGTTTTAGGATAGTAAGACCGGTCGCGCAGCCATCCAAAGAAGAAATCGAAGCATTTTATGCCCGTTACCTTAAATAAGGTCGTCTGAAAAAATGTACATTTATTTATACGATAAATCTGATCCCATGAAAAACAACACTCCCTCGCGACGTCAATTTATCAAACAATCAACGATGGCCGCCGGCTCACTAATGGCCCTGCCCCTGGTATCCGACGCAAGCATTTTTAATACCAGTTTTGATGACACCATTCGCGTAGCACTCATTGGTTGCGGCGGACGAGGTACAGGAGCAGCCATGCAGGCCATGCTGAGCAAACAGAATGTAAAACTGGTAGCCATGGCCGATGCTTTCAGGGATCGCCTCGATGAATGTTACAAAGCGTTGACTGCCGATGATATCTCAGACTGGTCTGGTAGTCCAGGCAACATCAAGGATAAAATCTCGGTTACTGAAGAACATAAGTTTGTTGGATTTGATGCATACCAAAAGGCCATGGCCCTGGCCGACGTGGTGATCCTGACAACACCGCCCGGATTCCGGCCCATTCATTTTGAGGCGGCGGTAAACCTGGGCAAACACATCTTTATGGAGAAACCGGTGGCCACCGATCCGGCGGGCATCAAGAAGGTGTTGGAAGTGGCGGAGAAGGCAAAACAAAAGAAGTTAAATGTAGTGGTTGGGCTGCAGCGTCATTACCAGAACTCCTACCGGGAATTGTACAAACGACTGAAGGATGGCATGATCGGAGAAATCGTGTCCGCCCAGGCGTGGTGGAACAATGATGGCGTTTGGATGAATCCCCGGAAGCCTGAGATGACCGAGATGGAATATCAAATGCGCAACTGGTATTACTTCAATTGGATTTGCGGAGATCATATCGTAGAACAACATATCCACAATATTGATGTCATCAACTGGTTCAAGGGTTCATTTCCCGTAAAGGCACAGGGCATGGGTGGCCGTCAAGTTCGTACCGGAAAGGAATTCGGTGAGATCTTTGATCACCACTACGTGGAATTCACCTACGCTGATGGAACCATCCTGAATAGCCAGTGCCGTCATATCAAAGGCACGCAGGCCAAAGTCGATGAGTTTATCATGGGCACCAAAGGAAACATCTACTGCGGAGCGATGCGGATCAACGATCGCAAGGGAGGCACCCTTTACCAATACGACCACAAGCTCGAAAACAATCCATACCAAACAGAACACGACGAATTGTTTGCTGCCATTGCCAAAGGCGAGTATCGGTTTGCAGATGCGGAGCATGGAGCCAAAAGTACCATGACCGCCATTCTAGGGCGTATGGCCACCTACTCCGGACAAGTGCTGGATTTTGACAAGACCATGAATTCAGGTTTCTCACTGCAACCGGCTAAGTATGCATGGGACGCGGACATGCCGTCGAAACCAGATGCAAATGGTTTTTATCCGATTGCTGTACCTGGTGTAACCAAGTACTCCGTCTAAACCGGCTAACATGATGATGGTGGTGGATTTCTGATGTAAGCCGCAGAAATCTGCTGGTCACAATCGCAACCTTCTCAGAAGACTGAGTTGCTGCATGCATCGCGCTCCACATCGCATTTTTTCCCATCTTGCGATTTAATTTCTTCTCGTGAAGGTTCTGTTTTCAAAACTATACGTCGCCTGGGTACTCTTTGTATTCTCATTCTTCATGATTCTGTACCTGCCCGGAATCATTCTCCCCTTTCTGTTCGGTGAACGCTACGGTACGATTAGCTACCAGTTTTTGAAACTGTGGTCATGGACGTTCAGTAAATTGAATTTCATCCACTATGACATCACGGGGAAAGAAAACATCAAGAAACATCATGCCTATATCTATGTTAGCAACCATACCAGCTACCTGGATATTCCGGGCATGTGCCTCACGGTACCCACCCAAATTCGTCCACTGGCCAAGAAGGAGTTAAAGAAGGTTCCCATATTTGGCTGGATCGTATCCCGCGCGGCAATCATCGTAGATCGTTCAAGCAACGAAAGCCGGCGAAAGAGCATGGATCACCTCAAAGACGTACTAAAAAAAGGTATCTCCATTCTGATTTTTCCTGAGGGGACCCAGAACCGAAGTAAAGAACTTCTGGCACCCTTTTATGACGGTGCATTCAGGATAGCCATTGAAACCCAGCAGCCCATTATGCCCATGGTCATTCACAACGCCGGTAACTTGATGCCACCAACTGAATTCGTTATCCGGCCCGGAACCATCCGCATTGAAGTGCTACCCGAAATTCCTACTACCGGGCTCACGACACAAGATGTGCCTGCCCTGAAAGAAAAGGTAATTGCTTTG
Source organism: Cyclobacteriaceae bacterium (assembly GCA_035430125.1). GTDB lineage: Bacteria > Bacteroidota > Bacteroidia > Cytophagales > Cyclobacteriaceae > ELB16-189. The sequence continues at coordinate 29,125 of DAOMGC010000029.1, read as the reverse complement.
ATGATCTCAAAACTCCAGTGCAAATGAAATCAGCCTTGCTCGTTTTTCTGGGTGGCGGATTGGGAAGCGTTGTCAGGTTTTCACTCAGCAAGTGGGTGAATGCCCTTCATAGCCATCACTTTCCCTGGGGAACTCTCGTCGTCAATGTAGTCGCCTGTTTTGCGCTGGGTGTCATTATTGGCTTGGCCGATCATAAGCAGATCATTTCACCCGGTGCCCGGCTCTTCTGGACGGTAGGGTTCTGTGGTGGCTTCAGTACGTTCTCGACTTTCAGCAATGAAACACTTTTTCTGTTGCAGGGTGGGTTTACATTATCAACCATGCTGTACATCTCCATGAGCCTGTTATTGTGCGTGATGGCGACTTATGGCGGTTTATTTGCCGGAGAACAGTTCTGATAAAAAACGAAACGGAGAGGGACCCCTCCCTCTCCGTTACCCAATTAATAAACACGTATAAAAACCGATCGCGGAAGGCCGCGGTCATGGATTTCAATCATCAATTGCCGGCACCATCGCCAGCAGCAAAATTCACGGTATAGCCCCCGATGCGCTGACCGTGGGTCAGTCCCAACTCACAATCTATCCGATAATGAATGGCACCATATAACCGAGACAACGAAGCCTCCTGCGCCTGTCCGTTGAAATAGTCAGCGGCCTGAGGGAACAGGTAGGATAATACCGTAGCCGCAGAACCCGAAAAGGTAGAGTGGCCAGATGTGTAAGACGGAAAATTAGGGATACCCGTACCGGTCTTAATGGACGGATCCATCTGGGTCGGACGAGGATTGAAATAGAAATATTTATTCTCCCAGCATCCCACCGCCGCATCGTGCAAAGCCATGTTAAGCAAAGCAAAAGCCCTCGCGGCACGCACTTCGCTGAAATTAGCATCGCGAATGTACTCCGCAGCAATGTCGTTCCAGTGACCGGGAGGAGTATACGTTCCTGCTCCATCAGCCCACTTGTGTACTATGGCAATGCGATCGCGGGTAAGGTTATCCGAATAATATTTTACCTCTTTCACCTGCGCCTGCATTTCGGCAGACAATGTTGATGGAGGTGGCACCGGACGCTCTTTCACGATATCCGCCGGTGTCATCATCCAAGCCTTCACCTGTCCAAACACCGGAAGCATCGGAGGCCGTGCAGGCACATCCAGACTCACCCAGGGTGTCTCCCCACGCGCCGTGGCATTGTCGGCCAACTGTTGCCAAATCACCTTATTGCCAATTGCATTCTTCATGCCATCACTTCCAGCGCGTGCTGTAAACACGGCAGCCATCGATTTGCCAAAAGCCAAGCCTGCAGAAATATCTGAAGCCGAAGCTTTTCCTGACCATAATGCAGCATTGCGTTGCTCTCCTGCCTTGCGGGTTATTTCCTCTACAGCCGCAGGAAATAAAGACTTCAGTAGTTCAGCCGTTACACCCGACATGACCGCATCTTCCGATGGATAGGCAGGCAAGTCTGTCTTAGGAACCAAAGCCTGAACAGATCCATCATTGGTATACGGGGCAGGTCTGTTGTATTGGTACTTATAATACCATGCCGCCTTCAAAGCTTCATATTGTGCAACGCTCACATAGCTGTATGCCCTGGCCGCGTACGGGGGGTTGGCAAACGGAAACGCCGGATCAGCAAACGGATTCTCTGCATCGGGTACAGGGTACGATCCATCGGCAAGTGGTGCTGGCGGAAGGTTGTACTTCGCCACCAGTTCACGCATAATCTGATTCCAACGCAATACGCCCCCGCCACTCCAATACGCAATTACTTCACGTTGGGCACTGGTAAGTTTGGTTTGAAGATCTTTGATAGTTGCCAATTCAGCCTGGTACGTGGGGTCACTCACAGGCGCTGGCGCTGCTAACGGAACCTGATTGATGCTTGTCAGGTGAATAAGTTTCCAGGTGCCGGCGTTCGCATCCACCTTGGCCGGTTGAAGGGGCTTCAGATTTTCATCAAATGCTACGTCTTTGCTACAACCAGCAACCAATGCCAGCATTAGTATAATCTGAATGTATGTTCTTGGGGTAGTCGTTTTCATAGTCGTTACTCAGTTGGTTTGCCAAAATCAATTGTATACATCAGGCCGGCCATCAGCGAGGTGGTCTGCCCCACATTGCGCCCGGCAACCACATATGAAGCGGAACTGCGGATCGCAAGCCCTTTTGGTTTTGGTACATAATACATGACAAGTGCCTCCATCACCGATGCATTCATTTGATTAGAAACAAACGGCATATCCTGACGGCGAATATCTCCACCTCCCAGGGTGTTAAGTTGTTTGTAGGATACCTGCACCTGCAGTGCCTGCTTGTGATATCCGATGTCTACCTGCCCGTCAACGGTGGCGGGCATCCAAACCTGATTGGTTTCATAAAATGTATTGTTGGTATAATAGGATGGCCGGTCGAGGGTGACATTACTCCGGTGTGTGAGGGCACCGCTCAGGTTGAAGTAAAGCCCCATTGGCAATAAATAATTCATGGTCAATCGCCCTGAAAGGTTTGTGCTCCCAAAGCCCAGGGAGAGGGGAAAGAAATCCGGTGTATATCGGGTTGCGGGCGTCGAAAATGTGCCCGCTGCATAGGCACGGAAAGTTCCGGCATCAGATTTCTTCTCTAACCAACGGTATTTGGCACCAATCGTCAGATCCTGAATGCCCTGCTGACCGTGCAAGGTGCCACCGCTGGCATTGGTAGTGACATACGGAAGCATCGCAATGAGATTCACCTTCCGGCCAATGCCATACGACGCCATCCACGTTACCCGCTGGGTGGTGAGGGTGCCAATATTCTGATTGTCACGTTTCAATGTTCCCTCCCAATAATTTTTCCATTGATCCACCGAATACACGAAACCCGTGCAAAGGTTCTTGTCGGGCATCATAAGCCCGTCTGTGAGCGTTTGTCCAAAAGTACGCGTGGCCATCAGGCACACCATCAACAACATTATTCTAGTCATGCGTAACAGATTTAGTTCCGCTAAGCGCGGTTTGTTTAAGGGGTAAAAAACAATTGAAGGCTACTGACCTCTTGTTTGGTCAATAGGGGATACGACCTGAAGGACCAGGCGTATGAATCGCTTAGGCGCGACTTTCGGGAGGATTGATAATGGAAGAAACGAAAGAAGGAATCAGGTCATGTGAAAGCATAACCGGTACAACTTCCTGTGACCATCCGCTCACTGATGGGTTGATGCGGATAACTTGAGAAACATATTCTTTGATAAATCCTGAGAATGCCTTGGCTTCTTGCTTACCATTGGATGGCTTATCGGTAAATGACTTTACGAAATCCTCCAGTTGGTCGTTGATGCGATTGTTTTCATTGTCCTTGACACAAGCCACAAGCACTGCAGTAAGGGTTACTTTCTGGCGGATGATCCGATAGGATTCTCCATGGTACTCAAATTGTCCGTTTGTTGATACCCAATCCTGATCCTGAGTAGCATAAGGTACTTCAAGCGGGATTTCCAATATCAACTCCTGACCCGGTGCAGTTGCCTCATCCATGGACCAGGAGGCGTTGTGATGCATTTTCCAGCCTTCAATAACGAGGTAATAGCCCGCCACATTGAGCAGGATTACCGCGAGAAAAAAGAAGGCAATGGTCTTTTTCATTCCTGCAAGGATAAGAATAAAACGCCGATTAAGTCAAGTGAACGTTTATTATGTAAGAATTTTGGCGTTTTTTGGCCTATATGGGCATGTAAACCACCTTCTTGGTCAGGAAGAACTCCTCCGTAAAATACGTTGAAAGGTCATAGAGGCTATATGGCTTTTTCAACAGATTAAGCTCTTCATCCAGATCACCTCCCTTAAGATACAAAATGCCATTGTCCAGGGCGTGTCGTGAAGCCGGTTTTATCTTATGCTCAACCCAGCCATAAAATTCTTTCATTTGGGTAACAGCCCTGCTGACCACAAAATCATATTTGCGTTTCAACTCTTCAGCCCTGCGTTGCTCTGCAATAATGTTGGTTAAGCCCACCCCTGCACTCACTTCTTTCACCACGGTAATTTTTTTGCCGATCGAGTCGACCAGATGAAACCTAGCTTCCGGAAAAAGAATGGCCAACGGCACGCCTGGAAACCCGCCACCGGTACCCACATCGAGTACTTCAGCCTGGGGCAAAAAAGGCATCACTTTGGCAATACCCAATGAATGAAGAATGTGGTTGGTGTACAGGTTGTCAATGTCCTTTCGGGAAATCACATTGATTTTTTCATTCCACGATTTGTAGAGTGGACCCAACTCAGCAAACTGCTGCTGCTGCCGCTCCGACAGGTTGGGAAAATACTTCAGGATAAGTGAAAGGTCTTGCACAACGAATGAAATTACAGTCACCAAAACTGCACCAGGGACAGGTCAAATGCAAATACAGAAAAAGTACTAACCGCTGACCGTGTCATGCAATCGGGTTCGGAACAAAAAATCGCCAAAAAGCACCAAAATACCGTTGGTCCGTAATGATTTATGAGTAAACCTTAGAACTTTGTGCGCGTCTTATACCAAATCTATATCCTGCTTCATGCGATTGAACCAAGCTTCATTGTTGTTGATCCTGGGGATATTGTCATTGATCGTGCCGGTTCGGGCCACTAGCCAAAACCACTTGATCCAGGAAGCACCCGACACGGTACGCGAGGAAGAAATAAAAGAAAAGATACACGCCGAAAAAGACATCATTGATGTGATGGCTGCCCTGATCAAAAGCCCGGGATTAGCCAAGCACAATTCGGTGACCCACAAAACCGGTCGCATCCATTTCTCAGCAGCTCCAGGTCTCGGCTATACCTTATCAACAGGCCTTGCGGGAATTCTGGCAAGTAACTCAGCCTTCTATACCTCCGAAGATGCTGACGCTAAATTGTCCAACATCTTTGCTGACGTAGTCTATACCCAGAACCGACAACTGATCACACATGTTCAGGGGACAATCTGGACCAAACACAATAACTACAACATCATCACCGACTGGCGATACCTCAAATATCCCCAAAAGACCTACGGACTGGGCGGACATACGGATTTGAACAATTCCTTTGACCAGGACTATTCTTACTTGCGATTGTACCAGGCTGTACTCAAAAAAATTGCCCCAAATTTCTATGGCGGACTTGGCTATAGCCTGGACTATCACTGGAACATCAGCGAATCAAGTACCGACATTTTTGCCGTTTCGGATGCACAACTTTATGGATTGCCGGATAAAACTATTTCCTCAGGCCTTACCCTCAACGTCATGTTCGACGACCGAAATAATTCTATCAATCCGGACAAAGGAACCTACGTCAATATCCTCCTGCGTGACAATACGACGTGGTTAGGCAGTGATCAGCACTGGCAATCGTTGCGTATGGACATCCGCAAATACTATTCATTTCCTCGTAATAGCGACAATGTGCTTGCTTTCTGGAGTTTCAACTGGCTCACCCTGGGTGGTGATCCGCCCTATCTGGATCTCCCGAGCACCGGATGGGATCCCTACAACAATATGGGCAGGGGCTATATACAGGGACGCTTCCGGGGAAAAAATCTGCTATACCTTGAATCGGAATATCGATTCAAGATAACCCATAACGGACTGATCGGCGGTGTGGTCTTTATGAATGCACAGACCGTTTCTGAATGGCCCACCAACAAATTTGAAGTGATTGCTCCTGCCGGCGGGGCAGGTCTGCGACTCAAATTCAACAAGCACTCCAAAACGAATATCGCCATCGACTATGGTTTTGGGGCAGGTGGCAGTCAGGGATTCTTTCTTAACCTGGGCGAGGTGTTTTAGGTCTTCCTTCTGGTAAGACTGCCTGGCTGGGTGTACCTTGTACCATCTATCTGCGCTATGCTCCTATTCAGCATTACCCTTCTGGATGTCGTTAATGTTATACTGGTATTGATCTTCATCGCGCTTGGCCTGCAATATTTTGGCGCCAAATGGTCATACAAAATCAGTAAGCCTTGGAGTTGGGAGGAAGGTATGGTCAACCATTCCTTGCCTGCTCCACTCATGAAGATTGAGCGCACATACCGCGACAAGGTAAGACTGTATACTTTTTGGCTGACGGTTCAACGACTCAATCAACAGCGTGTTCCGGGCGCTTTCGCTGAAGTAGGCGTTTATAAAGGCGAAACGGCACAAATACTGCATCACCTCGATCCATCCCGACGGCTGCACCTGTTTGATACCTTTTCAGGATTTCCGGACGCAGACCTGGCCAATAAGCCATCAGCGGCCGATGAAGTTGACTTCTCTGACACCACGGTTGAGGATGTCAAAATATTGATAAAAGGAAATGATAACGTCATATTCCACCCTGGCTATTTCCCGGATACAGCATCAACTCTCCACGAGCCTATATTTGCATTGGTACACCTCGACGCCGACTTATATCAACCTACCCTGGCCGGGTTGAAATATTTTTATCCCCGCCTGGCGCCACATGGTGTCATTATCGTTCATGACTACAACCACAACTGGCCCGGTGTAAAACAAGCGGTGGATGAATTTACCAAGAGTATACCCGAAAGTATCGTTCCTGTCGCTGATTGGCAGGGCAGCGTGACAATCTGCAGAAATAAGGCATAGGTCAGAAATACATTTCGCATCAGTTTAAAAGGCCTTCAATGAATGGGGGTAAGACCATGGTTAGTTGTCTGAAATTGAAAATCCTCCCATGAATCTTGCTGCGCCCCGTCAATACTACCTCGACTGGCTTCGGGTCATTGCTTTTGCCTTACTTATATTTTTCCATTGCGCCATGCCGTTTGTGCGCTTTGGATGGGAAATAAAGAATGTGGAACACTCCGGATTTCTGGATCATTTGATCTGGTGGATGCACCAATGGCGTTTGCCGCTCTTGTTTTTCATTGCCGGTGTAGGTGCCAGTTTTTCACTGAAAAACCGATCCGTCGCTGCCTTTGCCGGTGAACGTTTCGTCCGCCTCTTCATCCCGCTCTTCTTTGCCATGATGTTCACCACGCCGATACAGGTTTATTTTGAAAGACTGCAACGGGGACTTTACAGCGGTTCCTATATAGATTTCTACCCCGGCGTGTGGAACTTCATTCCATATCCTGACGGGATACTCACCTGGAGTCATTTGTGGTTCGTGGCTTACCTGTTTGTGTTCACCTACCTGTTGCTGCCGTTATTTGCGTTGTTCCGGTGGAAACCCCTGCAGGAGCTTAAACTGAAAACCAACGCATTATTTCGTTCACCCTGGATGGTATTCGGCCTGGTCGTTACCCTGACCTGGTATTATCTCACCTTGTATATTCATTGGCCGGAACAAGGAAGTCTGCTGGGGGACTGGTTTGTATCCATGTTCTCCATCACGCTTTTCTTCTATGGGTGGTGGGTATCTGACCTACCGGCTTTCTGGGATACCTGCCTTACTTATCGCTGGCATTTTCTCGTCGTGGCCTTGTTTACATTCGGATGGCTTATGGGGACATTCTGGTGGGACTTCGAGCTGCCCAAAGAAGAGGGCCCTCGGCTTATAGCCTATTCCCTTGCAGACTCTGTTCACATCTGGAGCGTCATCCTCGCTGCGTTGGGTTTCGCCAAGCAACATCTCAACTTTACAAATCCGGTATTGCAATACGCAACACCAGCTGTCTATCCCTACTATATCCTGCACCAAACCGTCATTGTGGCCAGTGGCTATTATGTGGTTCAATGGAATATATCCATCGCCCTAAAACTTCTGATCCTCATTGTAATCTGTTTTGGAACGGTAGGCGTACTCTACCAGTTTCTGATCAGGCGCACGATCCTGACGCGCATATTGTATGGCCTTAAACCAAAAGAAAAGCGGGGGTAATCAGATATGCTCCTTCTTGTTGCGCACCAAGTCGTACATCAACTCGCGGGCACGGTGTAATTGGGCCTTCACAGTTCCCAGGGGAGCATCAAGTTCTTTGGCAATTTCCTCATAGGAGAGTTCATGGAAATACCGAAGCTTCACCAGTTTCTGATACTTGGCGGGTAGCATGCCCACAAAGACCTGAATTAATTCTTCTTTTTGTGCCTTGATGGCTTCTTCTTGAGGATCCAGATTAACATCCTGAATGTCGAGCGATACAGACTGCCCATCATCATCGGTGTAGGTATTCTCGATACTGAGCGTGTTGATCTTTTTCTTCCGGATAAAATCAATGGTATTGTTCGTCGCAATACGAAACAACCAGGTGCTGAATGTGAAGTCTTTTTTAAACCGATGGAGGCTGCGAAACGCCTTGGCAAAAGATTCGATCATCAGGTCCTCGGCGTCATCGACATTGCGCACCATCTTCAGGATCATGTGGTACACCGGGCGTTTGTAACGCTGCAACAGTTTTGCAAAAGCCTTGTCATCCCCGCCAACGGCGCGGTCAATCAGCTGAAAATCTTCCAGGGCTTTAGACGAAAATCTGTTTTCTAATTCTTCCATCGCACGCGTTTGGATACTAACGCAACAAGTCCCGTTCCAAGATAATAAATGGCATAATTAAATTCTAAAAGAGGTGTTTTCCACGTCTCGAACGGGTCTCCCAAAGCACGGGACGAGCGGTACACCACGGTCATCACTATGGCCATTCGCATCAACACACCAATCCAAAGTCCGGCGGCCAGTCCGGCGGGCATCAGGGAAACCGGCAATGCCAGCAGCCAACTCAGCACCCAAGTGACGGAAAATAACCCCAACATAACACGATCGCCGAAACGGTAATATTTTCCCACCGACAGGTGACGCAGTTTCTGATGGTAGAAATCTCTCCAATTGCGTTTAGGAAGGGAGAACACAACAGCATCGTGCGACAATACTACAGACGTATTCGAAGACCGCGCATGTTGATTTACGAATAGATCGTCATCACCACCGGTAAGCCCGAGGTAATTATTAAAGCCCTTGTTATCGAGAAACAGCGATTTCCGATAGGCAAGATTACGCCCTGTGCCCATGTAGGGGTTACCAAGCAATGCACTCCCAAAAAATTGAATAGCGGTAACAAGGGATTCAAACCGAATAAAACTATTGAGGTAGCCTGGTTCGCGCAAATAGGGTGAGTACCCCAGAACCAATTGTTTCTCGTTGGTGCACCCTGCCGCCATACTCCTCAGCCATTGGTTACTGGCGGGCCTGCAGTCAGCATCAGTAAACACAACCCAATCATAGGATGCAGCTTTGATACCAAGTGTGAGGGCGAATTTCTTTCCATTGACATGCGGTGGCAGGTGCTGGACACGGACCATCCGGAGCCGGGGATAATCCTTGGTGGCCTGCAACAGGTAGTCATAGGTGCCGTCATTACAGCGGTCCTCCACAATGATCAATTCAAATTCAGGATACGATTGTGCCAACAACAATGGAATGAGAGCCCGAAGATTTTGCTCTTCATCATGCGCACACACAATCACCGACAGCGGTGGCAATTCCGTGGCAGGCACACTTCCCGATTTATTAAAAGCGACCCACCAGGCCACCCAGTAACAAAACTGAATGACAAGAATGGCCCAGGCAATAGCTACTAAAACAGAAATCAACCCAATTCTTTGTTAAGAACCGGCAAAGATAGGCGAATTTGTCAGCGACCGGCCACACCGGCCGACAAAAGGGACAAATCAACAAAACCACCGGTGCGACGTATCTTTGCGCCCGCATGAAATTCGAGATTCAACATATTGACCTCCAATCCAAAGCCAGGGCAGGCGTGCTGACGACTGACCATGGTGACATCCCTACTCCCATTTTCATGCCGGTGGGAACGGCAGGGTCGGTGAAGGCTGTGCATCAGCGTGAGTTGGAGCAGGATATCAACGCAAGAATTATCCTCGGCAATACCTATCACCTCTATCTGCGGCCCGGCCTCGAATTACTTGAAAAAGCAGGAGGCCTCCACAAATTCAACGGCTGGCGTCGTCCCATCCTCACCGATAGCGGTGGATATCAGGTCTACTCCCTCTCTGAAAGCAGGAAAATAAAACCCGAAGGCGTCACCTTCCAGTCGCACGTAGATGGTTCACGACACTTTTTCAGTCCTGAACGGGTGATGGATATTCAACGGTCTATCGGCGCGGACATCATTATGGCCTTTGATGAATGTACACCCTATCCATGCGAATATGGCTACGCCAAAAAATCATTATCCATTACCCATGATTGGTTGAAGCGATGCATCCAGCACTTTCACAGCACACCACCCCGGTATGGCTATGAACAGGTTTTGTTTCCCATTGTTCAAGGCAGTGTATATCCCGACCTGCGAAAACAGTCTGCTGAATTCATTGCAGCCCAGGATCAGCCCGGGAATGCCATTGGTGGTTTGTCCGTAGGCGAACCTCATGAAGACATGTACGCCATGACGGAATTGGTGTGCGGTATTCTTCCCACCAACAAGCCCCGCTACCTGATGGGGGTGGGTACACCCGAAAATATTCTGGAATCCATTGCCCTCGGCGTGGATATGTTCGACTGTGTAATGCCCACCCGCAACGCCCGAAACGGCATGCTATTTACCACCGAAGGAATCATCAACATCCGCAACGAAAAATGGAAAGATGACTTGTCGCCCATCGACGAAACCCTGGGTGGATACGTCAGCACGGCTTATTCCAAAGCATACTTAAGGCACCTGATCATCAGCAAAGAAATTTTAGGCGCGCAAATTGCTTCTATCCATAACCTGACCTTCTATCTTTGGCTGGTGGCGCAAGCCCGCCAAAAAATACAGGAAGGCCAGTTTGCAACCTGGAAAAACAAAATGGTTAAAACGGTTTCTGCACGGCGCTGATCCCCACAAAAATGCCTAGCCCATCCCAATAGTCTCATGATGCACCATGAAAATACTTGACCGGTACATCCTGAAAAAAATCCTGACCACCTTCTTCTTTGTGGTGCTCATCCTGATGGCCATCATCACGGTAATTGACATCACCGAGAAAATGGACAAGTTTGCCAAGAACCACCTGGACTTCAAAACAGTGCTCGGTTATTATCTGGATTTCATTCCCTGGGTAATGGGCCTCATTACCCCCATCACCATTTTTATAGCCATTATTTACGTGACCTCTAGACTTGCGGGACACACAGAAATCATTGCCATCTTCGGTAGTGGGGTGAGCTTTCGCCGCTTGCTCCTGCCCTACTTCATTGCTTCCCTGGTCATCGGATCCATCAGTTTTGTGCTCAATGGTTGGGTGATTCCCAATGCAACCAAAGGTCGACTGGCGTTTGAGCTGCAATACTTTAATAACCGATATTATTTTGAGGCGCGAAATATTCACCTCCAGATAGCACCAAATGTATACATGTTTATTCAGAGCTATAACAACGTATCCAATATCGGATATCAGTTCAGTCTTGAAAAATTTAATCACAATCAGTTAGTAGAAAAGCTTACCTCCGATCAATTGCAGTGGGACTCTGTCAAACAGAAGTGGACATTGCGTTACTGGAAGCTGAAAAAAGTAGATAGCATTTTTACTGGAGCCGTCGCCGGCGACCTCAAGCACCTTCAGTCATCCGGCGAAGCCCTCGACACCGCCCTGGCCATCTCGCCAAAAGATTTTGAAGCCCAGGAACGAAGTTATGACGGCATGACCATTCCAGAATTGAATGCGCACATCGCCAAACTAAAATTCCGAGGCGCTTCCGGCGTACAGATGTATGAAGTGGATAAACAGATCCGCTTTGCCTCACCATTTACAACCTTTGTGCTCGTGTTTATGGGTGTGGTCGTGTCTTCCAGGAAAAGCCGCGGTGGCACCGGACTTCAGATCGCATTGGGATTTGTCATGGCCTTCATATTCATCCTGTTCTTTATGCTTTCACGCACATTTGCCGAAGCGGGTGAAATTACACCGATCGTTGCGGCCTGGATACCCAACGTTATATTTTCTGTCCTGTCTGGTGTGCTGTACTACTTCACCCCGCGATGACCATTTCCACTGCTGATGCGCTGAAATTGCACCTCCTGGTCTTCCTGTTTGGGTTCACCGGTATCCTGGGTAAACTGGTTTCTATTCCAGCCATAGACATGGTGCTGTACCGTACCTTAATCGCCGCGACCGGCATGGCATTGGTTATCATGTACCGGCAAGCATCCTTTCAGGTATCCCGGGGAGATATTTTTCGATTACTGATTACTGGCGCAGTGGTAGGCATCCACTGGTTTACATTTTTTCTTGCCGCCCGTTTATCCAATGTCTCGGTGAGTCTTGTTGGATTCGCTACCGCGAGTCTGTGGACTGCTTTGCTGGAACCTCTCGTTAAGCGCTACCCCCTGAGATATATTGAAGTAATCTTTGGTATTGTGGTACTTGGGGGATTGTATATCATCTTCGCTTTCGATTCAAATTATGCCTTAGGCCTGATCCTTGGCGTAATTTCAGGATTTACCTGTGCTGTCTTTTCGGTGGTCAACTCGGTGTTGGTGAAACGTATTAGTTCGCATGCGATCACCCTCTATGAAATGATTGGAGCTGGGGTCCTGATCTCCGCCTTTATTCCCTGCTATGCCTATTTCACCGGCGAGCACCCAGGAATCCCCTCCCTCCCTGTTGGCTGGGATTGGCTGTGGATTCTGGTCCTGGGTGGTTTGTGTACGGTCTATGCCTATTCAGCCGCCGTGGAACTAATGAAACGAATCAGCGTATTCTTCTTCCAACTAACCCTGAACCTTGAACCCATTTATGGGATTATTATGGCCGTTTTGGTTTTTGGAGATTCGGAAAAAATGGACTTCAACTTCTACCTCGGAACTTTCATCATCCTCTGTTCCGTGTTGATTTATCCGTATACCAGGAGAAGATTTACAACCACCCCGACCAACGCCACGCATCCGTAAACTCTCCTGATAGGGTTACTTCACGATCAAACAGGGCAAACACCGTAGCCCCGGATCCACTCATGGATGCATATACCGCTCCCGCTTCATAACATCTTTTTTTTATGGCTGCGATCTCGGGAAAACGCGCAAAAACAGATTTCTCAAAATCATTTTGCACTTTGTCTTTCCACGCTGAAACGGGTGTTTGCAGTAAAATGGACAACTCAATTAGAGGAATCTCCGGCGTTATTCCGGCATAGGCTTCCGCCGTAGATACATGTACCGGTGGTTTGATCAGCATCAGAAAATATCCCTTGAGCGAAGCATTTGCTGGCGATAATATTTCTCCGCGGCCCCTACCCATCATGGCACGGTCCTGACAGAAAAAAGCACAATCACTCCCCAGCCGAGCAGCATATCCCATTAACTTATCTGCGGAGAGGTTCAGCGAAAACAGATTATTTAACAGCCTTAGTGTATAGGCGGCATCTGAAGATCCACCGCCCAGGCCAGCGCCAGTAGGAATCACTTTGTGCAGGTGAATGTGAACCGGTGGAAGTTCGTGCTGTTCCCGGAGGAGTCCATACGCCTTAACGCAAAGATTATCTGCCTGTACACCCGGGATGGGTATTCCGGTTTGATCGAACCGGAATTGATCTGATGCTATGATCTCGAGAACGTCCGTGGCTGGCACCGGGTAAAAACAGGTAGACAGATCATGATACCCGTCACTCCGGCGCGACAGCACCTGTAAGCCGATGTTGATCTTACCCGGAGGGAAGGCGACCATCGGGTCGTTATTTCGTCAGTTTCTGAATCAGGTCTTCAGTGATGCCCGTGGTCGAGAATCCACCATCGTGCATCAGGTTCTGCATCGTCACCATCCGGCTATATTCCGAGAACATCAGTACGATATAATTAGCACAATCTTCTGCGGAAGCATTTCCGAGCGGCGACATCATGTTGGCATAGTCAAAGAATACGTCAAACCCAGAGATACCAGCTCCGGCAGTCGTTACCGTAGGTGATTGTGAAATAGTATTCACACGTACCTTCCTGGCTTTGCCGTACCGATATCCATAACTGCGCGCAATGGATTCCAGAACCGCCTTGGCCTGGGCCATATCGGAATAATCAGGAAAGGTACGTTGACTGGCAATGTAGGTGAGCGCCACAACTGATCCCCATTCATTCATGGCATCCAACTTCTCCGAAGTCTGCAACACCTTATGGAATGAAATACCGGAAATATCCAGCGTTTTGAGGTACCACTCATAGTTGAGGTCACCATATGGTTTGTCCTTCCTGACATTGGGACTCATACCGATCGAATGCAAAACGAAATCCAGCTTACCACCCAGAATTTCCATAGACTTTGAAAACAGGTTGGCAAGGTCTTGCTCAGACGTAGCGTCTGCGGGAATGATTTCTGCATTGCACTGCTCTGCAAGCTCCTTGATCTTACCCATGCGCATGGCAATGGGGGCATTGGTCAGGGTGAACTGGCCGCCTTCTTCTTTTACTTTCAATGCTGTTTTCCAGGCAATGGAATTCTCGTCCAGGGCCCCGAAGATGATACCGCGCTTGCCGCGGAGCAGGTTGTATGCCATACGGGTAGATTAAGTTTGCACAATATTACAAAAATCAACTTTAGCAGTGGACTCTCGGATTCTAATCCCAAATTAGGGCCATGAAAAAGGCAGTAAAAGATCAGCCCGTAGGCATATTCGACAGCGGTATCGGCGGACTCACCGTGGCCCACGCCATCAAAACCCGCATGCCTGGAGAGACCCTGATTTATTTTGGGGATACCGCCCACCTACCGTATGGAGACAAATCTGAAGCAGCCATACAAGCCTATTCGATCAAGATTGCCGATGTACTCCTGAAGAAAAACTGCAAAGTGATCGTCATCGCTTGCAACTCCGCAAGCTCCGCTGCCTATGAATTACTGAAGGAGTATGTACATCAGGAAGTAAAAGTCATCAACGTCATTGATCCCATGGTCCAGCTGGTTACCCGTGAGTTCAGGGGACGTCAGGTTGGACTCATAGGGACCCGTCGCACCATTCAGTCGGGAATCTATGTACGGAAGATAGCAGAAGCCGATCCCGGCATTCGTGTACAATCGCTCGCCACACCGATGCTGGTACCCATGATAGAAGAAGGGTTCTTCAACAATAAAATCAGCAACGACATAATCGAGGAGTATTTACGTGATCCCCTGCTATCAGACATTGATGCACTAATTCTCGGCTGCACCCACTATCCGCTGGTGCGAAAGGAAATTATGGACTACTACAAAAGGGGTATAGCTGTTCTGGACTCGTCCGAAGTGGTAGCCGATGCCCTATACCAATACCTGGAAACTGCTGACTTACTCAATACAGCAGGTGGTACTGATCATTTCCTTGTTTCCGACTATACCGAGTCGTTTGAAGCCTCTACCAAATTGTTTTTCCACCAGAGTGTACACCTGGAAAAACACCGCCTTTGGGAATAATGTAAGCCGGGCGCGTAGAAAATTCCTTGATTTTAATGATTTTTAACTGATGTCTTTCAGTCGGCTTTGCCTACTTTGATCTTCCTGAATTTCTCCCGTATTTGACTACCATGTTTTTTAAGTCGTCCACAACTACTAAATCTTCCCCGGGGGCATTGGCTACCCTTATTTTCATCCTCTTGGCCGGGATGGCATCTGGTCAAACCAAGATCGATAGCCTGGAACGGGTTCTTTCAACCGAAAAAAATGACTCGGTAAGATTGGTCCTGCTTATTCAGCTTTCGGCTCAGGCAGAATTTTCTGACTACCGCCGTGCTCGCTCTTATTCTGACCAGGCGATGGAGGTCGCTAGGCGGATCAATAATACCTGGGCGCAGTCCAGGATGCTGTTCCGGTTAGCCACCCTCGAGACGCTCGAAGGTGACTACTCTGGCGCCTTGAAATATGATATGCGCTACCTTGCACTCTTCAGTCAGACCTCCGACAGTAGTTCACTTGCCCGTGCGCTCAATGACGTAGGTTCCGACTATCGCGATCTTGGTGAATACCAGGAAGCCTATGACTACCTCGCGCAGGGATATTCATTGGTGAAGCGCATGAGTAAGCGAAGTCATCAAGACTCATTAATTCTGGCCATTATCCTGCACAACATGGGTTCCGTGTTTACACAACTGGAACAATTTGATATTGCCCTGGGGTACCTGGCCGCTTCTGAAAAAATCAGTGCGCAAATCGGAGACCCGGAAGGCCCGGCATATACCTACAACGAAAAAGGAGAGCTATTTCTGAAAAAGAAGGACTACACCCAATCAGAGAAATTCCTGAAAGCCGCATTGGGTGAAGCACGAAAACTGAAAATTAGTCTCCTCATTCCCATCGTGCACCTGCACATGGCCGATCTGTGGCAGGCCCGGAAAGACCATCAACTCTCTTTGCTCTATTATGACTCTGTCATTCTGGAACAAACCGTTGTGAACAACCGTTTCGGACTGGCAGAAGCAGCCCTCGGCAAAGGGCATTTGTTCATGTTATCTGGCAAATACGACGATGCACTAAAGTTATATCAAACAAGCCTGACCGATGCTCAGAATCTGGATGCCCGCAATCTCCAACTTGAATGCTATCAAAAACTGGCCGATCTGTATGAGGCGAAAAAGGATTATAAACAATCCTTGTTTTATCTCAAGGAAGAAAATGAACTACGCGACCAGATATTTAGTCAGGGCGAATTAGAACGTTTGATTCAGAGTCAGATACGCCTTAATCTGGACGACAAGGATGTGGAGATTGCTGCCTTAAGCGAAGCGCGCATCTTGCAGGCTGATGCCTTGCGACGTCAGGAGTTGGTTCGAAACATCCTCGTGATTGTGGTTGCCCTTACCGTGATATTACTCTTCTCCGTCTATCGCAGCGCCCACCGGAGAAAGCGCATCAACGACCTTCTCCTCCAACACCAGGAGGACATGAAGAAAAGAAGTCAGGAACTCGAGCAATTGAATGAGGTGAAAGACAAATTCTTCTCTATCATTTCACACGACCTGCGCTCCCCCATGAATTCATTGGGGGCAACCCTAGAGTTACTGACCCAGCAAAAACTGTCCCCTGCTGAATTCGCCGAGTTATCCAAAGACCTTCGTGTGCAGTTTGATCATACCCGCACGCTGATCAACAACTTGCTGAACTGGACGCTCGTGCAGATGGATAAACTTAAGATCCAGCCCGAGAAAGTTGTATTGCATCGAAAAGTTGAGGAGAGTTTTGAAGCACTGGGTTACCTCTACGACAAAAGTATCAAGATGGAAAACCTTGTCGATGCCAAGGTGATGGCTTACGCCGATCCCAACATCGTGAATCTTGTGCTGCGAAACCTTATCCTGAACGCCATCAAATTTACCAAGAGCGGAGGCAAGATTGCCGTGGCTGCAGAATCGAAATACAACGAAGTAGTGGTCTCCGTAAGCGACAATGGAATTGGAATTCTGCCGGAATACCGGGAATCTATCTTTAAGAAGACATCCGGTTACAGCACCCGGGGTACAGCCAATGAAAAAGGAACCGGACTTGGACTTATCCTTTGTAAGGAATTTGTTGAGAAAAACGGCGGCCGAATTTGGTTTGAAACCGAGGTGGGTGTGGGCACAACATTCTATTTTTCCTTGCCCAAGGACGCTCCGCGTTAATTGAAGGTGCTACTTGGGTGCCAAACGCAGAACAATTCCATCGATTTCTTTCGTGATCCTGATCTGACAGCCCAGTCGGCTGCTGTCTCTTACATGGAATGCTTCGGCGAGCATCGCCAACTCGGCTTCGCTCTGTTCCGGCAAGGGTATATCACATTCCACATAACACTGGCAGGAAGCACACAAAGCCATGCCACCGCAAGTTCCCTCAACAGGTAGATCATAGGACTTGCACACCTCCATGATATTCATGTTCATGTCAGTGGGCGCCTCCAGTCGATGGGTTAATCCTTCCCGGTCAATGATGTTAACGTGGACTGTATTCTCCTCCATATCAGCCTAGAAACCGCTCACCCCATTAACGGTGGTGTACTTAAGAACATTCTTTTTGTTCGGATGGATACGGGCAAAGGCAGATTGCACAGCGAGGGTGCCCTCATGAAATCCGCAAAGAATTAATTTCAGCTTACCCGGGTAGGTGTTGATATCACCAACCGCATAAATACCCTTCCGGCTGGTGGCATAATCAAAAGTATCTACTTTCACCGCGTTCTTCTCAATGTCCAAACCCCAATCTGCAATCGGTCCCAGACTGGGCGTAAGGCCAAAGAGTGGGATAAAGTGATCGGCCGTTCGCAGCACATCCCCGAGTGTAGTATGTCGTATCATCACCGCGCCAAGGTGTCCTCTTTCGCTGGCCTGAAGACCCACCACTTCAGCATCGGTTATCAAGTCGATCTGGCCGGCAGCGGCAAGGTCCATTACCTTTTGCACCGAATCCAGGTGTCCGCGAAAAGATGTACGGCGATGCACCAGGGCGATCTTGCTGGCAATCTTCTTCTCCGAAAGATAAATGGTCCAGTCAAGGGCGGAATCCCCGCCACCAGAAATCACCACCTGCTTATCACGATACAGCTCAGGATCTTTGATAATATATTCTACGCCCTTGTCTTCAAAAGCGCTGAGGTTTTCGATCGGGGGTTTCCGGGGCTCAAATACGCCGAGGCCACCGGCAATAATTACCACAGGAGCCAGGTGCTGGGTACCTTTGTTGGTGGTGACAATAAATTTCTGATCAGCCGTTTCTTCCAGTTTGGTCACTGTTTCCCCCAAGGTAAATCCGGGTTTAAACACCCCGATTTGCTCCATCAGCCTTGCAATGAGGTCACCCGCATTGACCACCGGATATCCGGGGATGTCGTAAATGGGCTTTTTGGGATAAATTTCAATCAACTGGCCGCCAGGTTCCGGCAGGGAGTCGATGAGGTGGCAGCGCAACTTCAGCAAACCCGCCTCAAAAACAGTAAAAAGGCCGACAGGCCCGGCACCAATGATGACTATGTCCGTCTGAATCATACAATTAAGAGTCCGCGAAATTAAATATTTCCAGGGGAAACACCCTTGCAGGGAATTTCCTACCAGAGGAACCCATTTCAGCCTGGATTGTTTATACGGTTTGATGGGTTGTGTTATTAAAAGTATTTTTGTCCTTTGATCCGATGAGTGACTCCATTCTGCACGAATGCGGCGTAGCGCTGGTAAGGCTGCGCAAGCCCCTTTCCTACTACATCGAGAAATACGGACCTGCCTATGGGATGAACAAAATGTACATCCTGATGGAAAAACAGCACAACCGGGGTCAGGATGGAGCGGGAATTGCCAATATCAAAATAGACCAAGAGCCCGGGCTGAGATACATTAGCCGCTACCGGTCTATGAAAAGCCAACCTGTAGCCGCCCTGTTCAAGAAAATCGGGAAGAAATACCACCGGGCCCAAAAGGAAGGCAAGGAGAAGTTCCGGGACGAAAAGTGGTTAAAGCGTCACCTGTCATTCTCTGGAGAACTCTGGCTGGGCCACCTCCGCTATGGCACCCATGGCTACAACAGCATTGAAAATGTTCACCCATTCCTGCGGCAGAACAACTGGCGCAGCCGGAACCTGGTGATGGCCGGAAACTTCAACATGACCAATGTGGACGAGCTTTTTGAAATTCTCGTCAACCTGGGGCAGCATCCCAAAGAAAAAGTGGACACCGTAACGGTCATGGAGAAGATCGGTCACTTCCTTGATGAAGAGGTCCAGGCCCAATTTGAAAAATACAAGGATCAGTTCAGCAACAAGGAAGTATCCGACATCATCGAGAATGAAATTGACCTGGCCCGTGTGCTCAAACGTGCGTGCAAGGACTTTGATGGCGGGTATACGATGGCTGGCCTGATCGGATCCGGTTCCGCCTTCGTGGTACGTGACCCAAACGGCATTCGCCCAGCCTACTTCTATGCAGATGATGAAGTGGTGGTGGTGGCGTCAGAAAAGCCTGCCATCAAGACCGCCTTCAATATCGAATACAGCCAGATCGAAGAAATTCGGCCCGGCCATGCCCTGATCATCACCAAGAGCGGTGACTATGCACAACATCAGGTGCTGCACTCTGGTGAAAAGAAATCCTGCAGCTTCGAGCGCATTTACTTTTCCAGAGGGAACGACCCGGATATCTACCGCGAGCGCAAGATGCTCGGCAAATTGATTGTGCCCCAGGTGCTGAAGGCCATCAATTTCGACCTGAAAAACACCATCTTCTCCTACATTCCCAATACGGCAGAAACAGCCTTTTACGGCATGATGGCAGAAGTTGAAAACTACCTCATCCGCCGCCAGAAGGAAGTGCTCCTCGAAGGAAAGCCTTCTGTAGACTCCTTTGAAGACATGCTCACGTTCAGGCCACGGGTAGAGAAAATTGTAATCAAGGACGCCAAGCTGAGGACATTTATCGCTGACGACAGCTCACGCGACGACATGGTGGCCCACGTGTACGACACGACGTACGAAGTGGTGAACCGCGACAAGGACAATCTGGTAGTGATCGACGACTCGATTGTCCGCGGAACTACCCTGGAGAAAAGCATATTGCGGTTGTTGGATAGGCTGGGGCCCAAAAAGATTATTGTTATTTCCTCTGCCCCGCAAATCCGATTCCCCGACTGCTATGGTATTGACATGAGCCGGATGGGGGACTTCGTCGCTTTCCGCGCGGTTATCGAGCTGCTCAAGGAACACGGAAAGGATTATCTCCTGGGAGAAGTGTACGAGCAGTGCAGGCAGTCCCTGACCGAGGACGTTCCGGTAAACCACGTGAAGCGCTTATATGAGCAGTTTTCTTACGAAGAGGTATCTGACAAAATCACTGAAATTGTAAAGCCGGCCGATATGAAGGCCGAACTTAAGGTCGTCTTTCAGACGGTTGACGCTCTCCATAAGGCTATACCGCTTCATTTGGGAGACTGGTACTTTACCGGCGATTACCCAACACCAGGTGGAACCAAGGTGGCCAATAAGTCATACATGAACTACATGGAGGGCAGGCTGGTAAGGGCCTATTAACCAAAAAGGCCCCAACCGGAGCCCTTAATGGTATTCATGGTGAGCGATTATCGGATGATCAATTTCTGCCTCACCACATCTTGTTCAACAGCAATTGAAATAACATAGAGGCCTGGCTGCAGATTCTGAGGCGGTGCAATTTTGATTCTTGACGAACTCAAGATACCCGCATCCAACTGGAACACTTCCTTACCTTCAGCGTCTTGTACCTTGATGAATGCCGGCTTACCCAAGTCATTGACTGAAAAGTTAACTACAAACTCATTCCCAGAGGACGGGTTGGGTGAAACTGACCACACAGATGTGTTCGGAACTTCCACCGATACGAGCTTTGAATAGGAGAAACGTCCATCGAAATCAACCTGCTTGAGTCTGTAGTATTGCACGCCAGCCTGCGGCTTGAGATCAAGTACAAAGTAGGTGTGTTGGGATGTTGTGGTTCCAGCACCCTTTACTTGGCCTATATTTTCAAAAGATTCCGCATCCGCGGTTCTTTCAACCACAAAATAGTCATTGTTGGTTTCTGTTTCGGTAGTCCAGCGCACTTCGACGCCACTCAGGCCGTATTCAGCAGTCAGCAATGACAAACCAATGGGGAGTGGGTTGTTTGTGTTTGCAGAGGCCAATGTATAGGCGCCATACGTTGCCAGAGGAGCCACCGCACTCGTGCTGATTGTTCCTGTCGCCGGTGAAACTGCGCCTGTTGTTCCCCCATTACCAAGATCTTTCCAAAGAGCACCATTCCAGCCTGCCACTTTAAGGTTAGGCAGATCATCTACAATGCCAGAATTTGAATCCCAGCTTAGGGTCACGGTGGCATTTATGGCCGGTGAGCTAACCACCCAATATTCACCCTTGGTGACGTGATTGATGGTAGGATCTTTCAAAGTGGTATTAAAGCTGGCACCATTTGGATCCTGGTCGAAATACTCTGCTTGAATAGTCCCGGAGGCTGAAATGGCGCTCAACTGAATAGGCCGATAGTTGACGCCCCCCTTCCCTACCGGGAAATTGAATGTGGTGTTTCCAATTTTTGCCATCGGGCCTTCCACAAAACTTGCTGATGACGCACCAGACACTGTTGACCCTGCATTCATTGTTAACAAATTGGCACTACTGGTTAAAATATTGCCTTCGGTCAAGGTAAGAGCCGTAGTTACGATGGCCCCACGGTTAAATGTAACACCAGCAGGACCTGTGTTATTGATCGTCAAGTTCGTGAAGGTTGGGGTTACTGATCCATTTAGTGTTTGGTCCACCAATCCAACAAAGTTGACCGTACTGGTGGTGGGTGTAAATGTACCTCCGTTTTGGGTCCAACCACCGGCACCTGTAATGTTAATATTAAATGTACTTGCATTGAATAATCCTGCTGTAAGGGTAAAAGTTCCCACGGTGAAATCATTGAATAATATGGACGTGTTGGTGCTGGTGTTGTTCATTGAAAAATCGCCAATCACCGTCAGTGCTGCGTTGGTATTCCTAAAACGGGATGTACCGCCCAACGAAACAGTAAGGTTGTTTTGCACAGACGCGCCAGCCAGAAAATCATAGCTACTTCCATTACCTCCGTTCCCGCTTCCAGCAAGATTAAGGTTATAATAGTCAACACCGCGCATGTCATAATTCGCCACTGATGTTTGATTCATGGTAACCGTGGTTCCAGTTCCGAGGGAGTAGGAACCCGTAAGTTCGGGATATGTGGTACCCGAAGCGGTAGCAATCTGAATCTCTGCCGTGCCTGTCATAGTCAAGCCACCTGCACCATTCACCGAGTTTGTGCCTGCGTTGTAAATCGAAGAGTTTTGAATTGTCAGGAGATTCGTAATGGTTGTATTACCCCCCGCCGTTTTGACCCCGCCATTGGACAGCACTAGGTTATAGTATGAGGTAGACGGGGCCTTGACCGTTTGTGCGCCAACATTATTGTAGGTCACCGTATTGGGAACACCACTGGCATCAAGGACTCCTGTCGCTAATATTGCACCTGTTGTGGCCAAGGATGAATTGGAACTGTTCACCCAGGATGAGCTAACAGCATTGACCCCGGTAATGTCTGCCGTTGTGGTAATGGATCCATTGCTTGTAATGGTTGTGGATGCCAGTAAGTTGATGACGGGTTGGACCGTGAGGTTCGTACCCGTAGGGACGGTTTTTGCATTCTGAATTGAGATGGGGCCGCTTCCAGTAATTGTAGCCGCCCCAGCTGAACCGGAGATGGTTGTACCAGAGCCATTAAGTGTCATGGTGTTTGCACCCAGTGCCAGGCTACCGTCAACTGTTAGATTGCCAGATACCTGCAAGGTGTTCGACATAGTCAAGGAAGTTCCGGCTCCGACCGAGAGGGAACCAGTCACCACAACAGGTACAGCGGAAGTAGATGCTCCGGTCCCTGCAAGGCTTAGGTTTCTGCTGATAGTCCATGTGCCTCCGGTTGGTGTGATCTTGCCCGTGCCGGCCGTTGTCAGGTCAAAATTAACCGTCAAACTAGCAGTGCCGTTCAGGGTCCCACCGGTGAGCACATTTACAAAGTCTGCTGTGGCAGAAGTAGTCACAACTGAGACGATGTGGGTAGCATTAATATACACCAGTGAGGAGTTAATGGGGATACAGTTACAGCTAGGTCCTCCACTCGTCAATGACCAGGTCGAATTGCCAACGGTAGCGTCATTCCAGTTGCCTGTACGTCTGGAGTAATAAGCAGCAATAAGCGGGGTGGTGGCTTTGTCCTTGGTACCGCACACAAAAGAATTGGTTAATTCAGCCAGGGTCAATCCGGTTCGGTTGAGGACGGGAGCATTTACGGTACCACCGTTTGCTGCTGATGTACCAACGCCAAAGGGAGGACCTCCGAGGGTTTCCATCTTCAGGTCAGTAAGCAAACCAGCAGCGGACAGCGCATTGAAGGTGACCCGAAGCGAATACGTGCCGCCGGCTAATCCGGAGGTCGTGATGGCATCATTCATGTCGGTAACGCGAACAATGGCAGCACCTTCATTGTCAGTATAGGATACATCGGGTGCTGTATTGAAATCGTTGTGGGTAACGCTCACATAACCGGCACCTGTGGGGTTCACAGTTGAGTTAATCTCTACCGGACGGTAGTTGATATTTGACCCAACCGGGAACAAGCCGTACAGGGGGGCCACGGTACTGCTGATCGCGGCCACCGGGAAGTACCTTTTGAATGCTCCGCCGTAGCAAATGCCGGCAGCCCTGGTCAGCGTTGCCCCTGCACCATTCCCCAACTGAAGCGTTCTACCATTCAGGTTAATATTGCCGGTAGTCATGGTTAACGTATTGGTAATCGTGACATCCGTGGCGGCGGCAAAGGTCAACGGACCTGTGGTGTTTACCGTAACACTGTTAAAATTTTCGCCGGCCGTGTTGGTAATGGTTTGAGTACCTGTACCCGTAAATGATACTGTAAAGGCTCCGGCCAACGTGGAACCCGTGTTTGTCCAATTCCCGCGCACCGTAATATTTCCAGCGAGGGTTTTTGTGCCAACGCCGCTTAGTGTGATGTTGTTATAGTTGGCAGGGGCAGCATTCAGGCTTCGGATGGTCTGGGCACCCGTGCCATTGAAAGTGATCGTTCCTCCGGTAACATTGTACGTGCCTGTCAACTCAGGTAAGGTGACGCCCAACTTTGCCATACGGAGTTCGCCACCCGTTGCCGTAAAATTGCCTGAACCCGATATCTGGGTAAGGGTATTAGACTGCATGTCGAGAATACCTGCGGTAATTCTCAGCGTGCGGGCATTCGTAATCTGGATTCCACCGTTGGCAGTGACCGTGCCGTTGGTATTGGTATTGTTGATTGTGAGGTCATAGAAAGTCTCACCACCCGCTGGAGAAGAGATGGTCTGGTTGGCAGCTGTTGCATTGAATGTTACAGTGCTGGTTTGCGGCAGGAAGGAACCTCCCAGGTTGTCAACCCAGTTGCCCGCTACATTTATGTTTCTGGTTCCGGTATTGGCACTGACCGTGGCACCACTGTTGATGGTAATGTTCCCTGCTATATTGGTTGTGGTGGTACCCATCTGCTGAGGGGCAGAACCACTAAACAACAAATTAAAATAGTTACCTGAGCCGGCCGCAGATGCCATGGTCCGGGTAGTAGCACCCCCCGCACCATATTCTACTGTATTGCCACTCGCAGCAGCATTCAGAATTACCGTATTGGGGAACCTGGCCTGGCGGGTATAAACGAGGTACGCATTGGCGGCATTGATAAATGTCGATGTATTATTCGAAATAGATGCAGGATTCAGGATTTGGATTTTCCCATTGTTGGTCAGGGTAAATCCATTCAGATTGAGGACGTTGTTGGTGTTCCATTTCAGATCTGTGCCGGCCAGCACGGTGACATTGCTCAGCAGGCGTAATTGTGAATTGGCGTTTGTGTTGCTGAAGAACCCGGTTCCACTTAAGGTTTTTCCTGCAGTCAGGCCCATTCGCAAGTCAGCAGATCCGTTTCCATTTACGGTCCCGTCCATTTGAAGCGAATTCAGTTGAATATTGACACCGCCGCTGACACCCAAAGTCAGTACGCCCCCGGTCAGGATAGTCAGGTTGTTGATAGAGGTCGTAGCCGCTGAATTAAAAACGACTGTAAATCCATTACAAATCACGACATCATCTGCAGCACCAGGTGCCGAGGCGGCAGCTGCACCGGCACATTGAAGAACGGCGTCGGTAGACCAGGTCGATGCCGTCCCCCATGATCCTCCATTATTTCTCGAATAATAAGTAAGGGCAGATGCCGGGTACGACAGGAGGAACAAAAACACCAAAAACAGTGAACACACTATCTTCAAATCAAGGGTATTTTTGCGGGGTTGGGGTAGGTAAAATCTGTCACTCATAATTTTGCGGCATCAAAAAGTAAAATTACGCAATTCATTCGTCAGAAACTCAATTTAGGGGCCTGCTGGGCCAATTTGCCTGGTGTTAATGTTGAAAAGCAGCAGCAGGAAACCCCCTTATCCTTTGTACGGGAGGTAAAAATCAAGGTTTTGATCATTCATGCACCTAAAATGCCCTTTTGGGCACTTTTTGAAGCCAATTTTAGAGCAGGGCCTGCATCCCAAGCGACTGTTCTCCAGCACGGTAAATCGGGTCCTGAATGGATACATCCCAAAGTCCGGAATCGTATTGCCCCAAATACTAAAAACCTCCTTCTTAAAAGCAGCAGCAATATGCATCAGGCCGGTATCGTGGGAAAAGACAAAATCAGCGCCTTTAACGAGGCTCGCTGACTGATTGATGTTGAATTTGCCGCACGCGTTGAAAATGCGGGTCCGTTTGTTCAGTTCCTTCAGTGTAACCTCCGCGCCATCGCTACTGCGGTCAAAAAAAGCAGCAATCGCTTCTCCGTTTTCCCTGTCTTCCTGACCGCCCAGCAACACTACCGGGCGGTTGATCCGGTCACACAATTCGATCATTCGCCTGAGCGGGAGTTTCTTCGTCTCATGCTGGGCACCAATAGCATATACCACGTAAGATGCCCGGAACGGCTCAGGAAGCCATCCCACCGGTACCACGTCCTTCTCTGGAATAAAATAATCCAACCCCAACGCATCCATCTTCACACCCAGTGGAAGCACAGTTTCCATGTATCGGTCTACAATATGAATGTTGGGAAGTTTGTTGATTTTCAGGTTTACCATCAACCATTTTTCCCAGTTAAGTTTCCGAAAACTGTAGGAACGCACACCGAGAGATCGCTTGAGGCGTAGTGTCCGGAGGTTATGGTGCAGGTCGATGACATAATCATAGCGCTCCTGCTTTAAAATATTTATGAATTCCGACCACGAATCTCCCAAAAGCTGAAGCTTGTCGATGTACGGGTTCGCTTCCAGCAGCGATTGATATTGCACCTTGGTGGCATAGTGAAGTTCCACCTGGTCGATCTGGGACTTTATCGTACGAACTACCGGAGTTGTTAAAACGATGTCACCAATGGATGAAAACCGAAGGACGAGAATTTTCATGATCGGTGACAAAGGTATTAAATCGATTGATTTGCCCGGAGCCTCATCCGCTGTGGGTGAATTTTGCATGAGCGGGCATTGACGCGGATACATTTTCTAACTTTAGTGACTAAATTCATGCGATATGAAATACTGGTTATTAAAGACAGAACCCGACACCTTTTCCTGGGGAGATCTGGTAAAAGATAAAAAGGCCGTGTGGGATGGCGTGCGGAATTTTCAGGCACGCAAGAACCTGCAGGCGATGGAGTTAGGCGATCAGGCATTTATCTATCATACCGGTGACGAAAAGGCGGTCGTGGGGATCGCTCAGGTGAGCAAGTCCGGTTACCCTGAGCCAAAGGATGCGGCCTGGACTGCGGTGGACCTCATTCCTGTTAAGGCGCTCAAGAACCCTGTTCCTTTGTCGTTGATCAAGCAGGACAAGAAACTGAAAGCCATGGTGCTTGTAAAGGCTGCGCGTTTGTCGGTGCAGCCGGTAAGTCCAGAAGAATTTGACTATATCGTGACACTCAGCAAGTCTTGAACCGGATCTTAGCATTATTCTTCTTGCTGTTGTCAAACTTCAGCGGGTCAGGTCAAATCAGTCAGCCTGGTCGGTTTGAATTGGATAGTAAGTTTACTGACAACGGGGTACACCTGATTCCACTTCGCGAGGAAGGGCTGGTGCTGGTCCACCAACTCAACAAGTTTGATAAGGGCAAAAGAAAATGGCAGTTGCAATTTCTGGATACCCTGCTGACCGAAAGATGGACCAAAGAAATTGACCTTGATAACCGGCTTGAACTGGTTGGGTTTGAATACACTTCTCATCATGTGTACCTCTTGTACCGGGAAGGGTCAAATGTCACCCACAATTTTCAACTGGTCATTGCAGATTTTGTCAGTCAGTCGTATACCCATCATAACATCCGCTTTGAATTGACCTTCCGGATGACCCATTTTACGGTGGCGGGTAGCACAGCCATCTTTGGTGGTTATGTCGTGAATGAGCCAGTCATCCTCCTGTTTGATCCGGCCAGTGATAAGCCCAAAGTTCTCCCGGGGCTTTTTATGAAGGACATGAGTTTACTCGACGTCAGGGTCAATCAAAATCACAGTTTCAATGTAGCGCTGTATGACCGGTCCAAACGAGACGAAAAAAAACTGGTCATCAGGACTTATGATCCGGATGGCAATCCCCTGGTGGATGATGAGATTGTTATAGACAACCGATATGCAATCCTGACCGGCGTCACCAGTACCCTCGTTCGGGACGAAATGATTGTCGTAGGCACTTATGGGGAACAAGGAAGCAAGCAGGCCCTTGGTGTCTTCTCCCTGGTGGTTGACCCTTTTCAGGAACAGATAGTTCATTATACTGATTTTGCAGCCTTGAATCACTTCTTGGATCCCTTAAAGCCCCGCAAGCAGCAGCGCATAAAAACAAAGGCCCAACTCTTGCGTTCGCAGGGAAGGGCGCCAGACTACCGCACTTACCTGATCCCCTATCGCATTGAAGAGCGCCACCATGGTTTTTATGTGATGGCCGAGCAGTACTTTGCTTCAAATCATGTCAGTCCCTATTCTTCACCATATGCTACGATGAATCCGTATGCTTTCAATAATCCGTATTCTATGTATTCGTATCCGGTAAACCGGGCCTATAGTCCGTTTTACAATGAGCCCTATTATTCAGGCAGCAGGCATTCGGATGTGCGTATGGTCCAGACTGTGGTTCTTGAGCTAAATGATCAGGCCGTGATTACCAAAGACGCCAGTCTGAAACTGGAAGATATTCGCCAACCCAGCATCGATCAGGTGTCTGATTTCGCCCTGATTCGCGACAGCGTTGTGCTTATGTACAAAAAAGAATCTTCCATCGTTCACAGCGAGGAGGCCGGAGAAGAAGGAGAAAAACCGACTATTCACACCACTCCTATTCGGTTGATGAGCCCGCAGGACATTCTCCGGAATGAGAATGAATCAGAAGGCTCACTCCGACATTGGTACGGCAATTCTTTTTATTTATGGGGATTTCAAACTATCCGTAACACGACCAATACCCAGGAACCAACACGAAGGGTATATTACATTAACAAAGTGCAGGTAAAATAGCCGCGCAAATTGATATAGGAAGGCCAGCCGGGCCACAGCAAATAACCCTTATATTTGTCCAGCCTTGGCAATGCAGAAGAAACTCATCCTAGATTCGGATATTCTTACCGTCACCCTGGACCGCCTTTGTCAGGAATTAATTGAAA
>DAOMGC010000028.1:0-43462 GCA_035430125.1 Cyclobacteriaceae bacterium | reverse complement strand
GGGATTGAAAAATAAAACAATTCACAGTCTGGGGGGTTAACCCTGAGCATGGCCACGGAACGGGAATTCACCGAACTCATCGATCAACATCGGGGTATCATCTATAAGGTGATCCGCCTCTATGTGCGCCATGAGGAAGATGAACGCGATCTGTATCAGGAGATCCTGTTTCAGGCCTGGCGGTCGTTCCCGTCGTTCAAAGGGGAGTCTAAATTTTCTACTTGGCTGTATCGCGTCGGGTTGAATACTGTGCTAACGTTCAAACGCCGGCCACCGCTCGTGGTCCCGCACGAAGACCTGGCCGCCTTGCAGCCAACCGCACCAGGTAAAAACACGGATGAGACGGAGGCATTATATATGGCCATACGCGAATTGAACGAAATCGACCGCATGATCATTACGCTTCACCTCGATGGTTATGAAAACGAAGAGATCGCAGACATCTCCGGATTGACCAAAAACAACGTGGCGGTGAAACTGCACCGCATCAAGGAAGGAATTATGAAAAAACTGAAAGCATACTGACTATGGACCTGCTGGATGTTTGGAAAAAACTGGAGACTGAAAAGCTGGAGAAGCCGGTGCTGGGCGCTGCATCTCCGGGTAACAAATCAAAGCACCCGGTGCAAAAGCTGAAGGAAGCGTATCTGACTACATCCATATTTGCGGTCGTGTTCCTGGCAGCTTTTGTTTTCATTTTCTTCCAGACTCATGAGGTTTTGGTCAAAAGCCTGATGGCACTGGTCATTGTCGCTTATATCTTCTTCTTTGTTATCAACATCTCCATGTTTAGCCGGATACAGACTCCGCTTCCGGTCGAGCGAAGTCTTCGTGAAGTCCTGCAGCATACGCATACGTTTATCTCAGACAATATTCGTTTTCAGGAACGAGTCGCATTGTACATCTATCCGGTGGCAGGAGCAGCCGGATTCTTCCTCGGCGGTTCTCATGGCACCAATGACTTTGGCGGGTTCCTGGAGCATAAATCGATTTATGTGATCTTGGCGATAACACTGGCCGTACTTACACCACTTTGCTTTTACCTCACGCGATGGATGTATAGGATTTCCTACGGCAAGTGCCTGACGGAGTTGAAGCTCCTCATCGACGAACTCAATCGGCCGGATTGATCATTGGTTCCCGCGAAGGTCGCGAAGGAGACGCAGAATTCGCTAAGCCCTGGCGCCTCTGCGGCGAAAATTCACTCGCACCGAAGGTGCTGCTTATTACGATAATGTGCCACCCCTCTGGGGTTGTCGCTACTATTGTTGACTATTTGGTCTATTGATATTTCACCCCTTCGGGATTAATGCACAAACGCTAACCAAAATACGAAAAGTGTATTCGCGTGTATCTGCACTGCGGTGTCCTCGCGTCTTTGGACTAGTCACAGCATGAATTTTGTATTTCTCCGCGCCTTAGCGCCTCTGCGGCAAAAATGCATTCGCACCGCAGGTGCTTCGTATTTGGACAAGTGACAGAATGAATTTTGTATTTCTCCGCGCCTTAGCGCCTCCGCAGTGAAAATGCATTCGCACCGAAGGTGCCCTATATCTTATACTTCCTATAATCCTCCGGCGTATCCAGATCAATCGCCCCCTCCGGAAAAGAAACCCTCACCACGCTTTCTTCATGCACTGCAATTACCTTACGTGCACCTTGTTCATCAGGTAACATGAGCAGTTCAGGAAAAAGCGACTGGTCAAACAATGCCGGAACTCCATCCGTACCCCCATAGTGGGAGGCAACGATGGACTTTTTTGTATTTCTATAGGTTGTTATTAATGCACGAAGATGCTGTGCCGTCAATCTGGGCTGATCACAAACCAGTACCATGACCGCCTCCGGCTTATCCTGCCGACGCAACAAGTAAGTAAGCCCCGCCTTCAGCGAGCTTCCCATACCATTTTTCCACTGACGATGAACGATTACCTCGGCAGCTAGCCCGGCTACAGCCTGTTGATGTACTTCAGCTTGTGCCCCCAATACCACCACAACAGAAGATGCACCGCAATCTAGCGCAATTTGAGTTGAGCGCACCAGCAGCGGAACGCCTCCGATATCCAGCAATTGTTTTGAAGTGCCCATCCGGGTGGAGCCACCGGCAGCCAACAGGAGGATGGCGACTGACATGGCCGGCTACTTGCGGGCTGCTTTGACTTCGGCTGGCGTGACGACACCGCCTTTGTTGCCAAATGAATTGCGTATGTAGTTCAGCATATCGCTGATCTCCTCATCGCTGAGATCAAAACCGCTCATCTCACCATTGTACACTTTGCCATTCACTTTTATTTCACCAGTCACCCCTTTGATGGTTTGGACAATGGAACGTTTCTTGTCCGCCATCAAATAGTCGGACTTGGCCAACGGGGGATATACGCCCTCAAGTCCTTCACCCTGCTCCATATGGCATGACATACAATAGATGACATAATTGTTCTTGCCGCGCTCGATGCTGGCTTTCAAATCCACAGCCGGACCTTTCTGCCAGGCAGACGACAACATCAGCACAATCAATCCAATGGATCCGGATAAAAAGATTTTCTTCATAGTTTTATTAACAATCATTCAATACTAAACTTCTTCAAGAGAAAACGGCAGTACCCGAATACGCTTGCCCGTGAGATCGAAAATGGCGTTTGTCAATGCAGGTGTAAAGGGAGGTAATCCCGGCTCACCCACACCTCCGGCCTTTTCTTCGTTGTCCATCACATGAATTTCAATTTCCGGCGTGTCATTGATGCGGGGCATGCGATAGGTATTGAAATTCTTCTCCACGGCTTTTCCATCTGCAAAATGAGTGCCGTGTTTGGTGGCTGCCCCCAGGGCCATGATAATACTGCCTTCTACCTGTGCGCGAATGATGTCGGGGTTAACATACCAACCACAGTCCATCACCGCCCATACCTTGTCGATCTTCACCTTGCCGTCGGCCTTTTTGGAAACTTTCACCACTTCGCCCACAATACTGCTGAAGCATTCGGTGATGGCAACACCATACCCCTCGTTTTTGCCGCGCTTTTTCCAGCCGCTAACGGCTTCGAGCTTATTGATTAATTCCTGATAGCGGGGATTTCCCAGGTGCTGACGACGGAAGTCCAGGGGATCTTTGCCGGCCGCCAGGGCCATCTCATCCAGAAAACTCTCGAAGGCGAATCCGTTGGTAGAGGCATACACCGATCGCCACCACATCACCGGAATAGGAGAGTCCAATGGCTTATCGCCAAAACTGTAATGCGGAATAGATTCAAAGTAAGGTTCAAGAAATCCTTCTGTATCTGATTCGTTGTAGCTGGATTTATCATCGTTGCCAGGTCCCTGCAAGCCCATATTCTGCCCGGCGATTTTTGTTTCAAAAGAAGATATCCGCCCGGAGTCGGATACACTGCCTTTGCATTGATATACCATACCCGGACGGAACGGACCAGCTGTCATGTCGTCTTCGCGGGTCCACACCACCATCACAGGTGCTTTGATGGCTTTCGAGATCATGGCAGCTTCGTAGGGATAGTCGGTGAAGGCCTTGCGACCAAATCCACCGCCGAGGAAAGTCATGTTCACCACCACTTTTTCCATCGGGAGTTTCAGGTGTTGGGCCAGACTTCCCTGAATCCAATCGGGTCCCTGAATCGGACCCCAGATTTCGCAGGCATCATCCGTTACGTTGGCGATGCAATTGAGTGGCTCCATGCACGAATGAGATTCGTACGGCGTCTCATATACTGCTTCGACTTTCTTAGAAGCCTTGTTGAATATACCCGATGCATTCCCCTTGGTACGGAAGGAATTCATGTCGCCCTTGACATCTTCACGCATTTTGTTGTAGAGCAACTCGGTGTTGTGATATTCAAAGCCACTATCATCCCACGTTACTTTCAATGCATTGCGACCCTGCATGGCAGCCCAGGTGGTGGTTGCTACTACGGCTACACCCTCCAGCATATCCCCAAACACATCGCGACTTACTTTTAATACCTGCTTCACACCGGGTACTTTCAGGGCGGCGGTATCATCAATGCTTTTCACTTTTCCGCGAAAGCGCGGGCTGCGTTCGATCACGGCATATAACATGCCGGGTAACCGCTTGTCGAGTCCGAAGATGGCCTTGCCATTGGTCTTATCGGGTGTGTCTTTGCGGGGGAGCGGCTTGCGCAATATCTTGTATGACTTCGGGTCCTTGAGTGCAACGTCTGTGGGCACCTCTAATTTCGATGCCTCAACGACCAGTTCGCCATAACTGAGTTTCTGTCCATTGCCCGTATGGATGATGAATCCATTTTCAGCTTTACACAAAGAGCGGCTCACGCCCCATTTCCGCGCGGCTGCTTCTTTAAGCATCTCGCGGGCAGTGGCGCTTAACTTCAGGAGCTTTTGATAGGAACCACGAATGGTAGAACTGCCTCCCGTTACCTGACTTCCATATTTCCTGCCATTGCCTTGCGCAAAGATGATGTTGATTTGATCCATGTTCACTTCCAGTTCTTCGGCAATGATTTGCGGAACAGACTGAAATGAACCTTGTCCCATTTCTGCCCGGTGATTGGTGATGGTCACCTTGCCCGTGGTGTCAATGCTGATCCAGGCGTTGAGATCGATGGACTGTGTCTCCGGCGTTAATGCAGTAATTGCATCTCCAGCCTGTGCTTCATTCAACCAGGAGATACCAAGCGTAAGAGCCGCACCGGTCATTCCGGATACCTTGATAAAGTTCCGGCGTGAAATATGGGTGTTAGTCGTTTCCATGGTTGCGCTTATTTAGATGTTGATTTGGCCATAATGGCGGATGCCGTCTTGATCGCCTTGCGAATACGGGGATAGGTTCCGCACCGGCAGATCAATCCTTGCATGGCGGTATCAATATCCTGATCCGTAGGGTTGGGGATTCGCTTAAGCAATGCAGTGGCTGCCATGATTTGACCGCTCTGGCAATAGCCACATTGCGGTACCTGTTCCTGAATCCAGGCTTGCTGCACCGGATGCGAGGTGTCCTGTGAAAGACCTTCAATGGTAGTGATCTTTTTGCCGGCTACTGCCGATACCGGTACGGAACAGGACCGAACCGGAACACCATCGAGGTGCACGGTGCAGGCGCCGCACTGCGCAACACCACATCCATATTTTGTTCCGGTGAGCCCCACAAGATCGCGGATAGCCCAGAGTAGGGGCATTTTCGGGTCGGCGTCAACCGTAAATTTCTTCTCATTGATCGAAAGGGTGATCGAAGCCATAGGCATGGTTTTAATGAATAATAAAAATAAGAAATGTCAGGCCAAAACAGGGTTTCATCCTGAATACATCGGAGAACGGCTTAATTTTGGGATATGAGGTGGATATGGATCATGGTCAGCTCCTTTGCTTCGCCAGCCATGGCGCAGGACATCCGTGTTGAGATTTCAAAAATCCGGCACCATGAAGGGGAGTTGGTAATAGCCATCTTCGACAGTCAGCAGTCCTTTCTTAAGAAACCCTTTCGCATAGTCAGACTGCAGCCTACTGGCGACAAGGTTGAGACAATCATTACGGGTGTGGCTCCGGGAGCCTACGCCATTTCCGTTTTTCACGATCGCAACCAGAATAATATTCTCGACAGCAACGTCCTGGGCATTCCACAGGAAGGATTTGGATTTTCCCGCAACGTGATGGGTTTCTTTGGACCGCCTACCTTTCAGTCTGCCAGATTTGATGTCGAAGCCACGGACGTAACGCTGGCCATAACACTCCGGCATTATTAGTTCAGTGATATTGGTGCAATTACCACCGATATAAATACTCCTTTTGTGCTATTTATAACTCATTTAGTCGGATGGTTTGCTTGAACCGCCCCATTGGTTCTATTTTGGCAGTCTGTTTGTGCCAGGTAAGCGGAACCGGGCACTAACGATCCACCCGAGGCTATGCAATTGCGGATTATCTGTGTTCTAAGCGGAGTGCTATTCGCTATTTCTGTGCATGCACAGGAATGGAAAGAAAATTATACCCAGGGGGCAGCCGCTTATCAATCGGGAGAGTTTCAGGAAGCTTTTCGCTTGTCAGAGACCGCCCTCAACCAATATCGGGCGGGTGGAGGCGAGGCGAATGCCAACATGGCCGCCATCCTTCGCCTGTTATCCAACATCTGTTATGCCGATGGCCGATATAATGAAGGCCTGAACTTTATTGAAAAGGAATTGGCCATCCGTGAGATAAAGAAAGACACCACCTACGCCACGGCCCTGTTGAATCAGGCCCTGTTCTTCCGGCAGTTGGGCAGCCATGCCCACGCAATCGATGTATTGCAGCGGGTTGAAAAGATTTTTAGTGAATTCTATCCGGCAGACGATCCCCGCCTGACAGATGTGGCCATTAACCTGGCCATCAATTATTATTTGCATAGCGACTTGCCAGGCGCGGCTAACATCTATAATAAAATTCTTTCTGCCCTTGACAACGAGAAAGTTGACCTCGATGACAGGCTGGAGGCCTACTATTACTATGGATTGTTGCAGATGGACGCGGGTAAGTCAGAGGCTGCAATAACCTCATTCATCAGCACACGGGACTTGTACCAAAAAGCTGGGTTGCAGGAGAGTGCCAATTATGCTTTGGTGTTGATGGGATTAGGACAAGCCTATCAGCAATCCAATCAACACGCTGCGGCGGAAGAAACGTACCGGAAGGCGCAGGAGATTTATGAAAAGGCGCAAAGCAAGGATAATGATTACTTTCAGATTATATCGGCACGGGTCAGCAATTTTCAGAAAGAGGGAAAGTTTACTGAAGCTGAGCAGTTGTTGGCGATTCTGAAGGAGACACCAGAAGCAAAGACCACATACGCATTATCATTAACCAATACGGCAGCCATCTATCAGGCACAGGGTGAATACCCAAAGTCAGAGGTTTTGTACCTCGAGGCACTTACCTATTTCCAAAGCGACGAAAAGGAGGCACTGTTGCAGCAGGTAACGATTCTGCAAAACCTGGGCGTGATGTACTCCGACAAAGGGGATCAGGAACAAGCCCTATCCAAACTCCAGGATGCGCGCACCAAGGCCGAGCGGCTCTTTGGTCTGTACGACCAGGCATATCTGGCAGTACTCAACAAATTGGGGGTGGCACTTACACGGGCCGGCCGCACCGATGAAGCAACACAGGTGTATGTTCAAATCAACGAGATCAGCAAAAAGTTGTTATCGCCGCCAACGCGACAGTTGTTTATGGCAGAGCTGGGTGAAGCAGCACTGGCCATTCGTCTTGGCCAATACGCCAAAGCCGATTCGATTTATGGCAACATGGTAACTATGCACTATGCTGTTCCGGGTCAGTATGACAACTACTACCTCACGATTCTCAACAGCCTGGCGGCTTCACTGCAAGCGCAGGGCAAGTTGGCTGCTTCCCGCGAGATGATGTCCAGGGTAGTTGCTACCACCCGCAGCTTGCATGGCAGAAGCAGCCTCCATTATGGGCAGGCCCTGGAGAACATCGCCTTGTTACGGATGCGGTTGGGCGACAATTCACCGGTAAAGGCTGAGCTGGATTCAGCACTGACTATCTATAAGAACACCCGTGGTGAAAACTCTATTGTTTATGCGCAGGGCTTGATGAGTATGGGGCGCTACCTGCAGGTGACGGGTGATTACACGGCGGCTGAGCCATACCTGAAAAATGGACGCGACATCCTGAAACGTACTGCGGGTGAAGAAAGTGCATTGTATGCCACTTCGTTGAATGCGCTTGCTTTGCTTTACCAAACCCTTGGCAATTACAGTGACGCCGGGTCTTTGCTCACGGAAGCCAGGACCTTGTTTGAAAAGCGCTACGGTGTTTGGAATGCGGAATACTCCACGGCCACGCAAAACCTGGCAGCCTTGTATCAATTGGAAGGTGAATTGCAGAAAGCAGAGCCCTTGCTGCGCCAGGCGATTGATATTGACCGCAAGGTGTCCGGAGAGAACAATCCCCAGTTTGCCATCCTCCTTCAAAACATGGCGACGCTGTATCAGAAACTTGGTCAGCGTGATGAAGCAGAGAAAACCCTGAACCAGGCTCTGGAGCTTACACGCCGCACACTCGGAAGCAGCCACCCATCGTATGCGACCACCCTTGCTAACCTGGCCGCATTGTATCAGGACAAGAATGATTTTGTGC
This sequence comes from Cyclobacteriaceae bacterium, assembly GCA_035430125.1. Classification (GTDB taxonomy): domain Bacteria; phylum Bacteroidota; class Bacteroidia; order Cytophagales; family Cyclobacteriaceae; genus ELB16-189. The sequence continues at coordinate 35,335 of DAOMGC010000028.1, read as the reverse complement.
AGGCTGAAAAAACCTGGGTAGAGAGCGTTGAATTACGCAAGAAGGTACTGGGCGAGAATCATCCGGACTACGCACGTTCACTGTTTGGATTGGCCGGTGTCTATCATGCACAAGGGCAATGGGAAAAAGCCAGAACCTATTATGAACCCGTGGTGGCCGATTATCAGAAGCAGGTGAAGACCTTTTTTCCAGCGTTAAGCGAAAAGGAAAAAGGAGCTTTTTATGCCAAGATCAAACCCGTGTTTGACGCCTACCAGGATTTTTGCGTGCAGTACCTCACTGCCTTTCCGGAAAAGAAATCAGACATGTTGATCCGGTTGTATGACCTGCAACTTTCCACCAAAGCCATCCTGCTCAACGCCAGCAATAAAGTTCGTTCACGGATTCTGGCAAGTGGCGACCCGGAATTGAAACAGGGATTCGCCGAATGGCTTGCCCTGAAAGAAGAGTTGGTGCGCGTTTACAACTATACCCGCGAGGAGCGCGACCGGCTGTCGGTCGATCTGCCAGCGCTTGAAACCCGGGCCAATGATCTGGAGAAAACCCTCTCACAAAAATCAGATGCGTTCAAGTCCGGCTTCGACAAGGCAGAAATTCATTGGAGTGAAGTAGTCAGGAGCCTCCAACCCGGTGAAGCCTGTGTTGAAATTCTCCGGGTGAAGAAAAAATATACTACCGACTCCGTGTACTATCTCGGATTGGTTCTTAAGGGGGGTGACCAGGCTCCCGATTTCCTGATCTGGCCCAAAGGCAATAGGTTGGAATCTCGTTTGTTCAAATTTCATCGCAACACCATCAAGTTCCACCTCCGCGACACCAATTCATATGTCCACTTCTGGCAACCGCTTAACGAACGGATTGCCGGTACCAAGACGCTGTACCTGAGCTGTGATGGTGTTTTCAATAAAGTCAATTTCAATTCGCTCTTTAACGCTTCCACCCACCGGTGGGTAATCGATGACTACACCATTCGCCTGTTGAGCAACACGCGGGAATTGGCCGAAGACCGTCGTGCGGTGTCTTACACCAAGCGTGCAGCCGTATTTGGATTTGCTGACTTCAACCTCGATCTGCCCAATCGAACCGAAGCCGTGACCAAGCGCGCGCATGCGTATGGATTTGAAGAAGGAGATATACCGGTATTGCCCGCCACAGAAAGGGAAATTGACGAGATAGGAAAAATTCTTCAGGCCAATAGTTGGGAACCTCATCTCTTTAAGAAGATGGAGGCCACTGAGGAGAATATGAAGCGCGTGGATGGAGCAGAGGTGATCCATATTGCAACACATGGTTTCTTCTTGTCGGATGTGGATCAGAAAGAAGGCGAAGAAAATGAACTGCAAAGCAATCCACTATTTCGTTCGGGAGTATTGTTGGCCGGAGCCGGTGTTGATCGCTCATCCCGTCAAAGTGAAGAGGATGGCGTGTTAACGGCCTATGAGGCCATGAACCTGAACCTGGAAAAAACAGACCTTGTCGTGCTTTCGGCGTGTGAGACTGGTTTGGGTGAAATCAGGAATGGCGAAGGGGTTTATGGTCTTCAGCGATCCTTTCTGGTGGCGGGCGCCAATTCCGTACTGATGAGTTTGTGGCAGGTAGATGACGTCGCCACGCAGGAGTTGATGAATTCATTTTATACCTTTTGGCTGGGCGGACAGGAACGCAATGAAGCATTCCGGAATGCGCAGTTGGCGATGAAAGAAAAGTATGACGCACCTTATTTTTGGGGAGCTTTTGTTCTGATCGGATTATGATGGCAATACGCCTTTTATGCTTTTTCCTGCTAACCAGTCGATTGCTGTTGGCGCAGACACAGCCACCCGTAACGACGCCTGCGCCATTTGACTCCATGGCGTACTACAACAACACCAAAAAGCCGGCTATCAGCGAACCTGAACTAATAGAATATGCGCCCACTATTCAGGCTGATGGCAAGACCGTCATCTTTCAACGCAATGAAAAAGGAAAAAACTATGCGTTGTATGAAGCCAAACTGGAGGCAGGGAAGTGGGGAAAACCATTGTACCTCGACAAAATCATTCCGCCAGCCGATTCAATGGATTTGTTTGGCGGCCCCAGCCTGAGCTTCGATGGAAACACCCTCTTCTTTTTTCGTTCTGTGGGCAAGGATGGCAATCATGATATCTTCTACTCACAGCGATTGAAAACAGGATGGGCTGACCCGGTTCCGATTGGTGCGCCGATCAATACCAATGCCTACGAAGCATTCCCATCTGTATCCGCCGATGGAAGCACCTTATATTTTGTGAGGCAGAATACCGAAGGTCCGCAGGACAAGAATCTTCGAAAAGAGCAAACCTTTTGCCTGAGTATCTATAAATCGGTAAGGGGGAATGACGGCAAGTGGGGGAAACCTGAACGATTGCCCTGGCCCATCAATCAGGAGTGTGAGAAGGCACCGCGTATCATGGCGGATGGTAAGACGCTGATTTTCTCATCCAATCGCCTGGGCGGAAAGGGTGGGTTTGACATGTACCAGTCGGTGCTCAACGACCTGGGAGAATGGTCATCACCGGTTCCGCTCAATTATGTGAATACGGAGAAAGATGACCAGTTGCCCTGTATTTCGGCAGCCGGCGATCTGATGTATTACACCTATAACAATGCGGATATCTACTCAGTGGTGATTCCCCCTTCACTACGCCAATTCCGCAACAACATCGTTCAGGGATTTGTCACTGATCGTGATTCAAAGCAAGGCATCGCAGCCGACATCATTGTTACTGACGCGCTCACCTCAGAGATGGTCATGCAGGTTGACAACAACCCGGTCGATGGGCGCTATACGATCGTATTGCCTGCAGGGCGGAGCTTTAGCCTGGAGTTCAGGAAAGACAACTATTCATCGTATACCCATGCCCTTGATTTGCGGGGCGTTAAGAAATACCAGGAGCTGGATGTATCGGTTCAATTGTTCAAGGCGGTGCAGCTTGCGCTGAATATTTCTGATAAGGAAATCTTTGAGCCCCTGCTGGCAGAAGTGAAAGTGAAAGAAAAGGGACAGGGGGCATTCATCAGCGATATCAAAACCAATCCGAAGGATGGGCGCGTGATCATTGACTTGCCGGTGGGGAAGGAGTATGAAATCATTATTAGCGCGCTGCACTTCAAGAGTGCCATTATTGAATTTAATGTGAAGGGACTTGTCATCTACCGCAACTTTGAAAAGTACATCGAGTTGCAGCCAGAGAAAATTGAAGTGCCGGTCAATGTGGCGGATGTGATGAACAACAGCAAAGTTAAATCGAAGGTGGTGCTGCGCAATAAGAGCCGCGAGGAGGTAATCGAAGTCGGTGGCAATACCGTCGTATCGCTGCGGGCTGGCGACCGGTACGAAATGGAAGTAACCAGCGATCAAGGGTATGCCTTTAGCTCTTCAGTGATTGACCTCACGGCCGGCACGGCACCCCCACCCGTGGAAGTGAAATTGCTCAAACTCGAAGTAGATGCCAAGTTAGCCCTGCGCGATATCAACTTTGAGTCCAACAGTGACAAGCTCACAGATGTTTCGTTCCGGGAACTTGAACGCGTTGTACAGCTAATGAATGAGAATCCATCCTTGCGGGTGGAGGTGGCTGCCCATACGGATGACATCGGATCTGATAACTACAATCTGAATTTGTCTCAAAAGCGCGCGCGGAGTGTGATGGACTATTTGTTGCAAAATAAAATCAATGGTGATCGTTTTGTTGCAAAAGGATATGGCGAGTCTCAGGCCAAGGTACCCAATGACAATGAAGCCAACCGCGCTATAAATCGACGGGTTGAACTTAAAATACTGGGCATATGAAAAAGAACCTCTTCTTGATCTTCATGCTCACGCTGCTGCTGCCCGCCGCCCATGCCCAGAAGGTGCGTTATAAGGACTTGTTTCCGCGATTTGCCGGCATGACCACTCCTGAATTGCGCAATGCCTTAAAGGAATATTTGGTAGAAGACCTGGAGCATCCCAACGCCAATTTCCGCCTGGCATTGGTATATGAACAGAATTATAAGACGGCCGACCCCCTTACCCAATATGCGTTTGCACTGGCCAATGCAGAGCAAGCCAAACTTCGCTTTCTGAAATCACGGTTGTTGGTGGATGAACGTGAAGTATCCCGCAATAACGAATACTATGCGCCGCTCTACAAAACAGTTGACGCCAAGGGAAAACCTTTTGTTGAAGCGGCCGTCGTGTTGAAGAAGATCGGTAATGGCTATGACTCTTCCCAGATATTCATTAACAAACTTCCGCCCATCTACACCAGCTTTACGCGAAGCGTTAATTTTTATGATAAAGCAGTGAAAGCGTTCGCCAAACTGAACGATACCTACGCCAGTCTGGATGATCTCTATTTACTGTATGACGAAAAAGTTGACAAACAACTTGAGCAACTGAAACTGGACTTTGATTCGGCACGGCATTACCTGGACTTGTATGGCAAGCTCATCACCACGTACCCGATCGCCTACCACCACCAGCAGTACCACGTCAGGCCCATCATCACATTCCGGCTCGACGGTCTGATCACCCGGATGAATTTCCTGACTGACAACATCGAACTTTGGGACTACGCCGGCTGGGTAGACAATATCCGTAAAGATGTGAATGGCGACATCGCTGCCTTACGCAGCAAGCTGAATGTCAATGAGGAAAAAATCGACGCCTCGCTAAAAGCCCTCGAGGCTCCGGTGGGGCCGACACCGGTGCCCGTCCGTCCGGATAAGCAATTGGTGTTCACCCTGAACAATTTTGATAAGCAATCCCTCGTCCTGGCGTTGCTGGATTACAAGAATTTTAAACAGGATTGGTTGTTAAAGGCTCGTCCATTTGTCCCGGATTCTGCCAACCAACTCCGGAATGCCGAAGTGTACAGCACCTTGTTGTATGCCAACCGGTCTGCGGATACCCTGCTGGACGTGGTGCGCAACCGCCTACAACCAATTAAAATCAGAAAACACCAGGCGTTTTTTGAGAAATATTATGGCACCGCCGATGGCTTGAAAAAATTCGCCGCCGACGAGAAAACGATGATCAACTCCACCTTGGCCACTTACGCCGCAGGCCTTAAGTCTGCGGTGGTGACGATGGCCACCACGGTAGACAAGTATGAAGCGGAGAAGGTCGTCAAATTTGGAAAGTATACTATCCCCTATGCGGTGGGCACTGTAACACCGGAGGCCTTGATCAAAGGTGATCCGATTAACCTGCAAATGCGCAGGAATTCAGATGGCAGCGTATATCTCATCGGAATCTATGTGCCGGATAAGAAGGCAAACACAAAAGCAACTTATGTGGCACATGTCAATCCGGATGGTAAACCGGGCTGGATGAAAACCTATGATATCCGGATCGATAGTCTGAGCAAGGTCCCCGATGCCCATACCCAACCCGGGCCTTCGGTTCTTACTCAGGAGGGTTGTATGGTGTTGTTGCGGACATCACCATTGGTTGAATCGGCTTCACTCAACACCGTAGTATACCTTAACGAAAAGGGTGAAGAAAAATTCAAAATCAAGCTAAAGGAGCGCAATTATCCGCGGCGATTGCTGTACGTGGAAAAAAGTAACGCCTTTGTGCTGCTGCTCAAAGGCAATGCTGAACAGGAAGATTATGCCGTTAGTGAACCCATTACCTTGCTGTCCATAAATGCCATCGGCGATGTCGCCTGGAGGCGCAATGTGGAAATTTCAGGCACCATTACCGACCTGATCGGACTCATCGATGGATTCCTGGTGGCTGGTAACTATACCGTTATCCGTGACCTCAACGGAAAAGAATTCAAGACCAGTGGTGCCCAAGGACAATGCAGTCCGTATGCCATCCGGATCGGGGAAAAGGGAGATGTTTTGCGCATCCATGCTTTTGTTACGAAGGGTTCTGTCTATCTGGCCCAGGTCGTGAAGGTCAACGACGCATCCATCAACCTGCTGGGAATCGATGCAACGCTTCCGGTCGGAGCGACCTTGGCCACCGTGCCGCATGAGAAAATTATCCACATCATGATCAACCGTCTCACGGAGACCATCTACTCCACTTTTTAGCCATTTTTATCCGTTCCAGGAGATCGGTTTATTAATCAAAAAGATTTTACTTTGCGCGCCAGTTGGTAGTTTATCTCATTGTTTTCACTTCACTCAATGGAACGCATGGTTGACCTTTCCACCCTTTTTCCCTACACCTTCGATACCAAGTATGCTAAGCCAGTGGCCTATTTCTCCATGGAGTTTGCCATTGATCAGTCACTTAAAATTTATAGCGGTGGCCTTGGGTTTCTTGCGGGCTCACATATGCGGAGCGCCTACGAACTCAAGCAAAACTTTATTGGCATAGGTATCCTGTGGAAGTACGGATACTATGACCAGGAGCGCAACATGGACGGCACCATGAAGGTGAGCTTCATCGAAAAGAACTATTCCTTCCTGACGGAGACGGGCATTCAGTTTCCCATAACCATCCACAACCACACCGTGCAGGTCAAGGTAATGTTGCTCAGGCCTGAGGTGTTCAACACGGCACCGTTGTTTTTGCTCACCACCAATATTCCGGAAAACGATCACCTGGCCCGGACTATCAGCGACCGGTTATACGATCCGCATGAGAGCGCCCGTATTGCCCAGTCCAGTTTGTTGGGATATGGCGGTGCCAAGTTATTGGACATCCTTAACCGGGAAACCCAGGTCTACCACCTCAACGAAGGCCACGCGCTTCCCCTGTGTTTCTACCTGTGGGACAAATACAAAGACCTCAATGAAGTGAAGCGTCGGGTGCGCTTTACCACCCACACACCCGAAACGGCCGGAAATGAAGAGCACCAGGTGAGCACACTTGAGGTGATGAGTTTCTTCGACGGCACCAACCGGGAACAATACAACCAGTTGGTTGAGCCGGACTCCAAGGTGTTGAACTATACATTGGCCGCCCTGCGAATGGCCAAAGTGGCGAATGGGGTGTCACAGATGCATGGCGATGTATCGCGCGACATGTGGAAGGGCTATCAAAACATATGCGAGATCAAGGCAATTACGAACGCCCAGAACCATACCTACTGGAAGGATGCCCAGCTCGAGCAGGCCTTCGAACAAAACTCTCGTCCGCAAGTAACGGCGCGCAAGAAGGAAATGAAGCGGGCGCTGTTTGAGGTTGTGGCCAACCAGACGGGCAAGCGTTTTGATGAAAATGTACTCACGATTATTTGGGCCCGACGATTTGCGGGCTATAAGAGAGCCAATTTGTTGATGCGCGAATTCGAGCGCTTTGTGCGTATCGCCAGCAACGCGAAGTATCCTGTGCAATTCATCTGGGCCGGTAAACCTTATCCCGAAGACACCGCCTCGACACAGATTTTCAATGACATCTACTGGAAGACGCGCGCATTGAAAAACTGTACCATACTCACGGGTTACGAACTCAATCTGTCTGCATTGCTCAAGCGCGGCTCTGATGTATGGTTGAATAATCCCAAGTTGTATCGGGAAGCATCCGGAACCTCTGGCATGACAGCTGCCATGAATGGCAGCATCAACCTCTCAATCCCTGATGGTTGGGTGCCTGAATTTGCCCAGCATGGTAAGAACTGTTTCGCCATTGAGCCCGCCGACAGGGCGTTGGCACTGGAAGAGCAGGATCGCCTAGAGGCCGAACGACTCTATGAAATGCTGGAGCGGGAAGTAATCCCCACATACTATCAGTATCCTGATGCGTGGTATGCGATCATGCGCCAAGGCTGGAAAGACGTGCTGACCCAGTTTGATTCAGGCCGGATGGCCGACGAATATTATAACCAGATTTATTGATAATCCCGCTTATTGCAGTTTCTCCAGGTCGCGGATCAGAATTCTGCGGCGGTCGAAGGTAATCAGGTTTTGTTCCTTCATTTCATTAAGAATGGTGGTCACCGTTTGACGGCTGTTGCCGGTAAGCGATGCAATGTCTTTGTGGGTCAGTTTCGTGGGAATCAATGTTTCATAGCCTACCTTCTTGCCCTTCCACGATGCGGTGTCTTTTAGGAACTCTACAATCCGGGTCCGGGCGTCTTTGAATACCAAAAGTTCCAGTTTGCGCTCCAACCGAATCAACCGCAGGCCCACCAGCTTGAGCATCTTAAAACTCAATTCTTTATTTTCCCACATCAGTGATTTCAGGTCATCGATGCCTAATGGGCACACCATGGTGTTGTTGTCCATCGCCTGCGCAAAATCCCGCCTGCGTTCCTCTCCCGCCAGGGCGAGTTCGCCGAAGATTTCTCCAGAACCTAAAATGGCGCTCACTACTTCTTTGCCATCATCCAGATAGTGTCCAATGCGTACGCGCCCCTCGGCAATCATATAGATATGAGAGGCTGGTTCGTTGGGAAAGAAGATGAAGTCGTCTTTTTTGTAATGATGAAACGTGTGCTTTTCTCCCATCACCTTTACTTTGTGCGGGCAGAGCACGTCATATAAATCGACACTTTCAAAGTACCAGAGTGCAGTTTCTTTACCCATGAGGCTTTGTTTCCTGGTCTAAAGTTAATTCTGATCTTTGTGCAAACAGGAAATTCTCACCAATAAGTTCATGGCATCCCTCATTCTGGCCGAAATCTGGATTTACCCCATAAAATCCCTGGGGGGGATACGGTTGGCTTCATCTCGCGTAATGCCCAAAGGCCTTGCCTGGGACCGGCGCTGGATGTTGGTGGATGAAAATGGAAAGTTTCTGACCCAACGAACCCATCCTGGGTTGTCAGCTTTCAAGCTTCGCCCGGTGGACGGCGGCTTCCGGGTTACGCACAATAAAAGTTCCATGGATTTGATGCATGATCAGGTACCCCGGGGACCGGTGATGACAGCTTCTATTTGGGATGATCAGGTAAGTGTGCAGGAAGTGAGCACTGAATGGAGTAACTGGTTTAGTAAGCATACAGGATTTCCGTGCCGGTTGGTAGCTTTTGCGGAAGAAAACCCACGTCGCGTGGATCCACGCTATGCGGTGGGGGATGACCAGGTGAGTCTGGCAGACGGTTATCCAATATTGGTGATAGGTATGGAGTCGCTGAATGACCTTAATCAACGGTTGCCTGTTCCTGTACCCATGAACCGGTTTCGTCCCAACCTGATATTCACCGGCGGGAGACCTTACGAAGAAGACAACTGGCGTACGTTCAGGATCGGACAGAGCCGTTTTGCCGGCGTAAAGCCTTGCGGCCGATGTGTGTTCACCACCATCGATCAGCATACCGGAACAATGGGAACTGAACCCCTGGCGACATTATCTAAGTATAGAAAGGTTGATGGGAAGGTTAATTTTGGGCAGAATGTGATCCCCCTGGATCATGAATTGATACATGAAGGAGATGAAATCAAACAAGAATAAAATAGTCTATGCAGCAATCAGCATCAGTCTGGTGATGGTTGCCTGCACCAAGCCCGTCGAGCAACTTCCGATTCTCGGGCAGCGCACTGTATCTGGTACAGATACCATTTACCATACCATTGCCCCATTTCAGTTTGTGGATCAGGACAGCGCCCTGGTGAACAATGCAACCTTTAAAGACAAGATTTACGTCGCTGACTTTTTCTTCACCAGTTGCCGGACGATCTGCCCCATCATGAAAACACAAATGTTGCGGGTGTATGAGGCGACCCGCGAAATGCCCGATGTATTGTTATTGTCGCACAGCATTGATCCTGAGTTCGACACCGTGGCTTTGCTTCATGATTTTGCAGCACGGTTGGATGTCACCAGCGACCGGTGGCATTTTGTAACAGGCGTCAAAGACTCTATTTATAAGATAGCCCAAACGAGTTATTACGCTACGGCACTTGAAGACAAGACCGAACCCGACGGCTTTATTCATAGCGGTGCATTTCTGCTGATTGATAAACAAGGCAGGATTCGGGGAAAGTATGATGGCACCAAGGAAGAGGACGTTAATCGCCTGATTGCGGATATCAAGCGGTTGCGTCAGGAAAAGCAGATCAACCAATGAGATACACAGCCATCGCAGGCGTGGTGTTCATCGGGTTGCTATCCTGCCAAACCCGTGACCCCAAATTTCAGCAATACTTTGTTGAGGGTGAGCAGTTGTACCTGAACAACTGTAGCAATTGCCACCACAAAGACGGCAAGGGGTTGGGCCGCATCTATCCGCCGATTGCTGGATCTGATTACCTGGGGAGACCGGAGGCGGAGATTATCTGCCTGATTAAATATGGGATCAGGGGAGAGATCGTTGTGAATGGCACGATGTACCATCAACCTATGCCCGGAGTGCCTTTGCTTACCGAATTGGAGATTGCTGAAATCACCACGTATATCTTTAATACCTGGGGGCAGGAACGGGGTATGATAACCATTCCAAAGGTTTCGGCCGCCCTGGACAGCTGCCGCCGGAATTAAGCATTTTGTATTTACACCGGATTTCTTTTAGTTCGGCTTTTATCGCTACCAGAATTCATGAAACGCCCTAACTACCGGCAGGTTATCCTCTCCGTTCTCACCGTATTGGGTATTTACGGCCTGCTGATGATGCTCTTGCTTTACCTTGAAAAGGGTGAGAAAGGGAGCATGATCAATCAGCCCGAGGATGCCGTCTGGTATGTTGTGGCAACCATTACCTCAGTAGGTTATGGCGACATCGTTCCGGTCACCTATTGGGGCAGGATGGTAGGGATTATTTTTCTCCTCTCCACGTTTGGTGTTTATGGTTTTATCATCGGTCAGATTGCAAATTTTATGAGCACATTAAAAGAACAGAAGGAACTCGGCCTGAATGGTACCGATTTCGTCAACCACGTGGTGATGATTGGATGGAATGATTTCGGCCAATCGGTAATTACCCACCTCGCTGCTGCAGGTCGACAGGTAGCCGTCATCACCAAAGACCGGTCAAGCATCGATATTATCCGGGAATTCTATCCGGGGGATAACGTCTACACCCTGTACTCCGACTACAATAATTTTGACCTCCTGGAAAAGGCGAAAATCCGGGATGCTTCAGTGGTCTTTATTAATCTGAATGATGATACCGAAAAACTGGTGTACATCATCAATATCAAGAAGCACTTCAAAGACCTCAACTACGTCGTAACCCTCGACAACGGCAACCTTAAGAATACCTTCGTGAATGCAGGCGTAACTTACGCTATCTCCAAAAATGAAATTTCATCCAAACTGCTGGCGAGCTACATATATGAGCCTGATGTCGCCATTTTCTCGGAGGAAATAATCGCCTACGCCCACGAGGATCATGAGTATGACATGAAGGAATTCTTGATGACGGGCAGCAACCCGTTTATCGGAATGCCCTATGAAAAAGCCTTCTTCGATCTGAAGAAGCAGTGTAACGTCATCCTCATCGGCATGGTGCGCATCAACGAGGGCAAGCGCCACCTGATGAAAAATCCGGAAGGCGGAATCGCCATTCAAAATGGCGATTACCTCGTGATGCTCATGGACCGCAAGGGGCAGGAACGCCTTAAGCGGGTGTTCCACATCGAAGAAGGCGTTTAGACTGAAGCTGGCTTTGAGGTGTTGTGAAAGATAAACTCCACATCGTTTTTCATATCAACAGTAATCGCGGACTCCTTGTTTACTGCACCGGACAGAATCTGTTTTGACAATTCATTCAGGATTTCCCGTTGAATAACACGCTTTAGGGGCCGTGCGCCAAACTGGGGATCAAATCCGAGTTTACCAAGTCGGTCCATCGCCTTTGTTGTAACGGTCAACGCAATGCCATTTTCCTGAAGTCGCATCACAATCTGCTCTACCTGAATGGCCACAATCTTGCGAACGTCACCCCGGCTAAGTGGTCGAAACATCACAATTTCATCAATACGGTTGATAAACTCCGGACGTACAGTCTTTCTGAGCAACTCCAGAACCTGGTCCTTGGTGGATTCGATCACCTCGAAGTAGTTGTCATCCGTAATCTTTTCGAAATTCTCCTGGATCAGGTGCGCACCCATGTTGGTGGTCATAATGATGATGGTGTTTTTGAAGTTAGCCACCCGTCCCTTGTTGTCGGTGAGGCGACCATCATCCAGTACTTGCAACAAAATGTTGAACACATCCGGATGCGCCTTCTCGATTTCATCCAGCAGGATAACACTATAGGGTTTGCGGCGTACGGCTTCGGTAAGTTGCCCGCCTTCATCGTAACCCACATATCCTGGAGGCGCGCCGATAAGACGACTTACACTGTGGCGCTCCTGATATTCACTCATGTCGATGCGCACCATGGCGTTTTCATCATCAAAGAGATAACTCGCCAGGGCCTTCGATAATTCTGTCTTACCAACACCCGTCGTGCCCATGAAAATGAATGAACCAATGGGACGCTTGGGATCCTGAAGTCCCGCACGGCTCCGGCGCACTGCGTCAGATAATACGCGGATGGCTTCCTCTTGTCCGGCGACACGCTTACTCAGTTCGTCTTCGAGGTGGAGAAGTTTCTCGCGTTCACTTTGCAGCATCCGGGAAACGGGAATGCCCGTCCACTTGGCCACCACTTCGGCAATATCTTCACTGTCTACTTCTTCTTTCAACAAAGTGCCGTTGCCTTGCATGGCCTTCATTTCATCCTGCAGTTCTTTTACCCGTTTCTCAGCGGCCGTAATTTTGCCATACCGGATTTCAGCCACACGGCCATAGTCACCGGCCTTTTCAGCCTGGTCAGCTTCGAACTTGAGTTTGTCGATGGCCTCTTTTTCTTTCTGAATATTATTGACCACAGATTTCTCACTTTCCCATTTGGCTTTGAGCGTGTTGCGTGTACCCGAGAGATCAGCAATCTCACGACTAAGTCCGGCCTCTTTCTCTTTGTCCTTTTCACGACGTATCGCCTCCCGCTCGATTTCAAGTTGCATGATCTTGCGATTCAGTTCGTCCAGTTCAGCCGGCATCGAGTTCATCTCAATGCGCAGTTTTGAGGCGGCCTCATCCATCAGGTCGATGGCTTTATCGGGCAGAAACCTGTCGGAGATATAGCGATGTGAAAGTTCTACGGCAGCAATAACGGCGTCGTCTTTGATGCGAACACCATGATGCAGTTCATACTTATCCTTGATCCCGCGCAAAATGGAGATGGAGTCTTCCACGGTAGGCTCGTCGACCATCACCGCCTGAAACCGGCGTTCCAGGGCCTTGTCTTTCTCGATGTATTTTTGATACTCCTTCAGGGTGGTGGCACCAATGGCATGCAATTCACCGCGCGCCAGCGCTGGCTTCAGAAGATTGGCGGCATCCATGGCCCCCTCACCACCGCCGGCACCGATCAACGTATGAATCTCATCAATAAAGAGAATGATCTGACCGTTGGAATCGGTAACTTCTTTGATCACCGCCTTCAATCGCTCTTCAAATTCGCCTTTGTATTTAGCGCCAGCCACCAGCAGTCCCATGTCGAGGGATACCAGGATTTTGCCCTTCAGGTTTTCGGGTACGTCGCCATTTACGATGCGTTGGGCCATACCTTCAACAATGGCCGTCTTGCCTACACCAGGTTCACCCAGCAGGATCGGATTGTTTTTGGTGCGTCTCGCCAGGATTTGAAGAACGCGTCGAATCTCTTCGTCGCGGCCGATAACTGGATCAATCTTCCCATGCTTGGCCAGGTCATTAAGATTCTTGGAATAACGTTCCAGTGACTTGTATTTGGCTTCAGCGTTGGCATCCGTGACTGACTTTCCGCCCCGCAGGTCTTTAATCGCTTTGATGAGTGACGCCCGGGCAAAACCGGCATCTTTCATCAGCACAGCTGTTTTTTCCTTGCCGGCCAGTAAGGCCAGGAGCAGGTGTTCAATAGAAATATACTCGTCTTTGAAGTCGTTTAGTTCTTTTTCGGCCTGTTGTAGCACGGCATTGGCTGCCGATGTGAGGTAAGGCTGCGAACCAGACACTTTGGGATAGGATTGCAGCAACTCATCCAACCTTGTCACCAATAGGTTGTTGTTAACGCCAGATTTCTTAACCAGGAAATCGACAACGTTTTCATCGGTTTCCAGAATAGCCTTGAGCAGGTGTCCCGGCTCAATAGCCTGTTGCTGAAACCCAGACGCAATGGACGCTGATTTTTGCAGCGCTTCCTGCGATTTGATGGTGAATTTTTCAAAGTTCATATCTCAATCCCTCCGGCACGCTGTCAATCAAATCGCTCACCAAGTTTTAATTGTGACCAATTCAGGAAATTTTGACGTGAAACCACTATGTTTTTGCTGCTTTTGTGCCATATTGACTTGTTATGAGTGCCGTGAAAAAAGAGAATATTCATGCATGAAGACTTCTTTGTTCTCCGGCAATTAGGCTGTAGCTTTTCTGGTAATAACTATGTCTCGTCCTAAAACCTCACCCAATTTTCCAAAGGCCCTGTTGCTCGAAGTTGCCTGGGAAGTGTGCAACCAGGTGGGTGGTATCTATACAGTAATTCGCTCCAAGGCGCCAGCGGTGGCCGAGCGTGTGCAAGGAGAATATTGCATGATTGGCCCGTACCTAAACAAGAACATTCAGGCAGAGCTGGAACCGCTCGATGATGTACAGGATGTCTTTGGTCAGGCAGCCGCCAATCTTCGCAAACGGGGTTACGATGTTCACTATGCTGAATGGCTTATTACGGGCAAGCCCAAAGTGGTGTTGCTGAACCCCAAGGTGATTGAAGACAAGGCCCTTGGTGTAATTAAATATCTCTTATGGAAGAACCATAATGTGAGTACCCCTGACCAACATGAGTTGGTGAATCAGGTTGTTGCCTTCGGCTACCTGACCAAGCTTTACATTGATGAATTGGTGAAGTTGACAAATGATCAGCGGGTAATTGCTCATTTTCATGAGTGGATGGCTGGCTTACCGATACTCGATATTAAACGGGAGAAGATGCCGGTACGTACCGTATTTACCACGCACGCCACCCAGCTGGGTCGCCACCTGGCAATAAATTCCCCGCTCTTTTATGCCCATCTTCCATTTTTTGACCGCGAAGCCGAAGCAAAAAAATTCGGTGTGGTTACAGAAGAGGCCATTGAATATAAGTGTGCGCAGAACTGTGATGTATTCACGACCGTGAGTGATGTTACCGCCCGGGAGTGCAAGCATTTATTGAAGCGAAAGCCGGAAGTCATTTTGCCGAATGGTCTCAATATTGAACGCTTCGAAGCCTTGCATGAGTTTCAAAACTTGCATGCGCAGTACAAGCAGGAAATCCATGAGTTTGTCATGGGGCATTTCTTTCAGTCATATACGTTTGATCTGGACAAAACCCTGTATCTGTTTACTTCGGGTCGTTACGAATTTCGGAATAAGGGATTTGACCTGACCCTGGAAGCCCTTTGGCATTTGAATGAAAAACTAAAGGCCGAGAAGACAGACATCACCATTGTGATGTTCTTTGTAACCAAGCGGGAGTTCTACAGCATCCGCCCGGAGGTGTTGCAGTCTCGTGCTATGATGGAAGAAATACGCCAGACGTGCACGGCCATCGAAGCGGAAATAGGTAAGAAATTATTCTATGCTACTACCCGGCAGGCAGAAAACCGGATGCCCAATCTGAATGATTTTGTAGAGGACTATTGGAAGTTGCGCTATCGCCGCACCCTGCAGAGCTGGCGCACCAGTAAATTGCCCGTGGTGGTCACCCATAAACTGGTCAATGAAACCGGGGATGAAATACTGCAGTTTCTCAACCGACGTAACTTGCTCAACCGGCCGGAAGACAAAGTGAAAATTGTTTACCATCCGGATTTTATCACATCAACGAATCCATTGTTTGGCATGGACTACCAGCAATTTGTGCGGGGGTGCCACCTCGGTGTGTTCCCCAGCTATTATGAGCCCTGGGGTTATACACCACTCGAATGTATGGCCAGTGGTGTGCCTTCGGTGACCAGTGATTTGTCGGGCTTTGGTGATTACCTCACCATGAATTTTCCAGACCACGAGAAGAATGGGATGTTTGTAATTGAACGGGGCAAGCGAACTTTTGATTGGAGCTCCAGGCAGCTGGCTTCATCCATCTATCGCTTTATCACCCAGTCCCGTCGCGACCGGATTATGCAGCGCAACAACGTCGAGAATTACTCGGCCGCATTTGACTGGAAGAACCTGATCCGTCATTACCGGCAGGCGTACGACCTGGCGGTGCATGCCAACTAAGTTGCCAACACTTTTCCATGATTTTTTTCATTTTTAGACCATGATGAAAGTTCATAACCTGGGCGAAACGCCCACTATTCTCAACCAGTACCTCAAAGAATTGAGGGATGTTCAGATCCAGAAGGATCGATTTCGGTTCAGGCTTAACCTCTCGCGGATTGGTGAAATCATGGCCTATGAAATATCAAAGACATTGTCGTATCAGCCTGCTACAGTCGTGAGTTCATTAGGTCAACGGGATACCCTCTTACCGGAGAGCGTTGTGTTGCTTACAATTCTAAGGGCAGGCCTGCCATTGCTGGAAGGATTCCAAAGGGTGTTTGATCAGGCCGACACCGGATTTATTGGCTCCTATCGTGTAGAAGGAAAAACAGAGATTCAAATCAAAAGAGACTACATGGCGACACCTTCTCTGACGGGAAAAACCGTGATCGTCACCGATACGATGCTGGCCACGGGTCGATCACTTGTTGATGCGGTGAATACACTGGTGAGCCATGGCCATCCTGCTCACCTGCATTTGGCATCAGTGATTTCAGCTCCGGAGGGTATAGCGTATCTGAAGGAGCATATTTCTGTGCCGGCAAACCTGTGGGTTTGCTCGGTGGATGAAAAACTGAATTCCCATTCATACATCGTGCCAGGGCTGGGGGATGCAGGCGATTTGAGTTTTGGTCCTAAATAGCGTTATGGAAGAAATAGGGAAGGCCATTCCGATAGCCATTGCCAGCATGATCAAATTTATCGCCGGACCTTTGGTGGGATTCGGATCGCATGTTCATTTCATCACGACGGTGCTTGCTACGGTGATTGGCATGATGTCCATGGTGCTGGTATTTACTTTTTTTGGTGAATGGATAAGGGTCCATGTGATTTCTCGGTTCAGGAAAAAGAGACCCAAATTATTTACGCCCACACGGCGCAAGTATGCAGGTTTGTGGAAGAAATATGGATTGGGAGGTATAGCCTTCTTTACACCGGTATTTCTAACGCCCATTGGAGGCACCCTCATTGCGGTGAGTTCAGGGAGTCCCAAGGAGAAAATTATTTTTTACATGTTTGTCAGCGCGGCCGTTTGGTCGATGGTTTTCACCGGCATCATCTATTTCTTTGGGAAAGAGTTTCTCCCTGAGTTTGCCAACTGATCTTATTTTGCCTCCTCGTCGGGCAGTATTTCGATATCACGGATGAGCACCCGTTTGGCGATGCGTTGTGCGGTACTGGTTGCGGCAAGCCCGCCGAGCGCTGTTTCCTTATACCGGGTTTCCATGCTGGCCCCGATTTCTCCCATGGCTTCGATGACTTCATCCACCGGAATCACGCTGTTGACATTCGCTAGTGCGATTTGCGCTGAACTATTGGCAATGGCTGCGGCGCTCGCATTGCGTACAACGCAAGGAACCTCAACCAGCCCTGCCACTGGATCGCAAACAAGGCCAAGCATGCATTGTACGGTAATGGCCACAGCATTAAAGATCATATCGGTATCACCACCCAGGCAATACACGATGGCCCCTGCGCCCATGGCGGCTGCGGTGCCCGTTTCAGCCTGACAACCACCTACCGCACCTGCAATACTTGCCTTTTGTTCCATGATCAAGGCAATCCCCGCAGCCAACAACATCGCTTCGAGAATCTTCTTGTCAGGGATCTGGTGAATTTCCTGCAACGTAAATAATACGCCAGGCATAATGCCACTGGCCCCGGCGGTGGGCGCGGCAACAATTCGGCCCATACAAGAGTTTACCTCCTTGGCAGCGAGGGCACGGGAGATTAATTGCTGAAATTCGCGCGAAAGAACAGGTGTCGGATAACGATACACTTTCTTGGCGCCGTTGTTGATCATCCCGGATCGCGAAGTCATGTCTTCCTCCAGCCCGGTGCGTACAGCTTCCTTCATCACCAACCATGCGGCTTGCAGGCCCTCCTGAATTTTAGCTTCTGTGCTGCCTTTCTGCGATTGCTCGTAGTCAATTACAACCTGAACCAGCGAAATTTTTTTTTCTTCGCTGTATCGCTTCCAGCCTTCGAATGAATCAAATAAAAATGGCATACAGGAGGATATTGAACGAAGTTACCGAATTGCATTTGTAATACAATTTTACCTGCCGGAAAGTTCTGCTATCGCGCAATCAATGAAAGACTTATATTCGCAACCATGACACAATCTGTATTCAATCATCATGCTACGCGGTGGATCATCGCTGCTGCGTTAAGCGCATCTCAGATCTTTGCTGTTGCACAAACAGCAGATGAAAAAGCAATCCGTCAAATTTACTCCACCGCCCTTGCTGAAGGAAAGTCTTATCCGATGCTCGACTACCTGTCCAATAAAATAGGCTCGCGACTTAGTGGTTCTCCCGGTGCAGCAGCATCGGTTGAGTGGACAAGGCATATGATGGAAGATTTTGGTTTTGATACCGTTTGGCTTCAGCCGGTGATGGTGCCGCATTGGGTACGGGGCCAGCAGGAAATCGGACGCATTGTCAATTCCAAAAAGATGGGCAGCGTGGAGGTTAATGTTTGTGCCCTCGGAGGCAGTGTAGGTACGGGACCAGAGGGTGTGGTGGGTAACATCATTGAAGTAAAGAGTTTTGAGGAGCTTGCTCAGCTCGGCACTAAAAATGTGCAGGGCAAGATTGTGTTTTTCAACCGCCCGATGGATCCTACCCAAATTAACACATTTGCAGCGTACGGCGGCGCAGTGAACCAACGGGGTGGTGGTGCCAGCGAGGCCGCTAAATATGGTGCTGTTGCTGCCCTGGTTCGCTCGATGGGTTCTAACACGGAAGACTACCCCCATACCGGCGGTATGCGATACGCCCCGAACATTCCACAGATACCGGCATTTGCCATTAGTACAAAGCATGCAGATCAACTAAGTCGCCTGCTTAAAGAAGACAAAGCGATTCAGGTTTATTTGGAGTCCCATTGTGAGACTTTGGAAGAAGCACCTTCCTTCAATGTGATCGGTGAAATTCGCGGCAGCGAGTTCAAAGATGAATATATTATTGTCGGTGGTCACCTGGATTCCTGGGATCTCGGTCAGGGTGCCCATGACGACGGAGCAGGATGTATCCAATCCATAGAAGCCTTGCGTATCGTGAAAGCCATTGGGTACAAACCAAAGCGCACGCTAAGGGCGGTGATGTTTATGAACGAGGAGAATGGCTTGCGGGGTGGTACTAAATATGCGGAAGAAGCAGCCCGCAAAAAAGAAAAGCACTTGGCTGCGATTGAGGCTGATCGGGGTGGCTTTACACCTCGCGGGTTTACCATCAGCGCAGATACAGCAAGCCGCAAGCGCATCCAGCGATGGAAGCCGCTCCTGGACCCCTATGGGTTGTCTGACTTCAGCCAGGAGGGTGGCGGCGCGGATATCGGTCCGCTCGCCAACCAAGGGGTAGCACTGATTGGATTCTTGCCGGATTCACAACGGTACTTTAATTACCATCATACACGCGCCGATACGTTTGATAAGGTAGACAAGCGGGAATTGGAGCTGGGTGCCGCTTCCATGACGGCATTGCTCTATCTGCTGGATAAGTACGGTTTGCGTTAAACAGCGATATTTTCAGCTTGAAAAGGGCGGTTTGGGTTACCCAGGCCGCCTTTTCTGGATTGACATATTGCGTTTTCCTATCTTCACAAGTCACTATTCACCTTAAAAGGACCACCCGTGTCCAACCATGTATCCATGAAAGGGAAGTTTCTACTGGCTGTTGGCTTATTGATGTTATGGTTTGTTTCGGCGGAAGCCCAGCGAAAACTCTGGGGTACCGCTTCTGCGGGGGTCTCCGATAACAAAGGAGTGATCTTCAGTGCCAACGATGATGGCACGGGGTATACGGTGAAGTACAACTTTGTCACCGACTTCCCGGGTGTGAGCCCCCAAAGTGGCCTCACCCTCGCCAATGGAAAGTTCTATGGAGTCACCAACAGCGGTGGCGCTAACGACGTGGGTCTTTTGTTCGAATATGACCCAATAAATGACACGTATACCAAAAAACATGATTTTGATGGCACCAATGGAAGTTATCCCTACAGCGCTATGGTGCTCGCGAATAATGGGTTGCTGTATGGACTCACGTACCAGGGTGGTACCAATGATTACGGGGTACTCTATTCCTATGATCCGGTAAATAACATCTTCACCAACCTCAATTCGTTAAGTGCGACGTTGGGCGGACGACCACAGGGCAACCTCATGCAGGCGGCCAATGGAAAACTGTATGCATTGATGATGGTGGGTGGTGCAAATGCTGGTGGTACTTTGATTGAGTATACTATTGCCGGTAACACCCTCGCCAAAAAAGTAGACCTCCCAGCCGGTGCGGCACCTACGGGTGAATTGATCGAAGCCAGCGGTTTGCTTTTCGGTATGACCTACGGCGGTGGTAGTAATGGCGTAGGAACATTGTTTGAGTATGACCCGGTTAATGTCACCTTTACGGTGCGTGCAAATTTTGATGGGGCAGGTAGCGGATCTTATCCGAACGGAAGCCTGCTGAAGGCATCCAATGGTTTGTTGTATGGGATGGCATCATTGGGAGGTGCCAATGGCTTTGGAACCTTGTTTGAGTACAATACCGGGACCACAACACTCACCAAGAAGATCGATTTCAATTCGTCAAACGGTGCATTGCCGCAAAGCAAACTCTATCAGGCAACAGATACCAATTTATATGGAACCACCACCAATGGAGGAGCTAATAATGAAGGTGTATTGTTTCGCTACGTCATTGGCACCAACAGCCTGACGGTAAGGGCCAATTTTAATTCGGCCGATATCGGAAGCAACCCAGCCAGCAGCCTGATGCAGGCCGTGGATGGAAAGTTATATAGTGTTGCTCCGTATGGTGGACCTACTTCCAATGGAACCCTGTTCGCTTATGATCCAACCAACGATGCGATGTCTAAGCGCGTTGATTTTTCCAACTCATCAAATGGATCCAATCCACAGGCTGGTATGGTGCAGGCACCCAATGGTTTATTTTATGGTATGACATCATTGGGTGGAGCCAATGCACAGGGTGTGTTGTACGAATATGACCCCGCATTGGGTACTTACACAAGCAAAGTGGACTTGTCGCTTGCAGGTACGGGTGGCGCACCTGCAGGAACCCTGGTGCTTGCAAGTAATGGAAACTTATATGGCATGACATCAGCGGGCGGCGCCAATGGAGATGGAGTCATTTTTGAATATTTTCCCGGTAGCATATCGGTTTCCGTTAAGGTAAACTTCAATGCTGCTACGATTGGCAGTGCGCCAAAAGGCACTCTGATGCAGCCAGCGAGCGGATCATTATTGTATGGAATGACTAGTGCAGGTGGCCCCTCTTCGCATGGTACCTTATTTGCATTTGATCCGGGCACTGGATCACTAACCGTAAAATATACATTCACGGCTACCAGTGAAGGTACATCACCACAGGGAAGCCTGGTGCAGGCTGCCAATGGAAAACTGTATGGCACCACCAGTGCAGGTGGCGCTGGTACTTCTGGCGTACTGTTTGAATATGACATCAACACAGATACTTACGCCAAGAAAGTTGATTTTACTGGAAGCAACGGAGCGAACCCGTACGGGGATATTGTTCAGGCAACGGATGGAAAATTGTACGGCATGACCAATGGCGGTGGCGCAAACTCCAATGGTATTATTTACCAGTATGATCCCTATGTCACGACCAGCAATTACGCAGTTAAGTTCAGCTTTAATGGTGCGGCGAGCGGTTCAGCACCCTATGGTGCACTCGTGGAATCATCGCCTGGCAAATTATACGGCACTACCTCCAGCGGAGGTGCTCAGTCCAGTGGTACCTTCTTTCAATACGATATTGCCGGAACTTTTACGAAAATCAAGGACCTGGGTGGCGCTGATGGTGCCTCACCGCTATACGGATCACTGCTGCTCAATCCACCCAAACAAACACAAACGGTAACGTTTGGGCCCTTATCGCAAAAAGCGCCAACAGATCCGCCTTTTTCCGTTTCCCCTACAGCCAGTTCATCCCTCACCGTGAAGCTCACATCCAGCAATACGGCCGTGGCTACTGTGAGCGGTAATACGATTACCATCGTTGGTCTCGGCACGACCGTCATTTCTGCTTCCCAGTGGGGTAACACGACTTACGCTTACGCTCAGGATATCCGTCAGAACCTTGTCGTGGCCAAAGCGTCGCAGACCATAACTTTCAATACGCTGGCAACTAAAACCTACGGTGATGCACCATTTAACTTAGGAGCAACCGCAAGTTCAGGCCTGACAGTCACCTATGCTTCGAGCGATCCAACCATCGCATCGGTCTCCGGAACAACGGTCACCATACTCAAAGCAGGAAGTGTAACGATAACAGCCTCGCAGGCCGGCGATGTTAACTACAATGCGGCGCCTGATGTACCGCAGACACTTACGATAAACAAAAAGGCACAAAGCATCGGATTTACCATACCTGGAGTTTATACCTATGGAGACGGAGCCTTCTTGTTAAATGGAAATACAGATTCAGGATTGCCCGTTACCTATACCGATTTGTCAGCCACACCGTTGGTTACGTTTTCAGGTGTATATCCCAACATCTCAGCCACCATTGTTCAGGCTGGCAGTACCACCATTCGTGCGAGTCAGGCTGGTAATGGTAACTACTTGGCTGCCCCCAACACGGATGCAACGTTGACGGTAAATAAGAAAACGCAGACGATAACGTTTAACCCCTTGCCAAACGCCACCTACGGAGATGCACCAATTACCTTAACAGCCACTTCGTCGTCAGGTCTTCCCATATCGTACACGTCAAGTGTGTCTTCAGTGGCAACAACTTCGGTAAATATACTGACCATTGCAGGTGCTGGATCCACCTTGATAACTGCTATACAGTCCGGGAATGTAAATTATTTGCCCGCCACTAACGTAGGTCAGAATCTCACGGTGAATAAGGCCAATCAGACAATCACATTTTCTGCACTCCCGTCCAAAGCACTTACTGATCCGCCTTTTGCGCTGGGGGCAACTGCCAGCTCCGGACTACCAGTTTCATATGTCAGCAGCGACCTTACCATTGCTACCATCAGTGGAAGCACGGTCACCTTGCAAAACAAATCAGGGTTTTCGAACATAACAGCAAGTCAGGCGGGCAATGCCAACTTCAATGCGGCAACCCCTGTAATTCAACAATTGACTGTAGTTCCCAAAACATCACAGACCATTACCTTCAATGCCCTTCCGGCTAAAATTGTTGGTGATGCATCCTTTAACCTGACCGCAACGGCAACCTCGGGCCTGGCAGTCACCTACACTTCGGGCGATCCAACGGTAGCCAGCATCAGTGGAAGTACTGTAACTATACTAAAGGCAGGAACGGTAACAATTACTGCCTCTCAGGGAGGAGATCCTACTTATGCAGCAGCGCCAGATGTGCAGCAAACACTCACCATTGGTAAGGGTAATCAAACAATTACTTTTGGCACGCTCGCGACCGTTGCCAATACAGACCCGCCTTTTACTTTGACTGCCACCTCATCGGTGGGACTTCCGGTTACTTTTTCCAGCAGCAACACATCGCTGGCCACGATCAGTGGCAATACCGTAACATTGGGGGGTAGTGCCGGAACCGTCACCATTACAGCCAGCCAGGCTGGCAATTCAGATTACAATGCAGCCAGTCCAGTTCAGCAAACCCTTACGATTATTGCACGTTCGGCTCAAACGATAACTTTTGGTGTACTGCAGGCTAAGGCAATGGGAGATGCGGCGTTTTCACTCAGTGCTTCCACAACATCAGGCCTCCCGATTACATTCACCAGCAGCAATACTGCGGTCGCCACCATTAGCGGAGTTACTGTAACTATTGTGGGCGCTGGATCAACAGACATCACCGCAAGTCAACCAGGTAACACTTCGTTTCTCCCGGCTACTCCGGTAACGCAGCCGTTGGTAGTACAAAAAGGCAATCAGCAAATTTCCTTCTCGCCTCCTGCAAGTCCCGTGCTGGGTGGACCAACTTTCACACTTGCGGCAATTTCAACTTCGGGATTACCTGTCACCTTCACGCCCGTGACTACCACTAAGCTGAGTATCAGTGGTAATGTTGGCACAACACTGCTGGCAGGGCTTGCTACCGTGCGAGCAAGCCAGGCCGGTAACGCCAACTACAACGCCGCTGTGCCGGTTGATCAAACTTTCTGTATCAAACCAACAATTCCCACCATTACGGTAACAAACGGAAATACCAATTCGCCAATTTTGACCAGCAGCGCAGTTTCCAATAACGTGTGGCTGCTGAATGGTAGTCCAATTACCGGTGGCACTAATCAGGCATACACCGTGATCAAGGCAGGTACGTACACGGTCATCACCTCTGTAGACAATTGCTTCAGTGATGCCTCGGCTCCGCAAACCTTTGTAATTACCGGCGACCTGCCATTGGACAACAATGCATCCCTGGTGTATCCAAACCCATCTACGGATAAAGTCTATGTGGACTTGCGTCAGTTTGCTCAGCACGCGGTGGAGGTGCGGATGAGTGATATGACCGGCAGAACCGTACATCAGCTCACCGCAATCGGTGGTGGCGTTGCGGAAATTAATATTACCGAAAATCAGCCTGCGATGTATCTCATCGAGGCAGTTCAGGGAGACTACAGGACCAGGGCTCGCTTCGTGAAAAACTAGGATCGGATTACGCGTTGGCGTAATCCGATACAGGCAAGCAGCTACATACCAGGTTGCGATCGCCGTATGCATTGTCAATACGACTTACGCTCGGCCAGAACTTAGCTTCACGTACGAATGGCAGGGGATAGGCCGCTTCCTGCCGGCTATAGGGACGATCCCAATGGTCGGCAGTAATCACAGCTGCCGTGTGCGGTGCACGTTTCAATACGTTGTTTTCTTTGTCGGCTTTACCAGACTCCACGTCGCGTATTTCCTGTCTGATTTGGATCAAGGCATCACAGAAGCGATCCAGTTCTTCTTTCGGTTCGCTTTCCGTAGGTTCGATCATCAGCGTACCTGCTACCGGAAACGAAACAGTGGGAGCATGAAATCCGTAATCCATGAGTCGCTTGGCAATATCCTCGACTTCGACGCCGAATTTTTTGAAGTCCCGGCAGTCTACAATCATTTCATGGGCACAACGACCGTGTGACCCGGTATACAAAATCTTAAAGTGTGCACTGAGTCGTTCCTTGATATAGTTTGCGTTGAGGATCGCGAGGCGAGTTGAATTTGTCAGCCCTTCACCACCCATCATGGCAATGTAGGCATAAGAAATAGCCAGGATGCTGGCACTACCCCAGGGGGCTGCTGATACGGCCGTGATAGCTTGCGCGCCACCTGTCTTAACAACTGCGTGTCCGGGAAGGAAGGGCTTCAATTTATCGTTGACGCAAATTGGGCCCATGCCAGGTCCGCCACCACCGTGGGGAATACAAAAAGTCTTATGAAGGTTGAGGTGGCATACATCCGCACCAATATTGGCCGGGGACGTAAGTCCTACCTGTGCATTCATATTGGCGCCATCCATATACACCAGCCCACCATTGGCGTGAATTAGCTGACAAATCTCAGTAATAGCTTCTTCAAACACACCATGCGTTGAAGGATAGGTAACCATGAAAGCAGCGAGGCGGTCTTTGTACTGCTCAACTTTGGCTTTGAGATCGGTCAGGTCAACTTTTCCCTCTTCATCTGACTTTACGACAACAACCTCCATGCCAGCCATCACCGCACTGGCCGGGTTCGTTCCGTGAGCAGAGGCGGGAATGAGAGCGATATTGCGGTGGCTGTCTCCACGCTGCAGGTGATAGGCACGAATTACCATCAGGCCGGCGTATTCACCCTGAGCGCCGCTATTGGGTTGCAAGGAAACCCCGGTGAATCCGGTTACCTCTTTCAGCCACTGCTCGAGGTTGCCAATGAGTTCAGCATAACCCTTTGTTTGTGCTGCTGGTGCGAACGGATGCACCTGACCTAACTCAGGCCAGGTAACAGGAATCATTTCAGTGGTTGCGTTGAGTTTCATGGTGCACGATCCCAGCGAGATCATGGAATGCACCATGGAGAGGTCTTTATTTTCCAATTTCTTGATGTACCGCAACATCTCATGTTCACTATGGTAACGGTTGAACACCGGATGGGTGAGGAAGGCGCTGGTGCGAATCAGACCTACAGGCCATTGAATCTTGTTGACCGAAAGATCACCGGCAGGTACATTTTTAGAAGTTGCCGATCCGAGGACGAGGAGGATTTTGTGAATGTCTTCAGTAGAGGTGGTCTCGTCTACACTGATACCGATATGTTCGGTGTCGAAGTACCGGAAATTGATTTCATGATTAATGGCCTCGCGCTCAATCGCTGTCTTGGCAGGAACGGCAATCTTAAGTGTATCAAAATAGGCAGCGTTGACTTGCTTCAGGCCGAGTTCCCGTACGCCATTGTCGAGCATGACCGCGAGCGCGTGCACCTTGCCGGCAATTTTCTTCAACCCTTCGGGCCCATGGTACACCGCATACATGCCGGCCATAACCGATAGCAATACCTGGGCTGTACAGATATTGGAGGTAGCCTTCTCCCGCCGAATGTGTTGTTCACGGGTTTGCAAAGCCATCCGGTATCCGGGGTTGCCATCAGCATCTACGGAGGCACCAATCAGGCGACCGGGCATGAGTCGCTTAAATTCATCACGGGTGGCGAAGAAAGCGGCGTGCGGACCACCAAAGCCCAGGGGAACACCGAACCGCTGGGAGGAACCCAGTGCGATGTCTACGCCCATTTCACCAGGTGACTTCATCAGCACCAGGCTGAGAAGGTCAGTACCCATTACGACAAATACTTCTTTTTCATGCGCCGAAGCTACAAATGCTGAATAGTCGCGCACAGCTCCGTTGTTGTCTGGATTTTGAACAAAGACGCCAAACAAACCACTGTCCGTAATATCCAGTTTGTCTATATCGCCGATCATCAGATCAATTCCGAGTGGTGCCGAGCGGGTTTTCAGCACATCGATGGTTTGAGGAAACACATTGCGGTCAACGAAGAAGCGGTGTGCATCCTTCTTGTCACCTTTCCTGGAGGCATGAAGCAGGTGCATGGCTTCTGCTGCAGCGGTACCTTCATCCAGCAGCGAGGCGTTGGCAATAGGCAATTGGGTCAGGTCAATCACCATGGTTTGATAATTGATCAGCGCCTCAAGTCGCCCCTGTGCGATTTCCGCCTGATAGGGTGTGTATGCTGTATACCATCCCGGGTTTTCCATGATGTTGCGAAGGATAACCCCGGGGGTAATGGTATTGTAATATCCGCTTCCGATGTATGACTTGAATAGCTTATTCTTGGATACGATTTTCTTGAAGTGTTTCAGGAACTCAAACTCCGATTTTGCCGCCGGCAGATTGAGTGGTGATTTTAACCTGATGTTTGCCGGTACCGTTTGGCCGATGAGTTCATCAATCGAACCTGCCTTAACAACAGTAAGCATTTCCTTTATCTGGTGATCATTCGGACCCAGGTGGCGGGTAGCGAAACTTTCGGAATAGTGCGGATCAATTTTCATAGGTAGAAAGGAATGAAGCTAAACGGAATCGATACAAGGAATAAAAAGAAGGGGGCAGTGGTGCCCCCATTTAATCAGAATCGTTCAAACTGGGAGAAGAAGAAATTGCCTTCAATCTCAGCATTGGCGTCAGAGTCTGAGCCATGGATGGCGTTGGCATCAATTGACTTGGCAAAAAGAGCACGGATAGTTCCGGGGGCTGCTTTCTTAGGATCCGTTGCCCCGATCAGTTTGCGGAAATCTTCAACGGCATTGTCTTTCTCCAAAATCATCGGGATGATTGCGCCTGAGGACATGTACTTACAAAGCTCACCATAGAAAGGACGTTCTTTGTGTATTTCATAGAATTTGCCTGCCAATTCGCTGCTCAAACGGGTTTTTTTCATGGCCACAATGCGAAAGCCGGCCTCTTCAATCATCCTGGTAATGCTTCCCGAATGGTTGGCCGCAACCGCATCGGGCTTAATCATCGTAAACGTCCTGTTTCCTGACATGGTATTTTGAGTTTTAGTAGTGGAATTTCGGCCGCAAAACTATTAAAAGAAGGCAAGAATACCGTGATGGTCTGTCAGAATACGTTGGTGGATTGCAAGAGCCCCCATTTATTTTCATTTTTGCCCCCTCCCATGAAAAATCAACCGGCTTTGAAGGCCTTGCTGGCCACACCCGGCAACATCGCCATCGTAACGCATTTCAAGCCGGATGCTGACGCATTGGGCTCATCTTTGGGATTGGCTGGTTTCCTGCGTCGAAAAGGCCATCAGGTAACCGTAATTACCCCCAGCGACTATCCTGCCTTTTTGGCCTGGATGCCTGGAAACGAGGGTGTGATTGCCGTTACGCCAGATTCATCAGATTCGTTCCAACGAGCAAGGCAAGCCTTTATTAATGCAGATGTCATTTTTTGTCTCGATTTTTCAAGCCTGAAGCGCATCGATTCACTCGAACCTGTCGTCCGAGAAGCCACGGCTACCAAGGTGCTCATTGACCACCACCTTGAGCCAGAACAATTTGCCCAGTTTGAGCAATGGGATACCAACTCGGCGTCAACCGCTGGACTGGTATTTCAATTGATCGGAGAAATGGGCGAGAAACACCTTATAGACGGAGACATTGCAAATTGCCTGTATTCCGGTCTCATGACCGACACGGGAGGGTTCCGCCATTCTAACACCCGTCAGGAGGAATTTCAGATTGCAGCCGAATTGACAGCTATGGGTGCTAACCCAAGTCGGGTGGCCAAAGAGATATACGATACTAATTCTATCGAGCGACTGAAACTCACTGGTTTTGTACTGGGGACAAAACTTCAAGTGATTCCAAAATACCACACCGCCTACATTACCCTTACGTCTGATGAGTTGAAACAATTTGGTTCCCAGACCGGGGATACCGAAGGATTGGTGAACTACGGCCTTTCCATCAAGGGCATTAAGTTGTCGGTGCTGATGTATGACCGAAAACACGAAATAAAACTTTCATTCCGTTCGTTGGGAGATTTTTCAGTGAACGAACTTGCACGCAAATATTTTGAGGGCGGTGGCCATCGCAACGCTGCAGGGGGTATGTCTAAACTGTCCCTTGAAGCGACACTGGAAAAATTCATTGCCCTGTTGCCTGAATACGAAAACCAACTTGCATCCAACTCTTAAATCAAATCCCAAATCATGAAAATTTCTTACATAATGCTGGCGGTTGTTGTGCTTTGCGCAGCCTGCTCCAAATCACGCAAATCGCCAAACGGCATCGAAGTATCGGTGGTGCGCGAAGGGGCAGGTGAATATGCGGTCACCGGTCAGTACCTGCTGTTGAATATGTTATATAAAGATTCCAAAGATTCGGTTTGGGATGATACCCGCCGCCGTACCCTGCCCATGCTGTACATGGTGCCTGATACTGCCGGAATGAAGGCAGAAAAGGGAATTGAAAATGTGTTCCGCATATTGAAAAAAGGAGATAGCGTTATTGCGAAGGTGACTGCCAAGTCATTTTTTGAAAACAGCATGCAGCGTGAACTGCCTCCTGACATTAAACCGGAAAGCGAGATCACCTTTTACTTCGGTGTGAAGGATGTAATCGACCGTGAGAAAATTGGTGACTTTATGCAGGGGCTGAGAAACAAACAGCTGGTGGCTGACACCACGGCAATCCGTGAGTACCTGAAGAAAAACAATATCAATGCAATAACTGATCCCAGCGGCGTGAGCTACGTAATTACCAACGCAACCGTAGGCGAACATCCCAATGCGATGTCTACCGTAGTATTTCGCTATAAGGGCTCATTCCTCAGCACCAATGAGATGTTTCAGGAATCAACGGACCCCGTTGAATATCCTTTGAGTAACTTAATCCAGGGTTGGCAGGCCGTATTCCCTCAATTCGCAAAGGGTACCAAGGCAACCTTGTACATCCCTTCAAGCCTGGGGTATGGCCCCAATGGTTCGCCTCCCCTCATTCCGGCAAATGCCAACCTGATTTTTGAAATTGAATTGGTTGATTTTAAGTAACACAAACAAACAACGCTGTATGAACCTGATGAAGAAAAGTGTGGTGGGTTTACTCCTGGTACTGGCAGCCTGCAGCACCGACAAGACGCTAAGTACCGAAGAGCAGTTGGCTAAAGACGTAGCCACCATCGACAAATACTTGTCGGACAATAACATCACGAACGCTATAAAGGATGCTAGTGGGTTACGCTATGTAATTACGACACCTGCTCCGGCGGGCGCCAAAATTCCGACACTTTCCAACGGCATTAGTGTAAAGTATGTCGGGAAGCTAATGAGCACTGGCGTCGCTTTTGATTCCCATCCTACCACGGCTGTAAATTTTGGTACGCTGGCAGGACTTATAAAGGGCTGGCAGATCGGCTTTACCCAATTTGGTAAGGGCACCGTGGCCACGCTGTACATCCCATCAGGCCTTGGCTACGGCACGGTGGGTTCACCCCCTGCAATCCCTGCGAATGCCAATTTGATTTTTGATGTTACCCTGGTAGATGTGAAGTGATGATTTCATTGTGTTTCGCCACGAACAACATGCACAAGCTGGAAGAAGTGCGTGCTGCTCTTGGCGAAACATATATGATTGTCACGCTGGCGGAAATCGGGTGTACGGTTGATTTACCGGAGACACAGCCCACCATTGAGGGCAATGCCCTTCAGAAAGCACGTTATGTGCGCGACCATTTCCACATTTCCTGCTTTGCGGATGATACCGGTCTCGAAGTCGATGCCTTGCAGGGTGCTCCTGGCGTCTATTCGGCCCGCTATGCAGGACCCCAGCGCGATTCCAATGATAACATTGATCTTCTCCTGAGGAACCTGGATACCTCGCGCAACCGGTCAGCCCGCTTTAAAACTGTCATTGCACTCGTGAACGGGGACGACGAGCACCTCTTTGAAGGTGTATTGGAAGGCAATATCCTGCGACAGAGACAGGGTAATGGTGGCTTTGGCTATGACCCTGTCTTTCAGCCGATAGGACAGACCCTGTCACTCGCCGAATTGTCCATGGATCAAAAGAACCAGATCAGTCATCGCGGTATGGCCGTTCGAAAGCTGGTTAATTTTCTACGCGCACGGTAAATCATTTTCCCTTTTTGTTTCCGATTTTGCGGAAATATGAAACCCTCCGACAGGCCCTTCACCATTGGTATCACCGGGGGCAGTGGCTCCGGCAAAACGTTTTTTCTGGAGGGACTTTCCAAACACTTTGGTGCAGATCAACTCTGCCTCATTTCCCAGGATAACTATTACAAGTCGCGTGAATTTCAACCGGTAGATCCCAACGGATTTCGCAATTTTGATCTGCCAACGTCCATCGACCGCGAGGGTTTTCTGGCGGACGTGCTCAAACTCAAGGCTGGAGAGGATGTGGTGAAACTGGAGTACACCTTTAATAATCCGCTCGCTGAGCCGAAGATGCTTACTTTCAAGGCGGCACCCATTATTGTTGTTGAAGGGTTGTTTGTGCAGTACTTTGATGAGATTGCCAGTGAACTTGATCTGAAAATTTTTGTGGAGGCCAAAGACCACGTTAAGATGAGCCGGCGAATTCGTCGTGACCAATCTGAACGGGGCTATGACCTGACCGATGTCTTATACCGCTATCAGCATCATGTCATGCCAATCTATGAGTCGTTGATTGAGCCGCTGAAGCATTCGTGCGACCTGATTATTCCCAATAACCATCATTTCAGTCGGGCATTGGCGGTATTGGTGGGCT
Source organism: Cyclobacteriaceae bacterium (assembly GCA_035430125.1). Lineage (GTDB taxonomy): Bacteria > Bacteroidota > Bacteroidia > Cytophagales > Cyclobacteriaceae > ELB16-189. The sequence goes on along the minus strand of DAOMGC010000028.1, from coordinate 3,421 downwards.
ATCTCAAAGGTCTGGAGGCGCTTTCTGTCAGAAAGGGCTGACTTGCAAAATAGGCCCCCTTTTCTACCTTTGCAGGGCTCTATGATAAAAACTGCGTTTTCGAGGAAATTGATGCTTGCAGCCGGGATTCTGGCCGCAATGGTCATCCTCTTTTCGCAGGCTTTCGAGAAGGAGACCTGTACCCTGATCTCCAGGCTCAAACCAGCCAAAACGGAAAAACAAGATACGTCGCGTGAAGACCAAAAGGTAATTACCCCGGCATCCACCGACGCGGTAACTTCAGGACAGGCTGTTCAGACACCGGAATCAGATGCCAATTTCATCCGTGAAATTGTACAGGAAGAGCAACCTGCTTCTGAGACCCCTTCCTTTCACCAGACATTTCTGGTTGACTTTTTCAAGACACTCTTCCGTGTCTACATCGCCCCTCAGGCGCCCTGATTTTTTCTTGCCTCATCGTATGCTGACCTGTTGCATGGCAACAGAGCCAGGTAGTTTTATTTTCTCTTAACCAATTATCTATTATGCGTAACAAAGGAGTTGTAGTGGTATTGACCATTCTCATTACCCTACTGTGTGTTTATTACTTATCATTCACTTTCGTTTCCCAGCGGGTAACTGAAGAAGCAATTGTTCATGCCACCGATAAGGCTGGCAACATCAGCCTCAGCAAGAAGCAAGCTTACATGGATTCTCTGTGGAACCTGCCGGTGTACAACCTGTTTGGTGCGGAGTATACCTACAAAGAGGTGAAGGAAAATGAATTGGGATTGGGTCTTGACCTGCAGGGCGGTATGCACGTGGTGCTGGAGGTTTCTCCATCAGAAATCATACGTGGACTGAGCAATGATGGTCAGGATCCTGACCTGATTGCAGCATTGCAAAAGGCACGGGTTCAGGCCAAAGGAACGCAGACCCCGTTCGTCGACTTGTTTTATGCTGCTTTTAAGGAAGTTAACCCGAGTCGTAGCCTCGCCACTGCATTTTCCAGTGCTGCGAATAAGGACCGCGTGAGTTTGTCGGATTCAGATACCGCGGTACTCAAATTTCTCCAGGAGGAAATTGACAAAGCTATCGACCGCTCATTTACTATCCTAAGTACCCGTATCAACCAGTTTGGTACATCCGAAGCTAAAATTCAGCGCCTGCAGCAGTCGGGTCGCATTCAGATTGAAATTCCCGGAGCTGACAACCCCCAGCGTGTGCGCAAGCTGTTGCAAGGGGTGGCTCGTCTGGAATTTTGGGAAGTGGTAGAGTACACCGATCCCCAAATCGGTGCAGCATTTGATAACATCAATAAACTGTTGTTGAAAGAACAACAAGCCGCAGCCGCCCTGAAAAGTTCATCGGAGCCGGCTACGACAAGTGCAACCGCAAAGCCTGACTCTACGGTATCTGCGCTACAAAAGACATTAGCGCAAGCCTCCAAGGATTCCGTTGGCAACAACCTGGATTCGCTTACCCGTCTCAATACCTCACCGATCTTTGCATTGTGGAGCCAAAATATTCCATTCCTGTATAATGTGAAGGATACGGCTACCATCAACCGCATCCTGCGTAGGGAAGAAGTTCGCAATTATATACCCCGGACGATCAGTTGGGCCTGGGATGTGAAGGCTGAACCAGACATTACGCCCGGTGTGGAAGACCTCCGCCTGAACTTTATCAATGTTGGCCGCAATGGCAAGCCGTTGCTCGGCGGTGAAGTGATCAGCGATGCGCGCAATGACTTTGACCAATATGCCCGTCCTTCGGTGAGCATGACCATGAACGCAAAGGGATCCAAGGTGTGGGCCAAGGTAACGGCAGCTCAATCCAGCCGTACCCCTCAAGGACGTATTGCCATTCTGCTGGATAACTATGTTTACACGGCGCCGACCGTGCAGGGTGAAATTCCAAATGGAAACTCCCAGATCACCGGCAGTTTTACCCCAGAAGAAGCAAAAGACTTGGCGCTCGTGTTGCGCGCCGGATCCCTTCCGGCACCGACCATGATTGTGGAGGAAGCCATTATTGGCCCGTCGCTCGGACAAGTAGCACAGAATCAGGGCTTCATTTCCATGGCAGCTGGTCTGGCATTGGTGGTGATCTTTATGGTGTTGTATTATTCTAAAGGCGGCCTGGTAGCTGACCTCGCATTGTTGTTCAACGTATTCTTTATCCTCGGTATCCTGGCCCAGCTCAATTCGGCACTTACCCTGCCTGGTATTGCCGGTATCGTGTTAACCATGGGTATGGCGGTTGATGCCAACGTGTTGATTTACGAGCGTATTCGGGAGGAATTGCGTCAGGGCAGACGCCTCCGCGAGGCCATTGCCAAAGGCTATGAGCGTGCGTTTGCGGCCATCTTTGACTCTAACCTGACGACCTTCCTGACGGCCATGTTCCTTTACATTTACGGTCAGGGTCCGTTGAAAGGTTTTGCGGTTGTGTTGATGATCGGTATTGCCACTTCATTCTTCTCCGCGGTATACATTTCACGCGTGATTATCGAATGGATGGTGCGCAAAGGGGATGAAGCCAAGGTTTCCTTTGAAACTTTTGCCAGCTGGCAGGTGGGAAGGAACACCAACTTCGATTTTATTTCAGCACGCAAAAAGGCCTACTTGTTTTCAGCCACGGTAATCCTGATTGGTATGGGGCTTATTGCCGTGCAGGGATTAAACCTGGGCGTTGACTTTAAGGGTGGTCGCTCATACGTGGTGAGCTTTAAGAAACCCATCGAGGCAACGCAATTGCGCAGCGATCTGACCGCCAGCTTTGAAAACTCTAGCACAGAGGTGAAAAACTATGATGGAAACAACATCATGAAGGTGACGACCTCCTACCTCATCGACAACGATTCGGACAATGCCGATGAACAGGTGAAGTCTGCCCTGATCAAGGGTGTTGAAAAGGCTACAGGACTGGCTTTTGTTGAAAATGACCGTATGGTTGACGAGGGACATTTTTCAATATCCTCCTCCTCCAAGGTGGGTGCAACCATAGCCGATGATATTAAGAACTCGAGCTTTGTAGCGGGGTCGCTGGCGATCCTTTCTATCTTCCTCTACATCCTGATCCGTTTCCGCCGCTGGCAGTTCAGCACAGGAGCTATTGTCGCCCTGGTGCATGACTCGCTGTTTACCTTTGCAGCTTTTGCCATTGCCCGTGTACTGGGTTTTCCTTTGGAAATTGACCAGGTGTTTGTCGCAGCCTTGCTGACCATTATTGGTTACTCCATCAACGATACGGTGATCATTTTTGACCGGATCAGGGAATATATGGGGCTTGGCACTAGCCACGAGCGCGAGAAGATTTTCAACTCAGCCATCAACAGTACCTTGAGCCGAACGTTGATTACATCAGGTACGGTGTTGATGGTGGTGGTGGTACTGCTCTTCTTTGGTGGTGAAACCCTCCGGGGCTTTTCTTTCGCCCT
>DAOMGC010000027.1:0-45838 GCA_035430125.1 Cyclobacteriaceae bacterium | reverse complement strand
TTCAGCAGGATGCCCAATCTTCCGTACAGAAGAAAGAAGCGGACCTGATGGAACCCCTGATTCGCAAAATTGCCAAAGCCATTAAAGAAGTGGCCAAAGAAAACGGCTTCACCTTTGTGATCAATGCACAATTGGGTGGCAATGATGTGCTGCTCTTCACAGATGAGAAGTATGATATCTCCGGTTTGGTATTGAAGAAAATGATGCCGGCCCCTGCAACAGCCGCGCAGCCGAAGTAATCAATAGTCTCTTTGACAAGAGCCCCACAGCGCAATCTGTGGGGCTTTTTATTGTTCGGTTATTTCGGCAGAAGCCGCATTCAATGATGCCTCCAGTTGTGCCCGGTCTTTCTTGACCTTACGGCGATGCCACGCCAGCACTGGGGTGTATAAGAAATAGGCAAAACCAGCAAGAATGGTACTTTCAAAACCCCAGGCCAGCGCGACAGATAAGAGGGGTACAATGGCCAACAGGATATTCATGTTCCGGCTTGACCGGGTAAGCAGCAATTCCATCGAATTGAGTTCCAACTCTGCGGCCGATTGCAGGGCAACGCCATACATCATGGCAAGTAGTCCAAAGATTGCGGCAGCGCCCAAACCATAAATCACCATGAGGTCATCAAACTGATCCACCTGAATAGATTGGGTCATTTCATTTACCAGCCACGTCTTATTAAGGATCATGCCTACCGGGATAAGAATCAGGCGCGTTAGGAACTTTAGCGGATAGACATAGAACAGAACAATCATCAAAAAGAAGGTGTTGATCGCCATAATTGGTGTGGTGCGGAGACCATAGCGAAGGAAAAATTGATGGTGTTGTTGCCAGATGAGAATGAGCACCTGGAGGCTGAGCATAAATGGCAACAGCTCGTAAACAAATCGTTTGACCTGAGGAAAATTTGGTTGGGGCAGAAGTTGAAATAAGCAACAGTGTGATCGCCAGAGCGAAAACGGCATCACTGAAATTTTCGAGGCGCCCCGGTTCAACCCCACGAAGCCGAAAACCCTCTTCTTCTGTGAATTTCAAATAAGATTTAAGCATAGCCTACTCGATGACCGCCTCTACCTGGTCCATTTTGCTCTCGCTGAATGCACCAGAGGTAGCGAACACAATCTTACCCTGCGGATCCAGAACAAAAAAATAAGGAACATCCCTTCGCTCGAAATCAAGCGCCTCTTTATAGGCCTTCAGTTCGCCTTTATAGAAAAGGATGTAAGGCAATAGTTGAGGATCTGTATTCTTCAAGGCTTTGCGTTTGGCCGTGCCCGTGGCGGCAGCATTGATTCCAGTAAACATCGGCACGAAATAGACGTTGACATCATATCCCATGCCCGACATGACACCCGTTGTCTTTTGTACAAATTTGGAGAATACGGGCTCAAACCAGGTTCTCAGGTCATCCTCAGACTTTCGTGAATAGGCCAATCCAAGTAGTGTGTACTTTCCCTTTACATCATCCGGAAGATTGACGCTTTTGTCTTCTACGGTTTCTGCAATCATCGCAGGAAAGGTTTTTCCAACCACCTGAGCGAATGTCGAATCGAAACCTACGAGCAAAAGGACAGCGAAAAGGTATCTCATGAGTATATTTTTGAATTATAAGTTACAAAAAAGCATGAATCACAGCGGGGGTAAAAGAAACAACAGTTGTCCTATTACCGTTAACGCACCAATATCCGTCTTATGCGCATCATATTCATATTTCTGCTAAGCCTGACCATGATCACAGGCTTTGGCCAAACCGCCAGGATCGAAGAAGCCCAGAAATTGTACGAAGGGAGAAAAATTCCTGAGGCATCGGCATTACTGCGAAAAGTGAAAGAGGACGAGAAGGACTATGCCGCTGCTCAGTATTGGCTTGGCCGAATTGCCTTTGATGAGGGCCGGTATGATGATGCTGTTGATCTATTTGAAGAAGCGGTTGACGGGGACCCAATGGTTGCTGACTACCACAATTGGTTGGGGAATGCTTATGGAAATGTGGCTCAACGTACTAATGTTGTCCGGCAAGGTATGCTCGCTCCAAAAATGAAGTCAGCCTGGGAAAAGGCGATATCATTGGATCAGCAGAATATTAATGCGCGCATTTCGCTCATTCAGTTTTATACCCAGGCTCCTGGATTTATGGGAGGAAGTTTTGAAAAGGCGTATCTGATGGCTGATCAGATCAAGAAAATCAATGTGCCACAGGGCCATTTACAACGGGGGAATATTCTACTGGCAGAGAAAAAACCAGTTGAGGCCGAGCGGGAATTCCTGCTCATGGTAAAAGCGGATCCCGCGTACAATGGTAACCTGGTGAATTTTTATCTGGGACAAAAGAGTTATGACAAAGCCTATACCCTGTTGGACGATCTGCAGAAAAAGAATCCGGATGACTACCGCATTGTTTATTTGATTGGAAGAACGAGCGCAGTATCTGGATTGCAACTGGATCGAGGCGAAGCGATGCTGAAGAAATACCTGACCTATAGTCCAAAACCAAATGAGCCTTCTCTTGCCGGCGCCAACATGAGGTTGGGACAAATCACCGAAAAGAAGGGGAATAAGTCAGAAGCCAAAAAATACTTTGAGGCTGCCCTGAAGTTGGATGCCACCATGAAGGAGGCCAAAGAAGGACTTGAGCGCACCAGCAAATAAATTATGAGCCAATCTGTACCATTAGAAAATGATCGCATTGAAGTGATCGATGTCCTCAGGGGGTTTACATTGTTTGGCATAGCCTTGGTTCACTTTACCGAGCAATTTTACGCCGGAATGCCACCCGAGGGTCACAATATCGCCGGACCTGCCATAATCGATCAGGTGATTTCGGGATTTGTAGGAGTTTTTATTCAAGGAAAGTTCTTCATGATCTTTTCTTTTCTTTTTGGAATGAGTTTTTTCCTTCAGCTAAACAAAGCAAAGGGGTCTGCGCGTTTTTTTCTCCGGTTTCTCTGGCGCCTGATCATCTTGTTCGGCATAGGCGTGATACATCAGATCCATTATCGCGGCGACATTCTTACGATTTATGCAGTACTGGGGATCGGGCTCTTGATTGCCTTTCGGTTTCCTGACCGGATTTTGTTTGTCCTGGCGTTGATACTAGTGCTCGATGTTCCATCCATTTTTGTGCGCGTTTGGACGGCTTATCATCAATCCGGGAATCCTTTTGATATGAACCAGACCGAACTGCTTGCCTATTACAATGTGGTGAAATCTGGGACCTATGAAGAAATAATTGCAGCCAATTGGAGAGAATTACCAGGCAAATGGTTTTTTCAGGTGGATTCCGGAAGGCTATACATTACACTCGGTTTGTTTCTAATGGGTTTGTATGCAGGCAGGAACAATTGGTTTGGGGATGCTGCACGTTGGGGAAAGTTCAGGCGGTATGCTGCCTGGGGACTGTTGGGATGCATTCTGTTTATGATAGTCATTTTTGGAGGAACCCAACTACTTAAGATTGAATTACCACAGGCTATGCAATGGGCCATCGGGGGTGCCGCATATGATTTCTTTAATGCATGCCTCGCCACCATCTATGTGAGCTGGATCGTTACCCTCTTTCAAAAAGACAAGTGGAGATCACGTCTGCTCGTACTTTATGCACCTGGCCGAATGGGACTTACTACGTACCTCATGCAGGCAGCAATCGGTGTTTTGGTCTTCTTCTCTATTGGTTTGGGATTGCTCGGTGATATTGGCGCTGGTCTGTGTTTCATTCTGGCAGTTGCGGTATTCTATTTTCAGATTCGGTTCGCTCAGCTGTGGTTTCACTATTTCCGATTCGGACCAGTGGAATGGCTTTGGCGCAGCCTTACCTATTGGCGGATGCAGCCGATGCGTAAATAAATCACAAGCAGAATAACGTCTTGTGGGTGATTCGGAACTATTTCCGAGGTTAGATGTTTAATTGACACCAAACCTAAAATCCTATGAGAAAACTATTGTTAAGTATCAGTACGCTTTTCATTGCCGTGTCGGGCCTAGCCCAGGACAACATTACCGTGTGCCATACTGCCTCCACGGAGAAGTTTGCGATGTTCGCCTCAAATAAGAAATTCAATGCTGAGCACCCTAATCCAAGGGTGTATGTGCACATCAGTGAAGAAGGGGGTCAGATGATTCACTTCAAGACACCCGATGGCGGTGAGGGCAATGCTTACTTTATCGAAGCCAAAAAGAAAACCAACAACTGGGTTTTTGTATTTCAGGAATGGTGGGGTCTGAATGACAACATCAAACGACATGCTGACGAGATCTACAGGGACTTAGGCAATGTAAACGTATTGGCCTTGGATATGTATGATGGCAAGATGGCAACGGACGCCGACAATGCAGGCAAACTTATGCAGGCGTTTAAGCAGGAGCGGGGTGACATGATTGTTAAAGGAGCCGTAGCGTACGCCGGGAAAGATGCAAAAATAGGAACGGTGGGTTATTGTTTCGGTGGTGGTCAGTCATTACTGGCTTCCCTTACAGCGGGCAAACAAGCCGTGGCTTGCGTGATGTATTATGGGATGCCGGTTAGCGATGTAAATGTGTTGAAAACCCTTAATTGTGATGTGTTGAATATCTGGGGAACTAAGGATCAGTGGATCAACAAAAATGTGAGTGATACATTTGAGCAAAACATGAAACTGGCTGGCAAGAAGCTCACGAGCAAAGCCTATGAAGCGGCCCATGGATTTGCAAACCCAAGCAACCCAATGGGTTCGTATGATGAAGCCTCTGCGAAGGATGCGTATAAGCATACGCTGGAATTCTTTAAAGCCAGGCTGAAATAATCTAAAGCACTGAAATGAGAAGGGTGGTCGTTCTGGCCATCCTTTTTTATTCCCATACAACCAGACCTTTCTCGTGATACCACGATGGGTATTTGGGAAGGTGAATCTTTTCTACCTCATTGCGCTTGACCTTTAGGGTCGGGGTGAGCAGCCCGTTAGCAATGGACCAGTCTTCTTTCATGATTACGGCTGTTTCCAGTTTTTCGTACGATTCCAAACCTTCATTAACCAGCTTGAGGGTAGCTGAAAGGCTGGCAGTTAGCTCCAATCGGGTTTTGCCCTTGCCTAGATTGGATAAAATGACAAGTGCAATGGGTTGTGGAATGCCCATTCCAACCACGCAAACCTGATCAATATCCGGGTTGGTAAGCAAGTTCATTTCGATAGGAGTTGGAGCAACATACTTGCCCTTGTCTGTCTTAAAAATATCCTTGATTCGTCCGGTGATCCTGAGGAACCGATCGGAGTCAAACTCACCTACATCTCCCGACTTCAAAAACCCATCGGCTGTAAACATAGCGGCAGTGAGTTCCGGCTCTTTATAATAGCCCATCATGGTACCCGGATGCCGCGTCTGGATTTCACCACCCTCGCCAAGGCGTACCTCCACACCAGGCCAGGGCTGACCGACGGTGCCAGAGCGAATTTCCTTCAGATTGAATGAGCACACCCCACCATTCTCAGTCATGCCATAGATGTCGCGCAATACGATTCCAAGGGTGCGGTACCAATCAATTAATGCGGAAGGCGCAGGCGCGGCACCTATGCCAATGACATTGGCCTCAGCAAGACCCAACTTCTTCTTTAGTTGCTTCCTAAGCAATGAGCCGATCCCTGGAATAGCAAGTAATAGCGCCAGCCGGGAAGGTGGAAGTTTTTCAAAAATCTTCTCCTGAAACTTGGCATAAATACGCGGCACACCAAAAAAGAGATGTGGCTGGGTCTCCATAAGGTTCGCGGCAAAGGTCTCAAGTGAATCAGCGAAGGTAATCGTTGCCCCCAGCATGGTGCCAGCCAATTCGGTGATCATGCGTTCCGCAATGTGGCACAGGGGGAGGTAGGAAAATAGTTTAGCATGAACCGGTAACTGATGTTGCTGTTGCAATGCGATGATGGCGGTTTCAGCAGTCCAGCTGAGCTGACTGAAATTGAACATTACACCCTTGGGCATGCCTGTTGTGCCAGAGGTATACATGATGGTTACCAATTCTTCGGGACTGCGTGTCGGCGTTCCGGCTAAAGGCTCATACGACGCAATGAGATTATCCCAACGTAACCCGCCCGCAGGTCCATACAAGGGAAAGCTAATCCGGATAATTTCAGGGCTAAGCCCACTTTCCTGACTGGCGTAGTCATCGAGCTTGCCCAGAAAAATTGCTTTCGCCTGGCTGTGATCAAGAATTTGCCTGATCGATGAGGAGGTCAGGTTGGGATATAATGGAACACTGACATGACCCGCCATCCAAATTGCATAATCAGCCATGATCCAGTGAGCGCAGTTCTTGGATAGAATAGCTATGTTGCTGCCGGTGGGAAGGCGCAGCCCCTGAAGCGCAGCAGCCATCCGGCGGATTTCATCGGTGGCTTTCTGGTAGGAGTATTCATGGCATTGACCAGCAACCGGCTGACGAAAGAACACTTGATCAGGTATTTCTTTCTCCCAGCGGTATAAATTCTCAAGCGGGCTTCGATTCGCCAAGGTTCTTGTGTTTGATAGTGTTAATTTTAATGACTTGAATCGCTAAAAACAAGGCAAATGGCCTCAGCCACAAAGAAACTTTTCCTCCTCGACGCGTATGCCCTGATATACCGGGCTCATTTTGCATTTACCAAAAACCCACGCATCAACTCCAAGGGCATTAATACTTCGGTTGCATTTGGCTTTTCAAACACGTTGCTGGAAGTGATCACCAAACAGAAACCAACCCATATCGGCGTTGCTTTTGACACGGCAGCAAAAACTTTTCGTGATGATATGTTCGCCGACTACAAGGCAAACCGACAGGAAACACCTGAAGACATCCGCTCAGGCGTCCCTATCTGCAAAGAGATCATCCGCGGATTTAATATCCCCATTTTTGAACTGGATGGATATGAAGCCGACGATGTGATCGGAACGATGGCGGGCAAGGCCGCGGCCGCGGGCTTTGAAGTCTATATGATGACACCCGACAAGGATTACGGGCAGTTGGTGACCGATAAGGTATTTCTCTATAAGCCTGCCTATATGGGCAACTCCGTAGATATCATGGGACCGAAGGAGGTATGCGAGAAGTGGGACATTGCACATGTTTCCCAGGTGGTTGAAATTCTGGGTTTGCAAGGTGATACATCAGATAACATTCCCGGTATTCCCGGTGTAGGTCCGAAAACAGCAGCAGATCTTGTCAAGAAATATGGTACCATCGAGAACATCATCAAGCATAGCGATGAGCTGAAAGGTAAACTCAAAGAACGGGTGGAGGAGTTTGGTCAACAGGCTTTGCTTTCGAAAACCCTGGCAACAATAGCACTCAATGTGCCCCTGGAATTTGATGAAGGTAAATTGGCGTTCACAGGTCCAAACATAGACCGGATCAAACCAATTTTTGAGGACTTGGAATTCAAGACCATGTTGCCCCGCGTCATGGCGTTGGCTTCGGGTGCGGCCACTCAGGAAAACACCATTACGTCCACCTCAAGCGGAGCACAACTTTCCATGTTTGGTGGGGGCGAGCCGGCTACAGGTGAGCACAAAGTCATGAGCCCGGAACATGTGCGCTATACATTGGTCGAAACAGAAGACCAGCGGAATGAACTTGCCTCAAAGCTGGCTGGCCTGCCAGAGTTCGCGTTGGTCGCCATTACGGACGAAGCCGAAAACTTTGATTTTAGCCTCACCCACATGGCATTTGCTACTGCTCCCGGAGAAGCCTGGTACATGCCGGTCAGCAAAGGAGGTAAAGAACTGAAGGCCGTGGCTGGCGTGCTGAAAGACCCGCGAATACGCAAGGCGGGTCATAATCTAAAATATTCTGTCCTGGCCCTGCGAAAACATGAAATCGACCTGGGTGGCGTATTGTTTGATTCGATGTTGGCCCATTATCTCATCGAACCAGAGGCATCTCATGACCTGGGTGTGATTGCAAACCAATACATAGGCTATGCCCTTCAAACAGAAACCAGTGAAATGGTGTCCTATTGCGAAGAAGTTGATGTTGTCTTGCAGTTGCGCCCCCGATTGACCAAAGAACTGGAAGTAAGGCGTCACTCTTTGCTCATGCGGGATGTTGAGATGCCCTTGCTCACGGCGCTGGCAGCTATGGAGTCAGAAGGCGTACGGGTAGATGAAGGTGTGCTTAAGAAGATGTCGGATTCCCTGCGCACAGATATTGAGCAAGCGCAACAAAAGATCTATAAGCTGGCCGGCATGGAATTTAATATTGGTTCCCCGAAACAGTTGGGAGAAGTATTGTTCGATCGCCTGAAACTGATGGAGAAAACCAAAAAGACGAAAACAGGACAATATGCCACCGGGGAAGACATCCTCGCGAAACTGGCTGATGAACATGAAATTGCACGGAAGATCCTTGAATATCGGGAGTACGAAAAACTTCGGTCAACCTATGTTGAAGCATTGCCCAGGATGGTGAGCCGGACAGATGGCCGCATTCATTCCGACTTCAGGCAGGCGGTAGCCGCCACGGGCCGACTGAGTTCCAACAACCCCAACTTGCAGAATATCCCTATCCGTACTGAGAAAGGAAGATTGATCCGCGGAGCATTTGTGCCGCGTGATAAGAACTTTCTCTTTATGTCAGCCGACTATTCACAAATCGAATTGCGGATTGCGGCATCTTTTGCGAAAGATGCCACGATGATTGAAGCATTCCGCAACAAGCGTGACATTCACACCACCACGGCGGCCAAAGTTTTCAAAGTAGAGATTGACAAAGTGACGCCGGATATGCGAAGGAAAGCTAAAGAAGTGAACTTTGGTATCCTCTATGGCAGCACAGCCTTCGGCCTTTCCCAGAATCTTAATATTTCGAAAAGTGAGGCGGCCGAGATCATTGAATCTTACTTCAGGGAATTCTCTGCGATCAAACGTTACATGGATGATTCAATCAATATGGCCCGGGAGAAGGAATACGTGGAGACTATTCTCGGTCGTCGTCGGTACCTGAGGGATATTAATTCAAGAAATGTGACGACCCGAGGTTTTGCCGAACGCAATGCCATCAACGCCCCCATCCAGGGTAGTGCCGCCGACATCATTAAGATTGCTATGGTGAATATCCATCAATGGCTGAACCGGGAGAAGTTAAAGTCCCGTATGATTTTGCAGGTGCATGATGAACTAGTCTTTGATCTGCACCGCGATGAACATGACTTGGTAAAGCCCAAGGTGATTGAATTGATGAAGAGCGCCGTCATCCTCGATGTGCCCATGGAAGTAGAGGTGGGCGTAGGCAAGAACTGGCTGGAAGCCCATTGATTTGGCCTTTTTGGTGAGGATGCTCGTAATTCAATTATTATTCAATACCTTTGCCGTCTAATTTTTATTCAATTAACACAATGAAAGAAGGAACAGTAAAGTTCTTTAATGAGGCCAAAGGTTTTGGTTTCATCAAGGAAGAAGGAACGGGTACAGAGTACTTTGTTCACATCTCAGGTTTGTTGGTAGATACCATCAAGCAAAACGATGCAGTCACGTTTGAAGTGAAAGAAGGTAAGAAAGGATTGAATGCCGTCGATGTACGGTTGGCTCAATAATAATCTTCTCAATTGACGCGAAAGCCTCCTCACCGGAGGCTTTCTTGTTTTAAGACGGTTCTTGTCTTTTGGATTGGAGGTAATCAATAATCCGGTTGGCGTGAATCCGCGAATTCTCGATAAACCACTTGTTAGTCTTTAGACCGCCGCACACTACGCCGGCGAGAAACAAACCAGGCACGTTGGTCTCCATGGTGTGTTCATGGTAAACGGGGGTGTGATCAATATCATCCTGAAAGATGATTCCGCAGGATCGCATAAAAGCAAATGGCGGTTGATAGCCGGTCATCGCCAATACCCAATCATTGTCAATGGTCTGAATACCTTCCGGTGTGAGAACCTCCACGGAAGAGGGCGTAATTTGATGAATCGCCGAATGAAAATATGCCTTGATACTTCCTTCCTTGATCCTGTTTTCAATGTCTGGCTTCACCCAATATTTTACACTTTCTCGTAAAGAACCTTCCCGAATAACCATGGTTACTTCAGCCCCCTTACGCCATGTTTCAAGCGCAGCATCAACGGCCGAATTGGCGGCACCCACCACAAGTACTTTCTGCCGGAAATAAGGATGTGGCTCGTCATAGTAATGCTTCACCTTGGGAAGGTCCTCGCCAGGCACATTCAGCAGATAAGGCAGATCGTAGAATCCCAAGGCAAGCACTACATGCTTTGCATAATATTCTCCTTTGGAACTTCTTACCACAAACTGATCCTGCGCACGGCTCACGGATTTTACCTCCTCATATAGATTGACTTGTAGGTACCAATTGTCGCAAACTCGGCGGTAGTACTCCAGGGCTTCCAACCGGTTTGGCTTAGGTTGGTGTGAAACAAAGGGGACCTGACCTATCTCCAGCAATTCTGATGTGGAGAAAAATGTCATATTAGCCGGATAGTGGTATATCGAGTTTACCAAACACCCCTTTTCAATAACCAGGTATTTCAGTTTGGCTTTTGATGCTTCGATGGCGCAGGCAAGTCCTATCGGGCCTGCGCCTATGATAAGTACGTCAAGAGAGGCATTCACGTGGGCGGCTAAAGGTGGAACGTCAAGTTACTGAATAACCCCCAGCATGAAGTTGTCATTTGAATTAACTAATATTTCCAACTTCTGATATCAGCGCCCCGTGGTGCTATTTCCTGAATGCGTTTGAGGATCTTCGGTAGATACATGGTGTTATAACGCAGGCGTGAAATGTAGTTTGGGTTGTTATGGTCTCCATTCCAGCAGTGCTCTGCGCGGTCGCCGTAGTCAACTTCACCTTTGTAAAAGGGAGAGTTGGTCTTTTTGAGGAAATCCTCCATCAGGTAGACAGCATTATTCAGGTAGTAATTGTCCATGTCACCACAATAAATGTGAATTTTCCCCTGAAGTTTCGGCCCAAGCGTTTTCCAGTCCCGCTCCAGGATGTGGCGTAAATCGTAATTTTCTTTCCAATAGTCAGCGACCGATTTGTCAATCTCACCGGTCACCTTATCGAAAAGTCGTTTGGGATACCCATCCTCCCCCTGCGGAGAGAACACCGCTTCCCAGATGTCCCATTGTTCACCGGACCTGCCATGCGTACCCAACACCAATTCATAGTGGTTATTCTCCTCCATTGAACTTTGTATCTGACCCAGGTAGTTGCGGTGCGATGGCCGTGGCAACTTCTTAAACTCACTCTCATACCAGTACGCATTCTTGTCTTTGTAAATATCTACAAGACAGAAAGCCCGGAAATCTATCGGGTCCGGACAGGCTGCAAAACATCCATTGAATTCATCGGGGTAAAACATTTGAACGGCAAGGGCTTCCCAGCCACCTGTTGATCCGCCGTAGGTAAAGCGGGCCCAGCCCTGACCGATTCCCCTGTACTGCTTTTCGATTTCAGGGATGAGTTCATACATGATGGCGTCGCCATACGGACCAAGGTTTGCTGAGTTTACCGCATACGAATCATCATAGTATGGATTCGCATGTTGAATTTCAATAATTAAAAATCGCGGGAAGTTCTTTCCGGTCCATTGACGGTAAAAATTGTATGCTTCCTCCTTTTGAATTTTGTTGTAGCCATAAATACCAAATCGTTCGTTGTAATCAGTTGTGTCCATACCAGGAGGCGGTGGTTCTGTGGAGAATCCGCCGAAGTCAGAAGGGAAGTGTCCGTGATAAATCATGAGCGGATAATGGGCATTGGGATGCTCTTCAAACCCTTCCGGCAGGAGCACATGCGCTCCGAGATAGGTAGGCTTACCCCAGAAGTCAGAAAGCAATTTGCTTTGAATCTTTATGTGCTTTACATACTTGGTCTCTTTGGGCTCTGGAAGCGGTGCAATTTTCTGGTCCATCACCACTTTGATCTGCTCCGGGTTGGCAGGATCTATGTGAACTTTAAACGGCCGGCTATAAAAATTGCCGGGCTTTTGATTCCAATGTTGCCCTTCTCCCTGATCAGGAGGAAGCTTTACGGTCTTGCCAGTTTTCAGTGTATAGGTTTCATAACGGTTAATGACGGCCTGAACAAAATAGTCTCCGGCTGGTATGGACTTCATGCTGCGTATGGGAAACCCAAATGCCGATTCATCGAGAATGATTTCCTTGCCGGGCTTTAGGGTGTCTACATCAATACCAAATCCCAGTTGAGTGTGCAATTGAAAATTGAATTGTTCCCGTGGTTCAGGCTTATCCTTGGTAGCCAACAGCAAGATGATACGGCCATCCTGAGGCTGATCAGACAAAGTGGGACTGAATGAAATTGCAAAAGAGAGCTTGTTGGAATTTTCTTGAGCTGGCGGTGTACAACGCACAGCAAGCAGGCCAATCAGAAGCAGCGCAGGTAGGAGTTTTTTCATAGCGGAATGGGGCGGTAATGAGTACGGAAGTTACCAATTCCTTTGCATTACCAGACCAGCGCATGAAGATCAAAATGATAGGTGGCCTGCGAAAGAGACCCTTAAATGCGCTTAAACAAGCCTGATTTTAGAAATGTTGGATCCTTCGATTTTCAAATCATTCCCTTAAATTCGTTCGAAACAAACCATTGCACTCATGACCTCCAGACTCTGGCACCAGCACTACCCGGAATACATGCCGAAAGAAATTGAATCGCCCCCCTTCAATTCCCTGGCAGAACTTTGCGAAGTCAACTGTAAGCAATTTGCACAATTGCCGGCTTTTGAGAACATGGATAAGCAGATCAGTTATGCTGAACTGGATCAACTGGCAACCAACTTTGGTTCATTTCTGCACCACGACTGCAAGCTGGTACCGGGCGATCGCATCGCAATTCAAATGCCAAACATCATACAGTTTGGTGTGGCCATGATTGGAGCGTTGAAAGCAGGACTGATCGTTGTAAACACCAACCCTTTATACACACCCAGGGAAATGGAGCACCAGTTTAAGGATAGTGGCGCCGTAGCCATTGTAATCCTGGCCAACTTCGCGCACAACCTTGATAAAGTATTGGGAGAGACCAGCATCCGTACAATAATCATTACAGAAGTAGGGGATCTCATGGGCGGATTGAAGAAGCACATCGTTAACTTCATGGTCAAGCATGTGAAAAAGATGGTGCACCCGTATCACTTGCCGGGGGCTATTTCATTTTCAGATGCATTGGCGCGCGGTGCGCAAAAGAAATTTATAACGATACCCAGAAAGAAGGAAGATACGGCATTCCTCCAATACACAGGTGGGACAACTGGATTGTCGAAAGGTGCTGAGCTCACCCATGGAAATGTACTATCCAACATCTGGCAGGTAATGCCCGTGTTGAAAGAACTGCAGCGCGGTCCATTGGTGGCAGGAGACGTAGCTGTTATTCCGCTGCCCATGTATCATATTTATGCCCTCACAACCTGTTTTGTCTTTTTCAATACAGGCTTGTGCAACCGGTTAATTACGAATCCCCGTGACTTCGCAGCTTTCATCAAGATCCTGAAGAAGCCGTTCCACACAATGATTGGGGTGAACACACTTTACAATGCCCTCTTAAATCACCCCAACTTTGGGGACATCAATTTTACTGCACTCAAGGGATGCAATGCAGGCGGTATGGCCTTGCAGGAGGTTGTCTTTAAGCGCTGGAAGGAAAAGACCGGCATCAGCATTGGAGAGGGATATGGCCTTAGTGAAACTTCACCGGTGCTCACCTTCCAGATCACGGGAAAGGAGCGCATGGGAAGCATTGGGGTACCTATCCCCAGCACCGACATCAAAATGATGGATGATGACGGCAGGGAAGTGCCTGTAGGTGAAGCCGGCGAGTTATGTGCCTCAGGCCCACAGGTGTTTAAAGGATATTGGCAAAAGGATAATTCATCGGTGTTTCATCCGGGGGGATGGTTTAAGACAGGTGACATTGCCGTGCAGGATCCGGATGGGTATATCCGGATTGTCGATCGCAAGAAAGACATGATCCTGGTATCTGGATTCAATGTCTATCCCAATGAAATTGAAGGCGTCATTGCAACACATCCGAAAGTGCTTGAGGTTGCCGCAATTGGCATTCCTGATCCAGCCTGCGGGGAAGCAGTGAAGATCTGTATTGTGAAAAAGGACCCGTCATTGACTGAAGATGAGATTCGGGAATTCTGCAAGGAGACCCTTACAGGGTATAAGCGACCCAAGCATGTTCAATTTTTAAACGAGCTGCCTAAGACCAATGTTGGAAAGATATTGAGAAGGGCCCTGAGAGATACCGTGGCTGCGTGAAAAATCAGGGGTGATCAGCGTTGAGCATACTAGAACAGATCAAATCTGCTTGAAGTTTAGAATGAGAAACGGGATGACTAAAATCATGTCGGCACAATAATCCGTTCTGTTACTTGTCGTCAAATAGCTTCGTCTTGAAAAAGTTTGTTAATGCAGGCTTATTGATTTGTTCGCTCTTTGTATACCTCGAATGGGGTGGTGGCTACCATACGTTTATTATTCAGGGAGAGTTGGAGATGTTTTCCAAGGCAATAGGGAATCCCATGTCAGCCCTTCATCCGTTTGTTCTTTTACCACTCGCCGGACAAATTATGCTCTTGTATACCCTGTTTCAAAAGGATCCAAGTAAGCGCCTGACCTTAATCGCTTTGGGCTGCCTGAGTGTCCTCATCTTGTTTATCACTTTTGTGGGAGTGCTCAGCAGGAACTATAAAGTGGTGCTATCAACTGTCCCGTTCGTTAGCTTTGCCGTGGCAGCCCTCAGGATAAACAGAAGGACTAATAAGTGATTTTCTTTAGTTTGTTATTACTGGCATTTGGCCTGTGGAATCTGGCCATAGCTATCCGTAATCCTAAAGCCCGGGGCTGGAATAGAAACAGGCTCCGATTCATCGTCTCAACAATAAGCTTACTTGTGATTGGCACGGTATTACTTTTGATTGACCTCCTGATTATTTTCGGGCAATTGAACCATTGAAATGCCGACCCGCTGTATGCCGGTAATTTTCCGGATTGTACCGAGGCATCGGATTTGATCCGCCGAATATTTGCGCAACCAAATAGTTGCATTATATTTGCAACCGAACGCTTGCGCAATCAACCTAATCAATACAACCCATGAGAAGAGATGTATTTCAGGCCATAGCAGATCCCACCCGGCGTGCCATCATTGCCCTGATTGCATTACAGGCATTGACCCCAAATGCCCTGGCGGAACACTTTGACATTTCCCGTCAGGCTGTATCAAAGCACTTGAAAATCCTTACCGAATGTGATCTGGTGAAGCAGGAGTCCCGGGGAAGAGAAATCTATTATCAATTGGAGATGAAGAAAATGAAAGAAGTTGATCAGTGGCTGGAGCAATTCAGGAGACTCTGGGAAAAACGATTTGAACAGTTGGATGAGTTATTGCTTACCATGAACAAGAGAAAAAAATGAAAACTAACCTTCAATTTGACTTTCTGGTTGACAAGGACAAAAATACGCTGACGATCCGGCGCGAGTTCATGGCGTATCGTCAATTGGTATGGGACTGTTACACCAAAAGCGAGTTGCTAAACCAATGGTTCGCGCCTAAGCCATTCACCACCCGCACGAAATCCATGGATTTCCGTGAAGGGGGTCATTGGCACTATGCCATGATTGACCCTCAGGGTACGGCCTATTGGGGCTATACATCGTACGTCCGTATCAAGCCCATTGATTACTACGCCACCTGGGATATGTTCAGCAACGAAGCCGGGGAAGTCAACCATGAACTTCCGCGCGGCGAATGGATAGTCAGGTTTATGGATAAAGGAAGTCATACGCTGGTTGAATCTGTTATTACTTATCCATCCCTGCATGATCTGGAAACAGTAATCAACATGGGCATGGAACAGGGTATGAAGACCACCCTGGAGAAACTGGATGAATTATTGCAAACTTTAAAATAAACAATATGACCAACCCTATCACGATATCGGCACAAATTAAAGGAGATCTCAGAAAGGTATGGGACTACTATACATTGCCGGAACATATTACCCAATGGAACTTTGCTGATCCGTCCTGGCACTGCCCATGGGCAACAAATGATATGCAACCCGGAGGAAAATACATAGCAAGAATGGAAGCCCGTGACGGCAGCTTCGGATTTGACTTCGGAGCGGTTTATGATCAAATAGACACCGGAAAATCATTCTCCTATACCATCGGCGATGGCAGGAAAGTAATGGTACAGTTTAACGACAAAGGTGCTGTGGTCGAGCTGGTTGTTTCATTTGAGCCTGAACAGCAGAACCCGGTTGAGTTGCAGCGGGGTGGCTGGCAGTCGATTCTTAACAATTTCAAGCACTATGCCGAAAGCCGCAAATAGCGGATGACCTGATTCGGAATTTTTTGGCGTAATTGTCACTGGTGAATGCGATCATCCGTTTTCTTCATGCTATCCGGATACTGAAGTTTTTCAATCTCCGGGGACACGTTCGTTTGAACGGCAAACGCTTCCGGGTACCCGTACTCGGCGAAAGTGGATATTCTAATCTTGATATGTCGGAGCCCTGGATGACAGAATTGCTCCGGAGGCTTGCACCCCTGTGCAACGGCTACTTTATTGACATCGGCGTGAATATCGGACAAACGTTGCTTAAGCTTCGTGCGGTCTCATCCACCATAAATTATGCGGGCGTTGAGCCTAACCCAGCATGTATTCACTACGTCAATCGCCTCATCAAAGCAAATAATTTTACCCACGCGCGTTTATTACCTGTGGGATTGTCGAATCAAACCAGAATGGGTGAACTAAGCTATTACACAGATTTGGAATTCGACAGCATGGCGTCGACGGTCAGTGAGTTTCGGGGAACTCAAAGACGAACCCGCAAGGAATTCATACCGTTGTTTGACTGGTCGCAACTCCGTGCAGTATTGGCGGTCAGCGAGATATCAATCGTTAAGATAGACGTTGAAGGAGGCGAGTGGGAAGTCATAGATGCCCTTTCAGAAGAATTGAAACGGAGCCAACCAATTATCCTAATGGAAATTCTACCGGCACAATCGGCTGACAATCAGGTGCGCATCGAGAGACAAAACAAAATTCATGACCGATTGGCTCAGCTTGGCTACCAGGTTTTTCTTGTCATCAAATCCAATGAACAACTTGAAGCCGTTGAACCACTGGCAGCAATTCCGATTCATGATGATGAGAACCGTTGCGAATATGTTATGGTGCCAGCCAGCCGATCAAATCAATTCCTGAGTCTTATCCCTACCCGATCATCGGAATGATGCAGCCACGCATACTTACCCTGATTGTAGTCGCGCAATTTTTTTGTACTTCCCTTTGGTTTGCGGGCAATGCCGTTATGAGTGACCTGGTTCTTGAAATGAATCTCACGGCCGATTTTCTTGCTCATATAACGAGTGCTGTGCAATTCGGATTCATATCCGGTACCCTGGTGTTCGCCCTACTGACCATCGCCGATCGATACTCGCCATCACGCGTCTTTTTCGTCAGCGCTGTATTGGCTGCACTTTTCAATGCACTGGTGGGTTGGCTGCACATGGGCTCGTTTGAATTGCTCATGTTGCGGTTCATGACTGGATTTTTTCTCGCGGGGATTTATCCCATTGGGATGAAGATTGCGTCTGACTATTCGCGCGAGGGTCTCGGGAAATCACTTGGCTTTCTGGTTGGGGCTTTGGTGTTGGGCACCGCCTTTCCGCATCTCCTCAAAAGTTTTGCGCTGGCGATGCCCTGGCGTTCGGTAATGTATGGCACATCTCTGTTGTCTATCCTGGGCGGAGTTGCCATGCATGCGTTGGTGCCCGATGGTCCATTTCGGAAGGCTGGTCAACGTCTTGAGGTGACCGCCTTTTTGAGTGGATTCAGAAATCGTGATTTTCGAGCAGCAGCAATTGGCTATTTTGGCCATATGTGGGAGCTGTATGCATTCTGGGCGTTTGTACCAGTCATGTTGACCGCTTTTGCTACAACATACCCGGAACAACAAATGAATGTTTCACGCTGGTCATTTATCATTATCGGTTTTGGGGCCTTGGCCTGCGTCATGGGAGGTTACCTCGCTCAGAGATTTGGCGCAGTACGTATCGCTACCGGGTGCCTCATTTTATCCGGACTTTGTTGTTTGCTTTCGCCAATCATGCTTTCCCAATCATCTTCCATGATGTTGTTGGTATTTTTGTTTGTTTGGGGATTGGTGGTGATAGCAGATTCACCCCTGTTCTCTACCCTTATTGCCCGCTATGCACCGGCTGAGACGCGCGGTACCGCATTGACCATTGTTAATTGCATTGGCTTTTCCATCACCATCGTCAGCATTCAATTATTAAACCATTTGATGATACGCTGGGATATACATTATTTGTTTGTGATACTGGCTGCGGGTCCGATCATGGGTGTAGTGGCGCTTTTTCTGCGAACGGCGCAAACCCCCCAGGAATTCCGTTAGGAATCAACCCAATTTCTTTTTCAGAAACTCGGCAGTGTAACCCTTTCCGTGCTTCACCATTTCTTCTGGAGTACCCGCAAAGACAATATGCCCCCCTTTTTTTTCGCCGGCCTCGGGCCCGAGGTCAATGATCCAGTCAGCGCATTTAATAACCTCGAGGTTGTGCTCGATTATTATTACGCTGTGACCTTCATCAACGAGCGCGTTGATGGCAGTCAGGAGCTTGGAGATATCGTGAAAATGAAGTCCGGTAGTCGGCTCATCAAAAATGAACAGAATATGACCTTCGGGAGAATTCTTACCCAGAAAACTGGCAAGTTTTACACGTTGCGCTTCCCCGCCACTCAAAGAGTTGCTGGACTGCCCCAATTTGGCATAGCCTAACCCCACCTGTTGCAACGGCTGGATCTTTTCAAAAATAGGTTTTCGGTCCGCAAAGAAAATGAGTGCCTCATCAACGGTCATGTCAAGCACGTCTGAAATGGTTTTTTCCTTGTAGACCACTTCAAGCACCTCCTGTTTGAACCGTTTGCCATTGCACACTTCACAGGTGAGATAGATATCAGCCATAAACTGCATCTCAACTTTGATCTCACCTTCTCCCTCGCAGTTTTCACATCGACCTCCGTCAACATTGAACGAGAAATGTGAAGGCTTGTAACCTCGTTGCTTGCCCAGGGGCTGATCGGAATAGAGCTGACGAATCAGATCGTAGGCTTTCACGTAACTAATGGGATTGGATCGCGACGACTTACCAATGGGGTTTTGATCCACATATTCAACCTGGGTGATGAGGGCCGCATCGCCCTCCAGCCGATCATATCGACCAGGGGTCTCAGCTACGGACCCGTGAATTCGACCGAGAGCCGGATAAAGTATTTTTTTTACAAGTGTTGATTTACCGGAGCCACTGATACCGGTGATCACGGTAAGCGCACCGAGCGGGAACTTTACCGTAAGATTCTTCAGGTTGTTTTCGCGGGCTCCCTTGATAACAACTGCATCTTTCCACTTTCGCCGACGAGCCGGGATTGCGATTCCTGCCTTGCCACTGAGATAGTCGGCTGTATGTGTTGCTGTGCTAGGCGTGATATCAGTAATTGCACCCTGAAAGACCAATTCCCCTCCATGCTGGCCGGCATCGGGACCAATGTCAATAATCTGATCTGCGGCTTGCATGATTTCTTCTTCATGCTCAACGACAATCACCGTATTTCCCAGATCGCGCAGTGACTTCAGCACCTCAACCATTCGCGCAGTGTCTTTGGGATGAAGGCCTATGCTGGGCTCATCAAGAATATACATGGATCCCACCAGTGCACTGCCCAAGGCAGTGGCCAGCTTTATGCGCTGAAATTCACCCCCGGACAAAGTATTGGTGAGTCGGTTCAGGGTGAGGTAGCCCAGCCCCACCTTTACCAGATACTCTAATCGGTAGATGATCTCGGTAAGCAAGCGTTCGGCCACCTTGCGTTCGTAGGGGTCCAGTGAGATCTGTTGGAAATAGGTGAGAGCATCTTCAATGGGAAGAAGCACCAGGTCCGTGATGGAGGTTTCGTTGATCTTTACATAGGAAGCATCCTTGCGCAGACGTGTGCCCCGGCAATCCGGGCAGGTTGTTCTTCCGCGGTACCGCGACAAAAGCACACGGTATTGAATCTTATGTGTCTTCGACTCCAGGTATTTGAAAAAGCCATGAATTCCATCCAGTTCAGCGTTTCCATTCCACAACAGGTCGCGTTCGGCTTGTGTCAGTTCATCGTAAGGGCGATGGATAGGGAAGTCATATTTGACACCAGCCTTGAGCCATGGCTTTTGCCATTCGCCCATGGCTTCTGTTCTCCAACAGGCTACCGCTCCTTCGTATAGTGACAAGCTTTTGTCCGGAATTACCAGGTCTTCATCGATACCCAGGATTTTTCCAAATCCCTCACAAGTCTGGCATGCTCCGAAGGGGTTGTTGAAGCTGAAAAAATTAACCGAAGGCTCCGTGAATTGCATGCCGTCTAATTCAAATCGATCAGAAAATCGCAGCATGTCATTGCCTTCGCGGTATACGTGGCAATCGCCGTGACCTTCAAAGAAGGCCGTTTGTACGGAATCGCTCAGTCGAAAGATCAGGTCTTCGTCAGCGGCATTGACAGCGGCACGATCGATAAGAATTTCTATTTCTTCAGCGGATGATGCCGTCTTTTTCCTTTTAGGCGATTCGGCCAGCAATGCTTCGATGAAATGAAGTTGCCCGTTGATTAGTACCCGGGCAAACCCTTTACTGAGCAAAAGATTCAATTCGTCTTCGCGCTTTCTGCCTTTCTGAATCTTCAGTGGACAGGAAATCATGATGCGCGTTCCCTCTTTTTCGCGGTTGATGGTATCGATTACATCCGTTACGGAATCACGACGCACCTCATTGCCGCTGATGGGAGATCGGGTCTTGCCGATCCGGGCAAATAACAATTTCAGGTAATCATATACCTCAGTGGTGGTGCCCACGGTTGACCGCGGGTTACGTGTGTTGACCTTTTGCTCGATCGCAATAGCGGGAGAAACACCCCGTATATAGTCTACATCGGGTTTTTCCATCCTTCCCAGAAACTGCCGGGCATAGGAACTCAGGCTTTCTACATACATCCGTTGACCCTCGGCGAAGAGCGTATCGAAGGCCAGGGATGATTTACCAGAACCTGAGAGGCCTGTCACCACCACTAGTTTATTGCGGGGAATGGCGACGCTCAGGTCTTTGAGGTTGTTAACCCGGGCCCTTTTAATGAGAATATATTCCCGGGGGTCAAGGGAATCGAGGTAAGCGTCGTTGCGGGGAGAACTCATGCGGAGGAGCGAAGGTAAAGATTCTCGCCCGGTGTGCGCGCGAACCACTACCAATAAAAACACCATCGAAGCCGATGGTGTTCCAGAATGAAATAAGTATCAGTTAACTATCAAAATCAGGGTCATAGCTGGGATCCTTGCGACTACCCCCACCTCCATCGTCATCACTGTCGCCATCATTATCATAATCGCCACCATCAAAGTCGTCATTGGATCCAAACCCGTCTTCATCCTTTTCGCGACCACCCTCAAACTCATCATCTTTGGGTTTGGAGTCAAGATCATAGCCTCCTTCGCTATTCTTCGTAGCTGGTAGTTTAACCAAATAGGTAGCTTCTTCCGTCTCCAGGGGGAACACGAAAATGGGTTCTTTCTTGGCATTGTTGATCCGGGTAATGCTGTTTTCGTATCCGGTAGGGTACTGGATTTTCAACAACTCCCGCAGTTCCTCGGATAAGCTATCCAGGCTTTTTATCACTTTCTTCTTACTAACAGGCATAGGTCGGTTACTTCTGCAAAAAATCTGGGACAAATAGGTCAAGAAAAAGCATAGCAGACAAGATTTTCCTTAAAATTTTTTGGGTCTTTGGGGAATATTTCTACCTTTTCAATTCAAAATATTATCAACTAACCCGCACACTATCGACAAGAGCTCTACGTTACCTAACCGTGAGACAGAATGATAGACAAACGATTGAGCGATTCCAAACTGGTTTCGCTGTATCTGCAAGGTAACGAAGAGGCTTTCGAAGTGCTCCTCCATCGTCACAAATCGCGAATTTATACGGCCATTTACCTGATCGTAAAAGACCGTTACAAGGCAGAAGACCTGCTTCAGGAAACCTTTATCAAGGCCGTGAACACCCTCAAGGGTGGTCGCTACAATGAAGAGGGTAAATTCCTGCCCTGGATATGTCGCATCGCCCACAACATGGCCATTGACTCGTTCCGCCGTAGTCGCCGGTATCCGGAGATTGTATTGGAGGATGGAAGTGGTGTGTTTAACTCCCTGCACTTTGCCGAGGAGTCAGCTGAGTCCCTGCAAATCGCACAAGAGACACAGACCCGCCTGCGAGACTTCATCAAAGAACTTCCACCCGAGCAGAAGCAGGTACTCATCATGCGCCATTATATGGACATGAGCTTCCAGGAGATCGCTGATAAAACCCAGGTGAGTATCAATACGGCCCTGGGCCGGATGAGGTATGCCCTCATCAACCTCAGAAAGAAAATGATCAAAACCCAATACGCCTATGACGAAAACGTTTACCCAAAACGACCTGATCAGGTTTATTTACCAAGAGACCACCGAGGAGGAGGCACGCGAGATTAACCGCGTACTGACCTTTGATCGGGAGCTCCAACTGCTGTACCGCGAGTTGATGCTTACCAAGACCGATCTTGACAAAGCTCGTCTCGAACCTTCGGCTTCTACCGTGGCCAATATTCTGAACTATGCCCGCGGCCTGGAAGTAAAACATTAGTTGACATGTCCAGCGCAGGCGTTCCCCGCGCTGGACATCGCCGATGGTAGATCACAGAACCTTTATCATCAGCTTTCGCCAACGAACGCGAACGCCTCCACCGTCATGTATCTGAAGGGCTATCTTACCCTGACGTGAGCCGATAGCTGTATCCTCTAACGAAACCATCTCTGTGCCATTAAGCCAGGTAGTAACCTGTTTGCCTTGAACGCGAACTTTCAAGCTATTCCAACTTCCCGGCTTTAACACCGACTCTTTTTCAGGGGTTGGCTTAATTAACCAGCCTCTTCCGTAAGATTCATAGATGCCACCTGTATGTAGCCCCGATGGTGCCACTTCTGCCTGCCAACCGCTGACGCGCGTACCTTCAACTGAGCAGTGGAAAAACACACCACTGTTGCCATTGGACTCCTGTAAGAAATCAAGTGTCAATTCAAAATCACTGTAGGTTGCCTCAGTCGTCAGGTAACCATATTGTTTATCCGGACCGCTTTCACAAATGAGTTCACCTTGTTCTACAAACCACTTTTCGGTACCGTAAATCGTCCAACCGCTAAGATCGCGGCCATTGAAGATAGAAACCTGGGCGGTTACGCAGAATGATGCAAACAACATGGCTAACCACAGAACCCACTTTTTCATGACAGTTTAATTTGAAACGAACCTACAAAGAAATTCTAGTTTGAATATTCCCTCATGAAATTCGTTTTGCAACATCTAAATTCACCGCTCGCTTTAAGTCTCTTTTCACTTATTTGCGGCGTGAATATCCTTTTCGTACACCAGCATTTTAAGACACCGACCACTGGCGGTGCTATCCGATCATACTACCTGGCCAAAGCCCTCGTTGACAGGGGTCATCGGGTTGTGGTGATCACGGCGCACAATGACAAGGCCAAGATATTTACGGTCGACGGCATTGAGGTGCATTACTTGCCCGTACAATATGACAATCGCTTTAAGGCTGGTGCGCGCAGTTTTGCCTTTGCCTGGTTTGTAATTCGCGCAAGCCTACGGGCAATACGATTTAGGAATTTTGACAGGCTCTATGCCATTTCCACACCCTTGACGGTCGGATTGACAGCTCGTTTCCTTAAGCTGGTGTTCGGAATACCCTACTTTTTTGAAGTGGGTGATTTATGGCCTGATGCTCCAATTGAAATGGGTTTTGTACCCAACAAACGACTTCAGCGCATACTGTTTTCCCTTGAGGCGCTTATCTACCGTGAAGCTGAAGCCCTGATTGCACTATCGCCGGCCATTGCCGCAATGCTTGAAAAGAAAATACCTGGTAAACCGATCCACCTTATTCCGAACATGTCGGATTGTGAGTTTTACTTTCCCATGCCTCGGCGTCAAAAGACGGAGGAATTGTTTGGTACACGTGACAAATTTGTCATTTCCTATATTGGTGCGTTGGGGATCGCCAATGGCCTTGAGCGAATGCTCGTCTGCGCCCGTGAGATCCTTGACAATCCATCTGTTCAATTTTTAGTAGCCGGCGACGGTGCACAAAAGGAATTTATTCAACATCAAGTGAGGCAGCAATCTTTGTCCAATGTGCGGCTCATCGATTTTGTAGACCGGGCTGGCGTTCAGGAAATCATGGAGGTCACCGATGCCATGTTCATCAGTTATCAATCCTTCCCGATTCTGAGCACAGGCTCACCCAACAAGTATTTTGATGGGCTTGCAGGCGGCAAACTGATCATCGTTAATTTCCCAGGATGGATCAGTGAAGAGATTGAAGCTGAAGGTTGCGGATTTTATGTTCACGCCAATAATCAGAAGACTTTCGTCGATCAGCTTACACCCTATCTCCATGACCGGACTAAGTTGCTCAACGCACAAAAGAAAGCACGGACGCTGGCCGAAAACAAATATGCAAGGATGAAACTTAGTATTGCGTTTGCCGATTTGTTTCAACCACGCAGTCAGCGTAAGTGACGTGGATCAGTTTCCCGTGCGCTCAATGATCTTGCCTGATTTCTTGTTCTTCAGGATGATTTTCTTCGCACCAAAGTGGGTCAGCTCTTCTTTGACCAGGTAATGCTCAGCATCATACTCCACAAGATGACTGTCTTTGGTCACTCCGGTGCGGCCACGCCAGATGTCCAACGCGACCGGCTCCCACAATTTGGATTTGGCTGATTTATAGGCAGCATCCAAAATGGAATTCACCACATAGCCATCGTAGAATGTTTCTTTGGGAGCAGATTTGCTTTCGATGGCGTTGAACATGTCCATAAACATATGGTTGTATCCCAATTCATTGAGTTCATCGCCTACAGGAAACAACCAGCCGGAATTGCTCTCTGCTTTTTCCGCTACGTAATCGGCACCCTTGCCTGAAGTGAACATTTCAAAGCCGGTGCGGAGAAAACTGTTGACCCAAATGGTTCCTTCTGTACCCATTACTTCGTCGCGAAGGTCAAGCCCGCCTCGGAAAGTCCAGCTCACTTCAAACTGACCGATCGCACCATTTTCATACTTCACCAGACCAATGGCATGGTCTTCGGCATCAATGGGCTTCACCTGGGTATCGGCCCAACACATTACTTCAACCGGGCGGATATCTTTGCCGATGTAGCTCCTGGCTATTTCTACACAATGACAACCAAGGTCAAGGATGGCGCCACCGCCTGCCTGTTCAATATCCCAGAACCAGTCGCTGTGCGGTCCGGGGTGGGTTTCGCGGGATTTGGCCCATAAAATACGCCCCAGGGCCCCGTTTTTAACACTTTCCTGGGCTTTGATGAATTTCGGGGTATACACCAGGTCTTCGAGATACCCGTTGAAAATTCCAGCTTTTTCCACGGCTTCGAGCATCCGTTTCGCCTCACCCGCGTTGCGACCCAATGGCTTGGTGGTTATCACGGCCTTTTTGTGTTTGCAGCAGAGCATGACGGCCTCTTCGTGCAAATTGTTTGGCAGGGCAATACACACCACATCCACATCGGGACGCCGAATGGAATCCTCCATTACTGTGGTAGCATGTGCTACGTGATAATCAACAGCAAATTTCTTAGCACTTTCCTCCCGGCGGGAGTAGATGCTGACAACCTTGTCTTTGCTGCGGTATCCCTGCAGGGCATCGGCATAGAACCGGCCGATGAAGCCGGAGCCAAGCATGGCGATATTCATGATAAATGAGTTAGCGTGTAAATGATCAGGCAGCGGCCTGGATTTCTTTCTTCTCTTTGAAGAACAAAATAAAATAGATCATGACAGCAATGGCAATGTAGGCAGGCACCATCCAGATGCCGGACCATTGATGTGAGCCATCGGGATTCAGGTAGTTGTCTGCTGTAAGGCCTGAGAAACGTGTTCCAATCACCATACCCAAGCCATACGTAGCGAATGTGAAAAGTCCCTGGGCTGCATTCTTAATCTTTTCTCCGGCCTTTTTCTCGGTATACATGTATCCGGTTACAAAAAAGAAGTCGTAGCAGATACCGTGCATGATAATACCGGCGTAGAGCATCCATTGGTTAGCATCGATATTACCAAAAGAGAAAAATACATAGCGAAGTATCCAGGCGGTCATGCCGAGCAACAACATCTTCTTCACGCCAATGCTGTTGAAGAGAAAAGGAATAGCCAGAATGAAAACGGCTTCGGAAACCTGCCCAAGAATCATTTTTCCGGCAGCATTTTCCATACCCAACTCATTGAGAAACACATTGGCGAAGCCGTAATAGAATGACAAGGGTATACATACCAAAATGGCTGCGATAAAGAAGACGAGGTACGGACGATCCTTAAAAAGAACAAAGGCCTCAGTGCCTAACGCAGACGAAGCGGTGGCATTGGCGTCATTTCCTTTAGGAGGCGTGTTTGGCAACATGAAACTCAGCAGTCCAAGGGCACCTGAAGCTGCTGCAGCCATATAAAATGTGGAGGATGTTTTCTCAATGGAGAGAAATCCGATCATCAAACCCGCAACAATCCAACCCAGGGTTCCAAAAACACGAATCCAGGGGAATTGTTTACCGGGGTCCGTCATTTGATGAAAGGCAATACTGTTGCTCAAAGCTATGGTTGGCATATACAACAAAGAGTACAGCAGGATTACCCAATAGAAGGCTCCATTGTCGGTGACTGTGGTAGCTACATACAATAAAATACCGCCAATGATGTGCAGGACGCCCATAATTCTCTGAGCGGCAAAGAAGCGATCAGCGACTAATCCGATGAAAAAAGGCGATATCATGGTGGCAATGGCCAACGCACTGTAAGCTGCCCCAATCTGGACACCGGTAGATTTCAGGAATTCGGACATGTAAGTGCCCATAGTGACATACCAGGCTCCCCAGATAAAGTACTGGAGCAACATCATGAGAGACAGTCGGGAGAAGATGGAGGCGTTCATGCGTTTACTTTTTTGGTAATTTAGAAATCAAACTGAAAAGTTCATATCCTGACTGGTGCATTGGAGTGAACAACTCACACCGAAATTATTTCCCCAGTTTCACCACCTGGGGCTTATATCCTGAGGTCTTAAACAACTCCTCTGAATTTTGCAATCCCATGATACCCGACAAAGGCGTTTCCGGATGGGTTTCGTGGTATTTCTTTACCATCTGCCAACCCACCCACTGACCAATCCTGCCCGGACATTGTTCACCCACCTCAATGGTCTTGGGGCGCTCAGCAATAAATTTTTGTCGTGTGAGATGGCTGGATGAGAACAGAACCTCATCCTCAACAAATCGTGACCAAATGAGGTTTTCATTGTCACGGCACCCTTTCATCTCGCGCTGGCTGTAACCAATGAGAATGCTGTCGGGTGTGCAAGGCAACATTTGTTTCGAGAAGAAATACGCTTTACCATAACCAATCATATCAGCCAGGACCGTCTTGTCGTTCGGGTCGGTGCGGTTGAACCTGGAATCAACACCAGTGAGCAACATAACGGATGGAACAATAAAGTCGGGATTGTAGCGGCGCAACATGTACTCAAACATATTGGGGCGAAACTTGGCATCCTTTCCCAGAAAGTAGTCAAGTCCAATGATGACCAGGGAATCGGAAACGAAGATGTCACTTTCCAATCCAGTGATCACGGTTTGAATTCTGGGGGGATGAAAATCCGGATAGTAGAAGGTGACATTGGCGTAGGCCTGTTCAAATTCTTTTTTCAATGACGATCCGTCACCAAACACCCGATGGGTTTCCATCAGCAGGGTGTCAATGTAGGGATTGGTAAAGCGGCGAAACAAGGCATTAACAAAAGCAGAGTCTGACGGGTATTTATCCCGGTTAAGAAACACATCCCGGATTTCCGGATGCACACCCAAAAAGTGTACAAGTTCTTCTTTCGTCTGAATGGCAGGAAGGGAATCCTGAAGGGCTTCCACTTTCAGATTGACGTGAATCTCAGCTGTATCCGGCACGAAAGCACATTCTTCCTGATCAGGTCCGCAGGATATCAGCAGGGCCCATGCTGACAAAACAACCAGTAGCTTTTTCATGGTTGCGAAGATCGGCATTTGCGAAGAATTTGTGCTCCTGATTTTAACCTTAGGCTGATCGAATTGCCTAAATTGAAACCGTGAATCCTGCCCTCAGACACATCGCCATTTCCGGCAATATTGGCTCCGGAAAAACCACCCTCGCCGAACGACTTGCCAGACACTATGGTTGGACACCCTTGTATGAATCGGTAGATCATAATCCGTACCTGAAGGATTTTTATTCGGATATGACCCGTTGGGCTTTTCACCTGCAGATTTATTTTCTGAACAGCCGGTTTAATCAAGTGCATCAGATCCGGAGCAGCGATAAGACCATTATTCAGGACCGTACCATCTATGAAGATGCCTATATTTTCGCCGCCAACCTTCACAAAAGCGGACATATCAGCGACCGGGACTATCAAAGTTATCTGGACATCTTTCATTCGATGATCCATTTCGTTCAGCCGCCTGACCTGTTGATCTACCTGAAAGCGGACATCCCCAAGCTTGTTCAGCAGATACAAAAGCGCAACCGCGAGTACGAATTCAACATCAAACTGGAATACCTGAAGACGCTGAATGAACATTACGAATCCTGGATCGGACAGTACAAGCACGGAAAATTGCTCATCATTGATGTCAACAACCTTGATTTTGTAGCCAATGCAGAAGACTTTTCTGGTATAGTAGGCAAAATAGAGTTGGAGCTCAATAGCCTCTTCGCCGACCTGCCCAAACAGGTGAACAAACCTCGTAAGGGCAAATAACCAGTCATGAAAGCGCTGACTTTCCAGGGGAAGGAAAAAATTTCATTTGAGACCATTCCTGATCCGGAGATCATTCATTCCACAGATGTAATTGTACAGGTGAAAGCCTGTGCCATCTGCGGATCAGATCTTCATGTGTATCATGAACATGAAAAAGGTATTGATCATGGCACTGCCATGGGCCACGAGTTTGCAGGTGAAATCGTCTCCATTGGTAAGGATGTGCGGACGCATCGGGTTGGCGATTTGGTGATGAGCCCCTTCACCACCAGTTGTGGACGATGTTACTATTGCCTTATTGGCCTCACAGCCCGATGCCTACACAGCCAGCTTTTTGGTTGGGTAGAAGATGGAAATGGATTGCACGGAGGACAAGCTGAGTTGGTTCGCGTACCGCAAGCGGATGGTACCCTATTGAAATTGCCTGAAGGTATATCAATTACCGAAGGATTGTTGTTAGGAGACATTCTGTCAACCGGATTCTTTTGTGCCCATCAGGCGGGCATACAACGCAATGGAACCTACGTTGTGGTGGGATGCGGACCAGTGGGGCTCATGGCCATACTAGGAGCCCGCGAGGCAGGAGCTGAGAGAATATTTGCTGTGGACGATCTGCCTGAACGCCTGCGGATGGCAAAACAGTTCGGCGCAATACCATTTGGCCGGATGGACCCCGCGTTCAAACCCCATATTTTGGAGGCAACTGATGGGCGAGGTGCTGATGCAGTGCTTGAAGCTGTTGGCAGCGGATCAGCGGTTAAGCTGGCTGTGGACCTGGTGAGACCTGGCGGTACGGTTTCATCGGTAGGTGTATGCACTGATGCACATATGGCCTTTTCTCCCGTAGAGGCTTACAACAAAAACCTGACATATAAGATTGGTCGCTGTCCGGCCAGATATATGATGGAACAGTTGATTCCGATGGTTCAGCAAAAGAAATATGATATTACTGCAGTATTCAGTCACACGCTAAGTTTGGAAGAGGGAGTTCATGGATACGACATCTTTGCCAACAAGAAAGACAACTGCCTGAAGGTTCTGCTTCAGCCAACCTGACCAGCGAAATCTGCGGTCATGAATTCTTCCCACACCGTGCCGTTGTGCCTTAGCAGGCAAAGTGATGTTGCTGAGAATGTATGGTCAAATGGCAGAAACTGAAATTCTGTCCACGCGTTTATAAAAGCTTCCTTCTTGAAATCACGAAAACCCACGGTGATATGCGGATGAAAGGGCAAATCCTGGTAGTCGGAATTCAGTAAGCCCAGTTTGATGCGACAGTGGTGCCGAACGGATTTCTGCAGGGCGATTAGTTCTGGGGAAGCGTCAACGTGCACAAAGATGACCCTTGGCGGGAATGAGCCAAACCCGCGCAAGTGGACATTGACTGGTGATAGTGTTCTTGCCAGACCGGTAATGGATTGGACAAGTTTGTCTTCTCTCTCCGACCTCCACTCAAACGGCATGTGTAGGGTTAGGTGAGGAGGCGATCGAAGTGCCGCACGGGAGCCAAAAGCGTCCTGAATTCTCAGTTTAAACTGATGGATTGCATCACGAATTGGTGCTGAAGGGATCAATGCAATAAAAAAGCGGTTACGCCCGGGCACCATGTTCTTACTTCAATTTTTCAAGGAGTGCTTTGTAAGATTGGGCGTTGTCCGGATCAAGCGTAATCAGGTGTTCGTAGACTTCAGAGCGAGACTCATCCTTCTCAATCACCTTGCGGTAAGCCTCAATAGCACGTTGCCGGTTGTCGAGATGCTCGTATGTCTGTGCCATCAAAAGATAAAAATCTGGCTCCTCCGTATTGTAACGATCAGCCCGTTCAAGGCAAATAGCAGCAGAGTCATATTGCTGTTGCGTGTAGTAGACATCCCCCAGCAACCACCAGGAGAGGTTATAGTCTGACTTGGTCCTGATACTTTTTCGTGTCCAGCTTAGTGACGCATCAAGATCACCTTTAGAAAAATAGGTAAGTGCCTTACCGTATTGGGCATCGAGGTCTGCTGCGTTTTCAGCCAGCGCCTTATCATAGAAGATCATGGCAGAATCATAGGAGCCCAGGTTGTAATATCTGGTGCCTTGGTCTGCATTCGAAATATCTCCCTCTGTGGTGGCAGAAGCTTCTGAGTTTGATTCTGCATTATTGTCTCCACTGATAATACCAATAAAGACAAATAAGAAGAAACTAGCACCGAAGATGAAAATGAAAATGCGGATTGTCTTTGGAACCTTAATGCCAGTTGATGGCGAGCTCACCCGGCTTGTTGGCCCCGGGCCCATTGTTCCGGTCCCTCCAAAAGCAGGCATACTGAATCCCGAACCATTCAGCGACAATACCCAGCATGATGTTGCCAGCCCAAGCAGCGTAACAAAAAAGAAACTGTCAATCGACCAAAGCAGGGCAAACAAAATAAGGAAGCCGAGTGCTGCGCGGCGATACCAGGTACTCACCGGTGAAGGACTGGATGAATCGTCCATGGGGTTGAATTACCCCGGAAAGTTACCAGAAAAAATGGTTCGTGATATGACTATCTGAGTTCGTAGAGGTACCGCTGTATGGTATTCTCTAATCCTAAATACAGGGCATCGCAAATGAGCGCATGACCAATGGATACTTCGTCAAGGCCCGGGATTTGTTGGTGAAGGAAACGCAAGTTGTGCAGATCAAGGTCATGACCGGCATTAATGCCAAGTTTAAGCTGATGTGCAATCTGCGCGGCATGAGTATATGGCCGTATAGCTTCCTCTTTATTAACAGGAAAGTGTTTGGCGTACGGTTCAGTATATAATTCAATCCGTTCGCAACCTGTTTGTGCAGCTCCACGAACCATGGCTTCATCGGCATCAACGAATAAAGAAACCCGAACCCCTGCTTCTTGAATGGCATGAACAGTCTCTTGCAGGAAGCTTGCATGGGCAATGGTATTCCATCCGGCATTAGAGGTTATGGCATCTGGAGGATCCGGAACGAGGGTAGCCTGCTCAGGACGCACCTCTCGGATCAAATTCATAAATCGCTTATCTGGATATCCTTCGATATTAAATTCTGTCTTAACACAAGCTTTGAGTGCCAACACATCAGTATACCGGATATGACGTTCGTCGGGCCTGGGGTGAACAGTTATACCCTGGGCACCGAAACGCTCGCAATCCATCGCAGCACGCACGACATCCGGGTTATTCGCCCCACGGGCATTGCGCAGGGTGGCAATCTTGTTGATATTGACACTCAGGCGGGTCATTTGTTTATAAGTGAAATTGCTTGATAACTTTGGACGAAAATACACAATCATGTCACTGAAAACCACCATCGACAACGACATTAAGAAAGCCATGCTCGCCAAGAATAAGGAGGAGCTTGAAGCTTTGCGCAGCATCAAATCCATGATCCTGCTGGCTGAGACAGAGAAGGGACATGCAACTGAGTTGGCCGTTGAGGCAGAAGGGAAGTTGTTAATGAAGGCGGCCAAACAGCGAAAAGAGTCAGCAGAAATTTTTCAGAAGGAAGGTCGCGCTGACCTCGCCCAGCGAGAGAATTTTCAACTGGAGATCATCAGCCGTTATTTGCCCAAGCAAATGTCGGAGGCTGAGATCACGCAGGCCTTGAAATCTATTGTTGAACAGGTAGGCGCGAAAGGTCCGCAAGATATGGGCAAGGTGATGGGAACAGCGACGAAATCCCTCGCCGGCAAAGCCGATGGCAAGTTGATTTCTGAGATTGTAAAGAAACTATTGAACCCGTGAGCAAAGCAGATATTTTTCTCTTGCTGTGTTGTATGGCCGGTGCCTGGAACGGTTACCGTGAAGGGTTCCTGATGGAATTGATTTCCCTCGTAGCTATCATTTTGGGTGTGTTGGGTGGATTTAAGTTGATGGGTGAGGGGATGCTTTTTCTACAGGACCGCTTCCACGCCGACAAGGCAACCTTACCATACGTTTCTTTCATTTTGATTTTTGTCATCATCATGTTTGCCGTGCGGTTGTTGGGAAAGATGGTGAAGAATTCCATTGACAAGTCTTTTTTGGGAACTGTCGATCAGTCCATGGGAGCAGGACTTGGTATATTCAAGACATTGTTCATGGCCAGCATATTGATTTGGATTTTTGATTCGTTAAAAGTTGCACCGTCGACCGCATGGACGGAAGACTCATGGTTGTATCCATTTACAGCGCACCTGGCACCGCGTACCGCGGATTGGATTGGCAATTACATTCCGATGTTCAGAGAAATATTCCGTCAGTTCTAAGTACAAATAATTTTCGCTTACTTATCCCTGAATTACATCTTCCGAATGCCTCTTAACGTCAAAGAACAGGGTGGATTTAAATATGTCGATGAAGGCAGTGGCCAGACCTTCATGCTCCTGCATGGTCTTTTTGGTGCGTTGAGCAATTGGCAAGATGTGGTTGACCGGTTTTCACGGGATTTCCGTGTTGTGATTCCTATGTTGCCGATTTATGAAATGCCGATCAAGGAAGCCGGGCTGGAAGGCTTGCAGAAATTTGTCGAGGATTTTGTGGCCATGATGAAGCTGGATCGAATGATCATTCTCGGCAACTCATTGGGTGGTCATGTAGGACTTTTGTATACCCTCCACAATGCCAGCAAAGTAGACAAGTTGCTGCTCACTGGCAGTTCGGGTCTTTTTGAAAACAGCATGGGTGGCTCTTATCCGCGCCGGGGCAGCCTGGAATACATCCGGGAGCGGGTAGCCTATACATTCTATGACCCCAAAGTGGCATCGGATGAACTCGTGGAGGAGGTATTCGAAACGACGAAGAGCATTCCCAAGTGTATGCGCATCGTTGCCATTGCCAAATCGGCCCAGCGCAATAACTTAGCCAATGATTTACCAAAAATAGTGGTTCCCACTTTGCTGGTTTGGGGATTAAACGATACGATTACGCCACCCTCGGTGGCGTATGAGTTTAACCGGCTGATCCCAAATTCGGAGTTGCACTTTATTGATCATTGCTGCCACGCCCCGATGATGGAACATCCGAAAAAATTTAATGCTATCGTAGAGAAATTCCTAATGCCCGTTAACGCATGATCGCAGCCGAACTCATCAATCACATGGTGCCACCCCTCAAGGTGACCGATGATGCACACAAAGCAATTGTGTGGATGGAGGAGTTTCGTTGTAATTATCTGCCCGTGACGGACGAAGGACATTTATTGGGCTTCATTTCTGAAGAAATCATTTTAGAGGCCAATGACATTGAGAAGGGCGTCGGGTCATTCAACCTGGTGGGGAAGGACTGTGTTGTTACCCTGGATTCTCATTTTTTTGATATTCTCCGAGTCGCTGGTGAGCACAAACTCAACATGGTGGCGGTTAACAATGAAGAAGGAC
This sequence comes from Cyclobacteriaceae bacterium, assembly GCA_035430125.1. Lineage (GTDB taxonomy): Bacteria > Bacteroidota > Bacteroidia > Cytophagales > Cyclobacteriaceae > ELB16-189. The sequence continues at coordinate 11,538 of DAOMGC010000027.1, read as the reverse complement.
AATATGCGGGAGTGATTACGGTGCAGGATGTCATGGCGTCTTTCGCCCAAACAGCCTCAGTGCAGATGCCCGGTGGAATTCTTGTGTTGTCCATGGAACTCATTGACTATTCCCTCGCGGAAATATGCCGATACGTTGAAGAAAACAAAGCCAAGGTGATCAGTAGCACTATGGTGGAGGACCCGCTCGATCGCGGCAAGATCAAACTGACCATCAAGATCAACCAACTCGACCTGTCTCGCATCGTGGCAACACTAGAGCGATTTGGTTATCGGGTCATCGGGCGATACCAGGAGGCACCCCGCGATGATGATGACAAAGAGCGTCTCGACATGCTGATGAAGTACCTGAACATGTAACGAACCCTCGTTTACTCATTTTTCAGATTATCAATTGGATTGATGACCGTAGCGCGAAGGGTTTGTGACCCAATGGTCATAACCGCAAACAACACGAGCAAACCTACTCCGGTTGCCATCACGGGCAAGTCTACATTAACATGAAAAGCCATCTGTTCAAGCCAGAGCATGTTGAGAAAGTAGGCCGCAGGCAAAGCGATTACGATGGCCAGGAGCAGGATTACCAGGAACCCTTTCGAAAGCAAATAGATCAGGGAACCATTGCTGCTACCGAGTACTTTGCGAATAGAAATTTCGCGGATACGGGTTTCCGTATTGTAAGTGGCCATCCCCAGCAAGCCCAGGCAGGATATCAATACGGCCAAAAAGGAAATAACGCCCATGATATAGACTATATCACCGAAGAAGATATCATACATCTTATGCACTTCAGCCCTAAAGTCCCGGTAATCAACCTTTAAGGAAGGATTTGTGACTGCCCATGCGGTTTCAATCGTTGATGAGGCTTCTTCAAATGTTCCAGTGTATGACACCTGCAGGATGTTGAACTCACCCGGATTATGGATGATCGCCATGGGAGTCATATCCTGCATCAACAACTGATGGTTATAGTCCCGCACAACCCCGATGATTTGTTTGCGGGAAGAATCCCGCTTAAAAATAATTTCTTCGCCGATGGCTTCGAGGGGCGTATCAAAGTGAAAGGCTGATACGGCACGCTCATTAAGCACAATAAAGTTTTTGTTAGCATCACCATCTTCCGTCCGATAGAACCTTCCAGCCACCAGGGGAACATTCAGGTTGGTGAGATAATCGGCATCTCCGGAAAAATAGTTAACGGAAGTCCAATCCTTTTCTTCCAGTGACCTTTTGTATCCCTCCCCGTACGTAGAGCCGGCTGCCGGCAAATGCGAGCATGCCGTAATGCTTTCTATGTTGCTGTGCTTGAGAAGTTCGGTTTTGAGCGCATCCGCGGAAGTATTGTTGAGGTATACCACAATCTTATTTTCCATGCGAAACCCGTGATCGGCCCGCATGAAAAGCTGCAGCTGATTAAACACAACCAATACACTGATGATGAAGATCAGGGAGAATGTAAATTGGGAGACCAGCAATGCCTTGCGCATGGCCAGGCTTGAAAAGAGCTTAACATTGCCCAGATTCTTGAGGACTTTGATCGGTTGGAAGCCGCTGAGCACAACTGCCGGAAACAACCCGGCCAAAATCCCTACCACCAGGGCGAACACGACAAAAACAGAATATACAACGTAGTTTGCTTCAAGATCCCACTTCATCAACCGGGCAAAACTCAATTGAAGCATGATTGGCTTGAGGGCAAAGAGCATAATAACGGCAAGGGCCAGCGCAAATAGCGCCACCATGACGGACTCTGTCAGGAACTGAGTAAAGATTTGCCAGCGAAGCGCACCAGTAACCTTGCGGATACCGATTTCCCTTGCACGGGTAAGTGATCTCGCAATAGAAAGATTGGTAAAATTAAAGCATGAGGTAAGCATCACAATCCCGGCCAGCCCCACAAAAAAGTAAATGAACATCCACGGCAAGAACGGTCCGATGGGATTATTAATTAATGGACCTGGTGTAATGTCCATGATGTTCTGCAGGTGGTAGCGAACCTTTTGCTGCGTGTCTGGATTGGTTAGTTTGGCAAAGTGCTGTTGTTCTACCTTGCTTAACTGAGGCTGAATGTCAGCAGGCGTCTTCCCAGGTTCAAGTAGCACGTATATCCATCCGGCCCAACACCGGTACCAGTTGTCAAGATCATCGCCTCGCTTGCCGGACTTCTCTAACCCGGGAACGGTCGACATACTGGCCAGGGCATCAAATACAATATGCGATTTGTGGTTGGTTTCCCGCAGTACACCGGTTACTTTAAAAACACCCTGCTCACCCACTTTGAAAGTCTCTCCCACCGGATTTTCCTGACGAAATAACTTGTTGGCTGCTTTTCGCGTGAGGACTACCGTGTTGGGTTCTACCAGTGCTGTTTTGGGATCACCATATTGTAATTCATACTCAAATAGATCAAGGATTTCAGGGTCAGCATAGTATCCGGAGACAGGGATATTGACATTTTGTTCAATCTCGAGCCACATGTTTCCGAAGCCCCGGACAATCCGAACGGCCTTCTCCACTCCCGTGAAATTGTTCTCCATTTCCTGCCTGAGCGGAAGGGTGGTGGTGGATGTTTCGGATGAGGCCTGCCCATCCTTTCCAATGGGGATTGAATTGACCCGAAATATTCGGTCACGCTTGGAGTTAAACCGATCATACATCATCTGATCGGCCACCAGCATGATGATGGCCATGCAGACCGTCATGCTGATAGCCAGACCAAACACATTGATGAATGAAAAAAACCGGTGGCGTACAAGACTCCGCAATGCGGTCTTGAAATAGTTTTTCAACATGACAGGAGAATTTGTGTCCGCCTTTTGGCGAACGAATAAATGAAGCGCAGAGAAAGAGAATGAACTACTTTGAATCCTTCTTGACCATGAAATAGTAGATCAGGAAGCCCAATGATACAAAGACACTAAACAGACCATACGGCAGGGGAGACTCCGGTCCGGCAGGAATGTACTCCATCAGGATCAGGGCGAGGCCTGAAAACAGAATGATTAGTCCCCATTTCAACGAAGCTGCTTTGTTATCAGATTTGTGCTGCTTGAATATCGCCTGAGTTTCTTCGTTTACGTATCCTTTGTCCACCATGCGCTTGCGCAGTTGATAATCGGTCAGCACTTTGGTAAAAAAGTACACCCCGGCACTGAAGGATCCCATAATGGCGATCGGCATCAATACATTCATCAGGTTCTCGTTCATAAGTATTTGTTTAGCGTTATGGGGGGTATGACACGCCAATGGCAGCGTATGTTGCAAAATTTTCCTGATTATTTCGGGTGAAGTGTGAAATTGGACAAATGGTGGCCGGGAATATCCTTAGAAAATTGCAACAATCACCCCATAATTGGTGTCCAACCCCCCAATGACAGATGACCAGGCCGTTGTTTCCCGAATTTTAGCGGGGGACCGACAAGCGTTCAGGCAACTTATTAAGCAGCATGAGCGGCTGGTGAGTCACATGATCGGAAGGGTGATAAAGCAGTCAGAAGACCGCGAAGAGCTCTGTCAGGACGTTTTTTTGAAGGTTTTTGATAAACTGCCTGAGTTCGGGTTTCAATCAAAGCTCAGCACCTGGATTGCCACCATTGCCTACCGGAATGCCATTAATCACCTCCGGAAACAGAAGATGGAATTTGTAGATTGGCCTGAAGAGGAAACCTGGTCAGAGCGGTTTATCGAACACGATAACCCCGAGGAAATGCTTTCAGAAAGAGACATGGAAAATTGGGTGATGAAATTGGTTGATGAATTACCTGTTCAATACCGCACGGTGTTAACCTTGTTTCACGTAGATGGCATGAACTACGCAGAAATAGGAAGTGTAACTGAGATGCCAGAGGGAACGGTGAAAAACTATTTGTTTAGGGCCAGAAATCTGTTGAAAGAAAAAGTGAATCACTATCTTGGAGAACGCAACAAACTATGAAGACGCAGCACAGCAATCCAAACCGCAGTGAGAGGCTGATCGACAAGGCACTTCAGCGCGAGCCTGATTTCATGGTATCGTCAGGTTTTGCTGATCAGGTGTTGATGCGGCTCGAAGCCAAGCACGCGCAAGCAAATAACCTCGAATGGTGGTGGCTCGGACTGGGATTGGCAGGATTTGTAATTGCCGCTGTCGTAGGAATTGTGTTAAGCGGATTTAAGCCAAGCCTGGGAGTGCTTACATTTCTCTCAACCCATGGTCCGTTGGTCATATTTGGGCTGGCATTTGTGATCGCCTTGCAATGGGTGGACCGCCGATTTATTCGCAGAGGAGCGTCACCGGTTTAGCGCGACATGCGCACCGACAAGCCCAGGTAATAATTCCTTCCGGGAGCAGCATTAAAATATCTCCCGGCAGCGGCATTCAGGTCGTTGCCCAGGGAGTACTTTGTATCCAGCAGGTTGTCCGCTCCAATGAAACAGGAAAACGGAACCCGGGCACCAAAACTGTACCCGATCTTTGATCCCAACAAAAGGTAGTCACTTGCATAGGTGGAGGCCGCATCGTTCATAGGAATGCGATCACTGTAGTATGAGGTAATGTTGGCATACCAACCTCTTCTAAACAACATGTCAATACCTCCTGCAATTGTTATCGCGGGTACTCCTGTCAACGGGTTGCCCGAAAAGTCATTGTTATCGTTGATATAATGATCAAAGGTGTAATGATTGAAGGTTTGGCTTGTCCATACCCGCATGCTTTTGAGGATTGCCGAAGAAAGCGATTTTGCCCATGCTCCAGAAAGTTCCACGCCTTGTTGCGTGGTTGACCCAGCATTGATAAAGAAGTCAGCACCGCTGGCATCTCGTTGGATGACGATGGTTTCTTTTAGCCGGAAATCGTAAACCGCAAGGTTGATAGACCACCCCGATTCGCTATTCATTTTCAGGCCGGCTTCGTAGCTGGTACCCCGTTCCGGATTCAGACTATTGTTAAATGCTCCTGTAGAAGGACGAACTTCTGCCAGGGAGGGGGGGGAGAAGCCGTTGCTCACGCTGGCATACAGCGAGAGCTGTTGACTGATCTTTTTCAACAAGGCAATGCGGGGTGAAAAGACTGGTGTGAAGGTTCGCTGTTGCTGAACTTCCGGATTTAAGGATCTACGCAGGAAGTCATAGCGTAAGAAGCTGCCGCTGCCTCCTATGGTTACAAACCAATTTTTTGGCAAAGACAATTCAGTTTGAAGAAACCCTACCGTTATTTGTGATCGCAGGCGATCGTCCGTTTGTGTGTTTCCCGCCGTGCCACCATTGTTATCGTACACCACGTCCGGGGAAAAGAAGTGCTGGTACTCAATACCCGCAGTTATCTTTCCGGAGAGCTGATGTGTTGAGAACTGAAATTGGGTATCGCCACGACCTCCCCAATTCTCTTCATGGCGGATTTCGTAATTCCGGATGGTGGGATTTCTGAAATCAGTAACACTGCCAAACATGCCGAGGTGAGATGTCCACCGATTGGTCCAATCTTGCTCGAGCATCAAGCCTACATAGGTGGTCTGATTGGTAATGGCTGCCTGTTGAGCCACGGCGCCGGGAGCAGTGGGCGTAGAAGGACGAGCCTGACGCGGGTCTGCATTGTATTGGACGAGGGTTAGCCCCCCGGGTGTTTGATAATAGAGTCTTGTAGAAAATACGGTTCCTTGTAAGGTTGTCTTTGAGGACAGCGTAGTCTTCCACCCGGCCTGCGCCATCCACCGATTCATCTCGGTTTGTTCACGATAACCATTAGCTTGTTGATAGCCACCTCGTAGATTCAATTGAAAATTGTTCTGCTGGATCACTTGTCCTCCGGCTTGTGCCCGAAAAAGACCATAACTTCCTCCGGTTACAGCTGCTTGAAACTCTTGCGGATTGTCAAGGGATTGTAGGAGCACGACTCCGCCTGTGCCTGCTCCGTAAAGGCTGCCGCCCGGACCCTTGATAATCTCCAAACTGTTTAGAGCACCAAAGTCCAATAGATTCAAATACGTATTACCGCCACCATCGGTAAGTGGAAGTCCATTCCAATAGAACTTTACATTGCGAACGCCAAAAGGTGAACGCAGCGAACTTCCGCGTATTGAAAAGCGATAACTCCCTGGCGACCGCTCTTCCATACGAACCCCGGCAACCGTATTGACAGCCGACAATACCGAGGCTCCGCTGAAGCGATTGAGCTCGTGTTCGCGGATGGTTCCGACAGCGACGGGAACCTCAAACGCTGGTCGTTCGGCTGCATAAGCATGAATAACTATATCATTAAGTACCTTCGAGGAATCTGAAGCAGTCTGAGCCCCAGAATAGTCTGATGCCAACACAACAAGAAGAATCGACAGCAGTGTTCTCAAAACGAGCCTGTTTATGACTGCGGGGGGCAACGCCTTACTGTTTTTGCGTGTAAGCCCCGAGTACGGTATCCAGGGATGATGTATGCTCGAAGTAGCCAAGCACTTTGAGAATAACCTGATCGACCAATGTATCCGGGCATGACGCTCCGCTGGTCACCACAATGGTGACAGGTGTTTTATCCGGGATGAATCCCACTTTGGTTTTCCTTTCCTTCGCGTGATAGTCGAAGTGATCAATCACCTGCTGCGATTTGATTTCAGACGCTGAGTTGATGAAATACGTGGGAAACTTCCTTTCACACAATTCTACAATGTGCGATGTATTGGAGCTGTTGTAACCACCGACTACGATGGCAAAATCGCCCTCAGCTTTCAACAGTTCGTAGGTAGCATCCTGATTGTCGTTGGTGGCGTAGCAAAGCGTGTCGCGGGTGTCTGCAAAATGTTGTCGTAAAGCATCCAGTCCATAACGCTGAATCATCAACTGGCGGATGTAATCGGCGATGCCTTGCGTTTCTGAAGCTAGCATGGTGGTTTGATTCACAACGCCCACGCACGTGAGGTGCAACGCAGGATCAAATCCCTCGGAATATTTGCCAGCAAACTCTTCAAAGAATGCCTCCCTGCTTCTGTTTCCTAATATGTATTCGCCAAGGTGTTTTGCATCTTCCTGATCACGGACTATTACAGAAGGGGCATTAGAAGCACTGTGCGAAAACGTGGCGCGTGTTTCTTCATGATTAGGTTTGCCATGGATGATAATGGTGTGATGCTCCTTACCCAGTTTCTCGGACCTGTTCCAGACCTTCTCTACAAACGGGCACGTTGTATTGTATCGTTGTACGTCCACCCCGATTTGGCCAAGCCTATTTTCGATCTCGAGTGTAGTACCAAAGGCCGGAATGATGACAATATCGTCAGGCGTAAGATCACTCCAGGGAATGAAATGCGATCCATCCGTATCCATGATGAAGCGAACCCCGCGCTCTTGTAGGTCCCGATTCACTTCCTGGTTGTGAATCATCTGGCTGAGGAGATAAATGCGCTTGCCAGGATTCTCTTCTATGGCCCGGTAGCTGATCTCGATAGCATTTTCTACGCCGTAACAAAATCCGAAATGGCGCGCCAGCACAAACCGGACTGGCCCAAAATCGAGCAGGGTGGGCGTAAAATCCTGTTTTCGAAGGTCTTGCTGCCGACGAAATTCTTTGATCCTGCCTGTTATGGAGGACCGGTAATAAGCGGGTATTTCGAACTTTTTGATGACGAAAAGGGATGAGACGCAAAGGTAGTGCTTTGGTCGGGCTTCCTTAAAACAAAAACGACCGATCAGTAAATGACCGGTCGTTTTTCATGTATGGCATCTTTGTTCAGGCTGCCTTGGACAGTTGATCTTCTTTTACCTTGTTGGTGTGCACTTCTTTGGATTGAAGGTCAAACCACCTTACTTCTACCAGGTTCTTTTTGAAGTACTTCAGAACTTCCATCACTCTGCCGTCCATCTTATCGCGGACGCGCTCACCTTTTCTAAATAGTCTTCTCATAGTTACGTGGATTACATTCGGATTGCATAGTTAAATTCCCTGGGGAAGTCTTCATATACCCCTGAGAAGGTGATAAGGTCACCAGCCTTTTTCTGCTTAATAATGTCGTTGATGTCCTTTGCCGTCTTCACTGGCTTTTCATCAACATGTGTAATGATAAAACCGTTCCGCATTTCTGTATATCGTTCCAATTTCCCAGGTCCAATTGATTTTACCCGAACACCCGATGTTAAATCGAGGCGCTTGAGCACCCTGGCGTCAACATCCTCCAGTTCTATTCCCAGTGAAGAAGCCAGATCCTTTGCCTCCCGCTTTACGGTGCCAGTTTTGCCATCGCGGTTCTTCAAGGTAACCTGAAATGTTTTTTCAGCCCCCTTTCTATTGACCACCACGGCAATTTTGTCACCTGGGCGCTTCCTGCCAATGTATTCAATCAACGCGGCACTGGACTTTATCACAGCCTGATCCAGTTTTACAATCACATCACCTTTCTGAATGCCGGCTTCTTTGGCCGCACTCTTATCCTCCATATCGCCAAACCCGGAAACGTAAGCGCCTTCGTTGACACTCAAATCCTCTGCTTTGGCAAGTTCGCCACTTACGCTGCCCACCTGAATGCCGAGCCACCCACGTTGCACGGTGCCATAAGCCAATAAATCTTCAACAATCTTGCTAACGATATTAGAGGGAACGGCAAATCCGTATCCGGAGTAGGCCCCAGTAGGACTGGCTATAGCCGTATTAATCCCGATCAGCCCCCCTTCAATATTGACCAACGCTCCCCCGCTGTTACCAGGATTAATGGCAGCATCTGTTTGAATGAAAGACTCAATAGCAGTACGATTGTTCTGATCTTCACCATCATTGTTGTGAATTACATCGATGCTTCGGCCTTTTGCGCTGATAATTCCCGCTGTGACCGTTGAGTTGAGATTGAAGGGATTGCCGACAGCAAGTACCCACGCGCCAACCCGGGCTTCGTCAGAGTTAACAAAGGACAGATAGGGAAGATCTTTTTGATTAATCTTAATCAGGGCGATATCAGTATCGGGATCTGTGCCGATAACTTCGGCTTTGTAAGAGCGATTATCCGACAGTACGACATCGACCACATCGGCACCATCAACTACGTGATTGTTCGTTACAATGTAGCCGTTGTTGTTGATGATTACGCCGCTGCCGCTGCTTTGGCTGGGACCTCGCTGCATAGGAACATTGGGACCAAAGAAAAACTGAAATGGATCGTTGGGGTTAGATTCCCGGTTCAACTTCCGTCCTTCCGATGTTGACTTAATATGAACCACAGCTTTTGTCACTCGCTCAGCCGTTTCTGTAAAATCAAGGGGCACCACCTCCCCATTCTCTTTGACATGGTATGCTACCTGGGACGAAGGCAACCCTGAAATGTGTTCAATCCGTACGCCTTCATTGTTTTTTCCGAACCACTGGGTGGCAAAATAGGTGATGGTGCTGCCCAGAACAGCCGCCAAGACCAGGCTTCCAAAACGCTTCATATCGTTGCTGGTTTTTGTGTTATACATGAAAAAAAAGCCCTAAAAATTGTGCCAAATCAGGCCAAAAATCCCTTTTTATGCCAGGATGAATAGTCCCTATGACAATTTTTCAGGGTAGCATAAATACGGAGATACGCGGCTCAGGGTTGAGCCGAAACAGGGCTAAGGAAAATTACATTTTAACGAGCTCGCCGTCTTTGTATTCGTATTGAATCGTGGGCACGCCGTCTTTGTCAAACCACTTGGCGGCCCCATGACGTTTGCCGTCCTTATAGTAGGATTCTTCTTGCAGCAGGCCACTTTCATAATAGACACGGGCCACGCCCATCTGCAGACCATTTTCGTAATGCCTTTCTTCGCGAACTACGCTGCCGCTCAGTACGAGATATTCACCATGCAGCTTGTCGTTGTGGTAGAAATATTTTTTGCTCACGGACGAATTTTCCTCAAACTCAAGCGAGATGCCTTCTTTGTGATCCTGGATATAGGTGGTGAGGGATTTCATCATGCGCGATGGGTAATAATCTACCCAGCTGCCTTCTTTCTTGTTATTCAGGTAATATCCGGTTGTAAGCAACAGACCAGCAGCGTCGCGAAGTTCGGTGCGAATAACACCTGGCGTTTCAGGAAAAGTCTCAAGCACACCTGCAAGATTGCCGTTGGCAGTTTCTTCTGTATTGGGGGTGCATCTGCCGATGAGTAGGGTAATGCCAATCAGTACATACGTTTTCATACAACAACAAAATTTGGCGCAATATATTAAGCGCAAGCCGAACCTGTACACCACGGGCAAAAATCCGGGCTTCAGCGTCAAAGGACCTATATTGCAGTTCAATTCAGTGACATGACCATTAACGGTAAAGTAGTCCTCAGAAAGGGTAGGGAAGCTTCGGCCAGGCGATTTCACCCCTGGATATTTAGCGGTGCAATCGAGCGCACGGAAGGCACTTTGAACAACGGAGATTGGGTGGAAGTTGCAGATTCATCAGATAGAACCCTGGGGTATGGGCATTATCAAAAAGGAACTATCACGGTAAGAATACTTTCTTTCGGGGCGCGACCCGATGACAAATTCTATGTGAAGAAACTGCGTGAAGCATGGGCCCAGCGAAAAACCACCCGGATCATCAATGAACACACTAATTGCTTCCGGTTGGCCCACGGTGAAGGAGATGGCTTGTCAGGATTAATTGTTGATTGCTACCATGGTGCTGCGGTGGTGCAAGCCCACAGTCCGGGGATGCATGCGGATAGATATCAAATTAGTGCTGCGCTCAGGGAAGTGATGGGCTCAACTTTAGTATGCGTTTATTACAAAAGCCAGTATGCCGACAGCCCATCAGAGTACCTGTTTGGTGAATGTGAATTACCTCATGTCGTCCTGGAGCATGATCGCCAATTTTATGTGGATTGGATAGAAGGACAAAAGACAGGATTCTTTCTTGATCAACGTGAAAACCGAAAACTCCTTGCTGAATTTTCATCGGGAGCCCGGGTACTAAATACATTTTGTTATACAGGTGGTTTCTCCGTATTTGCCCTCGCCGCCGGCGCAACGATGGTCTGTTCTGTGGATGCCTCAGAGAAGGCGATTGCGCTGACAGCAAAAAACCTCATCCTTAATGGATTTGATCCGCAGCGAAATCCATGTCTTGCCATGGACACTTTTGATTATTTCAAGCAGATACCAGATCGACAAGAAGGTGTGGCCGATCCTTTCGATATCATTGTTCTGGATCCCCCGGCATTTGCCAAGCATAAAGACGCGCGACATCAGGCGATGAAGGGCTACCAGCGACTCAACGCTGAAGCCATGCGCGTTGCCCGACCAGGTAGTCTGTTGTTCACCTTTTCCTGCTCACAGGTCGTAGACCGACAGCTTTTTTACGACACGATGGTATCTTCTGCCATTCAGGCAGGTCGCGAAATTCAGGTGCTTAATCGGCTTTCTCAGCCAGCGGACCACCCCGTTTCGATGTTTCACCCGGAAGGGGAATACCTGAAGGGCCTCGTGCTCTACATCCGGTAATTCTGACCGGGAAATAGGACTATGGCATGAATTTCGACAATAGTCCATCATTGCCGGACTTCGGCTTTAGACCTTATCTTTACAAAAATTAAACATCACGAACATGACAAAATGGATTATCATCGGTGT
>DAOMGC010000026.1:0-45952 GCA_035430125.1 Cyclobacteriaceae bacterium | reverse complement strand
CCATGCCTAAAGTTAGGTTTTTCCTGATTTAACTGATGTTATTCCGTGCTTATTCAAATTCCTTGCTCAGAACAGCTACTACATTTTCAACGGTTTCCTCTTCCAGATCCGTCCGGCGAACCAGCTCCTCTTTGTTGAGTGCCAACACGCTCTTGGCGGTATCTAACCCGATTTGCTTCAACTGATCAATAACCCAACCTTCAATCTCATCTGAGAATTCATCCAGGTCAACATCCTCTTCGGCAGTTTGTTCACCCAGTTCTCTGAACACGTCGATTTCCATGCCCACCAACCGGCTGGCCAGTTTGATATTCAATCCTCCCTTGCCAATTGCCAGGGATACCTGGTCAGGTTTGAGATAGACCGATACGCGGTTGGTGTCTTTATCAATCTTCAGACTTACAATCTTAGCCGGACTGAGGGCGCGCTGAATGAACAACTCAAGGTTCTCGGTGTAATTGATCACATCGATGTTTTCGTTCTGGAGTTCGCGCACAATAGCATGAATGCGTGAGCCCTTCATTCCCACGCAAGCGCCCACGGGATCAATACGGTCGTCATACGATTCAACGGCTACTTTGGCACGTTCTCCAGGTTCCCGAACAGCTTTCTTAATGGTAATAAGGCCATCATAAACTTCAGGCACTTCCTGTTCAAAGAGGCGCTCCAACAACACTGGCGATGTGCGTGACAGGACAATTTTAGGATTGCCATTCACCATTTCTACTTTGTGAACAATAGCGCGTACGTTCTCACCTTTTCGGTAGCGGTCTTTAGGGATCTGCTCACTGCGGGGAATGGAAATTTCATTTCCTTCTCCGTCAATCAACAACACTTCGCGACTCAATACCTGGTACACTTCGCCTGTGATGATTTCGCCCACGATGTCTTTGTATTTCTGGAACAAAATGTCCTTCTCCAGGTCCTTCACTTTTTGCATCAGGGTCTGGCGTGCAGTGGTTACGGCACGACGTCCAAAGTGCTCAATTTCGATCTGCTCTGATACTTCTTCTCCAACTTCAAAGTCAGGCTCAATCTTTTTAGCTTCGGTCAGGCTGATCTTATCGTGATCCCAGATATCCTCTGAGTCATCGTCAACTATTTCCCGAATGCGATAGATCTCAAGATCACCTTTGTCGGCGTTGATAATGATGTCAAAATTGTCATCATTCTCATATTTCTTCTTGATCATGGTGCGAAAAACATCTTCCAGGATCCGGATCATAGTCGGCCGGTCAATGTTCTTCTGCTTGGCGAAATCGGCGAACGATTCGATTAGGTTGCTTATGTCCATTGTACAAGTTATTTAAACGAAATCACTACATAGGTTTTCTCAATCTGGGCGAAAGGAAGCGGCAAGAGTTTTTCCTGCATCACTTTTCCTTCTTTCCATTCCTGGCGTACTACAATCTGGTCCTCACCGGCATCCATGAGGGTCCCTGTCTCAATACGCTTGTCCTTAAGGTGCACCTTTACGCCTCTGCCAATGTTCTTGCGATATTGACGGTTCAGGCGAAGCGGTTGATCTAAACCCGGCGTCGTTACCTCCAGCACATAGTGCTCGACTTCGAGATTCAGTTCATCCAGCCGGGCCGAAAGCTCTCGGCTTATCCGGGTGCAGTCATCAATGTTCACCCCCTGGTCGCCATCTACGATCACGGTTATCTTGGAAAGGTGCCTGGAGGAGAGGATGACATCCACTAAAAACAAGCTGGGGTTTTCCAGGCTGCTTTCGGTCCACGTCATCAATTGTGCCCTCAGGTCCATTTTTCGATAATGAAAGAGGGGACTTGCGGGTCCCCTCTTTTGGTTTTACAACGAAGTGATACAAAGGTACGCGATTTTTAATTTATCGCAAATTATAATGTTCTTTGGCCACAGATGATCATGTTTAAGAGACGAATCTGCATTTTCTATTCATTGCTACTGATGTCCTTTCTAGCCTGTACGGGCAATAAGGAAAAGGCCAGCGAGGCAATTATCGAGGTCAAAGTTCCTGAATTCAATTCCGATTCAGCTTATAGGTTCGCTCAGCTGCAAGTGAGTTTAGGACCCCGGATTCCCAACACCGATGCTCATCGACAGGCCGGCGACTTGCTCATCGCCATGTTGAGGAAGCATGGAGCTACAGTAACCGTGCAATCTTTTAAAGCTACATCACCGGATGGGCAGCGCCTTGACCTTCGTAATATTATTGGAGCAATTAACCCCAAAGCGCCGAAGCGGATTCTCCTGGCTGCCCATTGGGACACTCGCCCCTATGCCGACAAGGACCCTCAGGATGCGCAGGCGACTTTTGATGGGGCCAACGATGGTGCCAGTGGGGTGGCTGTTCTGTTGGAACTGGTCAGGCTGATGCACACAAATCCGCCTTCGGTGGGAATTGACGTATTGTTGTTCGATGGTGAAGATTGGGGAGAACGGGAAGGCGCGCTTGGACACATGAAACCTCCCGATGGGTACACAACCTGGTGGTGTCTGGGTTCTCAGTATTGGGCCAGAAATAAACACAAGCCCAATTACACCGCTTACTATGGAATATTGCTTGATATGGTAGGTGCTTCAAACGCCCATTTTGTTCAGGAGGGCACCTCTATGGAGTACGCACCCCGGATTGTAGACAAAGTGTGGTCAGCGGCAAGCCGATTAGGCTATGCTTCGACCTTTGTCCGACAAAAGGAAGCTGCGATAACGGATGACCATGTATTTATTAACACATTGGCTAACATTCCTACCATCGATATTGTCCACTTTGATCCTATGAAGGGATATTTTGGTGATTTTCACCATACACGAAAGGATAACATGACGATTATTGATCGCAGCACATTGCGTGCCGTTGGGTCAGTTGTCCTCGATGTCGTTTACCGTGAGGATTAGCGCTCGATAAGTTTCTTCAGATAAACGCCATAGCCACTTTTTTCGAGTGGCTTGGCCAAAGCGAGCAATTGTTCGTCGTTGATAAATTTCATCCGGTAAGCCACCTCTTCAATACAGCCGATCTTAAGTCCCTGCCGCTGCTCGATCACCTGAATGAAATTGGCAGCCTGCATGAGAGAGTCATGGGTTCCAGTGTCCAGCCAGGCTGTTCCACGGCTCATCAGTCCTACCCGTAATTTTCCGCGTTTCAGATAGACATTATTTACATCCGTTATTTCCAATTCACCACGCGGGCTAGGCTTCAATGCTTTTGCTATGGCCACCACGTCATTGTCATAGAAATACAACCCGGGCACAGCATAGCTGGATTTCGGTTTTAGCGGCTTTTCTTCAATCGAAATGGCATTTTTGTTTTTGTCAAACTCGACTACACCATACCGTTCAGGATCATTAACATGGTAGGCAAATACGACACCGCCTTTGGGTTGAATATTTTCCTGCAGCAAATCAATCAGCCCGGAACCATAAAAAACATTATCGCCCAACACCAAGGCTACGGAATCGCTGCCAATAAAAGACTCCCCGATGATGAATGCCTGGGCGAGACCGTCGGGGCTGGGTTGCTCAGCATAAGAGAACTTGCAACCGAGAGAAGAACCGTCACCCAATAAACGCTTGAACAGGGGCAGGTCGTGGGGGGTTGAAATAATCAGTATCTCCCGGATACCCGCCATCATCAGTACCGAAAGGGGGTAATAGATCATGGGCTTATCATACAACGGCATCAATTGCTTGCTGAGCACGAGGGTAAGAGGATGAAGACGGGTGCCAGATCCTCCAGCCAGAACGATTCCTTTCATGGGACTTTAATTTAGATCCGCCGGTTAGCGGTTATGATACATCTTCGTGTAGTACTCGCGGTATGATCCGGAAGTAACGTGGTCCAACCACTCCCGGTTGCTGAGGAACCAATCCACCGTTCGCTCCAGACCTGTTGGGAAATCTACGGATGGACGCCACCCCAATTCCTGTTGAATCTTCGTAGGGTCAATGGCGTAACGGGCATCATGTCCCAAACGATCAGTGACGTAGGTAATCAGTTTTGCCGAAGCACCAGCAGGTCGTCCCAATTTGCCGTCCATAATTTTACAAAGCAGGTGAACCAAGTCTATGTTTTTCCATTCGTTGATTCCTCCAATGTTATACACCTCGCCGGCTTGGCCTTTGTGGAAGATAACGTCAATAGCACTCGCATGGTCTTCAACGTACAACCAGTCACGTACATTCTCCCCTTTGCCATAGACAGGAAGAGGTTTTTCCTGGATGATGTTATGAATCATCAGGGGAATGAGCTTTTCCGGAAAATGGTTGGGGCCGTAGTTATTGGAACAACGGCTGATGATGGTGGGCATGCCAAAACTATGATGGTATGCGCTCACAAAGTGATCGCTGCCAGTTTTGGAGGCAGAGTAGGGAGAACGTGGATCTACCGGTGTTGTTTCTGTGAAGAAGCCACCATTGTCAAGTGAACCATATACCTCATCAGTGGATATGTGGTAGAACAGCTTGTTCTTAAAATTGCCCTTCCAGGCCGATTTTGCTGCATGCAGCAGCTGTAAAGTGCCTACAACATTGGTGATGGCAAATGAGGAAGGATCCTCCAGAGAGCGGTCTACGTGTGATTCAGCAGCCAGGTGAATGACCCCATCGAAGGTGTGCTGATCGAATAGTCGTTTCAGCAATTCCACATCGAGTATATCACCCTTAATGAAGGTGTGGTTAGGCGCATTTTCAACTTCCTTCAAGTTTTCAAGATTGCCTGCGTAGGTAAGTTTGTCGAGTGTTACAAGGTGATAGTCACCATATTTACTGACGAACCGACGCACCACATGGGATCCAATGAACCCCGCACCGCCGGTAATAAGTATGGTCTTTTTCATTTTGAATAAGCCTCAAAGTTCTTGTGATCGCGCTGGTGCAACTCTTCATGCGAAAGCGTTTTGAAATAGTCGTACGTAATTTTCAATCCTTCTGCACGCGAAACCTTTGGCTCCCACCCAAGTATTTTCCGTGCCTTGTCAATATTTGGCTGGCGTTGTTTCGGATCGTCTTTGGGGAAGGGTTTGTGAATGACCTTCTGGGATGTACCCGTGAGCTTAATAATCTCTTTGGCAAAATCCATAATGGTAATTTCATTCGGATTACCAATATTCATCGGGTGTACGTAGTCCGAAAGTAATAGCCGGTAGATTCCCTCTACCAGATCATCGACGTAACAAAATGATCTTGTCTGATTACCGTCTCCAAACACGGTGAGATCTTCACCCCGTAATGCCTGACCAATGAAAGCAGGCAACACGCGACCGTCATTAAGGCGCATTCGTGGACCATAGGTGTTGAATATTCTCACGATGCGGGTCTCCAGGTTGTGATAGGTGTGATAGGCCATGGTGATGGCCTCCTGAAAGCGCTTGGCCTCATCGTACACACCCCGAGGTCCCACAGAATTCACATTGCCGTAGTATTCTTCAGTTTGCGGGTGCACCAGCGGATCTCCATATACCTCTGAAGTAGAAGCGACGAGTATCCTTGCTTTTTTTGCGCGGGCTAGCCCCAATAGGTTATGTGTACCCAATGAGCTCACTTTGAGGGTCTGTATGGGGATTTTGAGATAGTCAATTGGACTGGCTGGCGAGGCGAAATGCAGAATGTATTTGATATCCCCCGGTACGTGTACGTATTTTGAAACATCGTGGTGATAGAATTCAAAATCATCGCGCTTGAAGAGATGTTGAATGTTCTTCAGATCTCCTGTAATCAGGTTGTCCATGGCAATGACATGGTATCCTTCGCGAATAAAACGGTCGCACAAATGTGAACCGAGGAAACCGGCTCCTCCGGTGATTAGAACTTTAGGCTTATCCATAAATAGGTTGTCTTCCAATGCTGATGTATGTAAATCCATTTTCTTTCAGGTCACGCAATTCGTAGAGGTTTCGTCCGTCGAAAATGACTTTACCTTTCATGACGGAGGCCAGTTTACCAAAATCAGGCGCACGGAATTCAGGCCATTCAGTAGCGATAAGAATGGCGTCGGCGCCCTCGGCTGCAGCATATGGGGTCTGGTGGTAGCTTACCTTATCCCCCAATATTTTTTTCACGTTAGCCATCGCCTCAGGATCATGTACCCGCACAGTCACACCGGCACTAAGTAAGGCCTCAATATTATACAAGGCTGGAGCTTCACGAATGTCATCCGTATGAGGCTTGAAGGACAGCCCCCAAACAGCAATAGTCTTTCCCTTTAGATTGCCGAAATGTTTGGTGATGTGAGGAATCAGTTTGGTTTTCTGGTCGGCATTTACTTCCATAACCGACTTGAGTATTCTGAAGTCATAATCGCTCTCTTCCGATGCTTTGGCAAGGGCCCATACATCCTTAGGGAAGCAACTGCCACCATAGCCAATTCCTGGAAAAAGAAAGCGCTTGCCAATCCTGCTATCTGTACCAACCCCTTTCCGAACGGCATCCACATCAGCGCCCAGTTTTTCGCACAGGTTCGCAATTTCATTCATGAACGTAATCTTGGTTGCGAGGAAGGAATTGGCGGCATACTTCGTCAACTCTGCCGAGCGTTCATCCATGAACAAAATTGGATTGCCCTGGCGTACAAAAGGAACATAAAGATTGTTCATAATTTTGGCCGCGCGCTCAGAAGAGGTGCCGATCACTACCCGATCTGGTTTCATGAAATCTTCGACCGCCACGCCTTCACGGAGGAATTCTGGATTGGACACGACGTCAAATTCAACCCTTGCATTCTTTTGTATACGGGCCCTGACCTTTTCGGCGGTTCCGACAGGGACGGTACTCTTATCAACAATCACGGCATAGTGATCTAACAGGCCTCCCAATTGTTCAGCTACACCAAGTACATACTTCAGATCAGCTGATCCATCTTCACCTGGTGGTGTCGGCAAGGCGAGAAATATGATTTGAGCACCCTTAATCCCCTCCTGAAGCTGGGTGGTAAAGGTCAAGCGACCTTGTTCAATATTGCGATCAAATAGTTGCTCTAGTCCGGGTTCATAAATGGTGATCTTACCAGCTTTGAGGCTGGCAATTTTTGCTTCGTCGATATCAATACATACAACATTATTACCTGTCTCAGCAAAACAAGTACCGGTGACCAGGCCTACATATCCGGTTCCAACTACAGCGATGTTCATGGGAATGGTTTCTTAAGAGAGGGCAAAATTACCACTAAAAAGGCTAATAATCGGTCAAATTAACCTAAATAAAGCTCTTACCTAACGTTCGTTTGGTTCGGGGCGACAAGCGCCGTACTTTCGTAGTTTAAACAAGTAAAACATTCGACCAATGGAACGGGCAACAATTGATGTGGAAAAGTCGGAAGGACAAATGATGATCGCGGGCATGGTTAGGGACTTTGCGGAGAAGTTCATACGACCGCACGTTATGGTGTGGGATGAAGCGCAGGAATTTCCTGTAGCATTGTTTCAGGAGATGGGAAAACTAGGATTGATGGGGGTGTTAGTCCCCGAAGAGTACGGTGGTGCAGGGTTGACGTATCATGAATATGTCACCGCCATTATTGAGTTATCTCGTGTAGATGGATCCATAGGTTTGTCTATGGCGGCGCACAATTCTCTATGCACGAATCACATTCTTCAGTTTGGAAGTGAAACCCAAAAGCAGCAATACCTGCCCAACTTGGCCAGCGGAAAATGGATCGGAGCATGGGGTCTAACAGAACCTAACACGGGATCCGACGCAGGTAACATGCGAACAGTAGCTAAACGGGACGGTGATTTTTACATCATTAACGGCACAAAGAATTTTATTACCCATGGCAAGACCGGTCAAGTTGCAGTGGTTATCGTTCGCACGGGCGAACCAGGGGATTCACATGGGATGTCCGCATTTATTGTTGAGCGGGGTACTCCAGGGTTTTCGGCAGGCAAAAAAGAGAATAAGCTGGGCATGCGCGCATCTGAAACGGCTGAATTGGTATTTTCTGACTGCCGGATTCACAAGAGCCAAATGCTGGGCCAGGAAGGTGATGGGTTCGTTCAATCCCTGAAGGTGCTTGATGGTGGCCGGATATCAATTGCTGCCCTAAGTGTGGGGATTGCACAAGGTGCTTTTGATGCTGCTTTGCGGTATTCCAAGGAGCGCCACCAGTTTAACAAGCCCATTTCTACCTTCCAGGGAATATCATTCAAATTGGCCGACATGGCTACCCGAATTGAGGCATCTCGTCTATTAACATTCCGGGCGGCTGAACTGAAGAACCTGGGCAAATCGGTCAACAAAGAATCGGCCATGGCCAAGCTATATGCATCTGAAGTGGCTGTTGAGGTGGCCAATGAAGCCGTTCAAATTTTTGGGGGCTATGGCTATACCAAGGATTTTCCGGCCGAGAAGTTCTACCGGGACTCCAAATTGTGCACCATTGGGGAGGGAACCTCGGAAATCCAGAAATTGGTTATTTCCAGGGCACTTTTGCAAAAATGATCTCCAGTGCGCTATATTTGCCCCCCTAACACGAGAATATGCTGATTATCAACATCAAAGAGAACGAGTCCATCGACAAGGCCCTTAAGCGCTTCAAGAAGAAGTTTGAGAAAACCGGAGTGTTGCGTGAGCTTCGCGCCCGGACTTCCTTTGAAAAGCCGTCGGTTACCCGCCGGACAGAGGTTTTGAAGGCGATTTATCGCCAGAAGCAATACGTTTCAGAGAATTATTGATCATTTGCTGATCACTGCTGATCAGCCTTGGATACATATCCCTTCGGGTACTTCCCCGGAGGGATATTTTTTTTTAAATTTCTTGTGCCGTTGGTGAGCACGCATGGTTGATTCCTTTCTGAATTATTTGAAATACGAGAAAAGGTTCAGTCCCCATACGGTTCAGTCATATCAAAACGACCTCTCCCAGTTTTGCCTGTATTTGAAAGAACAATTCGATGAGGAACCTGCAAAGGCGAATTATCCGCTGATCCGTTCCTGGATTGTACAACTCTCGGAACGAGAGCTTGACCCTCGCAGCATCAACCGCAAGATTGCAAGCTTGCGGAGTTTCTATAAGTTTCTGCTACGACAAAGCACCATTGAAAAGGATCCTATGGTGAAGGTAAAGGTGCTGAAGACCCGTAAGAAGCTCCCGCATTTTGTGCAGGAGGCCGAAATGAATGTGGTCCTGGACCAGCAGCCGTTTGAAAATAACCTCGCAGGATGGCGTGAACGCCTCGTACTTGAATTGCTTTATGGCACCGGCATGCGCTTGACGGAATTGATTAACCTCCGCGACAATCAGATCAATCTCTCCGAACAAACCATTCGTGTACTGGGCAAACGCAACAAAGAACGGGTTATCCCTTTCTCCGATTCTTTAGTTGCTGTAATTACCAGTTATCGAAAAGTGAGAAACAAAGACGTAACACCAAACGATTTGGGGCTACTAATCGTTAATGATAACGGAGGCAAATGTTACCCCATGATGATTTATCGGCTCGTAAGAAAGCATCTGGGTGCAAATACATCGGTGGAAAAGCGCAGCCCGCACGTATTGCGACACAGCTATGCCACGCACCTGCTGAACAAAGGAGCAGAAATCAACGCTGTCAAAGATTTATTGGGGCATAGTAGCCTGGCTGCAACCCAGGTATATACACATAACTCCATGGAGAAATTGAAGAAAGTATTTGATCAGGCTCATCCAAAAGCCTGATGTTTTATTGTTTCACTTAACGCACACTATTATGAGACTGCAAGTTCATTCCATCCATTTCGACGCAGACCGCAAGTTGCTTGATTTCATCGAGCAGCGCGTCGACAAACTAAATACATACTACGATCGTCTTGAGGGTGGTGAAGTCTTTTTGCGATTGAATAACGAAGGGGTCGAAAACAAGACGGTAGAGATAAAGCTCAATGTTCCGGGCAAGATGTTGTTCGCCAAAGAGCAGGCGAGGTCCTTTGAAGCGGCTGCCGATCAGGCGGTAGAAGCCCTGAGGAATCAATTATCCAAGTACAAAACGCAGGTTAAAGACGGAAGAGCATAAATAAAAAAGGCCCCGAATCCGGGGCCTTTTTCTTGTTATTTCAACTTGAATGCCTTTTTGACGTTGTCAACGTAATCCAGCTTTTCCCAGGGGAACAATTCAACTTTCACCTTTTTCTCGTTTTGTGAACCCTTGTTGAAAACCTTCTCCACAACCTGCGGTGATCGGCCCATGTGACCATAGGCGGCAGTCTCCTGATAAATGGGGGTGCGCAACTTGAAGCGCTCTTCAATGAAATAAGGACGCATATCAAAAATCTTCTCAACGGCTTTGGAGATGGCCCCATCGGTCATGTTTACCTTGGCTGTTCCATAGGTGTTCACATAGAGACCAACCGGGTGTGCAACACCGATGGCGTAGGCAACTTGTACCAGCACTTCGCTGCAAAGACCAGCAGCAACCAGGTTCTTGGCGATGTGACGCGTCGCGTATGCCGCAGAGCGGTCAACTTTGGAAGGATCCTTTCCCGAGAAGGCACCGCCACCGTGAGCACCTTTGCCTCCGTATGTATCTACAATAATCTTGCGACCCGTCAATCCGGTGTCACCGTGAGGACCGCCGATCACAAATTTTCCGGTCGGGTTAACGTGGTACTTGATATCGGGGCCGAACAGACTGTGCAGGCGCTTCGGCAATTTCTTCTTCACGCGAGGAACCAGGACATTGATAACATCATTCTTGATGGTCTTCAGCATGGCGGCATCTTTGTCGAAGTCGTCGTGTTGGGTGGAAATAACAATGGTATCAATCCGCTGAGGTTTGCCATCGTCGCTGTATTCGATGGTAACCTGAGATTTTGCATCCGGACGGAGGTACTTCATTTCTTTTCCTTCGCGGCGAATGGCAGCGAGTTCGAACAGCAGTTGGTGTGCGAGATCCAACGGTAGTGGCATATAATTGTCCGTTTCGTTGGTGGCATATCCAAACATCATACCCTGATCACCAGCGCCCTGATCTTCTTTCTTTTTCCGTTCAACTCCTTGATTGATATCTGATGATTGCTCGTGAATTGCAGAGAAGATTCCGCAGCTGTTGGCCTCGAACATGTACTCGCTTTTGGTATAACCTATTTTGCGGATCACTTCGCGGGCAATATTCTGAACATCCAAATAAGCCTGTGATTTTACTTCACCGGCCAGTACCACCTGTCCGGTAGTAACCAGCGTTTCGCAGGCAACCTTGGAATTGGGGTCATATGCGAGGAAATAATCAATAAGCGCATCTGAAATCTGATCGGCAACCTTGTCGGGGTGCCCTTCGGAAACTGATTCGGAGGTGAATAGGTATGCCATAATGTATTTTGTTCGGATTATTTTAAGGGCGCAAAGATAAACAGCTTTAATAATATCACCTACTTAACCGGATGCAAGAAGAAGGAAAACCGCAGGGGTTTTGCCGATGATTATTGACTCCTTTTTCCATTGAATCACCGTTTTGCTAACGATTGTTTCCTCTGGCGCTGTAAGATTCACCGCTACACAAAGTTGGGTATCATCACGAAGAGACCTCAATAAATGACCCAACATAGCATCATTGCGGTAAGGAGTTTCGATAAAAATCTGCGTCTGATGTTGTTGTTGTGACTCCAGCTCTAACGCCCGAATAACTGCAGCAGCATTTTTGGCGTCAATGGGCAGATAGCCATGAAAAGCAAACTGTTGACCGTTAAATCCAGATGCCATTAATGCCAATAAGATAGAGGAAGGTCCCGTGATGGGCACGACCTTGATATGGTGTGCATGGGCGTATGCTACCGCCAAAGCACCTGGATCAGCAATACCTGGACACCCTGACTCGCTGATCACCCCTATTGAATGACCTTCTCGCGCAGGCGCCATCAGTCCACCAATCTGTTCAGGTTGGGTGTCTTTGTTGAGCACTTCAAAACTAAGTGCCTCGATGCTCTCATGAACCTTCAGGCTACTGACAAATCTTCGGGCCGTCCTCACATTTTCACTAAGAAAGTATCGGGTACTGCGCACGGCCTCTACAACGGCTTTCGGCAACTGGGTTGACTGCGTGTTGTCAGCAATTACGGTGGGAATTAAATAGAGAATACCAGACATAGATCAGGAGTGTAAGATGCCATCGCGATCCAATTCCTTGATGCGCGTTAAGTTTGCTTCGCAAATCGTATCCGGCACGAACACAAATCGCTTGTCAAAAATCTCCCTCCCCACGTAGTAGCTTACCCAATACTCATTGCTGAGATGAAACACGGCCGAATCAATCGGTTCAATCAGGGCCGAACTATGGGCAGGAACCGTTTCGAGAAAATGCCGCAGCGTGGATGTGCGTTGCTTTTCACCGGCTTTTTCACCGTATCCTGTACTGGCAACCAGTGTATTTTCCAACGGAAAATCATTGTTGTTGATCAGATATACTTTCCATTCATCCAACAGCAAGTTGTTCTTTTCACGCACAACAGCAAGGGTAACATGCGTAACGTCCGGAGGTCTGATATCTTTGATCATGATATAATGCTTGAGAAGGACACTATTGGGTTGACATCGGATTGAAACCAAACAGATCAATCAGGTGACGTTCGAGTACGTTTCTGACTTCTTCCAAATTTGTCTCCTTGCCCAACTCCTTTTGCATAGAAGTGACCGGTTTGTCGGCAATCCCGCAAGGAACGATATAACTAAAATAGTTTAAGTCCGTGTTCACATTAAAGGCAAGCCCGTGGAGCGTCACCCACCGACTGGTCTTCACACCGAGTGCACATATTTTTCTGGCCTCATCTCCATCCCCCAGCCAAACACCGGTCAAGCCGGCGATCCGACCGGAAGGAATACCATATTCCTGCAGCGTAAGGATGACCGATTCCTCCAGGGTCCGCATGTACCGGTGTATGTCTGTAAAGAAATTCTCCAGATCAATGACGGGATAGACTACAATTTGACCTGGCCCGTGATAAGTGATATCACCGCCACGGTTGATGTGGTGAAATGTGGCCCCGATATCGGAAAGGGATTCAGGTTTAATCAGGAGATTATTCTCATCACCGCTTTTTCCCAATGTAAAGACATGGGGATGTTCACAAAACAGCAGGTAATTCGGTGTTGGTTGTTGTTGATCTTCAGGCAGGCCCCGGTTGGCCGCTTTGATAGCGAGAATAGTATCGTAGAGTTTTGTCTGATACGTCCAGGCAGATGAGTACTCCATTCGCCCGAGACGAATTACCTCCACCTGACGGTTGATTCGGCTGTTCACTTTATTTTGGTCAACTCCTCTTTCAGGAGGAGGACGGTTTCGGTGGCGTCCGGGTCGACCTGATTTTCTATCGCCAGGAAGTACGAGATCCAATCAGTAAGGTGAATCAGGTAGTAATACTGTTCCAGCAGTGACGCGCCTTGCGCCCTGATTTCAATAACGGGATTTGAGCGTTTTTCGAAAATGCTTCGGCACAATTCCATTCGTTTATCTACGCGCTCGTGGTCGTGATCGGAATACAGGTAGAGCACCTGCGCCTGGTTCAGCACGCCCGCCGGAAATTGCCAACCCATGATTTCATTATGGTTCAGTTCCGGGAAGGTATTGACATGGGCCAATTGATGAGCATTTTCATTAAGCTGTTGCTGGAAGCGCAAAGCCATGGCCTGTAGCCTCCCATCGCAGTAAATGAATGGTAGCTTGCTTTTCAATTTTCTGGCGATCGACTGGGCGTCAGCCCGAATGGCCGTCTCGTAATGATCGAGATAGTCTATGGCATTTTCTGTTTCACGAATGAAAGCAGCCCCTATAAGGTTGGTGTGATAGAGCGCCGAAAGCAGCGATACGACCTGATAACCGAGCATGAAACGTGGGCTATTCGATCCATCAGGTATTCTGATATGCAAAAAGTTGTATTCTTTGGCGAGCTCAAGCAATTTTCCCCCTGAAGTAATACAAATGATGTTTGCTCTTTTAAGCACGGCCTTTTGGACAGCAGAGAGCGTTTCTTCGGTATTGCCGGTATATGAACATGCAATAAAGAGGGTATGGGGACTTACAAACTGTGGGATGTTATACCCCCGGCAAACGGTTACGGGGATGGGGATTCTTCCGAAGGTGAGCGACTCCACCAGATTAGCACTGATGCCGCTGGACCCCACACCCGTGACAAGAACGTTACGGATGTCACTTCCTTGCCTGGCCAGATCAGCGGCCTGGCCAATGCGAAGGGCTTCGGCAAGTTGTTGGGTAAAACCCTCAATGCGCTCTTTCATGTAAAATATGACCAATCAAAGGTAGACCATGAAGGATAAAATCAAAAGAGGGCAGGAGGGAGAGGAATTAGCTGCTTCATTTCTCGAAGGGAAGGGATATACAATCCTGGAACGAAACTATCGTCATCGCAAATCTGAAATCGACTTGATTGTGTGTAAGGACCGGTGGCTGGTATTTGTTGAGGTAAAGACGCGAACGTCAACGGCATTTGGGTTTCCGGAGGAATTTGTTGACTACGCCAAGAAGCGAATGATCTTTCAGGGTGCTTTGCACTATATGACAGAAAAGGATTGGCAGGGAAATGTTCGCTATGACATAGTAGCCATTCATGTAGACCGTGGACTGCCAGACATCCATCACATTGAAGACGCCTTCTATTGACTATTTGCCCTTCGTGGAAGAGTAGATTTCACGGCCCTTTTCATCCCATTCCTTCCTTACAAAGGGCTTGGCGATTTTGTCAAAAGGTTCTGAGGGGTAAGTGATGATTTTTTTCCGCTTCCCGTTGGGATAGTTTTCTACCCAATCACCCACACGTTGATCCCATTTATATTCACCCGTTACTGCGATGGTGCCATTTTCATGAAAAAGGAAATAGAAGCCTTCGCGCTCGTCGATTTCTATCGGAATCATCTCTTTCACTTTCGTATGCTCAACGGGATCATAGTAGGTAACCAGCGATTCCTTCGGCCACCCCTTGTAATACTTTTCTTTATCGTCAAGGATGTCGTACCGGTCGTACTTCATCCAACGGCCGTGCTTGGCGCCTTTATAGAAGATGCCTTCTTCCAGGACTACATTTCCCTGCAATTTCTTGTAAGGGCCATGAAGCAGCACGCCTTTCTTAGGATCAAAGTTGCCCGTACGTCTCACCTCCCTGCGGGTATAGTCATACCAGTAAATATCCCGGACAAACTGCGTTGGCTTGTCTGGTTTTTTCAGGACGTAGAAAAGCTCAATGGTGGTTTTGTCCCCAAATCCCTTGCGTGTATAGCTCTTTCTGGTCTTAATGCCATAGAACGTCTTGCGCTTGGGTTTCTTCTTGGTAGTCACCACGGGCTCGGACGTTTTTTCGTCCAGGTCAAGAAGCCTGTAGGGCTTTTCAGTTTCAAAAGTAAACTGACCCTCACGGCCAAATGGCTCTCCCTTGTTCTGCGCTGACAGCACAGAGGGCAGAGTCATTACCGTAAGAAAAAGAACCTTCCGCATACGTCAATAAACGAAATTAGGGAAAGTTTTATTTCAACTCCTTCAGGAAACCAATTCAACGCTACGGCGAATGAAATTCGTCAGGTCAGCACCGGTGAGCATCCCCTGCGACAGCAACGCAAGATCATAGGCTTGTTTGGCCAACTGCAATTGTTGCTCTTCGCCTTCAGCCTTCAGCACGCGTTGAGCCATTTTATGGTTGCTATTTACCGAAACCGTGTACTGATCAGGCATGCTTCCCATGAATCCATACATGCCTCCGCCCGTGCGGGCCATGTCCTTCATCCGGCGTGCCCACTCGCTCATGGTCACGGTTACCGGTAGGTGGTCAGGGGCCAGTGATTCAATCATTACCGTCATGGATGCATTGCCAATAGCTTTTGTAAATGCCTCTTTGAGCTTGTCCTGATCCTCTTGGCTGAGCACGCTCTCAATCTTTTCATCTTTCTGAATCAGTTTTTCAATGGTGTCGCTATCCACCCGGCGGAACTGGGCCTTGTCCAGCTTTTGCTCCAGGGTGTTGATAAAATGACTGTCCAGAACACCATCCATAATGAGAACATCGTATGCCTTGCGGTTCGCGGTCTCGATAAAGGAATGCTGTTTCGCGGGGTCACTGGAATACAGGTGAATAAGCTGTGACTCCTTGTCGGTTTGCAGGTCTTTGATGTATTCGCGGTATTCGGCAAAAGTATAGTACTTCTTCTGCGTGTTCTTGAACAACGCAAAATCTTTGGCGCGGTCGTAAAATTTTTCGTCGCTCACCATACCATACTTAACAAATATGCTGATGTCATCCCACTTCTTTTCAAAGTCTGCCCTGTCCTTCTTGTACATCTCCTGCAATTTGTCGGCCACCTTCTTGGTGATGTGCTGGCTGATCTTTTTAACGTTTGAATCGCTCTGCAGGTAGCTGCGTGAAACGTTCAAGGGAATGTCCGGAGAGTCTAGCACGCCGTGCAGCAGCATCAAAAAGTCAGGCACGACATCTTTTACCTCGTCGGTGATGAACACCTGCCGGCTGTAGAGCTGAATCTTGTTTCTGTTAAGTTCGAAATCGTTCTTCACCTTCGGGAAGTAAAGTACACCCGTCAGATTGAAAGGATAGTCTACGTTAAGGTGAATCCAAAAGAGGGGATCTTCTGTGAAGGGGTAGAGCTCCTTATAAAACTTGAGATAGTCTTCATCGGTCAGGTCTGCTGGCGATTTGCTCCAGAGCGGAGAAGGATTGTTTATAATCCGGTCCTTCTTAACTGTTTTGAATTTGGGCTTCCCCTCCTGATCAACGCCATCCTCTTCGCTTTCATCTTTGGTACCAAACTTGATTTCAACTGGAAGGAACTTGCAATATTTGTCGAGAATGCCTTTCAACCGGAACTCGTCAAGGAATTCTTCGGAGTCAGCATTAACGTGAAGGATTACATCCGTTCCGCGGTCTTGTTTGGGTTCAGGACGCAATTCAAATGCCGTAGAGCCATCACATTCCCACCGGGCACCTTCGGCCTCAGTGGCCTTGAATGATCTGGAGTGAACAACCACCCGCTCTGATACCATGAAAGCCGAATAGAAACCGAGCCCGAACTTGCCAATGATGTCCTTACCGTCAGCCTTGTCTTTAAATTTCTCAATGAATTCTGTAGCACCGGAAAATGCGATTTGGTTGATGTATTTCTTAATCTCCTCACCGGTCATCCCTAGGCCGCGATCGCTCACGGTAATGGTTTTGTTCTTCTTGTCAAAACTCACTTCGATACGAAGCTCACCCAGTTCCCCATTGAACTCACCGAGTGAGGCCAGCTTGCGCAGTTTTTGTGTCGCGTCAACGGCGTTACTGACCAACTCACGGAGAAAAATCTCATGATCAGAGTAAAGGAACTTCTTGATGATGGGGAAAATGTTCTCGGTATTGATCGAGATGGTGCCTTTTTCCATTGTTTCTGCCATAGTGTACGGGTTTAAAAGAGAAATCCTCGCAAAACGAGGATTTCAAATGCTATTCCAATTTTATGGTTGTGCCAGGTTGTCAGATTTCTGCCGTCGGAGGAGCCGCTTGCGCGGGTTTGCCGAGGTCTATTTCTTCGCCGTCTTTGTTGAGGAAATGAAACTCAACAATGCCAAGCGAGGTGTCCTTAACCAGATTGACCCAACGTTTGTATTTAAAGAACCACTTCACGCGCTTTGAAAATATCCCCTTCGTATAGTAAGCATAAAGGAAGGGGTGGAGCGCCAGCACCAGATGAGGTTCGTTTTGCTTCATGAACAGGTGCTGGATATGTTCTTCAATTTGATCGGTGATCAAAATACTGGCTGTAATGCTACCGGAGCCATTGCAGGTCGGGCAGACCTCCTTGGTGGCGATGTTCATCTGAGGGCGAACGCGCTCACGGGTGATTTGCATTAATCCGAACTTGGACAATGGCAGCACGGTGTGTTTTGCCCGGTCTTGCTCCATCTCCTCAAGGATTGTCTTGAAGATGAGTTTTTTATTCTCCTGATTTCGCATGTCGATAAAATCGACAACGATGATGCCACCCATATCACGGAGTCGCAGTTGGCGGGCAACCTCTCGGGCAGCCTCCAGGTTTACCGACAAGGCGGTTGTTTCCTGATTTTCTTCGCGATTGGATTTATTACCGCTGTTGACATCGATGACGTGCAGGGCTTCGGTATGTTCAATAATCAGATACCCACCGGCTTTGAGACTCACCGTTTGCCCGAAAGCGGATTTGATGAGTTTTTCAATACCGTAGTGTTCGAAGATCTTGGCTTTTCCGGTATACAACTTTACGATCTTCTCCTTGTCGGGAGCGATGGTGTGGATATACGTTTTTACCTCCTCGAAGATTTTTTTGTCGTCGATGTGAATGTTATCAAAGGACTCATTCAGCACATCGCGAAGGATGGATGAAGTTTTGCTGAGTTCCCCGATGATCTTGTCACGCGGATTGGCGGTGACTAGGCGTGCAATGCCGTCTTCCCAGGTTTTAACCAGGTTGCGCAGGTCTTTATCGAGTTCGGCAACTTCTTTGCCCTCAGCAACGGTACGTACAATCACACCAAATCCCTCTGGTTTGATCGATTGGATAAGCCGCTGCAGGCGTTTGCGTTCGTCGCTGCTGCTGATGCGCTTCGATACATTGACTGAATTGGCGAACGGTACCAATACCAGGTAGCGTCCGGCGAGTGACAACTCCGAAGAAAGACGCGGGCCCTTGGTTGAGATCGGCTCCTTTACAACCTGAACTGGGATGAACTGGTTTTTAGCGAGCTGCTGGCCGATTTTCCCATGCTTGTCAATATCCTTTTCGGCATGGAATTTATCAAGACGGCCACCGGTGATCTTTTTGGCGCGAACCAGCTTGCTGAATTTCTGGAGTGAACCGAACTGAGGACCGAGATCAAGGTAATGAAGGAATGCATCCTTTTCGTACCCGATATCAATGAAGGCTGCATTCAGGCCCTGAACAACTTTTTTAACGTTGCCCAGGTAAATGTCTCCAACTGCGAATTTTCCCCCTCCGGTGTCTTCGTGAAATTCAACCAGCGTTTTGTCGCGCAACAGGGCGATGCGGCATCCTTCCGGAGTAGCGCTGATGATTAGTTCGTTACTCACGGTTAATCAGATGAGCTGGCTTACTTCTTCTTATGACGATTCTTTCTCAGGCGCTTCTTGCGCTTGTGGGTCGCCATTTTGTGCTTCTTTCTTTTCTTACCGCTTGGCATAGTGTGTACAGTTAGCCCCGACTTGTCGTCGGGGTGAGTTAAAAAATTAATTTAAGTCCTTGAGGTAGGAATCTACCGCAGCTTGTACGGCAGGGTCCTGGTCCATCTTTTTTACTTGTTCAAACTGCTGCCGGGCTTTGTCCTTTTGGCCGGTGTTCATGTAGGCTACGCCCAACATCAACTGTCCTTGGAGGTGTTTCGCATCGACCTTTACCAGTTTCTCCAGCCATTCAACCGCTTTTGGGAACTGACCGGATTGGATAGACAACATTCCCATGTTGTACAATGCATCCACGTTGGCTGGATCTTCAGCCAACACTTCCCTGAGCTTGGCAATCACTTGCATGGGTGCGCCCGAGCTCAGATAGGTCATCGCCATTTTGGTTTTGATAGCCAGGTTGTGGGGATTCTTTTCCAGTACCTGTGCATAAAAGAACCTCGCCTTCTCCGCCAGCTCATTTTGCTTGTCGCGATCGACAGCAAATGTGTAAGCCTCGTAGTAGGCGTTGCCCGCTTTCAGCAGACTCTCTTCAGTGTGTAAGAACGTTGTTGCCCTTTCGGCAAACCATGCCGAGCTGTCATATTGACCAGCCTGGCTATACAGGTTTACCAAAGAGTCGGCAAAGATAGCATTTTTTTGTTCGCTCGCGTTGGATAAGTAGCGGGCCCTCAACCGGTTAATGTTCTTCCTAATGGATACCGGCGTTATGGCATGCGGGCTGGGAGGTGTCTCGGCTCCCGGGGCAGAAGCTGCTTCCTGAAGCTGACTGTCGTTCTCTACAACTGATTTAGGCAGAAAATATAAACCAGCAACCAGCGCAAGACTGATAAAGACAAGAAGTATTCGGCGTTTGAGCATAGACGATGGGCGAGGCCCATCCCGTTACTTTTCAGCAAGCTGTTTTACCTTGTCGCTGTTCTTGATCTTGTTGATGAAAACCTTAGCCGGCTTAAAGCTGGGGATATAGTGCTCATCAATAACGATGGCCGTATTGCGAGAGATATTGCGCGCAATTTTTTTCTTGCGCTTCTTGTTGACGAAGCTTCCAAAGCCGCGCACATAAATGTTATGCCCGCCCGACATGGAATTTTTTACAATGGAAAAAAAGGCTTCAATAGAGGCGGTAACATCTGCCTTGTCAATGCCTGTCTTCTCGGCAATCTGGTTGATAACGTCTGCTTTCGTCACGGTAATGGGGTGTTAGTAACTTTTCTTATTAGGGACGGCAAAATTAATTTGCCGGGCCAGAATTAAAAACAATATTGAAAAATTCTGATTATCAATGAAATGAAGCCCGTACAATTCTCTAAAAAACTCGTCGAATGGTATCAGGATGACCATCGCGATCTACCTTGGAGAAATACCCGGGACCCCTACAAAATATGGCTTTCGGAAATTATCCTCCAGCAAACCCGCGTTACTCAGGGCCTGCCGTACTACCAAAAGTTTGTTAAGAAATATCCTACTGTTGTTGCATTGGCAAGGGCTCGTCAGCCGGATATCCTCCGATTATGGCAGGGACTTGGCTACTACAGCCGGGCCCGCAACTTACATGCTTGCGCCCGTGTTATCGTTGATTTGCATCGGTCCAAATTTCCTACAACGGCTGCAGCCCTGCGCATGCTCCCAGGAATTGGATCATACACCGCTGCAGCTATCGCCTCATTTGCCTTTGATGAACCTGTGGCCGTGGTGGATGGTAATGTTTATCGCGTATTGGCCAGGTATTTTGGCATCTCTGATGACATCACATCATCGGCTGGCAAGGTCCGGTTTGCTCAACTTGCTCAAGAATTGATTCCCCATAATCAGGCCGCTTTCTATAATCAGGCCATCATGGAATTTGGGGCCACCTGTTGCACCCCGCGTGCACCAGCCTGTAATGCTTGCGTATTGCGTTCAGGCTGCCAGGCAAATGCCGGACAGAACCCGGAAGACTATCCCGTCAAGGGCAAGAGCAAGGCCATTAGGCAACGCTACTTCTATTATTTCGTGGTCCGGAAAGCAGGCAAGATCGCCATGAAACCCAGAACGGATAAGGATATCTGGCAAGGATTATATGACTTCCCTTTGCTGGAAACCAAAAAAGTGCTGACGCCGGCTTCGATGGATAAGATATTGGGGAGACCCAAAGGCCAATGCACGATTTCAAGGGAATACAAACATCAATTGACCCATCAAACTTTACGCACACGCTTTATTGAATGGAATGACCCGACAACCCTTAAGCAAATAGTTGGCTCCGGGATGAAAAGGGTTCAATGGTTAACAATTCGTCAGGCAGAGAAAGTACCCAAACCAGTCCTTATCCTGCGCTATCTGGAGGAAACCCAAATTTTATAGGAGTCCCGGAAAATGGGTATTTTTGCAACCCGCCTTCGCCCAAATTTCATTGGGGTAGACAGAAAGGGGAAGTCGATAAACGCAACTCATCCTATTAAACATACACGTTATGTCAGGTGTAAATAAAGTAATTCTGGTAGGCCGTCTGGGCAAAGATCCCGAAGTGAGAAATCTCGAAAATGGCGCTTCTGTGGCTAATTTTACTATAGCTACCTCTGAATCATACAAAGACAAAACTACCGGTGAAAAAAAGGAAATTACCGAGTGGCACAACGTCGTTTTATGGCGCGGCTTGGCTGAGATTGCAGCCAAATACCTGCACAAAGGGGATATGATCTATGTAGAGGGCAAGCTCCGTACCCGGTCCTGGGAGAAGGAAGGCGTTACACGATATACCACCGAAGTGGTTGGCGATAATATGACTATGCTGAGCACACGCCGTGAAGGTGGTGGAGGAAACGCAGAGTACCGCCCATCGGCTCCACCCGCCAGCGCGTCAGATGATGGTGGCCGGATGGTAAGCGGTACCGATGATCTTCCATTTTAATAACTGAGCTGTGGACCCCGCCTCGTTGGACGAACCTCCTCCGATATTTCTTGCGAACATTCTGCTGATGGAGTTTAATTCATTTTACTTTTTCAGCTTCACAGCTATCGCTATCCTGCTGTTTATGTCAGCGATGATTTCGGCATCGGAAGTGGCTTTCTTTTCGCTTCGCACCGATGATCTTGACCGTTGCCGAGATTCAGATGACCCCCATTATTACAATATATCTGATCTGCTTAAACGCCCCCGCTTGTTGCTGGCCACCATTCTGGTGATGAATAATTTTGTCAACGTTGGGGTTGTAACTATTTCGACCTTCCTAATGTGGGAGATGGCCGCAACACGCAATCCGTCTGAAACGATTGTAGGTATTGTCACATTCGCCACCACGTTTGCCATTACTTTTTTTGGCGAGATCATACCCAAAGTTTACGCTACCCAGCGCAACATGGCCATCGCTCGGCGTATGGGAGCAGCGTGGAAAATACTCGAACGACTTTGTTGGCCTGTGTCTTCTTTACTGATGGGCATGAGCGGACTCGTTGAGCGTCGCATAAAGAAGAAAGGATACACTAGCACCGTCGAAGAATTACATCAGGCCCTGGAACTTACTACCGACAATGCGGAGACCAGTGAAGATGAAAAGGAGATTCTCAAGGGGATTGTGAACTTTGGCACCCTGGCCGTAAAGCAGGTAATGCGGTCCCGATTGGAAATATCTGGCATTGAAATGGATTTGAATTACCATGAGGTGCTCGATGCGGTAAACAAGTCGGGATTTTCCCGGATACCTGTTTACAAAGACACAATCGACCACATCCAAGGCATTCTGTACACAAAAGATCTGCTGCCTTATCTCCGCGAAAGCGAAACCTTTCCCTGGCAGAAATTATTGCGCCCCGGTTTTTTTGTGCCGGAAACCAAGAAACTGGACTCATTGCTCAAAGATTTTCAAAGCAAGCATGTCCACATGGCCATCGTAGCCGATGAGTATGGCGGCACCAGTGGATTGCTAACCCTGGAGGACCTGATCGAAGAAATCATTGGTGAAATCAATGACGAATTTGATGAGATCGCTGTTCCCTACACCAAAATGGACGATCATACCTGGGTGTTTGAAGGTAAGATTTCACTGCACGACTTCTGCAAGGCCCTTGAAATTGACCAACAGTATTTTGATGATGTCAAGGGAGAAAGTGAATCATTGGGAGGGTTGATGCTGGAACTGCACAACTCCATGCCAAGTGCAGGAGATCGCATTACCCAAAGCGGATTCATTTTCACGATCGTAAGTGTGGATCAAAAGCGCATTAAGCGAATTCGTGTAACAAGGGCTGAAGTGGAGAAAGATGATGAGTAGTCACCACCTGCTGGTTGGCGTGGTCGCCTTGTGTACCCTTATTACTGGATGCACGCGCGACTATCAACCAAAGCCCAAGGGGTATAACCGATTAATGCTTCCCGAGCCTTCTTACCAGCTTTCGCCAGACACGCTTCCCTATCAATTTGAATATTCAACTCACTCAAAATTCCTGCGCGATACCTCATGGGTAAGCGACAAGCATTGGGTTGAAATCTATTATCCCGAGCTAAAAGCAACCATCCACGTCACGTACAAACGCGTGAACCGGAATCAGAAACTGCTGAAAGAGTTTTTGGATGATGCCTATGTGCTTACGGCCAAGCATCAGATCAAAGCATATGCCATTGACGAATCCATCGTGAGGACGCCAGATGGTAAGACGGCAGTGATCGCAGAACTTGATGGCGAGGTACCCAGCCAGTTTCAATTTACGATGACCGATTCTTCGAAGCACTTTATCCGGGGCGCACTGTACTTTAATGTAAGGGTGCAAAATGATTCATTGCAGCCTGCCATCGAATACATGAAGAAGGATGTGATGCACCTGGTGAATACCTTGCGGTGGCGATAACAAATGGGATTGAATTAGTAATTTAGCCGGGCTTGCACGCCCAAACGTTGGCTTCCTTCTTCGATACGGCTATTGAATTTCTGAAAGGCGTTGGCCCTCAGCGTGCGCTGCTGCTCCAGAAAGAGTTGAAGATTTTTACGTTTGGTGATCTCATTCAGCATTACCCGTTCCGTTACGAGGACCGGACAAAATTTTACACCATTGCTGAAATTCAGGAAGACCTGCCACACGTACAGTTGATCGGAAAACTGACCAGCCTCGAGATGGCGGGTACTGGTTTTAAGAAGCGCCTCACGGGTCGATTTTCTGATGCAACTGGTGAAATGGAACTGGTGTGGTTTCAGGGAATCCCATGGGTGATGCAAAAGATAAAGGCAGGCCAGGTGTACGTTGTGTTTGGTAAACCGAACCGTTACGGAAAGACATTTACCATTGCACACCCCGAAATTGAACCGGCAGCAGCAGTGACTGCACGACCGCCCGTGCTGCAACCAGTATATCCGCTCAGCGAAAAACTTCGCAGTCGGCGCATTGATAATAAGGTATTGGGCAAAATAATGGCTGAATTGATCCGGATTGCGCCGAGCCATATTGTTGAAACGTTGCCGGGCTATCTATTGGAAAAGTACCGACTTGCACCCAAGGCAAAGGCAATTGTTCAAATACATTTTCCGGGAGATGCCGCTCAACTGCAATCCGCCCAGGCACGGCTTAAGTTTGAAGAGCTTTTCTATCTGCAACTGCGATTGTTGAAAATGAAACTAGTGCGGTACCAGAAGTTTCGCGGTGAAGTGTTTGCGGATACTGCGCTGTTGACTCGATTTTACAATGATCACCTGCCGTTTGCACTGACGAATGCCCAGAAGAAAGTAATCCGGGAAATCTATGCCGATATGAAGTCCGGGCATCAGATGAATCGCCTGTTGCAGGGTGATGTGGGAAGCGGTAAAACCATCGTCGCCTTCATCTGCCTTTTGCTCGTGGTGGGAGGCGGCGCGCAGGCTGCCTTGATGGCACCGACAGAGATTCTGGCCCAACAGCACTACGCAGGGTTGCGCAAGTATGCAGAAGCCATGGGTATCACCATTGCATTGCTCACCGGATCCACCAAAAAAGCTCAGCGAAAGACATTGCATGAGCAATTGCGTGACGGTTCATTGAATATACTGGTTGGAACCCACGCGCTCCTTGAGGAGGAAGTGAAATTCAAACACCTCGGTCTGGCTATTATTGATGAGCAGCATCGGTTTGGTGTGGCCCAGCGTTCAAAGTTGTGGCAAAAGAATCCGGATGTCTATCCGCATGTATTGGTGATGACCGCCACACCCATTCCCCGCACGTTGGCCATGACATTGTACGGCGATCTGGAAGTATCCACTATCGATGAACTTCCCAAAGGAAGAAAGCCTATCAAGACGACACATCAATTTGATTCACACCGCCTTCAGGTGAATGCATTTATCCGGCAACAAGTGGCAGCCGGGCGGCAGGTATA
Organism: Cyclobacteriaceae bacterium; assembly: GCA_035430125.1. GTDB lineage: Bacteria > Bacteroidota > Bacteroidia > Cytophagales > Cyclobacteriaceae > ELB16-189. Next base: position 20,521 of record DAOMGC010000026.1, on the reverse strand, counting down.
TGTGGTGTATCCCTTGATTGATGAATCTGAAAAATCAGACCTCAAACACCTGATGGATGGATATGAGAGCATCGCCAGGGCATTTCCTGACTTTGCAATAAGCATCCTTCATGGACAAATGAAACCAGAGGCAAAGGACTTTGAGATGGCACGTTTTGTAAAAGGGGAGACAAACATCATGGTGGCGACAACGGTGATTGAAGTTGGAGTTGACGTTCCGAATGCTTCGGTTATGGTAATTGAAAGTGCCGAGCGCTTCGGGTTGTCGCAATTGCATCAACTGCGCGGACGTGTAGGTAGGGGAGCTGAACAATCGTATTGCATTTTGATGACCAGTTTCAAACTGGGGTCGGAAGCCCGGCTGAGGATGAATACTATGGTGCGAACCAACGATGGATTTGAAATTGCCGATGTAGACCTCAAACTACGCGGTCCGGGTGACCTGATGGGCACGCAGCAAAGTGGTGTACTTGATTTGTTGATCGCGGACTTGGGCAAGGATGGGGCGGTGCTGCAGGAGGCCAGAGCCGCCGCCGTGGCGGTATTGGAGAAAGACCCGGAGTTGAAGGAACACGAACACCACCCGATCCAGAAGCACCTTGCCTCATTGCGGAAAACGGTGGTCAATTGGTCGAGAATCAGTTAGGGCAGGTTACCAACCACCCAATCACAGGCACTAATAGTGGCTGTTTGGCCCGTTTTGAGCTTTGCAGAAGGTTTCGGCAGGTGATGAGCGGAGAAAAAGACTAAATTGCTATCCCTAAACTACCCTACATGCGGAAAGCCCTGTTTTTCCTGCTTTTGCTGCCCTTTTTGGGCCGTGCGCAAAGCGCTAACATCACCAAAGTTGAATTTGCCGGTGATGAAGTAATTGTCTCATACACCCTCGAAAGCCCTAATGCGGGGAACCGATTCCTGATGAGCCTGTACTCATCCAAGGATAACTTTTCGGTGCCTTTAACTAAAGTTAAAGGTGATGTCGGCCAAGAAGTAAAACCTGGCGAAAACCAGATCATCTGGAACATCCGTCAGGAGCTGGGAAATTATAAAGGTCGCCTGTCGCTGGAGGTGCGGGGACGGGTTTATGTACCCTTTGTTAAGCTGCAGAATTTTCTCACCACGGCAGCCTATAAGCGAGGCAAATTGTATGATGTGCTATGGAAGCCAGGCAACGCTGATCCGCTCAACATAGAGCTTTACAAAGGTGATCAGCGCGTTCAGGGAAGCATGGCACAGCCAAATAATGGCAGCTTCACGCTGAATATCCCATCTCATACCACACCCGGTGGCGACTATAAGCTGAAAATAACCAGTACGAGGAGTAATGATGAAGTGATCATTACCCCCGTGTTCAGGATCAAACCAAAGGTTCCATTTCTGTTGAAGGTGTTTGTTCCCTTAGCGGTAATTGGAGGTGGCGCGGCTGCCTTCATGGGAGGAAGCAAGGACAGTGGTTCGGGTACGACGAACAGTGATTTGCCGGTTCCTCCATTTCCTACCAACTAATCTTTACGGCATCCTATGAATAAAATTATACTATCGTTTTTTGCGGTATTGATTTCTGCCGGGTTGCAGGCGCAAAATTGGAACTGGACGGCAACCAATGGGCCATATGGCGCACCCGTTAGTGATATGGTCGTTACAAGCAACGGAACCTTTTTGGTTGCTTCTAACGCAGGGCTCTTTCGTTCAACTGATAGTGGGGCCACCTGGTCACGGGTGACCGTTGTTTCCCAGAACAGCCTTTTCAATGACCTTGATGTTGCAAGTTCTGGGACGATATATATCACGACTACGGTGAAGTCTCCTTCAATTAACGGATTATATAGTTCGACTGATAATGGAGCGACCTGGGCAGCGGTCACCGGATCTGGATTGCCCAGTGGTAGCCCAAAAAAGGTCAAAGTAAGCCCTAGTGGGAAAATCTACTTTCTCTACAACGCATCAACTTCTATGTACCGATCTACCGATGGCGGAGCAACCTTTGCGCAGATACCGGTCACCTTTTCCAGCAACATTACAGATGTGGATGTTGATGCGTCAAACAGGCTGATCGTATCAACCCAAAGCAATGGCATACAGGTTTCGGCCAATGACGGGATCAGCTTTGCTGCGATAGGTACTGGCCTAAGTGTCAGTGCCAGCATCAGTTCAACTGTGGTGGATGGAAATGGAAATATCTACACCATCGCCTCTGATGGCCCGTATCGCTCGTTGGATCATGGCACAACCTGGGCAGCGATCAAAGGGGCCATCGCGGATCCATTTTTTTCTGGATTTATTGATGTAGACCCAACCAATAATCTTTATCTCGTTAATCTGTCTACCAGTAAGATATATATAAGCACCAATCCTACAACGGCGACCGCATCATCGGTTGCCTGGACCGTAGGTGTAAGTACCAATGTGTCGAACTCGAATACCATCGGTGGGGTGCTTTTCCAGAACACCACAACCTGGTACCTCGGCCGATTCAATACGGGTATTGATAAGACCACCGATGGCGGGGCGAGCTATTCGAATACTTCTTCGGGAATGAAAGGGATTACGAATGCCACACCGAAACTCATACTTACATCTGGTGGCCGGGTTTTGTACGCGTTTGGCGGTATCGGGTATCAGCTGTCCATTGACAACGGTAGTACCTGGAACCTCATTAGCACAGGCAATGCCAACCGGTCAATCAATGGCTTTCTCAAGCTTAGTGATGGTTCAATACTCGGTTATGGATTTTCAGGAATTATCAGGACTACAGACCAGGGCAATACGTGGGCACAGCAATCCGTTTCATCTGCATCAAATTTAATAACAGGTACAGGAATCAACATTTACACCTACAACAACAGTACCATAAGTAAAAGCACCGACCAGGGGATCACCTTCAACGCTATGGCGTTGACCGGAATGCCTGCGTCATACTCAATCCAAAGGGTTGTTGCAGATGCGTCAGATAACTTGTACATCAGCCTTAGTAACCTCTCAACAAGTGCTGTCGAACTTTGGAAAGTAGCCAGCCCGGGATTGGCCGCCACCAAGGTAACGGCATACTCAGGCAGTGGCATTGTGGATCTTGCAGCAACAGGAACGAATCTGTTCGTCGTTTTTGGCACCCAACTTTTTAAATCAACGGATGGGGGGACAAGTTTCAGTATCTCCACCATGACCACTAGTGGTGCGGTTATTTGGGCCGTAGATGTCAACAACCTGTACGTCCAGAGTCAGACAACTGGAGTATTCATTGCGAGTGCTGATGGTGGCGCTTCCTGGACCACCAAAACACCGGTTGACAATTCCGTGGCGCGGGTAAGTGATATTGTGTTGACACCCTCCGAATATCTGGTTGCTGCCACGACCAATTCAGTTGTTCAGCGGAGTTCTATTCCCGTTATTTTACCGAAAGCACCTACCGGACTTACCATTGCCGCCAAAGGTGTCCAAACCATCGATTTGCAGTGGGACGATAATTCAACCAACGAAACCGGTTATCAAATTGAATTTTCAGCCGGGAACAACAGTTCATATCAGGTTGCAGTTACTTACAATGGCGCATTTGTATCGCCGCAGAACAAGTTGTATGCTACCAATGCGGTACCCACAGACTCTTTGGTCACCTATTTTTACAGGGTCAAGGCTGTAAACGCTGCAGGCTCATCAGCTTATTCCAATGAAGTATCAGGCACTGGACTGAAAAGCTGCACGTCTACCATCCCGAACAACAGAAGTTGGACAGCGGTAGCCGTGGCTGATCCAGGAAGCACCGCCTCAGGCCCGGGACCTTTTCAGAATGCTAATGTTTTGATCACCAAGACAGCAAAGAACGCATATACAATTTCTCAATATGACCTGGGCGTAGCGCCATCTGCGATCAGGTCCGGTGTATCGTCCGCATTTATTCAGGAGACCTGCGGAACTACCTATTTCCAAAATGACCTTTCCGGTCAGGATCTGGCTAATGGTCAGGGAACATGGAATGGTACAAACACACTAGTCCTTAAGTGGCAGGTTGACCCGTCCTCATACAGCAAATTTCAAGGCACGACCACATTTACGTTAAATGCCACAGATCCGGTACCTGCAACACCCACACTGAGTACCTATATCTTTTCAGGGACCGTCAACTTCCTACTTTGGACACAGTCACCTTTCGCAACACAATATGTCATTGAGCGATCCACAGTAAGCAATTCATTTTCAGGACCGCCCCTGGCTACAGTGAATTTTCCTGCGGTTCAATATTCTGATGCTGGCGTTACACCGGGTACCGTATATTATTACAGGATCACTGCCAAGAATGCCGCTGGTTCATCAGCCCCTTCTGCCCAGTCATCCGTTACACCGCCCGTTTCAACTTTATTCAGTCCCGTACAGAACAGCCTCGCACTGAATACCGATAACCAGCAGGGTGTTTCCTGGGGAGATCTCGATAGTGATGGTGATGAAGATTACATTATCCCGTCGTTTAATACAATTGATGGACAATTGACAGTACCTGTATTCTATGAAAATACAGGCTCAGGGCAATTCTCGCGACGAACAATCGCAGTCATGGCAGGAGAGAATACATCTACCTATCGCGGGGCCATTGTGTTTGATGCGAACAATGATGGCAAGCTTGATGTGTACTTTACAAGGAGTAGCACCAATACTTTGCCGGACTTGTTGCTTACGAATAATGGAGGATGGAATTTCACCAAGAATTCAATATCTGCATCGGCTCGTGCTTCAGGATTTAGGGCTGCCGCAGGATCGGATTTTGATCACGATGGCTTAGTGGACATTGCTCTCATAGATACAGACCCCACATCAACGGCTGTCTCTCCAATTTTCATGAAGAACCAATCTTCATCCAACACAATCAGTTTTGCGAGTTTGAACAATGCGATCACCTCCAGTACGACAATTGGTCGGGAAGTTTCATGGGCAGACTATAATAACGATGGTTATCAGGATTTGCTCATCCTGTTTTTCAACAGTAGCGCTATCATACCCAATCCCAATGTTCCCAACAAATTGTTCAAAAACAACGGTGATGGGACCTTTACGCAAGTAACCGGGACCATCTTTGACACCGATATTTTCTTCCAAGCCAGAACAAGCAGCTGGGGAGATATTGACAATGACGGAGACCTTGACCTCTACATCGGCTCTCAGAGTGCATCCGTTGTGGATCGCTTGTACCAGAATAATGGAAATGGAACTTTCACCTCGATAACCGGAGGAGCCGTTGCTGAGTCAGGGACAACGACATTTGGAAGTGCTTTTGGAGATATTGATAATGATGGCGATCTAGACCTCATCGCCATTAACAGTACCAATGGGAACTCGATTTTCATAAACTCAGGAAATGGGACCTTTACCAAGTATGCCGTAGGAAGTGAATTGTTAAACAGTACACAGCTTAACAATATCGGCGGGTCCTTTGTTGACTTTGACAACAACGGTTTTCTGGATATTTCTACCGGAAGAAATTCTGGAAATATTCCGCCATTCCTTTACCAGAATTCTCTCACCGCTTCGGCATCGCGAAACTGGGTCGAATTTAAGTTGATCGGTACGTTGTCCAATAAAGCTGCGATTGGCGCGCGCATTTCTGTGACCACCACGAGTCCGGCACGCACCATGATCCGGGAAATCACATCTCGATCCGGATATGGAAGCCAGTCAAGTTTGATTCAGCATTTCGGATTGGGGTCAGCCACTACTATCTCCCAAATTAAAATAACCTGGCCCAATGGTGGCGTGCAGACATGGACAAATCCCCCGGCAGCGCAGACCGTTAACCAGATCGTAACAATTACAGAGGACTTTGCTGGCCCGACGTTTACCTTCACGCCCGCCAACGGCGCCACCGGAGTAGCCCTGGGCAACACGTTGACCCTTAACCTCAATAAGGCAGGGACTGCTGTGATCGGTAAAAACATCGTGGTGAGGAAAGGCTCACCAACCGCAGTCCCAACCCAAACAATCGCGGTAACTGCTGGAAGTGCGTCAACTGGCAATACGGTGTACACCTTCACGTTAGCTGCCGCATTTGATCCGCTGACCCAATACTATATCAGCATCGATGCGGGTGCATTTAGCGATATCTTCGGAAACGTCTCTTTGGCTGTTGCTCCGGCTGGATGGTCATTTATCACCATTGATAACGTAGCGCCAACTATAAGCTTTACGCCTCCTGCGCTCATCGACAAATCCAAAATCCCAACTACGATTTTCAGTGTAACAGCTGCGGATAATATCAGTGTTGGTTCGGTGGTGATGAGCTACAAGGGTCTGGCTGCCACAACGTATCAAACTGTGACGGGGGCCTTGAATGCAGGCACGGGCAAGTATGACTTCACATTACAGGCGGCTTTCTTCGACGCGACCGGAATGGAATACTATTTCACGGTAACTGACGGCTCGAACAACACGGCAAACAGCCCTGCCTCAGGAACGCACATTACCCGGATAGACAATGTCGCGCCAACGATTACGTTTACGCCACCTACGAATGTGCAGAAAAGCAATATTGGCACGACAGTGCTTAGCCTGACAGCCGCCGATAATTTTTCTGTTGCTTCTGTTGTAATGAGTTACCGGAAAGTAACAGCCACCCAATATCAAACCCTTACCGGTGTATTTAATGCCGCAACCAGTAAGTATGACTTCCCTTTGCAGGCAACATTTTTCGACGACATGGGGATGGAGTACTTTTTTACGGCCAAGGATGGCAGTGATAACCCAGGCCTCAATCCGGCAACGGGAACCTATGTTCTAAAGGTTGCTTTTTCTGCCACCACAACTGCATTGGGAGTTTCTGCCGGAAGTGCCGTCGCTGACTATAAGATTATCTCCATTCCATTAGACCTCGCGTCAAGCAACTTTGCCAATATCCTTTCCAACTTTGGTGCACCAGATCCTACTGCATGGAAATTGTTGAAGTATCAGGAAAGTCCGCAAGCGTGGCTGGCTTATCCAAATGGGTTTACCGCCGCAGCACGTGGGGAAGGTTATTTTATTCTGAGCAAGCAGGGTCAAAACCTGAATTTTGATCAGGCCGTTGCGCCTTCGTATTCCCAATCCAACCTCTTTCAGTTAAGCCTGTCACCAGGCTTTAACCTGATCGGTAACCCTTACATGCTCCCTATCAACTGGGAAGACAGCCGAATTGCAGGAGTGGGAGCCGTCAAAATGTATCAGGGCGGAAATTATGTGGATGGAAATTCAATTGAAGTCTACAGTGGAGGATTTGTCTTTGCCAATGCAGCGGTGACTGTTCCGGTGAAACTCAAGACCTCCGTGAATGGCGGAAGGGTCGCCCAATCTGTTTCCTCACAGATTGACGGAATTGAGTGGATTGTTCCCATCCGGATGATTCAGGAAGACCGGCAATTTAATTTCGGCGGTATCGGCATGAGTCCCGATGCAAGCCTCTCCTATGATGATCTTGATGATTTTGCGCCGCCGTCACCAACGGGCCAGTTTGAATTGAACTTCGCGCACCCGGAACACTTCATGAAGAACTTTTCCAGGGATGTGGTTCCTACAGCCCAGGGATATACCTGGACATTCAGCGCTAACGCTAACCTATCAGGCCCGACCAAATTGGAGTGGAACAATACAGAATTTGCTGGCGCAGGTCAGGAATTGTATTTGTTGGATGTAGCGCTTCAACGCCCCATCAATATGAAGACTGAAACTTCCTATGAGTTTTCGCCTTCGGTTTCCAAAGAGTTCAAGGTGTTCTACGGGTCAGACGTCAAAGACCAATTGAAGCCAAATCATGTGTTCCTGGGAAGTGTTTCTCCCAATCCGGCAGCAGGACCCGTGACCATACCGTTCACCCTTCCGGATGTGGGCGGTCCTATGAATGTGCACCTCCAGGTCTTCGATATGCTCGGCAGACCGGTAGAATCGATTCTGAACCAAACACTCCCTTCCGGATTTTACCACGTTGAATATGATGCAGCATCCGCTCCAGGTGGAAATGGGATGTATATTATAAAGCTGGCGGTTAGTTATCAGGAGAACGAGGAAGTAGCGTCTACCAAATTGATTATTCGCAAATAGATAAAAATATGAAAGCACTATCTGTAATTCTTGTCATCCTTTCGTTCATGGGAGGATATGCGCAAAACGTAGGTTCCAGAACTACAGAATTTGAAGTGGACCTCAGTGATCCAGGGAAGACGATTAAAAGCGCACTTCCGGATATCAATTGGATTACGCCGGTGGCCGAAACCAATTTTGTCAGCGATGCCAAATATCGCATCAAGTTTGAAATTGTGTCCACCTCTCCGCTGAAGAACATCTCCATTATCATTAAGGAAACTTTCGAAGCCTCCTCGCGCGGGATGCTGAATATTGCCCCAGCCAGTGAGGCAGAAAAATTCAGAAACATCGTTGAGAAGAACATCACATTGATGGATGGGAATAATATAATCGAGATCATCGCGGAGACACAAGAAGGCATCAAAGCCATCAGCCAAAGAACGGTCAAGGTCGGTGCTGCTGCCTTGGCTGACGCAAGTAAACTGGACCGTACCGACTACGCCATCCTTTTTGTTACGAATGACTACGACAACTGGCCTGACCTGATCAATCCCGTAAATGACGGGCGTATGATTGCTGAAGAACTCAAGAAGACATTCGGATTCAAAGTGGAGACCGTAGAAAGTGGATCTCAATCTGATATTCTGAAGAAGCTCCGCGAATATGCTGAGAAGAAGTATAAACCCCTGGATCAGGTCTTCATTTTTTTCGCGGGTCATGGTCAATATGACCAGACTTTCGGCGAAGGATTTGTGGTGACCAAAGAGTCGTTGGCGAATGATGAAGCCAAAACGACTTATTTGTCACATAACCGTTTGCGCTCCATTATTAATAATATTCCTTGTGACCACATTTTCCTTACCATGGATGTTTGTTTCGGAGGCACCTTTGACAATGCTGTAGCACATCGCGGCATGGAGGATGATGTATATCGTGAAGCATCCCAGGGAGAGATGGTAACGCGGAAACTCACCTATAAAACGCGACGCTATCTTACCTCGGGCGGAAAAGAATACGTTCCGGACGGACGACCGGGCATGAACTCGCCTTTCGCCCGCAAGTTCCTGGATGCGATGAGAAGCAAAGGAGGCAAAGATGGTATCCTTACCCTGGGCGAAATCAATACTTTTGTTGAAAACCTGAAACCTCAACCAAGGTCTGGTGAGTTCGGTGACAACGCCGCCGGGAGTGATTTTATATTTATCGCAAAGTAGATTGCGGTATTTTCCATGATAGGCGGGCTGGGAACAGCCCGCCTTTTTGTTTGCCTACATTTATCTACTTAGATTGAACGTCGTTTTGCGATCTATGAAAAAGGTACTGTTGTTGCTTCTGTGGTTGGCTTTGAATCACATGGTTGCCGCACAAACCGGTCACTATTTCCAAACTCACTACAAACCGGGCAACGATAATTACAGCGCCCTCAGTGTTCACATCCAACAGGATGCAAATGGAATCCTATATTTCGCTAACCGAAGCGGAATTCTGCAGTTCGATGGCAGAACCTGGACCATGGTACCCACACCGGCTCCAGCCTATGCCATATCCATCGCGCAGGACGGTACCATTTACGCTGCAGGCTCCATGGGTTTTGGGTATATCGGTTTGAACCCGGAAAACCAGCAGACTTATCATTCCCTTTCTGATTCCATTCGCGGACTGGGATCGGTGCTGACTTGCAAGGCCTGGGGTAAGTCTGTGTATTTCTTAAATGAGTATACATTGCTCCGGCAGGATTCTGCCAAGGGCAAGCCTGTATGGTTGCTCAATGCTACTTCCACAACTGGCTTGTTTACGGACCTCTTTGAGGTAGGCCGGCAATTATTTGTCAATACCCAGAAGCAGGGATTGATGAGATTGGACAATCAAAAGCTCATTCCTGCAGACGAGCCACTAGGCCATGCTCACATCGTGTTGAGCGAAGCTTCTCCCGATGGTTCACACGAACTGATCACCACCCAGAGCAGTCACTTCTTTATGAGACGCGATAGCACGGGAATATCACCATTTCTTCCCGCAGACTCAGTCTATTTAAGAACCAACGTGATTGTAAATGCGGCATGGGTTACTGACCGGATGATTGCTTTAGGCACACTCCGGGGAGGCGTTGTGTTTATTGATGCTGAATCCGGACAGACCTACGATATCATTAACTATTATTCAGGACTTCCTGATAATCAGGTATATGCGTTGTTGGCAGACAGGCACCGAGGTGTGTGGGCAGCCCATGATTATGGCTTCACACGCATTGCACCCTTTCTGCCCTTTAGAACGTTTAGCCACTACCGCGGTCTGGAAGGCTCGTTGCTTTGTGTGCAAGCCTTCAATGATCAATTGTATGTAGGCACTACGTTGGGGTTATTCAGACTTACCCGACAGGAGTTTACAGAACCACCTGCCCTTGTGAAGCTGGGTTCCAGAACAAAGCCTGCCCCCGGAAGGAAGACAGTGGACTATACCTATGAACGGGTAGCAGGCATCAGCGGCAAGGCAGATCAACTTGTAGTCTTTAATAAGAAGCTTTTGTGTGGTGGCGTGGGAGGCGTCTTTGAAGTGAATGGCCTCACCGCAGCATCAGTTGATCGCGAACCCGTGCGCAATATTTATTACTCACGCTTCCTGGAACGGTTGCTCTTAAGCACATTCGACAATACCATCAAATCATTTCAGGACACCCCCAGAGGCTGGCAACAAACTGACTTTCCTGACAGTTTGTCGATGCACGCTGATTTCATGTTTGAAGACCATGCGCAAAACTTATGGATTTGCAGTCGAGACAAAGCCATTAAGATTGGAATAGAAGAAGGTGAAATTCTGGATGCCGATTCTATTCCGTTGCCACAGCGTTCAGAAGATAAGACCGTAGGCTTATCCCTGGGGCAAGAGGTCTACCTCACCCAGAATGGATCTTTTTATCATTATGCCAGCTTTAAGAATGCCTTTGTCAAATATGATTCTCTGCCTGATTCCAAGAAGTACTTTGCAAGCGCAGGCTACTTCTGGTTTTTTGATGGAACACGTTGGCGTACCGTAGATCGCAGGCTCCAGGGTACGATCAAAACGGAGTGGCTCAAACTGTTTCCAGACATCCGCTTTATGGCTCCCGCTGAATATGGCAGGAGCCTTTGGGTAATCACGGGTTCGAATGAGTTGTATCGGTTTTCTAGTGAAGAAAATGCTACGACTACCGACACCAATCCACTTTTCCTGAAGGAGGTGAGGGGTCAGCAACAAAAATTGCCGCCTACACCCAACTTACGCGTAGAGGAAGGGGAAAGCGCACTCACCTTTGAGTTTATTCAACCGGAATATGTAAGCCTGGAATCTGTAGAGTACAGGTACTTTGTGAAGGGCCTTCAAACCGAGTGGTCCGCATGGTCCAGCCTGAATAATGTGATTTCGTTTCCGTTCCTGCCACCGGGGACGTATCAGGTGCAAGTGCAGTCCAAGGATCTCTTTGGAAAGATTACGGAATTAAACACAGTAGAGTTTAATGTCCTTCCACCCTACTGGAAGCGCTGGTGGTTCTACGCACTTGAATTCATTTTCTTTGGTGCTTTGGTGATCGGGTCTATGCGGTTGCGGGGAGCCAGTACAAAGTACCGCTTTGTACACCAGTTCTTCTCGGCACTTACCATCATCATGCTCATTCAGTTTATCCAGACGATGGTGGCGGCCAACATTTCCCTAAAGAGTACGCCAGTTGCCGAGTTCTTTGTTCAGGTTTTCATCGCACTGCTGGTACTGCCCCTGGAGGAATTCCTGAGAAGATTTATGCTGAAGGCCGCATTTCGCGAGCGGCAGCATTTGGAATAGTTGCCGTAATGCAAACTCACCGTGAATAGGTTTTGAACGGTGAATCCTTTTTGAATGGCTTGCCCATGTTGTCTTTGGCATAAGTAAATTTTGCACGACTGCGGAACAACTATCGCTAATATGGCTATATCTTGCTGTCGGGCGACCGATCCGACAAGGGTGGCCCGCGCGACATACTTGTTGCTGAGACTTTGCCGGGTTATTGTCTCTGAATCCTTTAGCTATGTTCCTGAACCTAGAAACCATTCCGCCGTTTTACAAGGCCTACGTTAAACTTGTTGAGCAACCCGACGTACTGCAGGCCTTGAGAATTTCCGGTTACCGCACCCTGGAATTGATACATTCTGTGCCAGAAGCAAAAGTCGATTTTCGATATGCTGAGGGCAAATGGTCAGTACGGGAGGTCCTTTGTCATATGATTGATGCGGAACGGATATTTGGCTATCGCGCCCTTCGCTTTGCTCGAAATGACCGGACACCGTTGTCAGGCTTTGATGAACAAGCCTATGCGGCCCACCTGAATGCAACAGGTCGCTCACTGAAACAGATCGGTGATGAAATGCAGCACCTGCGCACATCAACGGTCGATTTGTTTGAAAGCTTTTCACCAGAGATGCTTACCAGAAAGGGACTGGCCAATAACAATGAATTGGCTGTAGTGGCACTTGGCTTTGTCATTGCAGGCCACGAAACCCACCATGTAAAAGTACTGAGGGAACGATACGGAATCTCCTGATGCGCCTTTCCCTGATCCTGTTGGCGGCACTGCTCAGCAGCTGTGCATCACGAAAATACTTTAGCCGTCCTGTGCTCCAGGCCGAAAAGGATTTCCATCATCACATTGGCTTTGTGGTGTATGACCCGCTCCTGAAGAAGAACATTTTCGAGCATCAGGCTGATCGCTACTTCACCCCGGCATCGAACACAAAGATTTTTACACTCTATGCGGCGCTAACTACCCTTGGGGACTCTGTACCCTCGCTCCGGTATGAACAGCGGAACGATTCTTTGCTGTTTTGGGGCACAGGCGACCCCGCATTTCTCTATGGCAATGTGAAAGGTACTCGCGTAGTATTTGATTTCCTGCAACGACAGCCATCATCCCTTTTTTTCTCTCCTGCCAATGGCGCTTCTGTGATTTTCGGTCCGGGCTGGGCATGGGATGACCATAACGATTATTACCAGGTAGAGCGTACGCCGTTTCCCGTATATGGAAACCTCGCGACCGTGCGACAAACAAAAAGAGGATTTGTGGTTTCTCCCGATGTTTTCGTATTCAGCTCCGTGGATTCGGTGCCCCGCGGTCTGCGACCAATACTAGAGCGTGCTTTTGATTCCAATAAAATCACTTTTCACCCAGGGGTTGGAGGACGACAGACCTGGTATGTTCCATTTCACGTGGATAATCGGTTGATATCCAAACTCCTTACTGATACTTTGAATCGGGAAGTGGGACTTGCCTGGTCGAGGCCCACTCGTCAAAGTAAGGTCCTGCGGGGAACAGTAGCTGACAGCCTGTATAAGGTGATGATGCAAACCAGTGATAATTTCATTGCAGAACAACTAATGATGATGGTGGGTGAGGCGCGAACCGATACCCTTTCGGTAAATGCAGGTATTCGTGCGAGCTTGAATACGATTCTTGCTGATTTACCTGATCCCGCGGTATGGGTCGATGGTTCTGGTTTATCCCGATACAATCTCTTTACACCACGCACCATTGTGAAAGTATGGGACAAAATATACCGTAAGGTTTCCTGGGACCGCCTCCGTTTGATCCTGCCGGCCCTCGGAGAAAGTGGCACTCTGAAAAATACCTACCGCACCAAAACCGCGTTTATCATAGGGAAATCAGGTTCGCTCTCCAATCATTATGCATTAAGTGGATTCCTGGTTACCAAACGGGGTCGAACCCTCATATTTAGCTGGATGAATAATAACTTTGCCGTACCCAGCCGTGAAATTCGCGGCAGAATGGAGTCGATTTTGAATGACATCTATGAAAATTATTAAATCTGTTTTGGCCTTAGGCCTGATCGCCATCTCGCCGATAGCTTACGCTCAGGATAAGGATATGCTGGATGTAAAGATTGGGCAGATGCTGATGATAGGCTTCCCGAAAGCAGAAGTGGATCCCATACTGTTGGAAGAAATCCGCGCAGGAAAAGTGGGTGCTGTAATTTTCTTTGAGAAGAACATACCGAAAAGTGCATCGGCTTTTGCTCCAATGAAAAAAATCATCTGGACATACCAGCAGGCAGCCCCGATTCCCCTCATGATTGCAATCGATCAGGAGGGTGGCAAGGTTAATCGCATGAAAGAGAAATACGGTTTTCCCCGATCAATTACAGCGCAAGAAATGGGAAGAGCCAAAACCCTGGACTCTGTTCGATTTTATGGTGAAGCAACAGCCGCTACACTGGCTGGTGTAGGAATCAATGTAAATTTTGCCCCCGTTGTAGATGTGGGTGTTAACCCACAGAACACGGTAATTTATAAAGTAGGCCGGTCCTTTTCGGCCAATGCTGACTCGGTTGGTATCCTGGCGGAAGAGTTTATCCGGCAGCATAAGAAATATGGTGTAAGCACAGTACTAAAACACTTCCCCGGACATGGCAGCTCTATGGCCGACACACACCTTGGTGTGGCTGATGTTACGAACACCTGGTCTGAATCGGAGCTAGCCCCTTATCAAAGACTGCTTGTGGCAGGGATGGTCGACGGTGTTATGAGTTCGCATATTGTAAATAAGAAGCTTGACCCGAAAGGCTTGCCGGGCACACTTTCGTCACGCATGATCGATAGCCTGCTGCGCAAACAATTGAAGTATAATGGTGTTGTGTTCTCTGACGACATGCAAATGCAGGCAATCACTAATGAGTACGGGCTGGAGACAGCCGTGAAGTTGGCCATCAATGCAGGTGTAGATGTACTTTGTTTCTCAAACAACATTCAGGGAAGCGAGGTACGCACGGTAGACAAGGTTCATGGCATCATTCGTTCACTTGTCCAAAGCGGGCAAATCTCCCCAGAACGTATAGATGAGGCATTTTTGCGAATCACCAAATTCAAATCCATGATCGGATTTAAGGCCGAAGATTACCTTCGCCGCGAACTGGAGGTTACCCGGCAGGAACTATACGAATTGAAGAAGGATGCGACCAAACGGGAGATGAAGCCTGAAGTAACAAATAAGGAGACCGTACAGCCCGTGGTCGAAGAAAAGAAGAAGAAGGAAAAGAAGAAAAATGAATAGGTTATGAGCAATTCCAAAACAACCCGCGTTAATCCCTGGGTGCCTGCCGTGGTACTCGGTGTTGTCGCTATTTTGTTTGCTTTTTATGCGGCACAAACCCAATCCGAAGCTGCAGCGAAAATCAAGGAACTTGAGTCCCAGGTAAACCAGTGTGAACTTCAGGCGCGCCGATCCAGAGAAGAATACGAGCAAAAAATTGAGCAGGCGCACGAGGCCGTTGCTGCAGCCCGACGCGCATCGGAGGTGCAGCCTGTCGTGAAGAAGAAATGAGTTCTGTCTTTCGGATTGTCAACCCAACCAGTCAGGAGGTTCCCATACTCCTGAGCATTCCACATAGTGGCACCCGATTTCCGGAAGAAATACGCGATCAGTTTGACTCCACGCTGGCGGCAGCACCAGACGATACGGACTGGTTTGTCGATACGCTTTATGATTTTGCGCCTGAAATGGGCATAACGGTATTAGCCGCAAATTATAGCCGTTGGGTAATTGACCTCAACCGGGATCCGCAAAGCAAACCCTTGTATAATGATGGCAGGTTAATAACCGCCCTTTGCCCCACAACAACCTTTACTGGAATCCCACTTTACTTCGATCAACGCAAGGAGGTTAGTGCATTAGAAGTTTCCCATCGAATCAAAGAATACTTTGACCCTTATCACCACCAAATCGACGTTATGTTGCAGGACCTCAAAGCCCGCCATGGCCGGGTTTTGTTGTGGGATTGTCATTCGATTCGCCGTGTGGTGAGCACCATTCACAAGGATCCTTTTCCGGACCTCATCCTGGGCGATGTAGACGGCACTTCGGCGTCACCCGGACTGATTGAGGCAGTGATGACTACACTGGACCATAGTACTTACCGTGTTGGTCATAACCATCCCTTTAAGGGCGGATACATTACACGCCATTTCGGTCAGCCTGCCAATCACCAGCACGCCCTTCAGCTGGAAATGTCTAAGGTCAATTATATGGATGACGCCGAAATCAAATATCATCCAGACCGGTCAGCCAAAATGAGAAGTTTGTTAAAGAAGAATTTTGAGCGAATTTTGGAAACGCTCTGATGCCCAACGATACACTTCGCTTTTATAGATTTGAAGCACTCCTCCAACAGGAAGATTGGCTGACACCGGCATTTGTGGGTGTCGATCATCAGGGTATTATCCGATACCTTTCCAATGTTCCCCACCCGGAGTCACCAGCAATTGAGGCTGTGATGGGATACGCCATTCCGGGATTTCAAAACGCGCATTCGCACGCTTTTCAATATGCCATGGCCGGATTGGCCGAGATTCATCCAGCTGGAAAATCCGATGACTTCTGGTCGTGGAGGGAAGCGATGTACCAATGCGCCCTACTTGTCGGACCTGAAGAAGCACAGGCCATCGCTGCCATGTTGTATGCTGAAATGTTGCGCCATGGATACACCCACGTTGCGGAGTTTCACTACATCCACCACGACAAGGACGGTAAGCCGTATACGCATCTGGCTGAAATGGGTGAGCGCATGGTGATGGCCGCGCAATCGGTTGGCATCAAAATTACACTCGTACCGGTATTCTATCAGCAGGGCGGCTTTGGCCTGGACCCGCAACCGCGTCAGCGCCGGTTTATCTCCAAATCTACCGATGACTATCTTCGGCTTCTGGAGGCATCTGGTAAAGTGATTCAGTCATATCCTGACGCCTTGTTGGGATGTAGCGTTCATTCTTTAAGGGCTGTGAAGTTTGCCGACATAGCACGAACCCTGGACCTGGTTCCAAAAGAATTGCCGTTTCATATTCATGTAGCTGAACAGCAGCGCGAAGTAATGGATTGTCTGGCGTTCTGTGGTGCGAGACCAATGCAATGGCTTTTGGAAAATGTTCCTGTGGATGATCGATTTCATCTGGTACATGCCACACACCTCAATGACAATGAACTCAAGGGTATAGTGTCGACCAGATCCAATGTGGTGCTATGTCCATCCACGGAAGGCAATTTGGGTGACGGTATTTTCCGGATGAAAGAGTTTGCTGCTATGGGGGGTCGATGGTCTGTCGGTACAGATAGTCACATCGGACTTAGTCCCTGGGAGGAGTTTAGAATGATGGACTACCGCCAACGCATCACGACCCACCATCGTAATACCTTTAATGGAGATGCAGCCAAGTACCTGGTTGCTGAAGAAATCACAACGGGAAGGAAGGCAATGGGAATTGTCAATCGTGAATTTTTTGCGCCTGGGCAACCCCTCGACGCTCTTGTGCTGGATGCCCGTACACCTTTGTTAGCCGCTACTTCCGGAAAGCATATTTTGTCGAGCATGGTCTATGCGGGAGATTCACATATGCTCGCAGGCACCATCGTTAATGGCCAATGGATTGTCAAGCAACAAGAACATATCCATTTGGATGCCATCCGCGCTGAATTTGAATTAGCCATGCGCCGCCTCGGCACCCGTTGAGCAAAAACAGGCTGACCGATTGTCCTACTTTTTCTGGGTAGTCATTTCATTTTGGGTAAATTAACCTTCCCAAAACCAGTAAACCGTTATGAAGAACCTGATCATGATCCTCCTGGGAGGATGCCTGTTGATTGCTCCGGCCACAGCCCAAAAGAAAAATACAAAGGGTGAGGAGTCACCGAAAGCAGATGCGGCCCAATTCAAAGGACTGAAGTGGAGAAACATCGGCCCCTTTCGCGGAGGACGCGCCAATGCCATCGCAGGTGTGCCCGGCAATGATAACCTGTACTATGTTGGATACACGGGGGGTGGCGTGGCAAAGACCGAAGATGCCGGCATCACCTGGAAGAATATATCAGACGGATTCTTTAACGTAGGATCAATAGGCGAAATAGCAGTAAGCGAATATGATCCCAATGTAATCTATGTGGGAAGTGGGGAGCACGCCGTTCGGGGCGTGATGACTTCATTTGGTGATGGTGTCTACAAATCTACAGACGCCGGAAAGACCTGGAAGAACATTGGTTTGGCGAATTCCCGTCATATTGCGGACATCGTCATTCATCCGACGAATGCAGATGTGGTGTTGGTGGGTGCCCAGGGACCTGTTCATGGGGCTGGCGGTGAACGCGGTGTTTATAAATCCATAGATGGCGGAGCTACCTGGAAACGAACACTTTTTGTTGATGACAACACCGGCGTATCATCACTCAGCATGGACATGAACAACCCGCGTATTCTGTATGCAGCCACCTGGCAACATCGTCGTTATCCGTGGAAAGTAGAAAGTGGTGGCCCGGGCTGTGCCATCTGGAAATCAACGGATACTGGCGAAACCTGGACCAAAATCGTAGAAGGTCTTCCAAAAGAAATGGGAAAAATTGGTGTAGCGGTTTCTCGCGCAAATTCAAACCGTGTGTATGCGATCATCGAAGCTGAAAAATCAAAAGCCGGACTGTATCGCTCCGATGATGGCGGAAGGAAATGGAATCTGATGACCAATGACCAGACTATTTCCGCACGGTCATGGTACTATATGGAAGTATTCCCTGATCCCATCAATGCAGACATCGTGTATGTGCTCAATGCTCCTGCACTCCGATCCATTGACGGCGGCAAGTCATTTCAGGGTATGCAGGTTGGCCATGGCGATACACATGATTTGTGGATTAACCCAAAGGATAGCCGTAACCTTGCACTCGCCGATGACGGAGGGGGTGAAATCAGCTTCAACAACGGACGCTCCTGGTCCTCAATTGGCAATCAGGCGACTGCCCAATTCTACCGTGTGAATGTGGACAACCGCTTCCCGTTCTGGGTTTATGGAGGGCAGCAGGACAATTCATCCGTAATGATTCAGAGCCGTACCGGCGGTGCCGGCATATCGGATAAGGACTGGATGAATGGGCCCGGTTGTGAAAGTGCCTACATCGCCATTGATAATCCGGATGACCCCCGTTATTTCTATGGTGGATGTTATCAGGGCCAGGTCAATGTGCTCGATGCCAAAACAGGTGAGACCAAGGACATCATGGAGTATCCGGCCACTAACCTGGCCTGGGCCCCCAAAGACATGAAATACCGCTTCAATTGGAATGCACCTCTCATCAACTCACCCCATGATTATCAAACCATGTATCACGGCGGAAATGTATTGTTCCGCACTACCAACGGAGGAATCAACTGGCAGGTGATCAGCCCCGACCTTACCCGAAACGATACTACCAAACAGGATACCAGTGGAGGACCTATTACCAACGAAGGAGCGGGCG
The DNA here is from genome assembly GCA_035430125.1 of Cyclobacteriaceae bacterium. Lineage (GTDB taxonomy): Bacteria > Bacteroidota > Bacteroidia > Cytophagales > Cyclobacteriaceae > ELB16-189. Next base: position 1,194 of record DAOMGC010000026.1, on the reverse strand, counting down.
GAGAAAATTATAATACAATTTATTATGTGATCGAATCACCATCAGAGAAAGGGGTGATCTACACCGGTAGTGACTGCGGATTGGTACACATCACCAAAGACGGCGGCAAGTCCTGGCAGAATATTACACCAGTCGGATTGCCGGAGTGTCTCATCCACTCCATTGAAGTTTCTCCGCACGACAAGGCTACTGTTTATATCTCGGCATCGCGTTATAAGTTCAATGACTTCAGCAACATGAGCTATAAGTCAACTGACTATGGTAAAACATGGACGAAAATCGGTGCCGGAGTTGCTACCGATGATTTTATCAAGGTTATCCGAGAAGACAAAAAAGTAAAGGATCTCTTGTATGCGGGTGCTGAACGCGGATTTTACGTTTCCTTCAACGGGGGAGCTCAATGGACGAAATTCCAATTGAACTTACCGATTGTGCCCGTTACGGACCTTGTTATCAAAGGAAATGACCTTGTGGCCGCTACCGCAGGAAGGGCTTTCTGGATTTTGGATGACCTGGGAGCCGTGCAACAAAGCAAAGGCGAATTTGGTACCACTAACCTGAAGTTGTTCACACCCAAGCCTACATACCGATTAAACGGCCCGCCTGCATTTCTTGCAGCCAATGGTATTGAGTTGCCTGGACTGGGACAAAATCCTTCGGAAGGTGTTGTATTTGATTATTATCTGAAACAAAAGGCAGATACAAACAAGGTCACCCTGGAGATCATGGACCTGGCCGGGAAGTCCATCCGTAAATATTCCAGCAAAAAAGATGAGTCATTCAAGCCGTACCCTGGTGGCCCTCCTGCGCCAGTAGTCATTCCATCAGAAGGCGGTGTGAACCGTTTCGCCTGGGATTTCCGCGGTGAGCACCTGGTTGACATTCCCGGTGTTTATGTGTTGGGAGACTATCGCGGACATCGGGTGGCACCAGGACACTACAAGGCCCGCATGACTTATAAAGGCGAAACTTCAGAGACTGAATTTGAAATCCTCGCGGACCCGAATCTGAAAGTAACAGCTGCAGATTGGACAGCCCAACAAGAACTGCTCAACCGGGCAGAGAGCAACCTCAACGAGCTGAATACGTCCATCAATAACATGCGTAAGGTCAAGAAACAGATTGAGACCTACAACGATGTGATGAAGAATGAGAAAGACATGAAGGATATCCTCGATGCCGGAAAGGAACTCA
>DAOMGC010000025.1:0-47697 GCA_035430125.1 Cyclobacteriaceae bacterium | reverse complement strand
GACCAGCCCCCTGCGCCGGGATACGTTGATCCGAAGAAACTATGTATGTCAGATCAGGGCAATCCAGCACATCGAGTTGAGGGCCCTCGAAAAGGGTTATCTCCAACATATCTATGTGGATGAAGGAAAGCTCATCCAGCAAGGTCAGCAGATGTTTCAGATTATGCCCTTGCTGTACCGGGCCGAACTGCAGAAAGCAGAAGCCGAAGCCAAGTTCGCGGAGATTGAATACCTCAATACCAAACAACTGGCCGACAGTAATGTCGTGTCGCCCAATGAACTGGCTCTCGCCAAAGCTAAGTACGACAAAGCCAAAGCCGAAGTATCGCTGGCCCAGGTTCATCTGGGATTCACGGACATACGGGCACCCTTTACCGGCATCATGGACCGCTTTCAGGTGCGGTTGGGGAGCCTGGTCAATGAAGGTGATCTATTGACTACCCTGTCTGACAACCGCGAAATGTGGGTTTACTTCAACGTACCCGAAGCTGAATACCTCGACTACAAAACCAATCTCAAAAAAGACAGCCTCATGCGGGTGCATCTCGAGATGGCCAATGGCCAAATGTTTGAATATTCCGGGCTCGTCAAAACCATTGAAGCTGACTTCAACAATGAGACAGGCAATATTGCCTTCCGGGCTACTTTCCCCAATCCCAAAGGCCTGCTTCGGCATGGGGAAACCGGCAATGTCATTGCTACTTCGCCCTATAAGAATGCACTGATCATTCCACAGAAAGCGACGTTCGAAATCCTAGAGAAGAAATATGTTTTTGTTATCGACAAAGATGATATCGTGCATCAGCGTGAGATCACCATCGCGGCGGAAATTCCTGACCTGTATATCATCAAGCAGGGCCTGTCCGATACCGAAAAGATACTCCTGGAAGGTCTTCGTAAAGTGAAGGAAGGCGATAAGATCGAGTTTGAATACCACGATCCGAAGAAGGTGATCCCTCACCTGAATGTGTATGTCGAATAAGTGAATCGTCTCAACCGGTAAGTCCCATGTTTAATAAATTCATTCATCGCCCGGTCCTCGCCATCGTGATCTCTATTGTGATCATGTTCATGGGCGTCCTGGCCATTGAAACATTGCCCACGTCGCAGTTTCCTTCTATTGCACCGCCTATGGTGATGGTGAGTGCTTCCTACCCCGGTGCCAGTGCCAAAACGCTTACGGAGTCGGTGATCATTCCGCTCGAACAAGCCATCAATGGCGCCTGGGGTATGCGCTACATGACTTCTGATGCCACCAGTGCCGGTGAAGCAAACGTTCAGATTCTGTTTAACCTTGGCACTGATATTAATCAGGCGCTCGTTCAGGTGTCCAACCGCGTGGAACAGGTGCGCAACCGACTCCCTCCGCTTGTGCAACGCGAAGGGGTAATTATCACACCCATCATGCCCAGCATGTTGATGTATGTGAACCTCTTCAGCAAAGACAAGAATGCCGACATGAAGTTCCTGTTCAACTTCGCAGGGGTGAACATGATTCCCGAGTTGCAGCGGATCAACGGGATAGGTCAGGCCCGTATCCTCGGCTCCCGCCAGTATGCCATGCGCGTATGGCTTAATCCTGACCGCATGCGTGCCTATCAGGTTTCTCCCGATGAGGTCATGGAGGCCCTCAACGATCAGAGTATCATTGGAAAGCCCGGCCGTATTGGTCGCGGCGACAGCAAAAGGGCAGAAGCGTTGGAATATGTGCTTGCCTACTCGGACCGCTTCAGCGATCCCAAGCAATATGAAAATGTCATCATCCGCGCCAACCCTAAAGGGGAGTTGCTGCGGCTCAAGGATATTGCCACCGTCGTGCTCGGCAGTGAGTATTATGACATCTATTCGAATATAAACGGATACCCATCGGCCGCCATCGTGCTCAAGCAAACGTATGGCAGCAACGCAAGTGAAGTTATCAAGCAGGTAAAGGATAAGCTGGAAGAATTGAAAAAAACCTTCCCACCGGGCATGGAATACGAGATCAGTTATGACGTCTCCAACTTTCTCGATGCCTCTACCGAAAACGTAATTCACACCCTGCGCGATGCGTTTATCCTCGTGGCGCTGGTGGTGTTCCTGTTCCTCGGCGACTGGCGGTCAACGCTCATTCCGACCCTCGCCGTACCTGTATCGCTCATCGGTGCATTCATGTTCATGCAAATCTTCGGACTTACCATCAACATGATCACCTTGTTTGCCCTGGTGCTCGCCATTGGTATTGTGGTGGATGACGCTATTGTGGTGGTGGAGGCGGTTCACGCCAAGATGGAGGCCGAAGACCTGTCGCCCTATCAGGCAGTGAAGAAAGTAATCGGTGAGATCAGCGGTGCAGTAATTGCCATCACGTTGCTCATGACTGCCGTGTTTGTACCGGTGTCATTTATGTCAGGCCCTGTCGGTGTATTCTATCGGCAGTTTGCCATTACCATGGCTACATCAATTGTGATATCGGGTTTTGTCGCGCTTACATTGACGCCGGTGCTATGTGCCATGATCCTGAAGAATAATCACGGTCGACGAAGAAAACGCACATGGCTGAACCGCTTCCTCGATGGGTTTAACTGGGGCTTTGAAAAACTAACAGGCAAGTATGTCTGGGTGTTACAACGTATTGCCCACCGCAGGCTTGTGACCATAGGATTGTGGGCGGCGTTCGCCTTCGGCATCTATGCCATCGCCAATAAGCTGCCTTCAGGCTTCATCCCCAGTGAAGACCAGGGAATGATCTATGCCATCATTCAAACGCCTCCCGGTTCTACCCTGGAGCGGACCAATGATATTTCCCGTAAACTACAGGACATCGTATTGACGGTTGAGGGTGTACAGTCGGTATCGTCTATCGCCGGATACGAAGTGCTTACCGAGGGTCGGGGATCCAATGCCGGTACTTGTCTGATCAACCTCAAGAACTGGTCTGACCGCGATCATTCGGTGAATGAAATTATCTACGAATTGGAGGAAAAGGCAAAAGCCCTTCCAGGCGCAACCATTGAATTCTTTGATCCTCCTGCTGTACCTGGTTATGGTGCCGCAGGCGGATTTGCACTCCAGCTGCTCGACAAGACCAACTCGGGCGATTATGACGAACTGGAAAAGGTGAAGAATGACTTCATGGAAGAACTGGGCAAGCGAAAAGAAATAACCGGCTTGTTCACTTTCTTCAGTGCCAACTATCCCCAGTATGAAATAGAGATTGACAACCAGTTGGCCATGCAGAAAGGCGTGTCCATCGGTAATGCCATGAATACGCTGTCCATTTTTGTCGGCAGTACGTACGAATTAGGTTTCATCAAGTTCCAGCGCTTCTTCAAGGTATTCGTGCAGGCAGCGCCGGAATACCGGAAACTGCCGTCGGATATCATGAACCTGTACGTGAAGAGTGATCATGGCGAGATGGTGCCGTTCTCTGCTTTTATGCGGATCAAGAAAAAGCAGGGGCCTAATGAAATTAACCGATACAACATGTACAACACAGCCGCCATCCGTGGTGCTCCTGCGAAAGGATATAGCAGTGGGGAAGCTATCGCTGTGGTACAGGAAGTGGCAAAGAAAACCTTGCCCCGGGGCTTTGACATTGACTGGGCAGCCTTGTCTTTCGATGAAGTGCGCCGTGGCAATGAAGCAATTTACATCTTCCTGATCGTTTTGGGCTTCGTGTATTTCGTGCTCGCCGGTCAGTATGAAAGCTTTATCATTCCCCTTGCTGTGATTCTTTCTTTGCCGGCTGGTGTGTTTGGTTCTTTCCTGCTCATCAAGTCCATGGGATTGGCCAACGACATTTACGCCCAGGTTGGATTGGTGATGTTGGTGGGATTGTTGGGCAAGAATGCTGTGTTGATCGTTGAGTTTGCGATGCAGCGGCAGCGTCAAGGAGCCACTGTGTTGGTTGCCGCCATTGAAGGTGCGAAGGTTCGCTTCAGGCCGATCCTGATGACGTCATTTGCCTTTGTCGCTGGTTTGATACCGCTGGTAATCGCTCACGGCGCAGGCGCCATCGGCAATCGGACCATCGGTTCATCTGCCTTGGGAGGGATGCTGTTCGGAACGGTATTCGGAGTAATTATCGTACCCGGACTGTACTTCATCTTTGGTAAACTGGCCGAGGGCCGTCAGCTCATCCGCGATGAGGAGTCTGACTCATTTACTGAAGACCTCGTGCACCGCATGGATAAGTTTCCACCACCCATTGATGCGAAAGAAAATGAATAAGTGCGTTCGATATATTGGTTTGTTTGTTCTTACCAGTTGGCTCGCTGCCTGTAGTGTGCCAACCTCGCTGGTTCCGAGAAATGAAAGAAAGACGGTGCCGCAACAGTATGCCGCCGCAACCGCTGATACGGCCAACTCCGCCACCGTGAAATGGCGGAACTTCTTCGCCGACGAGCAGCTGGTTGCCCTGATTGACACGGCCCTGGCCAATAACCAGGAGTTAAATATTGTGATCCGTGAGATCAATATTGCCAAGAATGAAGTGAAAGCCCGGAAGGGGGAGTACCTACCTTTTATCAACCTGCAGGGAAGTGCCGGTCTGGAGAAGGTTGGGCGTTTTACACGACAAGGATCGGTGGAGGCCAACTCGGATATTGCTCCGGGAACGCAGTTCCCTGATCCGCTGCCTGATTTCCTCCTTGCTGCCAATTTCTCCTGGCAGGTCGACATCTGGAAGAAGTTGCGCAATGCCACGAAGTCGGCGATGCTGCGTTACCTCGCCACCACCGAGGGAAAGAACTTTCTGGTAACGCACCTGATCGCCGAGGTCGCGACGTCATACTATGAGTTGATGGCATTGGATAATCAATTAGAGATACTGAAACGCAACATTGAGATTCAACAGAATGCGCTGGAGATTGTTAGACAGCAGAAGCAAGCGGCCAAGGTAACAGAGTTGGCAGTGCGTCGATTCGAGGCTGAAGTGCTCAAGAATCAAAGTCGCATTTATCGCATTCAGCAGGATATCGTAGAAACCGAGAACCGGATCAATTTTCTCGTCGGCCGGTTTCCGCAACATGTGGAGCGGAACTCTGACCTGTTTATTGACATGGTGCCTACCCTGATGAATGCAGGTTTGCCATCGCAGTTGCTGAAGAACCGGCCGGACATCCGCCAGGCGGAATTGGAGTTGGCGGCGAGCAAGATTGATGTCACGGTGGCGCGGGCAAACTTTTATCCTTCATTGGATATTTCTGCCGGCGCGGGGCTCAATGCTTACAACGGCTCATACCTGTTCACTAAACCAGAGTCCATGATCTATGCCCTGGCAGGCGGACTTACCGCGCCGCTGGTAAACCGGAATGCGATCAAAGCGATGTATTACAATGCCAATGCGCGCCAGATTCAGGCTGTATATAACTATGAAAGAACGATATTGAATGCTTGCATCGAAGTGGCCAATCAGGTGTCGAACATCAACAATATGCGCACCAGCTACAACCTGCGTGCGGAGCAGGTGAGGGCCTTGACCGAGTCAATTGATATTTCTACCCGGTTGTTCAAGTCGGCCAGGGCAGATTATATGGAAGTATTACTTACCCAGCGTGATGCGCTGGAATCGCGATTCGAGTTGATTGACACCAAAATGCAACAACTGCATGCTGTGGTGAATATGTATCAGGCACTTGGTGGCGGTTGGAATTAAGATTTGTGTTTTTCTGGTTAGGGGTTTCAGTGGTCGGCAGGAATGCCGGCCACTTTTTTTGACGTGTAACGGGCCGGTGTTCTTCACCGGCCGACGGATTGACTTTAACGTCAGCTGCGAAACACCACAAAAAGAAGGCAAATACTTATTGGTATCAACCATGCATCTGCGTTTTCAGCGTCTCCTCGGCGGTTTTTGCAAAAAACCTGTGTGACAAAAGTCATTTATTCCTTCACCTTGGTAAGTCAATTTTGTGTTCCATATAATCCCGGAAATCATGACCGAGGAAGCCCGAATTCTGCTGGAAGATATTTTTCCTTTTGGTCGGGTGCTGGTCACCCGTGATGGAAAGATTTACGACCTGAACAAACAGGCCAGAGAAATATTCCTGATTGGTGGCGATGACTTCACCGATGTTTCTTTTACGGATTATCTCGCCCCGAAGTTCTGGAATGTGTTCAAGGGCTTTTTGGATAAAGTATTTTCTACGCACCAGAATGAACTACTTGATGTTAAACTGACTCAAATCCATCCCGACTATCCTACAGATGTTTGCATTTTCGGGCATGTCGTTCCGTTTGGAGACTTATGCCAGTTGACCGTCATGGACATTAGTTCCAGCAATCGCGTTCCGCAGGTGATTGATGAGAACATAGGTCAATACAAGTATAATATTCTGGAGAAGACTACCTGGAGATCGAAGAAGCACGGACAAATTTTTGGGTACCCGGACTCAAGTCATGAATGGACCACCAAACTGTTTCTGGAGGCGGTTGTGCCTGAAGATCGTGACAGGGTGTTGACACAGTTACAGCAAGCTCTTAATAAGGGGATAAACTGTAGTATGGAATATCGAATCCTACGAAAAAATGATGATCAGATCAGGTGGATTTGGAGTATCAATTACATAAACCACAATTCGGAGGGTACTCCCGTGGTCATGGAAGGCATTGTTCAAGACATCACTGAGTTAAGGAAAAATCAGATTGATCTTTTGAGCGCAGAGGAGCGATACCTGAACCTCATTACTAAACTCGATCTGGGAGTAGTGATTCATGGTCCGGATGGACGGATACTGCTCTCCAATCCGAGTGCATTGCGCCTGTTGGGTCTTACATCAGATCAATTACTGGGCAAGACTCCCATGGATCCGGGCTGGAACGTTATTCACGAGGATGGCAGTCCCTACCCGGGTGAGACACACCCTGCTGCGATCACGTTGACAACTGGCAAGCCTGTATTAAATGCCATCATGGGTGTATTCCGCCCTTTGACGCAGGATCGCATCTGGATCTCCGTCAACTCAGAGCCTCGGTTTAATTATGATGGCAGTATAAAAGATGTGACAGCGATGTTTAAGGATGTGACCGAGATTGTGCGGGCGAAAGGAGTAACCCGGTAAAGCCAACACTTCACACTGAATCTGGGCCATTTTATAAATTTCATATTCCCGCCGGGTACATTATCTTTGTGGCCCACCGCTGTAAAAGCGGCCGTTCTAGGTTATTCTGGCTCCGTATTTCAATGGATAGAATTTCAGATTCCGATTCTGAAGATGCAGGTTCGATTCCTGCCGGGGCTACTTAGAAATGGAGCTTCGGTCGGGGCGATTCTGAAGATGCTCCCGATAGCTATCGGGACGATTCCTGCCGGGGCTACCATCAAGCAGGCGTAAGCGATCTTAGACCTGCTTCACGTGGCAACGAGCATGAATCCGGCACGTTCATAAGTTGAGGTGAGTAACGTCATAGGGACAATTCAACGCCAGGGTTGGATCGCTTCGCAGGGCTTGCGATTTACCTCCAGTATTTTACCTCCGTCTGATACAGGTCAAGCCACTCCGGATTTTTGGCATTGATAAGATCAAGTTTCTTCTTTCTCGAGCCGGCTTTTATTTGTTTCTCCCGTGCAATTGCCCACTCAATCCTTTCGTGAAATTCATAGTACACAAGCTTGTTAAGATGATAGCGGGCAGAAAAGCTATGTGGATGAACCTTTTGCATATGCTCCAATACCCGCTTTGCGAGATTGGAAGTCACACCAACGTAAAGAGTTGTTCCCCATTGATTGGTCATGATATAAACATGCCCACCGTATGCCATGCTGCAATCTTAGAATAATTGTGGATACGCAACTCATTAGGAGAATCGGCAACATGTCTGGAATACCTGACCAATTGCGAGCGCAGCGAAGCAATCCTCTAAAGACCCATTATTACTAATGTAGTCGTCATCACGAGCGAAGCGAGGTGATCCCCTTGATACGAGCGTAGCGAAGCATCCCTCTCGGTTTCATCGCGAACGAAGTGAAGCGATCCCCGTATCGCGAGCGCAGCGATCCTCGTATTGAGCAAAGCAAAGCGAGACGACCTGGTACAGACTTCATATTGGTTTAGTACCTGTTTCGATCACGCCTTGCGCCATAGGGGTGAAATTCCAATTCAGTATTTTTGCTCACAACCTACCCGTATGAACCCTGTCCAGGCACGGCGCATCGCCACCTACACCTACATAACGTATATGCTGCTCATGACTGCTGGCATGACATTGACAAGTTTGGTATTTCATGATGTGTACCCATCGCTGACGATGATGAAGGTGCTCCTTCCGTTTGAAATCGCAATGGTGCTGCTTTGCGGAACGGTAATGGTTCGGTATTTCAGCCCAGCAATGATCTTCGGACCAGTCCACAAACCTGCCTTGGGCTGGATGGCGCCGCTATACCTGGCGTTAGTGGTCGCGTGGGTTGCCATCTTCCTGGCGCTCCGGGAAAAGTCAGTTGCCCCCGATGCATGGAGTGCTTTCATGATCACCGGCATCGTTACGCTGCTGGTGGGCATTTCTGAGGAGCTTATGTTCCGGGGAATTATTTTACAGGCCCTCTTGAAGTCGGGTAGCGCCCAACGTGCGGTGCTTATCAGTGCGCTGGCATTTTCTTCTCTTCATGCCATTAACATCATCGCCCATCACTCGTGGCTGATGATGGCTGGGCAGTTAGCAATGACCTTTATTTTTGGACTTTTCTCTGCTGCCGTCACCATTCGCCTGCGCAATCTATTGCCGATGATTGTGTTCCATTGGCTGTGGGACTTCCAGGCCTTTGTTCCGACCGTGATGCCAGTTCCTCCTTTACTTTACATTTCGGGTACCATCGTTCTCGAACTGGTTATGGGTATTGTACTCTGGAAGGGACTGCGCAACTATAAACCTGCCTGACATGAAGCAACCCCAATATTGTCTGAATTGCCGGGCACCGCTGGAGGGTAATTTTTGCAAAGACTGTGGCCAGGCGGCCAGCACCCACCGTTTTACATTTAAACATGTGTTTGGGCATGACTTCCTTCACGCCATGTTTCATTTTGGCGGAGGGTTCTTTTTTACACTTAAAGAACTTTTCACCCGACCAGGGCATTCCATTCGAGAGTACGTGGCCGGCAAACGCGTCAGGCACCTGAGCTACTTTTCTTTCCTCATCGTGATCGTGTTGCTCTTCAGTGGCGCTGAAGCAATAACGGATTTCAACTATGCCAGCGCCCGGGGTGATGACGAATCCCGCCATATCGTCGATATAGTTAATAACTCTCTAAAGCACCATCCTAAAATCATCTTTATCGGGATACTACCGCTGCTTGCCCTTACCACATGGATTCTTTTTCGAAAGGCCAGACATAATTTCGCGGAGCACTTCGTATTGAATACCTACAAACAAGCGTCTATCTTGTTGATCAATGTTTTGTTTGTCTTGGTTGTGTCGCGGATCTCCGAAAACTCAATTCCCCTTGCGGAGCGATGGCTCTCCGTGCTCACCATGAGCTACGCGGTCTGGTACTATTACCAGTATTTTACTTCGTTCTACACCCGCAAAGTGCTTCTGCTTCTTAGGGTAATCGTAGCTGCATTTGTTCCACTGGGGATCATCATGGTACTCCTGAGTGCCTATTTCAGCCTGTACACAGTTTAGCACCAAGGCAAACTGTTTACGACAACCATCGTTTTTGCGCCGGACTCACCTAACGCACATGTCGTAGTGGGTTATCATTCCTGGGTCGTTATGAATGTTCATCTGATTGACCAAATGGATCCCTCAAGATCAATATCTGCTGTCAGCAAACAATTATTTCAGGGGACTGATCTACCACCACGAGGGTATTCTTGTGAAAGCAAATGTTCATTCTGGTAACGAAACTTACATCGCACGCAAATTCATTGTAGTCTTCAAACAGCTATTTGAGATTGAGCCTCAATACCTACCAAGCAATGTCAAAATTACAGCATATGATAGGTTATTGAGCATTACCCGGCTATTGCTGACTTGATAACAAGTATCATTTTCGGCTACTTTCTAAGCGGAAACTACATCAAAAGTTGTATAAATATTACATCCATCCCGGAATAGAAATTTGTTTACATTGGTTGAGTTTTGATTCGTATACCTTATATTTAATTAGGCTTCAATTGCTGCATGTCGGACTTCGCAGATTGAATTTCTGCAATTGAAGTAACTCCCGCGGTTTCTGGAAAATTTCTTTTTGACACAAGTCGATTCGCCGACGGCTTCAGTCTGTCAGCAAATCAATGGATTGTACGGATTTAGTGGTAATAAAACTGGCGCATGTTGCAATGACAGAAGATAAGATTAAGGATTTGGATCAGGCGGGTATTAACCTCGAGTCAAGTCGTGCGGACCTGATGATGAAATTGAGCCAGGCCCGTCCAAAGACTTCCCTGATATCTGCCTCCAAAGAATGGATCGGGTTGATCTCATTGGTGCTCGGTGTGGTTACCAGTATTTATGCGGTGCTGAAGCTCAATTTTGAATATGATACCTATTCCCTCAAACGGGAGAAGGAAAGAAGACTTACCCTGTCATCGGAACTTATCCAACATGTAAATGAATTGAATTCTGCGAATGATACCGTGGCAATGCGGGCGCTGACCTTAATTGTTTACAATAGTGCGGATGCAATCCCAATCCTCCTTTCGGCACTGGAAAGAGATCGCCGGAAAGGAATGCCGGACAATATTTATTCAACGGTTAATGCCATTATTGATTACAACAAACGGGAGGAAAGCACTATTGTAGAGATGATCTGCGACAGATATCAAAGCGTTTGGCGGATTTCTGTGCCTGAGAAGTACAACCTTCCTTTGGTCGAAAAGTATGATAACTTAATCAGGAGTCTGAGTGTTGATGCCACTTCCCGAAAAAAGATTGTTGGCACTTTAGGTGCATTAAAGAAATCCATCAACGTAGCTGATCATGAATTCGAACTGTATCTGCATGCAAAATTGGACACTTTGATTCGGACGGTTGCAACCCTGAAGTGAAATGAAGCCTTCACAAGTCATAATAATCCTGATGTTGTTGGCACTACCGGCAGTAGCTCAGCCTACCGCTATAAAGAAAATTCTCTACGTCAGTATGGTTTTGGAGGGACCAGGTCCCAATGGGAGACTGGATGCAAGAACCATTGATGAGGCATTCAAGCGATCTGGTTTGTTTGATAAACGTATCTCCGACATAGCGCTTCCAGGTTTCCAGGAGTTATGGAACTATGATTTCTATGTTCAGGGGCGCGTAATTGGCAGTGGAATTAGTGATGACAAGGTAGAGTTATCGGTATATGAACTTTTTCCGGAGACGAAATTCAAGAAACTTATTGAATGTAGCCGGGAGTATGGATATATCGTAAGTGAATCGTCTGATGTCCAAGCCTGGATTGAAAATGTGCTCCGTGATATTCAAAGTCTGAAGAGCCAGGGCAAAATGAGAGAATACGTCTATGTTAAGCACAGTGTTTCGCCAGAAAAGGGATCTCTGAAAGAAACCCTGGATCAACTTCCGGCGCGATTGAACAAGGATCCTTCGCTGATGCTGATTTCTTATTTTCTTCCAGGAGAGAAAACCAATTATGGTTTTGTGAAGACTACAATGAATAATGATATGACCAAAATATCAGTGTCGGTCAAGAAGGCAGATTCGGACCATGTAACGAGAAGAACCGTAGTATGCACGGAAGATGAGAATGAGGTCACTAATAAAGTGTATAAAATCATTATGACGGATTTCAATCGGTAGATACGCCATGAAGATTCCATTGAAAATATTTGCCTTTTTGTTCATTGTCTGGGGGCTCAACGTGACTGGATGGGCCCAGCCTGAGACGGCTCAGCCAAGGGTATACCTTAATCTGGATGTGAGCGGCCTGAAAATGAACAATGCCAATTCAACGGGAACGCTGCTGTTATCATTGTTGCAGTTGAAGAGTCCTGCGTACCGCTATCGCCTTGATACATTGGCTACCAGTGCGTTTGATCAGTCCTTCACTTTTTTCGTGAACGGTGTAATTTATTCAAGAAATACACAGATCATTCTCACGTTTGACATAAAGACGCATGCAGATTCGGTCATACACCTTCCGCTGATGTTCGCAGATCAAAAGAACTTTTACGAGAAGCTGGTTCAGGCAACGGATCAAATACTCAATGCTTTCCCTTCTTTCTCTGATAACAATGGGAAAAAGAAGATAAATGTACTTGTTGTGGGAAAAGATATTTGGGGTAAATCGGGAAATAGGGCAATAACCCGTGACTTGCTGTTGAAGATTAGTGAGGCAAGCCCAAGTAGCAATGCATATCTTCAATTGGTACAACGAAATACGGCCATGCCCTATGACTATGTCGATGGGAATCAGACTAACCTGGCTGATCAGTTAATGGTAGACGCCATTCTTGGTGTCGACGTAACGGTTACAGATTACCCGCGGGTGAGAGGAAGTTTATTTGTCAGGGAGGGTAAACGGGAAATACTATTGCCACCCGTGTATGTGCCGGGAACCGATGCCGAATTCCTTATCAATCTCCGTAGGGATTTTTTTCAGCTATTGGCGCATTTTGTGGATTCAGCCAATTACAAATGGCGACAGGATTCGATTGTTCAGTTTAAGAAGAATCTTGATTTGGATGTTCCTGAGCTGACTACTTTAAGTCATCAATACTTGCGTCAGAAGAATTACGCCCTTGCGCTCTTAATGAGCTATCGTGCACTGGAGAAGAAAAGCAATCCAACTTCGTACTTCCAGATTGGGTCTGCATTAAGATCGGAAAACCGAATCAATGAAGCTCGTTTCATTGGAGATATTGGACTGACGTCTTTCCCTGATGACCCACCCTTGCTGCTTCTGCAGGGTGCTATTCTGATGGAGCTCCGAGAATTTAAGGATGCAAAGGCGCGGGTCAGAGCCGCTATTGCAAAGGACAAGGACTTTTATCTTGCGTCGATCCCCAATCCCTTCATTCTCATAACACGCGCAAATCTTTTTTTAGCAGAATACGACTCCGCAATCAGCAATGCATCGGTCTACATGAAGGTGCATCCACATGATGCAGAAGCGACGTATTACCTGGGTAAATCTTATTTCTATAAAGGAAAATATGCGCAGGCAATCACCGCATTGAAAAGCGTAGATACCCTGCGCTTGTTGAACAGGAATATCGCATCCGATGTAAAGACAACACTTGAGCGAAGTTATTCAGCCCTCACCAAATTGAAAATTGCCACAGGAGATGTTGACTCCTCCCGGATCGTGCTCCGCAACTCAGGTACTTTTGGTTCTAACTATGACCTAAGCATCCTCTATATCAAGGAAGTGATGCGATCGGGCCATTTTGATCAGATTGATTCATTGGTCGGTGTCGGCGTACGAAGAAAAATATTCAACAAAAATATCATTTACTATGTACTTGGGCTTGAAGCTGGCAATGTGGCTGATGAGAAAGGAATGACCCGGGATGCCATACAGGCACTACGCCTCAGACAAATTGAGTTCTTTACCCGTAGTCTCAAGGTTAACCCGGGGGACTACCGTTCCGAAAAGCAAATTGGTGTTACGTATCTCAGAATGGGTCGCAGCAAAGAAGGAATCCCCTTTCTGAAAAATGCGCTGATGCGAGATTCAACATTAATTGGAAACAGGCTGGACCTCGCAGAGGCCGTTCTTACATCCGGAGATTTTAAGGCTTCGCTTCAACTTCTGAACAACGGGCAACTTCAGGCCACTGCAGAGATGAGGGATAAATCATTCTATGCACTTGTGCTCTGTTACCGGGCGTTAGCCAGGATTTTTATGGAGGAACGCACAATAAGGGAGCTTGATGAATTGAAGAAAGTTTTTGCCAAAAAGGTGATCTATGGCGGATGGGAGTTTGAAACACTGGAAACATGGATGAACCAA
Source organism: Cyclobacteriaceae bacterium (assembly GCA_035430125.1). Classification (GTDB taxonomy): domain Bacteria; phylum Bacteroidota; class Bacteroidia; order Cytophagales; family Cyclobacteriaceae; genus ELB16-189. The sequence continues at coordinate 33,826 of DAOMGC010000025.1, read as the reverse complement.
CATCAAATGTCCCGTGAGCAGTCAATCAGGGCCCATGAACTGCTACTCAGTATGAAGAAGCTCTTTGGCAAATAGAAGGACAATCACATCCATATTCTATGATAAACGGCATCGATACCTCGCACCATCAGATCTTTAATGATTACACGCAGCTGAATGGCACGAACAATGAATTCGTGTTTATTAAGGCCAGTCAGGAACTCTTTGAAGACCCAAATTTTGTTCAACACAGCATGGGCTTTGCCAGGACAAAGTTACTTCGCGGGGCCTATCACTACCTGACCTTTGCAAAAAGCGGCAAAGACCAGGCTGAGTGTTTCCTGGCTGCAGTCCGGAAATCAGCCGTTCCCATGGATTTACCACCGGTACTCGATGTGGAAGATGTAAAGGAGACACTAACCCCCGTTCAATGCGAAACCATCATCTCTGATTGGCTCAAGGTGGTAAGGGATAGTGTGAAGACCATGCCCATCATTTATACCGGTGGTTGGTATTGGCGCGATCCTTTGCGGCTAAACAATACCGAAAATTTCAAAGGATATCCTTTATGGACCAGCAGATACCCAAAGGATGTTTCGCAGGGTTACATGCCACTTTATGGCGGCTGGACCAAACCAACATTTTGGCAATACACTGAAAAAGGAAGTGTACCCGGGCTAAGTATAAAAACTCCGATTATTGACCTTGATTTCTTCCTTGGCGATATCGATGCATTGTGGAAGTTGTTACCCTGCCCGCTTTCGGAAGTGTCAAAACTCCCCTCGGCCAGAATTGAAGCCATGCAATTTGCGCTCCGTGCAAAGGGCTATTCAGTCAACATCGATGGGTCGTACGCCAGTGTTCAATCTGCCTGGAATGCCTGGCAAACAGCCAACGGACTGAGCCAACAAGATAGTTTTACACCAAAACAGTGGCAGGCTCTCTTTGACATGACCCAGCAGACTCATCCTGGCAACGCCTTAATGCCAGCTCGCCCCGGAACCAACGTTATCCCTAAATCTGGCGCCGTTGATGCTGATATGCTTAACATACGCACCGGTGCAGCGGCGGATAAGCCGGTAGCGGCTCTTCCCTTGCCAAAAGGAAAAATTGTCGAAATTCTTGATGAAGAAAATGGATGGTACAAGGTCAGAACACAGGTGGAAGGTTGGGTAAGTAAGGACTTTGTAAAAACACACTAAACATGAACCGCCTCTTTATCCTGCTGCTGATAGGTGCGCTAACGTTTATCGTGCTGATGTTTGCGAACAATCCAGACTTTTTCAATGAAATCTGGCTCTATGTGATTGGATTATCAGGCGGTATTCTTAAGGTTCTTTCTCTGTTGCGTACAAAAATCAGTTCTTTTTCAACAGACCTAACCAACTGGACCCATAGTCAGGAAGAAGTAAAAACCAATAACCAGAAATAAAAATGGAACTTAAGCCTACCGAAAAAGATGCCCTGTGGGTGGTGATTTCCTTCGTGGTGACGATCGTGATCATTCACCTTATCCTGAGTTTATTATTCTGGCTCAGAAAGAAGAACACCACCGATCACGTAGCCATCAATAAGATTGAACAGACCTCCATGATTGTACACACCATCTTTGGCCTTGGTTACCTCTTAATCGTTTCATGCGGGGTCACAACCACCTTTAACAAGGAAAAGGACTTTCTGATGAACCTGGCCAGCGGAATCATCATCACATGGCTTGTTGCCATGGTAAGTTATTTTGCCTGGGCCATCTATTTCTATAACATCAATTTGGGTTGGTCTGATGAAAAGTGGCAACGGTACAGAGCAAAGGAGGCAGAGGTGGAAGGTAATCAAGGCCCTCCCCCCAATGAGAACCCGTACGCGGATCAGACATTTGGGTTGCCGCCGGGCACCGTGCGCGGCACCATTGCAATCAGTCTGGTTGTAATTGCCATGGCCCTCACCATCGCCTCGATCAGTATGGACGCGGCCATCAGAAATGATGTAACCATGGTGGACCATTTTGATTTTTTAAAGAAAGCATTTCTGATGATGATTGCGTTTTATTTTGGCTCTAAATCATTGGAAATCCTTCAGAATAGTCCCACATCGCCGGTTGATCCGACTAAGCAGACCAACAAGCAGGAGTCACCCAAACCGCCAGATGACAAGAAGCCTGAGCAAGTTCAGAATGAACCCAAAGCCGTAGGGTGATGAGCACACGTATTATTTTGGCGTTGCTCCTTGTTTTGGGATTGTCCGCTTGTGAAGACAAAAAGCGATCACTGGCAGTAAGTAAGATCAAAGAAGTGTCGAAACTCGCGACAACCCGGACGGAACTGTCGAAGTTTATTTTTGCCAATCAACAAAAGAGATTTCTTGGAATATTCCGGTTGAATGACAGCCGTTTTGCGGCCAAGACAAAGGCGTATGTGCTGGCGGGAATTGACCTGGGCAAGATCAATGACTACGACATCCGGACCTCAGGCAACCGAATTAGCATTGAGCTTCCGCCTGTAGAAGTCCTTGATTTTGCATATCCATTTTCTGAATATCAGATCGACTACAGCCTGACAACAAAATCCTTTGCAAACACCATCAGTGTCGAACGTCATGAAGAGCTGTTTCGCATGGCGGAATCTCAAATTCGTGAAATGCTGCCATACCTGGGAATCAAGGAGGCTACCGAAACAAAAACGAGGCAATTGATGGAGTCATTGTTGAGGGGATTAGGGTACACGGAGATATATGTCTCTTTCCGGCATGGAAAGGATGAGAATGCTTTCATACAACAGATTCCACTTACTGATGATGAATTGAGATGATAGGGATTCCTGCTAAAATATTGACATTCCTTGTCCAGGCAGTACTGGTCATACTTGCGGTTTTTATTTTCAGCTACTTCGATCCATTCAATATTTTTAATTCCAAAAAGCTGACGATGAAGGACACTCCGGTTGTCGTCAACAGTATCAAGGGCATTGGGATTCTAATCACGGCTGAATATTATGGCGAGGTGATCAAATCTACTGGCGAACCATTGCAACTTTTTATTGACTCCGTGAGGGTCGCCAGGGAAAACAGCCTTCTGGAACTGGAAGAGACACTCCGGCGGGTGACCCGATTAGACTTTCGACTGGATAGCGCCAGAAAAGAAATTCGGAGCAAAGACCGGTACGTCAGAGACTTTGCCGAACGACACCGTGTGTTTAAGACAATGGACAATACAACATATGAGGATTTCTTATCTATTGCCCGCGACAAAGCCCATGTTGACGAGGCTGGTGTGTTGTATGCATACTATACCGGGAATGAGGTGTTTACTACATCAATAGGTATGCCGTCCTATCGTGATTATGTTTCAGACTTCGGAGAAAAGAACTATCGGTTGACCAGAAAGGACATTCGTGACACAGAACGTGATGGCTTGGTCCTCCTCGGCCGGGGATCGGTTAAGGCAGGCATTGATTTCAGCAATTTTGATGAAAAGCATTTTCAATATTTGCCATCCGACAATTTGGTGCGATTGTTGAACCACCCCACTTCGATTATAACCGCTTCAATAAATCCCTGGTTTATACCCGAAAAGAAGATAAAGGGCTTCGACTATATTTTTGTTGGGAACACGCTTGAAAAAAATCCGGATAGCAGAAAGTCGGTAAAAATTATTCAAAACCTTAAGTCCGCGTGCCTGGAGGGACTTAAAGCAGACGCACGGGAAGCGGGCATTATTTCGCAGGCCAGAGAAAATGCAGAAGTTACCCTGGCACATTTCCTCTCCCTACTCATGGGTAAAGATATACGGGTTGAAATTTTTGACCACCCGTTAGATGCTGCCCTACACGACATCTTGAAAGGAGGGAAAGTGGATGCCTATGATTTGCATGAAATTGATTCACTGGTCGATCAATTCATACTTACTGACTATTCCAGAACGTATGATTTCGTAAGGCGCGTCAATGACTCGTTAATAGCGAAAACGTTCCAGAATTTTCCGTGGAAAAATGCCAACCAAAACCTGGAGGCCCTGTCGCTATATACTAGTATTGCTGAGGACAGTTTTTATACCAGTCTTGAAAAACTCAAGTTTGTGCGCTCATGGACTGCCCGGTATGACAGGAGAACTGCAGCAAAGAGTTATTTATATGCTTTGGTTGCAGGCTCGGCTCCTCATCCGACAAGGCTGACCAAGGTAAACATGCCTGATAGTGCAGGGCTCAGGAGTGCCTTCGATGACAGAAAGCAACACTTCGCTAAGCTGGCAACCCGCTTGGCCGAACTGAAAACGACTTTTAAGGCAAAGGAAATCAAGGCGATTGATTCGACAATCGCGGCTCTACTGAAAGCAGGTAACCTCAAGGATGCTCACAAATTCTTTCTCGACAAAACTAAATTTGCGACCGACGAGCAACGTGAGAACCTGAACTGGAGATTTGCTTACTATTTTGCAGCGGCGGCAGAGCGCGTCGACACCATTTCTCTTCAGGTGGATTACCGCAATGTGGGAGCGAATCCCTCGCAGGCTGATATTTTTTACTACTTGGAGCATTCGGGCCGGCTGGAAAGCGCAACGAATCTCAAATACACATTCGACAAATTGCTGACCATGCATCCCGCTTGGGTGCAGGAGGCTCAATTGGACTTCCAGGAACATTGCAAGCTTGTAGAAAACTTGCTCCACTTGAAGCCGATAGGCAAATAAACCCTGTTGATTCCGATTGGATTCGGCGGTATTTTTATACCATACCCGCCATCTCATGAAAAAATACTTGCTGTTCTTATTGCCTGTCCTGGCTTTTGCACAACCCAAACATCCTGTACCCCCCGCACTCAACACCATCCGCGAAGCCGACCTGAAAAGGGATGTATATCAGATGACAGATCCCCATTTCCGCGGACGCGGTGCAGGCACGCTGGATGAGCTCAAGGCAGCTGTCTGGTTTGCGGAAAAACTGAAAGAATCCGGCATCGAACCAGCCGGGGAAGATGGTACGTATTTTCAGTTTTTTTCATTGTACCGCAACCGGATATCACCCACCAGCTCGGTATCCATCGGTGACCATAAGTTCGCATTGTGGAAAGATGTGCTGCTGGCACAAACAGCCCCGGTCATGCTTACGGCTCCGGTACTTTACCTCGGTCAGGCCGGTAAACCAAATGCCAATGTGGATGTGAAGGGAAAGGCGGTGGCTATGGAAGCCAATACATTGAATATCCCGTTTCGTTCTCTGCCGGAGTGGCGCTATAACCGCGAACTCATGACCTTGTACGGCAACGATCTCCTGGCCCGCGGTGCAGTGGCCGTCATTTTTGTATGTGATGACTTTGGTGAACACGCCTGGGACTATACCATACACAATATGCGGCCTGGAACCTGGGACATTGAGGGCGGACCCAATGCAATCGCCACACCGAAACCTCCGGTGATCTGGCTGCGGCAATCGGCGATGGAGTGGATTCAGAAACCTGGCCTGACCCTTACGATTGATCAACGCGTTGAGTCGTTTACTTATCCCTCCGTGAACATTATTGGTAAGACGAAGGGCTGGGACCCTGTTTTGTCCAAAGAGTTTGTACTGCTGAGCGGACACCCGGATGCGTTGGGTATCCGCAATACCATTGGTAATGATTCTATCTTTCACGGTGCTGACGATAATGCCAGCGTGAATATGGCTATGCTGGCGGTAATCAAGGCACTGAAGAAGGCGCCAGCAAAACGTTCGGCGTTGATTGTCTTGCATGGTTCGGAGGAAAAGGGATTGCTTGGCTCGAAGTGGTTCACGAGTCATCCCACCGTTCCGTTGAATTCCATCGCTGCCGTGCTTAACGGTGATATGATTGGCCGGAATGGCCCAGACAGCGCTGCCTTGCTGGGCGGTCAGGGTCCGCACATGAATTCACCTGAACTGGCCTGGATGGCCATGACGGCAAACAATGAAGGTCCCAAATTCAAGTTAAATACCGACTGGGATCACCCGGCCCACCTTGAGTATTGGTATTTCCGCAGCGACCATGCGCCGTATGCCCGGTTGGGAATTCCATCCCTAATGTATACGACGTTGCTGCATAAAGATTACCATACGCCCCAAGACAATGCGGCCAACATCAACTATGGAAAGCTCTTGAAGATGACACAGTGGATTTACCGTACGGCCTGGAAGGTAGGAAATATGCCCCGGCGGCCAGCCACTGATCCAAATTTCAAATTGGAGCGGTGAGCGATTTCAGCAGGCATAAAAAAAGCCGGATGAAACCGGCTTTGTATGGAAGAGTCCGTTATTATTTATACAACTTTTCGTAGTACTCTTCGAGCATCCGCTTCACGGCAAATTGGTCTTTGGTGGATAAAATGGATTGCTTCATCATTGCCACCCATTGTTCGCGGTTGTTGTAGTACGTAGGCACCACTTCTTTCAAGAGGACTTTATAAAGCGCCTTCTGGTCGTGCGCATCTAGTTTCTCTTCTTTGTTGCTTTCATAGCCATCGCCAATTTGCCACCCATTCTGACCATGCTGGCAGGCCTCGGGCCACCAACCATCGAGGATGCTAAGATTCAATACGCCATTCATGGCGGCCTTCATGCCTGAAGTGCCGCTGGCCTCCTGAGGACGTCTTGGATTGTTGAGCCACACATCGCTTCCGCGCACAAGCATGGAACCAATAGTCATGTCATAGTTCTCGAGGAATACAACCGAATTTGGATATTCCCGGGTGAGGGCGAGTATGTTTTCCACAATTTGTTTTCCGCGATCATCCTGCGGGTGGGCCTTACCAGAGAAAATAATTTGCAATTTGCCGCTGCGGAACAGTGAATCAATTTTGGGACGATCGCTGAAAATAAAATCACTGCGCTTGTATGGTACTGCGCGACGGGAGAAGCCGATCAGCAAAGACTCTTCGTTGAGTTGCACACCGGTTCGCTGCTTCACAAACTCCAGCAACTTGCGCTTGTTGTCTTTGTGGGTGGACCACAGGTCGCCACCCTTTTGTGCCGCGTCGACCATGCGTTGATCAACCCAGCTCGGCAAATGAATTGCGTTTGTGATGCCTACGATTTCTTCGCGGTCTTTGACCTTCTTCCACATTTTGTTCGCAGTCACTGCATGAAGCTGGGCTACCGCATTTGATTTCTTCGATAGCCGGAGTGCACCCACTGTCATGTTGAAGGGTGATCCGCCCAATGCTTTCAATTGCTTTTTGTTAAAGCTGCCATTGTCGGCGCCCATATAAAGTAAGCGGTCTATATAATGGGATTCATTGCCTTGGACCACCGGGGTATGGGTAGTAAACACAATTTCTTTCCGCGTGGCAGCCAGGGCAGCATCGTAATCCATTCCCTTTGCAAGCTTTTCCCGTACCAGTTCAAATCCAGCAAACAAAGCATGACCTTCATTGAAGTGGTATACATCGGTGGCAATCCCCAGAGCACGAAGGGCCTTTACGCCACCTATGCCGAGCACCATTTCCTGGGCTATGCGTTCCTCACCAAACCATCCATAAAGCTGGCCGGTGATCCAGCTGTCTTCATTACCGGGCACATCGGTGTCGAGGAGGTAGATGGGCGCATTGCCAAACGTATCACAGAGCCATACTTTGCATTTCACCTCGCGTTTGCGAATGGTTACAGACACCATGACGCCGGTGTCTTTCAGAAACTCATAATTATAAACCGGGTAGGTGTCGATCACCTTGCCCTTGTCGTTGATGCGCTGGTCGGTGTAGCCTTGCTTCCATTTGATACCGAGGCCTACGATTGGGTACTTATGGTCTTTTGCCCCCTTGAGGTAGTCTCCGGCCAGGATGCCGAGGCCGCCGGCGTAGATTTTGAAGTCACTATGAAGTCCGTATTCCATACAGAAATACGCTACGCGGGGAAGATTCGACTGGGCCATGGGTAGGAGGTTATTTGTTGACGGCGTAAAAGTAAGACACTTACCCGTCCAAAAAAAAGTCCCGCAGGTCTGCTGCGGGACCGTAATATTAATTTACCCAGGGTTATGAGGAGCGGTAGGCCATTTCATAGACTGATTTTGAATGCGGCCCGAGGAAGACGCGTGCATAAGTGCGGATGATGGCGAGGCCGTCGATGATGAAACTCAATGAAATAATAACGGCAAGTCCGGCCTGGTCTTCGTGGATGTGTGAAAAGATAAGGTCTTCTCCTACAAAGGTTGGTGTGATCGGGAACCCGGATACCCCCAGGCAAGCCAACAGAAACATAAAGGCGAACTTGGGGTGCTTATAAGCGTGGCCGTGGAATTGGTCCAGATCGATAGTATCTTCATGCCGTCGTAACCACCGAAGGCTTTCAAAACCAAGTATACCCGCCACTGCAACTCCAATCAGGTAGATATGCACTTCATTAAAACTGAATTCTTCATTAAATGAAATCGCCAACGCGATCCAAAAGTGATTCATGACCACCAAAAGCCAGCTGAGCCGTGCATGCTTTCGTTCGGTAAAGGCCTTGAGTACCATGACCAGGGCAATCAAGGAGAACAGGTACGGGAGATAGATGACAATACTGGCGGGAACTAACTCGCGGTTGTATACAGTATACAGTCCGATAAGGTACACCGGAATACCAATATAGAACGCCCGGTTCAAGGTCAGAAAACTAAACCGGTTGCCAATCTTCTTGATCGGGTTCCACATATATCGGTACATCAGGGAATCGATATTCCATTCTTTGAGGCACAGCATATATAAGGTGTACTCCAGTCGTTTGGGAAGTGAGTCTTCTGGTGATTGTGTGCGTGGCGCAAAGTTGTAGAACTGTTCCCGGATCAGGTAGCTCACCACGGAGGGAGATACCAACAATTGATAGGTGCGCAAGAAGGCATTTCCTGCAAAATGAATGAGGGCCAGCCGCTCAAAGCCAGCGGCGACCTCTATAAAGATTAAACCAATTTGTGCAATTGACGCATAAGCAACTTGACTTTTCACCGACGATTGAACCCGTGCAATACCGGTAGCCACCAGGCTGGTGAACAATCCCATGACAGCAATAAAAATTCTTACCGAAGTCTGTTCGCCCCAGAACGGGTAGGTGCGAAGCATCAGGAATACACCCAGGTGTACACTCAGCGAGCCATAAAAGATGGCACTCGAAGGCGTAGGTCCTTCCATGGCCCGTGGCAGCCAGGATGAGAAGGGCAACTGGGCCGATTTGGCCGCAGCCGACAAGAACAAAGCCAAGGCGATAAAGACACCGATTAAGGTATGCGATTGCAAGTGTTCGTGTACCAGCTCTGCATTGTTGAGCTTGAGAAATGTGATGTTTTCATGCCACAAGTGGTGACTCATCCACATGGCCAGGATGAGACCCACGTCACCGATGCGATAGATGGAAAATACTTTCACCGCATTTTTTACCGGCAGGTAACGATCTCGGTAAAAGGCAATCAGGAGGAAAGAGGAAATGCCTAAGATTTCCCAACCGATGAAGAGCGTTTCGAGGTTGCCAGAGAAAATCGCCACGTTATATCCGAGGTAGAAAAATTGAATCGTGTTGAAGAAGCGCTTATACCCTCCCTCACGGTGCATGTAATACCGGCTGTAAATCGTGACAAGGAAAGTCAGGATCGCACCGACGATCAAATAGGTGGCAGTAATTCTGTCAAAGTAAAAATCAATAAAAAAGGAATAGTCATCGGTCTGGTAAATGATTACCTCTTTGATATTGAGTACGGGCATGCCATTGAAGAGCCAGTATACAATAAAGCCGGTGGCCACCAGTAGGTGAAGGCCTACCGCTGAGAATGCAGCCCAGGAGATGGTGTCTTCCTTTTGCCGTGGAATGATCAGATTGAAGAAAAATCCGATGACAGGCAGAATGACAAAGAAATTGATAAACGCGTTCATGAGGGCTTAAGCGATTTCGTAGACGGGTAGGTTGTCCTGGTTTTCTTCCAGGATTTCGGTAATGTTCTGGAGATGTTCAATGGTCGTATCAAGTACCTCGTAAGGCGTGAATTTGCCGTCACCAAACACGTAAAGCTGATGTGTTTCGGGGTCGATGGCTACGAGGTGCACCCAATCATTGATAAACCATTCGTAGGTCTCTGGGGCTGCGGATATTGTCTTGAACACGATCTCCGGCTTATGTTCAATGATGATCAATAACCGCACCGGGTCATGTACTTCGATCATCTGACTGGGCAAACCAGGGCGGAGGTCACCATCTATGCCATTGGCCACGCCAAATAGTCCCATGACATTATGCGGCAATTTGGTGCCAGCACCCAGCTTTTGATTATCCACCCGGGAGAAGAAGTACTCCAGGTTAATACCGCCGCACACAGGCCCTAATGGCCTCACAATGCCTGTGAGGAGCTTTCCATCGGGGTCGATGGAATAATCATATGAATTCAGAAATGACCGTCGGTCCAGAAACAAACGCTTGGTCAGCGCCCTGCGACCCACGATACACAATGCGTTCGTTGCGTGGTTTAACTCAGGCCTCGGTTCGAACAAGGAAACAGACCTTAAACGGATAGCTTCGTGTATGACGGTAGCGGGCAAATGGGTGTCCACCGAAACAAATCGGCGACTGCGCTCTTTCGCGTTGAGGTCAAGTGCAACTTCAAATGTCTTATTGTTGATCTGATGTTGCGCCTGGTTGTCGGGATGCAGTTCGTGCTCATCAAAGAATACAATCTCATCCCGGGTGGTGTCGTGTAAGCCGCCAACAAACTGCGTGGTGGCAGGAATGGATACTCCGCGTTGTGCAAGAATTTCGCGAACCTTGGGGTGATTAAGCATGTGACACATCACCCGGGAATTCACCGAACCAGCCCGGCCTGAGCATGCACCACAATCATATGCGGCGTAATGCGGATTGTTGACACTGCTTGAACCATGCCCTACGAGATACACCAACGGAGCAAAGTCTTTGACTAGACCAATGCTCTTGAGGAGGCTCTCGGCGCGGTTAGCCATCTCTTCAATATTGAAACCAATCTGCAAGTCATTCTCGCGGTCGGCCGGACTCGTGTTCTCTATCGTCAGATGCGAATTCTTGTCCATGTGCTTGAACGACGAAGCGGTCGCCGGACTCATGGAAGGGCGGAAAATGTTGATGAACAGTTTCAGTGCGGACCAAAAGCCCAGCGTCTGACTAATAAGCCAACCCCGGAACAACCCATGGGTTGTCTTGGAGAACGTAATATCTGTTTCCCGTTTAGTTGTACCTCCCACTTCTTTAATGAGGTACTTGGGGGTTACCGGCCAAGGGCAGAGCTTGGTATAGAATTTTCCATTTTCAGGCTGGAAGTAGAATTCGACACTGAAAAATCCCGGCGTCCCATAGGTTTCACAGGCATCATCAGTCTTCTCCAGGTATCGGCGCAGCGAGCATTCGCGGTCATCGATACAGAAGATAGCCTGAAAAGTCTTTTTCGGAATAGGGGGGAGCTCACTCTTTTTCCGAACAGCCGCTAATACGTCATTGTAATAGGTCCACTCAAACGCTTCCTGCCACAGACGAATAGCTTCATGCAGATCGGTCACCTGCACTTCTTCGAAGAGTTCTACCGCTTTGTTGGTCATGCTGGCACCGAGCGGAGGCCACTCGCCGCCAAATGAAAGATCGAGCGCATCGATTTCAAGCAGGAGTTCGAAGATGATCAGTTCGCGGAGGGAAATTTTCCTTTGGTCCAGCAATGTAAAGGGTACGTCTTCAACCACCGACACCATACCTGCCCATCCCTGGTGCGCAAACTGCTGGTCAAATAGGTATTGTTTGTATACTGATTCATCCCCTACGACAATCTTGAGGAGTGATTCAATGGTAGGGTTTTCAAAAAGAAGCTTTTGTGCCCGGGGTCTTTTGAAGAAACTGGAATAACTCTTCCGTTCCATTTCTGTAATGGCTTCCAGAAATGTACGGTCACCCAACGGGAAGGGCCACATGCTGATGCCCTGATCAAGATAGCTGCAGAGTGTACGAAACAGGATTGGATGTACGAGTGAATCCAGGTCAATCTGATAGTATCTTTTCCAGTTGGAACGTAATGACCCAATGCGTGGAAATGGCGGAGGCGTAAACTTGCCGTTAATTAGCCGTTCTTTCCAATCGGTAAGGTTTGCTTTCCCCTTTTGCTCAACAATGATCCGTTCCAGAATCGCGTCCTTGATCCGGCCCTCGGCGTACAGCTTGCGAAATTCATCCAATGACAGCGTGACCCGATAGCCCAGGATCTCAGATGCTCTTCGGATGGCATCATGAAATTTCAGATGCTGAAATGCGTGAAGGGTATTGTGATGTATGAAGTCTTTGAGCGGTGACTGGGCTGGCAGGTAGTGCTTCAGCTCGTGCAAAATCTCGTGCTCATTAAATTCAGGTGACGGGGTGTTCATCAGTTCAATAATGGTTTTGGTAGGAACCTGGGGTGACGTTTAGATGTAAAAATACCCTTGGGTCACCATCTTCCTTCAAATTTACCTCTGCCAGGCGACTAATTCCGTGCGCGGCGGCTTTTTCCCATAAATAGCCTGAACTACGTGGTTTAATCAGAAATAGTCCCACGCCTAACGACCGTTTTTGGCTGCCTTTGCGCCGATCCTCACAACCTAAGGAAGGTAAGATCAGTACTTTCTATAAGAGCAAGGGGAGTCTTTTCGAGGGAGCCGTCAGGTGAGGCACACGCCTTTGCCACGCCGGCTGTCTATGCCGTGAACGCCGTCAATTTGTAGTGGTTGCTTGTGGCGGTGGAAAGCTCGGAACGCGTTCCAGAGATACCTATTTCGCATTCGCTTTGCCGTAATAGCTCCCTTCATCCTTTTCTTGATTACTCCTTTAGCCTGGAGTACATTTGATCGCAAGCCAATATCTTATGAAAATTCTTTCATGCATTCTTATTACCATTGGATTTTCAGCGGCCGCTCAACCTGTTGTCACTGATGTTTCCGTTCCTGCAAATGCTACGCTCAATTCATTTTACCTCACCAACCGGGCACCACTATTACCTCAACACCTGGTCAAGTTGCCGGTAGGTTCAGTCCGTCCAGGCGGCTGGTTGCTAAAGAGTCTTCAACTTCAGCGGGATGGACTGGCCGGGCAATTGGGGGAAATCAGTGCCTGGCTTACCAAAAAGAACAATGCATGGCTCAATAAAGACGGCACCGGTGATTGGGGTTGGGAAGAAATGCCCTACTGGCTGAAAGGATATGCCAATATGGGATATGTTCTGCAAGACAAAAAAATAGTCGATGAGGCCATGGTTTGGATCAATGGAACCCTGAACAGCAAGCGCGACAATGGGGACTTTGGTCCTTACGTGATCCGCAAGACCACCGGAAAGCGGGACTTGTGGGCACAGATGCTGATGCTCTTTGTGTTGCAGTCATATTACGAGTCAGCCACGACGCACGGGTGATTAACCATATGACGAAATACTTTCAGTGGCAATTGACTATTCCTGAAAATGATTTTCTCACAGATTATTGGGAGAACAGCCGGGGAGGAGATAATCTTTACAGTGTGTATTGGCTGTACAACATCACCAAAGAACCATGGCTCCTTGATTTGGCTCAGAAGATACACCGAAATACAGCTAACTGGAAATTGAAGAACTGGTTGCCCAACTGGCACAATGTGAATATTGCACAGTGCTTCCGGGAACCAGCCACCTATTACCAACAAAGTGGCGACCCCACCGATCTTCAGGCCAGTTACGACAACCAGCGTTTCATACGCGAGCAGTTTGGTCAAGTGCCAGGTGGCATGTTTGGTTCAGATGAGAATTCACGCAAAGGTTATGTGGATCCACGTCAGGCGGTAGAAACCTGTGGCATGGTGGAACAGATGACGTCAGATGAAATCATGCTGCGGATTACAGGTGACACCTATTGGGCAGAAAATTGTGAGGACGTGGCATTTAATACTTTTCCGGTTTCGTTCATGCCCGACCAGCGCTCACTCCGATACCTTACCGCGCCCAACATGGTAGCCAGCGACAGCAAGAACCACCACCCTGGCATTGATAATCCGGGTCCTTATTTGATGATGAATCCGTTCAGCAGCCGATGTTGCCAGCATAACCATACGAGCGGATGGGTGTACTATGCCGAAAACTTATGGATGGCCACACCCGATAATGGACTGGCCGCTGTGCTGTATGCCGAGAGTGATGTGAAAGCAAAAGTGGCTGACGGGACAGAGGTTTCCATTCATCAGCAAACCCATTATCCGTTTGAAGAGCAAATTCAACTAACCTTGCAAATGCCAAAGGCGGTGAACTTCCCGCTCTACCTGCGCATCCCGGCGTGGTGTGACAAGCCTGTTATTGCTATCAATGGTCAGGTAGTTACGGCAAATGTTGCTGCCGGTCACTATGCGCGCATTGCCAATACCTGGAAGAATAATGATCGAATCACACTCTCGTTTCCTATGCGGGTAAGGACCAGAACCTGGGATAAGAATAAAGGAAGTGTTAGTGTGGATTATGGTCCACTGACATTTTCTCTGAAGATAAAAGAGAACTATGTGCGGTATGATTCCAAAGTCACGGCCCAATATGATTCCAAATGGCAGGAAAATGCGGACCCCACCAAATGGCCGTCTTTCGAAATTCTGCCAGATAGCCCTTGGAATTATGCGCTGAACATACCGGAGAATTCGGGAGGGCAGTTTGTAGTGGTGAAAAAGCCATGGCCACAAGATAATTACCCGTTTACCGTGACCGCAGCACCGGTTGAAATCAAAACACGCGGGAGAAAGATACCCGGTTGGACGATGGACCAATACGGCTTGTGTGCAGAACTGCCGGCAAGTCCGGTGTCAAGCACTGAGCCAGAAGAAGAAATCACGCTCGTGCCTATGGGCACTGCGCGATTACGGATATCCGCCTTTCCTGTTATAAAAAAATAGTCAATATGATATACACACTCGATATTCCTTTTGATGAGTACTCTTCTTTTATGCGGGGATCGGCGGCTGCCCCGCCGGTGATCCACAAGGCTTTTCACTCCAATTCATCAAACTACTTTACTGAAGGCCGTCAGGACCTTCAGGATCATGATTTTCTCAAACAAGCTCCTGCGCTATTATTATCATCAGGAGAAGCAGCCCTCGGTGAAATTGAAGCAGCCGTCAGCAAATTGCTCAGCAACAATAACCAGGTGTTATCTCTCGGAGGCGACCACGCCATCACCTATCCCATTCTCAAGGCCTTTTCAAAGCGGTACGCCGAGCTTACTATTTTGCATATCGATGCCCACTCGGATTTATATGATTCTTTTGAGGGATTGCGCTATTCGCATGCATGCCCTTTTGCCAGAGTGATGGAGGAACGTCTGGCGACGCGCCTGGTACAGGTCGGCATTCGCACCCTGAACAAGCATCAACGGGAACAAGCAGAGCGGTTCGGCGTGGAGGTAATCGAAATGAAGAACTATGATCCTTCTCAAACTTTTGAATTTGAAGGGCCCGTATACATTTCACTGGACATGGATGCCATCGACCCGGCGTATGCACCGGGTGTGGCACACCTGGAGCCGGGCGGATTTACATCCCGGGAAGTTATCAGTATGCTGCAACGGATGAAAGCCTCCGTTGTGGGAGCCGATATCGTAGAGTTCAATCCCGCCCGGGATGTAGGTGGCATCACGGCCATGCTCGCGGCAAAGCTTTATAAGGAACTAATTGATCTGATGCTTCGTGCAGATCATGAGATGGAATAATTTGATGATGGCATTGTCCCGGCCGGTGCTCGTCAACACCCGAACCTTGTGTCTGTTGTATAGGCCGGTGTTCATCACCGGGCTGGCCTTATTCTTGTTCCTTTCGTTGATTTTATTGATCAACTTTCCTTCGCATGCCCAACAACGCTTTGAAATTATTATTCGCGGAGGGACCTTATATGATGGTACTGGTACCACTCCCCATATCGCTGATGTAGGAATCAACAAAGACACCATCGCCTTTATTGGGGATTTATCGGCCGCCACAGCAGGTACCGAAATCCCGGCACATGGACGTGCGGTCTCCCCCGGGTTTATCAACATGCTCAGCTGGGCAGATGGAACGTTGTTGCAGGATGGTCGGGCCATGAGTGATGTGCTCCAGGGTGTTACCCTCGAAGTGTTTGGCGAAGGATGGAGTCCGGGCCCCCGAAAACGAAAGCCTGGTGATCCTGGATGGACCACGTTGGGCGGGTATTTTGACCACCTTCAAAAGAAGGGCATCAGCCCCAATGTTGCCTCCTTTGTTGGCGCTACTACGGTGCGCTCTTATGTTATCGGTCAGGAAAACAGAAAGCCCACAGCAAGGGAATTGGAGCAGATGAAGAATCTGGTGAAGGCCGCCATGCAGGAAGGTGCCATGGGTGTCGGATCATCTTTAATATATACGCCTGCAACATTTGCGGATACTGATGAACTAATAGCCTTGTGCACCGTGGCAGCTGAATATGGAGGTATGTACATCACCCACATGCGCAGCGAGAGTGATGACATTCTTAAGGCTATTGATGAGACGATACAAATTGCCCGGCAGGCTAATATTCCAGCGGAGATTTATCACATTAAAATCAACCAGCAGCGCAACTGGACTAAGATTGATCCGGTACTATCGAAGATTGACAGTGCACGCAAGGCCGGACTCTCCATCACCGCCAATTTCTATCCATATACCGCCAGTGCCACCGGATTGAAAGAGCGAATTCCAAATTGGGCGCAGGAGGGAGGCGCCAAAGACTTGCGCGGCAGGATTCGCAATCCGCAAACCCGGGCAAAAGTATTGTATGACATGGAGCACGGCATTCCCTCACGCAACTCCGATCCTGCCGATGTGATGTTATTGGGCTTCTCCAAAGACTCCTTGCAAAAGTTGTATGCCGGTAAGCGTCTTGATGAAGTGGCGCGACTGCATGGAAAGAATGCCGATGAAACCGTGCTCGACATTATTGGTAAAGACCCTGCTGCGTCGGCGATTTATTTTCTGATGTCCGAGGATAATAGTACTCGTTTCCTGCAGCAGCCGTATGTGAGCATTGGTTCCGATGCAGGCGCCCCCGCCCTCACACCCGAGTTCACCAAACAAGGAATTCATCCCCGCGCCTATGGAACTTTCGCCCGTGTGCTGGCCTACTATGTGCGTGAGAAAAAAGTACTAAACCTGGAAGAAGCCATTCACCGCATGACCGGTTTGCCGGCAGGTAATCTTCGGTTAAGCAAGCGCGGGTTGTTGAAGCCTGGGTACTTTGCTGATATCACTATTTTTGATCCTTCCAACATCCGTGACAATGCCACCTTCGAACAACCCCATCAATATGCCACCGGAGTTTCTTTTGTCCTCGTAAATGGCACCCTGGTGGTGAAGGACGGCGTGCATACTGGTGCGATGCCGGGCGTGGTAGTAAAACGAAAAAAACAGTGAGCAACACAGCCGGGCACAAAACCCTCGGGACCGCGAAACTCCACTTTCCTGCGATCTAATATTCCTAATAACGGAACTAACGGCAAATACTTCTTACTACTCACCACTAACCATTCCAACATCCAACCTCCAACTCTAACTCCCTTTCTTCCCCTTCCACTGATTCGCCCTGATATTCTTCGCTGCCAGAGTCACCGTTTCGGTGATGCGTTTCTCACGAGTTTCATCAGTCTTCGCAGATTGCACCCAATGGAATATTGCCTTCTTCACCGAAGGAGGGAAGGCTTCAAAATAGGTCAGTGCCTTTTTGTTTTTAGCAAAACGTTTTTTGAGTACGTCCGGCATGATCAATGCCTCTACCGAGTCAAGTACGGACCATGAACCATCATTCTTCGCGGCATCAATCTTCGCCATTCCGGCAGGATGCATCTTCTTTTCTTTGATCAACCGGGCAATGCGCTCTTTGTTGATTTTGCTCCAGGGACTCTTGGGTTTGCGCGCTGCAAAATAAAGGGCAAAACTCTTGTCATCGCGTTTGTTGGGCTTGCTATCCACCCACCCGAAGCACAACGCTTCCTCCACGGCTTCGGCATAAACAACGGATGGGACGCCGCTGTCTTTCTTATAGATAATCAACCAGACACTTCCTGCTGTGGCATGGTTCTTCTCCAGCCACTTTCTCCAGATGCTCCTATCTGCCGCATAAAATTCCGATATAGCAGCCATAATAGTTCGTATGGTCCGAGATCCTTACTCACCACTTACTACTTACCACTAACCCTTTTTCCAACCTCCAACCTCCAACTTCTACTTATACAGCTCCGCCTTCTGCTCTGCCACCCGCTCGCTCTCAATATACTCGTCATAGGTCATGAGCTTGTCGATGAATCCCTTCGGACTGATCTCGACAATGCGCGTTGCCACGGTCTGCATGAATTCATGGTCATGTGAGGTAAACAGAACCGTACCTGGAAAATCTTTCAGGGCATTGTTAAACGCCGTGATGGACTCGAGGTCCAGGTGATTGGTGGGCTCGTCAAGGATGAGCAGGTTGGCGCCTGGCAGCATGGTGCGTGAAATCATGCAACGCATTTTCTCACCCCCGGAAAGAACATTACACTTTTTAAATACTTCTTCGCCCGAAAACAACATCTTACCCAGGAATCCCCGGATGTACACTTCGTCTTTGTTTTCTTCCGAGGCAAACTGACGCAACCAATCAACAAGATTGTCATCGGACTTGAAGAATGCTTCGTTGTTAGACGGCAGGTAAGCCGTGGTAATGGTCTGGCCAAACCGGAATGATCCTTTGTCGGCCTTTCGCTCGCCCATCAGCACCTGAAACAGCGCCGTGATGGCCTGACTGTCTTTGCTGAGGAAGGCAATTTTGTCGCCTTTGTTGACATAAATTTCAAGATCCTTGAAGAGCAAACCATCGCTGCCGGAGCAACTCAGGTGTTCAATGTGCAGAATCTGATCACCTGCCGTACGTGCCTGCTGATAGATGATGGCAGGATAACGACGGGTCGAAGCCCGAATGTCATCAACGTTGATCTTCTCCAGTAATTTGCGACGGCTCGTAGCCTGACGGGACTTGGAGGCGTTGGCACTGAAGCGGGCAATAAACTCCTGCAGTTCTTTTCGTTTATCTTCTGCCTTCTTGTTGGCGGCCGAGCGCTGAGCCAGTGCCAACTGACTGGACTGGTACCAAAAGGTATAGTTACCCGTGTATAACCGGATAGCATTAAAATCAATATCGACGATGTGGGTACACACCGTATCCAGGAAGTGACGATCGTGAGAAACAACAATTACGGTATTTTGAAACTCCAGCAAGAAGTCTTCCAGCCAGGTAATGGTTTTCAAATCCAGGTCATTGGTAGGTTCGTCCAGGATAAGGATATCCGGGTTGCCAAAAATTGCCTGGGCCAGCAGGACACGCACCTTCAGGTTACCGCTGAGTTCTTTCAGCAATTTATGGTGGTCTTCCTCATTGATTCCCAAACCGCTGAGTAGCGCAGCAGCGTCAGATTGCGCATTCCAGCCATTCATTTCAGCAAATTCTGCCTCGAGGTGTGAGGCTTCAATACCATCTGCTTCCGAGAAATCTGGTTTCTCATAGATGGCATCTTTGCGTTTCATCACATCCCATAGCCTGGCGTGCCCCTTCATTACTGTGTCCAGGACTACGACTTCATCAAATTCATAGTGGTTCTGCCGCAGGACCGCCATGCGTTTGCCGGGCTCAATGGTTACGTTGCCACGGGTGGGATCCAGGTCACCGGATAGGATCTTCAGAAAAGTAGACTTACCGGCACCGTTTGCGCCAATGATGCCGTAGCAGTTGCCGTTGACGAATTTGAGGTTCACCTCGTCAAAGAGCACCCGTTTGCCAAATTGAAGGGATACGTTATTAGCAGCGATCATGCGGTTTTCAAAAAGTAGGGCGCAAAAGTACTAAAAAGCAGGGGTTTATAAAGTTGTCGGGTAAAACCCGTTTGACGCAGTCGGGGAATTCCATACTTTAAATTCGGCTACTGAAACAATGAAGACACCACTCTCCAGCCTGCTGCTTGTTGCAATACTTGTTGCATGCCAGAAACCGCATTATGATACCATCATCCGTGGTGCAATTGTAATTGATGGCACCGGAAGTCCGGGGCAGGTTATGGATGTTGCAATCAAAGGTGATTCCATAGCAGCCACCGGAGACCTCACCAAAGCTGAAGCAGACCATTTCTTCGATGCCAAGGGATTGGTGCTCGCTCCCGGTTTCATTGATGCGCACAGCCATCATGACTGGGGCATGGAGGGCATGCGCGACATGCCAGCCTGTCTAAGCCAGGGAATTACCACCATCGTGGTAGGGCAGGATGGAAGCTCACATCTGCCGTTGCGAAAATTCTTCGCGGAACTGGATCAACAACCCGTGGCGGTCAACGTTGCATCTTATGCAGGACACAATACCATTCGGGATTCCGCCATTGTCCAATCCTATGCGCGTTTCAGTTCGCCGCAGGAGATTCAACAGATGAAAGAGATGCTTGCTGAAGAAATGGATGCAGGCGCATTGGGATTATCCACAGGACTGGAATATGACCCTGGTATATACGCCCATCCGGATGAAGTGGTGGAACTGGCTAAAGTGGCCTCTGGTTATGGCGGTCGATACATCAGTCATATCCGTAGCGAAGACCGGTATTTCTGGAAGGCCATCAATGAGATCATCCGTATTGGCCGGGAAGCAAAGCTGCCGGTGCAAATTTCTCATGGTAAACTTGCCATGCGTTCCCTTTGGGGAAAATCTGCAGTGCTGTTTGCACGCCTGGACTCCGCCAGGACCGCCGGAATTGAAATTACGGCAGATGTGTATCCGTACACCTATTGGCATTCGTCTATGACCGTTCTTTTTCCAGGTCGGAATTTCAAAGACCGGAAAGAAGCAGAGCTGGCGCTTACCGAAATCACTACGCCCGAAGGTGTGTTGATGGATCATTATTCATTGGATACCACGTATGGTGGAAAGACGTTGGTCGAGATCGCTCGGCTTCGCAAAGCAGATGCGCCAAAGACCCTGATGGATTTGATCGCTGAAGTGGAAAGTAAGCAGGGTGATGCAAGCATCATTGCCACAAGTATGCAGGAGGAAGATATACGGGCCTGGATGTCCTGGCCTCACACCGTTGTAGGTTCTGATGGATCTGGTGTTGGCCGCCACCCGCGCGGTTATGGTGCATTTACCAAAGTGCTCCGTCAGTACGTGCGCGAAGAAAAAGTATTCACCCTGGAACAAGCTATTCACAAAATGACGGCGCAGACCGCGGATCAATTAAATATTCCAAAGCGTGGCCGTATTGCAATCGGGCAATATGCAGACCTGGTATTATTTGACCCGGCTGCGGTAACAGATCGTTCTACCACCAAAAAGCCACAATTGCGCTCGGCCGGGATTGATGGTGTTTGGGTAAACGGTCAATTGGTTTGGCAGGATAATAAACCCACGGCAGCCTATGCAGGTCGACCTCTCCGTCATCAAATCAGATAAAACAGATCATCCCTTAAATCCATACTTATGAAAAAACTCCTTACCCTGTTTCTGGTCTTGGTCCTGGTATCCTGCCAGAAAAAAGAATATGATGTCGTCATCCGCGGCGGCACGGTTTATGATGGCAGCGGCCAACCGGGTGTCGTTGCTGATGTAGCCATTCAGGGTGATACTGTCGCCGCTGTTGGTGATCTGTCTTCTGCAGTTGGAAAGTCTGAAGTCAACGCCAAAGGAATGGCCGTTGCGCCTGGCTTTATCAACATGTTGAGCCATGCGTACGAAACCCTTCGGCTCGATGGCAATGGACAAAGCGATATCCGCCAGGGCATTACCCTGGAGGTCTTTGGAGAAATTTCCCAGGGTCCAATCAATGACGCCATCAAAGAAGAGATGCGTGCCTACATGAAGCGTGTTCCGGACGTGAAGTATGATATTGACTGGACCACCCTGGGTGAATTTATGGAGTCACTGAATCGTAAAGGCACATCGCCAAATATTGCGTCTTTTGTTGGTGCGGCCACGGTTCGTGTGCATGAATTGGGCTATGCTAATCGTCCTCCAAGTGCTGAAGAGTTAGCCCGGATGAAGGAATTGGTTCGGGTGGCCATGGAGGAAGGGGCCGTGGGCATCACCACAGCTTTGATCTATGCACCGGCCAATTATGCATCTACCGAAGAGCTGATCGAACTGAGCAAAGTGGTGTCCCAATATGGCGGTATCTACACTGCACATATGCGGAGTGAAGGAAATGCTATTCTCAAGGCTGTGGATGAATCCATCCGTATCGCGCGCGAGGCAAATCTTCCGGTTGAAATCTACCACCTGAAGATGGGAGGAAAGCAGAATTGGAATAAACTGGATTCAGTCATTGCCCGAATCAACAATGCTAACCAAGCCGGCCTGAAGATCAGTGCCAACATGTATAACTATACCGCTGGCGCCACAGGACTGGATGGTGCTATGCCCCCCTGGGTACAGGAAGGTGGAATCAAGGAATGGATCAAACGCCTTAAGAATCCGGCCATCCGCAAAAAAGTACTCGCTGAGATGCGCACCACTATCTACAAATGGGAAAACCTGATGTTGAATGCCGGTCCCGATGGTGTGTTGCTGCTGGGGTTCACCAATGATTCGTTGAAGCGTTTTGTGGGCAAGACCATTGGAGAGGTTGCTAAAATCTATGGTAAGTCTCCCGAGGAGACGGCTATGGATCTTGTGATCACCGATAGCACCCGTGTAGAGGCTGCGTATTTTTTGATGAGTGAAGATAATATCAAGCGACAGATAGCGCTTCCCTTTGTCAGCTTTGGTTCCGATGCGGGCGCGCCAGCCGCCGAGGGCATTTTTCTCAAATACAAGGACCACCCACGTGCATATGGAAACTTCGCCCGACTCCTGGGCAAGTACGTGCGTGAAGAAAAAATCATTCCACTGGAAGAAGCCGTGAGGCGATTAACATCCTTGCCAGCTTCTCATCTGAGCATCCGCAAGCGGGGCATGCTGCAACCCGGATACTTTGCTGATGTGGTGGTATTTGATCCGGCCACCATTGCTGACCACGCCACATTTGAAAACCCTCACCAGTACAGCGCGGGTATGCAACATGTGTTTGTGAACGGGACAGCCGTATTGAAAGATGGCGAACACACAGGGGCTCATCCGGGTCGTATCGTCCGCGGCCCGGGATGGAAGCCGAAGAACTAGATGGAGCCAAACTTCCAGCCGGTCTTCTGCGCCCGGGCATAGCGGGCTGAATGAAATTTATACAGGTAGGGTGCCTTGTGCGCCCCACCTGTTTTTCTTTTGGCCAGTCGGGTGAGGACATTGAGTGCGAGTAGTTTCTTTTGAAAATTGCGACGGTCCAGATTTTTACCAAGGATAGTTTCGTAGAGCCGCTGCAACTCAGGCATGGTGAATTGTTGGGGCAGTAAATCCTGTCCCAGGGGAAAGTCATTCAGGTATTGGCGCAATGAAACGAGGGCTTTATCCAGTATGGTCCGGTGGTCGAGTATGAGTTCGGGTATTTGGTCCAGATTCCACCACCGACACTCGCTGGTCAGTTCATCGGGTGCAGGGACAACTTTGGAAAAATCCACTACTGACCAATAGCCGATGGTCACAAAACGGTCTTCCAGCCAGGAGCCAGTGTTTTTCTTTTCGTACTTAAATCCATGATGGCGTTTACCGCGGTTGGGGTCACCGAAAGCGTGGAACTGATGCAGGTATTTTGGTGAAAGTCCGGTGCGACCGGCCACCACGCGCTGTGCCGCATCTTCCAATGATTCTTCCTTCTGTATAAAACCGCCAGGCAGGCTCCACCGCCCAGAATCTTTCCATTTTAACAGCAAAACCTTCAATTGGCGGTCGTGATACCCGAATATGACACAATCGAGCGACAGGTGCCGGAGAAAATATTCAGCACCACGGGTAACGAGTTCATCATGAGATAAAAGAGGCTTGCGCATGTTGAGATAAAATTACTATTGTTGTGTACTAATTACACAATGATATGAAAACTCATTTCCTGTTTTTCGTTGCTTTCATGGTGCTATTGTCAGCCTGCAAGCAAAGCCCCAAGATAGTGTATCGGGACCTCAACAAGAACGGGAAGATGGATATCTATGAGGATCGTCACCAGCCTGTCGAGGCACGTATCACAGACCTGCTATCACAAATGTCGGTTGAAGAAAAAGCGGGTATGATGTTTATTGCAGGAACGCGCATCAACGAGGATGGCTCGTTGGACGACAAGCCGGGCGTGGGAATGTTTGCGCGAATGCCGCAGGCCAACAAGCTGATCACCGAAAAGAATATCACGTTTATGAATGTCTGGGCGGCACCCGGCACCAAGCCATTGGCTACGTGGTACAACAATGTGCAAAAAGCCGCTGAAGCGAGCCGACTGGGCATACCCATCACCATTGCGTCTGATCCGCGACACTATTTCAGCAACAACATCTTTGCCATGGCCGCCAACGATTTCAGTCAATGGCCCGAACAATTGGGCTTTGCCGCCATTGATGATGAGAACCTCACGCGTCAGTTTGGAGACATTGCCCGGCAGGAGTACACAGCTGTTGGTTTGCGCATAGCCCTGCACCCCATGGCTGATTTGGCCACCGAACCCCGCTGGCCCAGGGTAAGTGGAACCTTTGGCGAAGACGCTAAACTTTCCGCCCGCATGGTAAAAGCGTATATACTCGGCTTTCAGGGTGATGAACTGGATTCTACCAGTGTGGCGTGTATGACAAAGCACTTTTCTGGTGGCGGTCCGCAGAAAGAAGGACTTGATTCCCACTTTGAATTTCATAAGGGGCAGACTTACCCGGGTAATAATTTCAACTATCACCTGATCCCTTTTGAGGCGGCCTTTGAGGCGCATACCGCAGCCATCATGCCCTACTATGGTATCCCCACCGATCAAACGAGTGAAAATGTCGGCATGGGCTTCAACAAAGATATTGTCACCAAACTCCTGCGTGAGAAATATAAGTATGATGGTATTGTGTGTACTGACTGGGGACTTATAACCGATGCCAATTTGGGTGTGGCGGTCTGGCCAGCACGCGCCTGGGGCGTTGAAAAACTCAGTGAAGAAGACCGGGTACTGAAAGTACTGGATGCCGGATGTGATCAGTTTGGCGGCGAGAACCGAACAGATCTGGTCATTAAATTGGTAAAGGATGGCAAGGTGTCAGAGCAGCGCCTTGATCAGTCGGTGCGCAGGCTGCTTCGGTTGAAATTCACCCTGGGGCAATTTGACAATCCTTATATCAATGTGGACAAAGCCCTGGCAACCGTTGGAAAACCTGAATGGAAAGCCCTGGGCGAAGCCACCCAACGTAGTGCGTTCACCTTACTCAAGAATGATAAGAATACGTTGCCTTTGGAGAGCGGCAAACTGAAGATCTATGTCCGCAATATTAGCCCTGAAGTCGCGGCCCGGTATGGTACCGTGGTGAACAAACCAGAATTGGCGGATATCGCTATCATGCGATTGCAGGCACCTTGGGTTCCGGTTGAGACGAAAAACCCATTTGCCCGGGGATTCCATCATGGTGACCTGGATTTTAAAGGCACCCGCAGGGACAGTATCGTCCAGTTGCTGAAGACGGTGCCCACGATTGTGGATGTTTATCTGGATCGTCCGGCGGTGCTCCCCGAAATCAGTCAGCACGCCCGTGGCTTGTTTGTGAATTTTGGCGCCAGTGATGCTGCTTTCCTTGATGTGGTATTCGGGATGGCCAAACCCGAGGGTAAGCTTCCTTTTGAACTGCCTTCGTCCATGGAGGCAGTGCGCAACCAGAAAGAGGATATGCCTTACGACTCAAAAAATCCATTGTATCCGTTCGGATTCGGACTGCGGTACACGGATAAGTAATCGGAGGTGTCCACCGAAAATTAAATCGGGAGGCCGCTTCGGAAAGATGCACTCCCGACATAAATTGGGGTACTAACATCCTAACCACCTACCCCATGAAATTTTCAGATATCCTAAGCATGTTCCAGCAGGGAAAAGGGACTGCCCGCAGCCACATGAAAAACCTGATTGAAATGGCCGCCGCCGACGGCAATTTTCAGGATATGGAGTATGACCTCCTGAAGACTATTGCGAAAAGAAATGGCATTTCCGAAAGCCAGTTGAAGGACATCCGTCAAAACCATGCCGGCATCCAGTTTGAATTGCCCACTGATCCAAAAGAAAAATTCCACCAATTGTACGACCTCGTTCATATGATGAGTATCGACAATGATGTGCATCCGGAAGAACAAAAATTATGCTCACTTTTTGCAGTTAAGTTTGGCTATCCCCGCAACAACATTAACGAGATTCTGTCCACCGTCAGGGCCAATATCAAAAACGGTCAAGGCCACGATGAAACCATGAAACGGGTGGCTATGATGCTGTCCTAGTTCTGAAAATTTAACCCTCCATTCGATGAGATTTCTGTTTACGGTGCTTTCGCTGTTCTGCACCCAACTGCTTATTGCCCAGGATTATTCCCGCTATCAGAAGAAGTTATTTGAGTCACCCGAGGGTTCTATTCAGTACCGTATCCTTTATCCGGATAACTACAAAGCAACAAAGAAGTATCCGTTGGTGGTATTCCTCCACGGTGCCGGCGAACGCGGCAATGACAATGAATCACAATTGAAACATGGTGCAGCCTTGTTTCTCAAAGAGGAGAACCGCAGGAAGTTTCCGGCTATTGTTGTGTTCCCACAATGCCCTGCCGAAGATTTTTGGGCCAACCTGAAGGTGGAAGATAAGACACCACGGGAATGGACCTACGACTATACAAGTGCACCTAAGCCTGCATTGGCAGCAGCCATGTCGTTGGTTGCCAAACTGATTCGGGAAGAAGGTGTAGATACACACCGGGTCTACATTTCTGGTTTGTCCATGGGCGGCATGGGCACATTCGAAGCGGCTTATCGCTTTCCATCTCTTTTCGCTGCTGCATTACCCATCTGCGGCGGCGGTAACGACCAGGGCTATGACAACCGGATCAAATCGATTCCATATTGGATATTCCACGGCGATGCGGACCCGGTGGTGCCGGTGCGCAGCTCCCGAATCATGGTAGGGAAATTAACTGCAGTGGGAGCCAGCGTGAAGTACACTGAGTATCCTGGAGTTGGTCACGACAGTTGGACCAATGCCTTCGCCGAACCGGATTATCTCGCGTGGATGTTTAAACAAAAGAAAAGATAGGCCTAGTCTTTGAACCCTGTGCCGACATTTTCAAGAAACGCAAATGCCCGACGCTCCATCCAACTGTCGTCACTGCCAGAAAGTGTAAATCCCGTGTGACCTCCGCGGTCTGGTGTCTCAAGAAAGACATAGTCGCTATGACGGGCGATGTCAAATGGATAACAGGCCGGTGGCAGGAAAGGATCATTTACTGCGTTCGCAATCAATACCGGAACACGGATCCCCGGGATGTACGGGAGTGATGCCGCCCGTTCATAAAAGTCGGATGCATCACGAAAACCATGCAGGGGTGCCGTGTACCGATTGTCAAATGCTTCGAACGATTTGATCTGATCAAACCCCCGGTACGAGATCAGGTCGGGAAAGCGCTCTGATTTCAGCTTGATTTTCATCCCCAGTTTTTTCAGAAATCGATTCAGGTAAAATCTTTTTTCGGGCTTGTCCAATTCGCGAGCGCTAGAACCCAAATGACACGGCACGGAGAAAGCAACGCCACCCTTTACCTGGCTGGGTAAGTTCCCTCCGTTTTCACCGAGGTACTTCAGCGTCATACTGCCACCCATGCTGATGCCAACCAGCACGATCGTTTTGTAGCGACCCGCTGCTATTGCATGGTTCACGACTTCCTTGATATCTTCCGTTGCCCCATGGTGATAGAAGCGAGGGAGGCGATTCATTTCACCGCTGCAACTTCGGCAATTCCAGGCCAGCGCGTCCCAACCCCGACGGTAAAAGTACCGCGCCATGCCTTTGCTATAGTGTCGATCGCTGCTCCCCTCCAGTCCGTGAGATACAATCATCAGTTTGGGCGCATCCTGCTTCAGCCAGTCCAAGTCCAAAAAATCACCATCTGCCAGTTCCAATCGTTCGCGCCGATAGGTTACATCCGTAATCTTGCGAAACGCACTGGGCACAATGGTCTCAAGGTGACCATTGAACAAATAAACCGGAGGCCGGTAATCGGAAGTAGTAAGGATCGGCATTATTGGTTCAATACGTCCTGAAAGGCCGGAGTTTTGTCGAACACCGATTTGGCAAAAGGACACAATGGAATAATCTTCAGTTGGTTGGCGCGGGCGTACTCCACCGCTGTGGTCACCAATTGTTTGCCCGCACTTTTGCCCCGCAGTGCATCAAACACCTCCGTGTGATCAATGATCATACGTTGTGGCCCGGCCATGGTGTAAGTCATCACAGCCTGACGTTCAGCTTGCTCCTGAATGAAGAAGGCCCCCTTCGATCCGTGTTCTTCCCGTTGAATGATCATGCTTTTTCTGAATTATACCTAAGGCTCAGCAGTGTCATCACTACGAATAAAACAACAGCCAGTAACAGCGCATAGCGCAAGGTGAACAGGTCAGCGAGAAGGCCAATGATTGGGGGGCCAAACAGGAAGCCTGAATAACCAACTGTCGTGACCATGGCCAATCCAACTCCGGGAGGAAGATTGCGGGTATGACCGGCAATGCTGTAGGCGATGGGCACAATGGCAGAAAGACCAATGCCCACAATAAACAATCCACCGATCACGGCAAATGGATGTGTAAACACGATGGCCAGGGTGAGTCCGAGTGAGGCCACCAGACCGCACACCACCATCAACGACTTGTCACCATACCGAATGCGGGCCCCGTCGCCAAACAGCCTTCCGATGGTCATGGCCATGGCAAATGCGGACAATCCCAATGGTGCGATGGCGCGATCGGCATGTGCAATGTTCTCCATATAGTTCGTGCTCCAGTCGGCCATGGCGCCTTCGCCCAGCATACTGCAGAATGCGATGATGCCGATGCTGACCATGGCGGCATTGGGCAGGCGGAAAGCAGGACCCTCCTGGGCCTTTGATTCAGGTCTGTCGTGAATGAGATAGTAGCGCGCAACAAATACCACCACGACACTGACTAAGGAAATGGTGCCGAAATGGATAAATAGCCCGGTGTCAAGTTTGGCAAAGAGTGAACCGCTAAAGGCGCCGATCATCATGCCTATGCTGAATAGGGCATGAAATGACGTCATGATCGGTTTACCCAATTGTTTTTCGACCATGACAGCCTGGGAATTCATCGCAACATCAAGCATGCCAGAGGTAATCCCCAATAGAAAAAACAAGATCACCAGTCCGGCCAGGGCAGGCATTTTGGGAATGAAAACAATAAGGGCACAATAAGCAAAGGCAGAGAAAATGGTAATGCGTCGGCTTCCGTTGCGGATGATTAGCCACCCTGCAAAGGGCATGGCAAACAAAGCACCGATGGAAGAGGAGAGCAGGACCAAACCCACAACACCATCGTTAATGGCAAACTGATCCTGAATGCGGGGAAGTCGCGAAAAATAATTCGCATGGACGAAGCCATTCAGGAAGAAGATAATTTTTACAGCAAGGCGCGAGGGCGACACAGGTGGATTAATTATTTCGAAAGATAGGAAACAAAAAATGTCCCTGATGAACGATGTACGTTTATTGGAAAAAAGGGGACATCAACCGTTGCCGGAATTCAAGTCATGCAATTGGATGCCTGACCCGCTTCACCCATTTGTAGAATTCAAACCACACCACAGATGTCATACCCAGGAAAGTAGCAGTCAGGGCTGGCATCGGTTCTGGGGATACCATGGTAAAGAAGTGGGCGAAAAGAGGAATGTAAAGCACAGCGATCAGCAACCCAAGGGTGATGATGATCATCCATACCAGCAGGGAATTCCGTGTTCGGAAGCAGGCAATCAATGAATAGTAAAATGATCGGTTAACCAGCGTAAGCATGATGTTGGCGGATACCAGCGTGATGAAGACCATGGACCGGGTCAAGGGTTCGGAATAGCCGTTGTGAATTGCCCATTGATAGCACCCTAAGGTTCCTGCGGTAATGGCCAAACCTTGAATCAGGCTAAGTGACAGTTCGCGCCAGTTTAGAAATGTCTGTGTAAGCTGACGCGGAGGCTGTCGCATGCTATTTTTTTCCAAGGGCTCGTTTTCGTAGATGATAGAGCAGGTTGGTCCCATGATCAATTCGAGGAAGATCACGTGTACCGGTGAGAAGATGTTGGGAAAAATCCAGCCCATCAGCAAAGGAATGGATACCGTGAGGACAATGGGAATATGGATCGAGATAATGTACTGGATCGCTTTCTTCAGATTGGCATAAATCTTCCTGCCCATGGCGATGGCAGTGATCATTTTGCCGAGATTATCATCGGTAATGATCAGGGAAGCCGCCTGTTTTGCAATTTCGGTTCCCCGCTTTCCCATCGCGATACCGATGTGTGCTGCCTTCAGCGCAGGGCCGTCATTCACCCCGTCACCGGTCATGGCCACAACATGGTTCTGCTTTTTGAGAGATTGAACTACCCGTAATTTGGCTTCCGGATACATGCGCGTAAACAAAAAGGTCCGGAGGCATTTTTGATCAAATTCGCCCTCAGGCAAAGCCATCAGTTCACTCCCGTCACGCAGCTGGTCGGCGTGTCTGAATCCGGCCTGGCGTGCTATGGCCTCGGTTGTAAATGCATTGTCGCCGGTAATGATTTTGAGTTGGATGCCGGCTTCATTAAACTGATCAAACACTTCTCGGATGTTTTCTTTGGGAGGATCATAGAACCCCACCAGCCCCAGAAACTTCAGGGGTAATTCATGTTGGTCTTTAGGGAACGTGCCACCAGCCCAGCCGGATTCGGCCACGGCCAGAACGCGAAGTCCCCTGGCAGCGGCTTCTTGTACCTTGCCCAACACAGCCTTTTGTTGGTCGTCAGTCAATCCGGAGCTGCGAATGATTCCTTCCGGCGCACCCTTGCATGCAACTATCCGATTGCCTGCGGCATTGGCAAACACGTGGGTCATCCGCGGAGGTTTTCCGCCAAGCGGGTACTCGTGAATTAACTGGTAGTTTGCCCGTTGGTCGTTGGGCAGTTTCCCATACGATTCGTGCAGCACTTTCTCCATCGGGTCAAAGGGTACTGGTTCACTCGCCCACATGGCGGTGCGCAGCAAGTGCTGAGCAGGCATTGTGCTCCACACACCTTGATCAATCACCTCTTGTCCCTCATGAACATAAGCCCAGGCCATCTCCATTCTGTTTTCTGTAATGGTACCTGTTTTGTCGGTACAGATCACCGTTGCTGAACCCAGGGCCTCCACGGTACGGGTTTGCTTTACGATGATCCCTTCTTTCATAAGCCGCCAGGCACCCAGCGCCATGAACGTGCTGAATGCCACCGGGATTTCCTCCGGCAATATGGACATCGCCAGGGTCAACGCCTTCAGAAGACTGTCCACCCACAATCCGGAGTTCAGGTAGTTGGTGAACCATATAATCACAAATACAATTCCACCCACAATGGCCATGATTTTCACAAATCGATTGATTTGTTGCTGAAGCGGAGTGGATTCGTCGGCAATTTCCTGAATTGAGGTGCCAATTTTTCCTAACCTTGTTTCCCCGCCCACCGATGTGATTTTAATCAAGGCCAGCCCTGACACCACCGTAGTACCCTGATAAACCAAATGGTCGGCCGCGGTGTCAGCAGTTTTCATCACGGGAAATGCCTCACCAGTAAGGATAGATTCATTGACCGTGAAATCATTGGCTTGTACAATCTCACCGTCGGCTACAATACTGGTCCCCTCAGTGGCTACCGCAAAGTCGCCCACTACAATTTCTGAGGAAGGTACCTGCGCCACCCTGTTGTTGCGGACAACGGTCGCCAATGGCGTAGTATAACTGCGCAGGGCTTCGATGGCATGCCGGCTCCTGGAATCCTGATAGAATGAGATGGCAGATACCAGGACGATGGCGGCGAGCATGAATACTCCCTCGGGGAGTTCGCCCAGAACGAAATACAGGATTGCCGCAAACACCAGCAGCAGGAACATGGGTTCCGTAATGGTTGACAACAGGGCTTTCTTCCAACCCGGGGAGGTGTCTTCTTTCAGGGTGTTATTGCCATGTTTTTCACGGCTGGCCTGAATTTCTTCTGTGGTGAGGCCCGTAACCGGGAATGGATTTTGAGTCATTTTTTAATTGTTCCGAATGTAAACAAAAAGGCTCCCTTGCGAGGAGCCTTTTGTCATGATTCAGGATGACTTATTTCGCGTACGCGACGGATCGCATTTCGCGGATTACCGTGACCTTGATTTGTCCGGGGTACTGCATGTCGCGTTCGATCTTTTGCGATATCTCAAAGCTTAATTGCCCCGCACGTTCATCCGTGGCTTTTTCAGCATCCACAATTACCCGCAATTCGCGGCCGGCCTGAATGGCGAAGCACTTGTCGACCCCGTCAAAGCTGAGGCCTACTTGTTCCAATTCCTTTAACCGGCGTGTGTATTGTTCAATCACTTCACGTCGTGCACCGGGACGTGCACCGCTGATGGCATCACAAGCCTGTACAATGGGGGAGATAAGACTGGTCATCTCGATCTCATCGTGGTGAGCGCCAATGGCGTTGCACACCACAGGATGCTCTTTGTATTTCTGCGCCAGTTCCATGCCCACGATAGCATGGGGCTTTTCGAGTTCTTCAGGCCATACTTTGCCAATATCATGAAGCAATCCGGCGCGCTTGGCTTGTTTAACATTGAGTCCAAGTTCAGTGGCCATGATGGCGCACAGATTAGCAACCTCGCGGGAGTGTTGCAAAAGGTTCTGACCATACGATGAGCGGAAACGCATCCTGCCGATCATTTTGATCAGCTCTGGTGCCAGGCCATGGATACCCAGGTCCATCACGGTTCGTTCACCGATTTCTACAATTTCGTCGTCAATGTTCTTGGTGGTCTTGGCCACGATTTCTTCGATACGGGCGGGGTGTATACGTCCATCCTGCACCAGGCGGTGTAACGAGAGCCGGGCGATTTCGCGGCGCACTGGATCGAACCCGGAAATAATAATGGCTTCCGGCGTGTCGTCGACAATGAACTCTACGCCAGTGGCTGCTTCGAGGGCACGGATGTTGCGACCTTCCCGACCAATGATTTTACCTTTAATATCGTCGCTTTCGATGTTGAAGATCGACACCGAGTTTTCTACTGCGTGCTCAGTAGCGGTGCGCTGCACGGTTTCAATAACCAGTTTCTTGGCATCTTTGGTGGCGGTGAGCTTTGCCTGCTCCATGATGTCTTTAATATAGGAGTTGGCTTTGGCCTGGGCTTCTTCCTTCATCGATTGTACCAGCTGATCACGGGCCTCGTCGGCGGTGAGCTTGGAGATACTTTCAAGGACCTGCACCTTTTGTTGGTTAAAGCGGTCCAGTTCTTCTTTGCGCTTGCGCACCAATTCGTGTTGCTGGGCCAGGCTCTGGCGTTCTTCATCCAGATCAGCCTCTTTGCGTTTGGTTTGCTCGAGTTCTTTGGAGAGTTGTGCCTCGCGCTGCTTGATCTTTTGCTCGTTGGCGATGATCTGGTTTTTCTTGCGGTTGGCTTCTTCTTCAAATTCCTGTTTCATTTTCAGGAACTTCTCCTTGGCTTCAAGGATGCGGTCTTTCTTGATGTTTTCAGCCTGCAGCTCTGCTTCCTTGATAATCAGTTGAGCGCGTTCCTCGTTTACCTGTTTATTCCGGCGCAATTTTCGCTTGTACAGGAGGGTGCCGATGATTATGCTCAGGCCTATGGTGATTACTGACGAGGCGCCGATAAGGGGTAACATTTCCATACCTTGAATAGGTTAGCGTTTAGGGACTGCCGGAAGGGCAAGGGCCGCTAACAGAGGTACTTCAGGAGAAGGGGAATTCAGA
>DAOMGC010000024.1:0-49581 GCA_035430125.1 Cyclobacteriaceae bacterium | reverse complement strand
AATCCAACG
The DNA here is from genome assembly GCA_035430125.1 of Cyclobacteriaceae bacterium. Lineage (GTDB taxonomy): Bacteria > Bacteroidota > Bacteroidia > Cytophagales > Cyclobacteriaceae > ELB16-189. The sequence continues at coordinate 49,572 of DAOMGC010000024.1, read as the reverse complement.
GCAAAGCGGTAGCCAATCCATTAAACCCAGGCGAAATGAAAACCTCTGAAATACGCGACCTTATCGATTTCATCTCCCAGTCAGGATTGAATGAAGTCAATGTTGAAACCAAAGAATTGAAGCTCCATGTGAAGCGCGAGCCTGATCAGAAGGTATTAAAGTCTTCTGCAGCTCCGATGGTGGCCATGCACACCGCACCGGTGCAACAGCTGGCGCCAGCAGCCGCTGCACAACCTGTAACCCCCAAAGCAGAAAAACCTGCCGCTGCATCCAAAACAACAGTTGAAATCAAGTCGCCGATGATCGGTACCTTCTATCGCTCGGCCAACCCCGACTCCCCTCCCTTCATTTCCGTAGGTGATAAGGTCACCAAAGGACAAACCGTCTGCATCATCGAAGCCATGAAACTGTTCAATGAAATTGAATCAGAAGTTTCCGGCACGGTCGTGAAGGCAATGATCGAAAACTCCTCACCGGTAGAATACGATCAGATATTGTTTGTCGTAGAACCCGACTAAACAAAGAGATATCGGTTACGGGTCATTTTCAAACGGAATAACTATGTTCAAGAAAATACTAATTGCCAACCGGGGAGAGATTGCGCTGCGCGTAATCAGGACCTGCAAGGAAATGGATATTAAGACAGTGGCAGTGTACTCTACCGCTGACCGTGAGAGCCTGCACGTGCGCTTCGCCGATGAAGCTGTATGCATTGGCGCCGCCCCCAGCAAAGAGTCTTACCTCAATATTCCCCGCATCATTTCTGCGGCAGAAATTACGAACGCGGATGCCATCCATCCGGGTTATGGATTTTTGTCGGAACGCACTGAGTTTTCCAAAGTTTGCCACGAGTACGGCATCAAGTTTATCGGACCCAGCCCCTCGATGATTGAATCCATGGGCGACAAATCTACCGCCAAGGATACCATGCGGAAAGCCGGTGTACCCGTTATTCCAGGTTCTGACGGTCTCCTTTCTTCTTTGGAGGAAGGCATGAAAATCGCCAAGGAGATCAAGTACCCTGTTATTGTCAAGGCTACTGCCGGCGGTGGTGGCAAGGGCATGCGGATCATCAACAACGAGAGCGAATTCAAGAAAGCCTGGGACGATGCGAAGCGTGAAGCCGGTGCCTCCTTTGGCAACGATGGTCTCTACCTCGAGAAGTTCGTGGAAGAGCCCCGTCATATTGAAATCCAGATTGTAGGCGATCAATACGGAAAGGCCTGCCATTTGTCTGAGCGGGATTGCTCTATTCAACGCCGTCACCAAAAGTTGTTGGAAGAGACACCTTCTCCGATTGTAAGCCAGGAACTCCGTGAACGCATGGGCGAAGCGGCGATCAAAGGTGCAAAGGCCATTAACTACGAAGGTGTTGGAACCATTGAGTTCCTCGTGGACAAGCACGGCGATTTCTATTTCATGGAAATGAATACCCGAATCCAGGTTGAGCATCCGATTACCGAAGAGGTTACCGACTACGACCTGATCAAGGAGCAAATCAAGGTAGCTGCGGGCGTACCCATCTCCGGCCGCAACTATTTCCCGAACCTCTTTGCCATGGAGTGCCGGATTAACGCTGAAGATCCTGCGAACGGCTTCCGTCCTTCACCGGGTAAGATTCTTACGCTTCACCTGCCAGGTGGTCATGGCGTGCGGGTAGACAGCCATGTGTATGCCGGTTATACCATCCCGCCCAACTACGATTCCATGATTGCGAAGTTGATTACAACGGGGCAATCACGCGAAGAGGTCATCACCCGGATGAAGCGCGCCCTGAGCGAGTTTGTGATTGAGGGCGTAAAAACCACAATCCCCTTCCACCTTGCATTGATGGATAACGCGGTGTTCCGTTCCGGCAAATTCACCACGAAGTTTCTGGAGACGCAATTTGACTTCTCAACCATAAAGTAGACACCTATTTTTCTGGTGATCCGCGCAAAAAAAAGCCCTGATGCTCAGGGCTTTTTTATTTTGGCATCATCCACTCGAACTTTCTTCCTGATCTCAAGTCTTACACGAGACTTCGCAATAATAACGCTGGCGTGAAGAAGTAGCTCAACACCAATTTGATTCCTGACCCGAATCATTCTTTCATATCGCTTCTCATAAGTAAAACTTCCGATTGGCAACCCATTGATTAGGATAGAAGGAGCGCTTTCAATAGTCTCACCAAAAGTCAATGGTCGTTCACTCATATATGCATAACCCAAATTCATAAGCTTTACTTCTATTTCGCGTTTGAACGCTATCTGTCGATCCTGAACATAATTCCAGATCAAAAATCCCAGACCGGTAGCGGGCATCAATCCCATAATACTAAACATGATTGTATTATTCTGATACTTATAATTCACACGTAACCACAAAACAAGTAGCAATGCCAGTATCAGGCCAACCATGATCCAGAATTGTATTAGTAAACGACGATAGTACATAGCTATCGAACTTCCTTATTGGTTATCAGAGCTCAAATTTGCGCTACCTGTAGGTAACAAAAAAAGCTGCCATTTAGCAGCTTTTTAAAAATAACAAGCTATTCAGGTATCCTAAACATATTGATTCAACATCACCGGCATCACGAGCATCAGAATATCTTCGCTCTTGTCTTTTTCCACCGGAAGGATCACACCCGCTTTGTTGGGGGCCGACATATTCAATTTTATTTGATCCGTATCCAGGTTACTCAGCATCTCGACCATGAACCGGGCATTGAATCCGATTTCGATGTCTTCTCCTTCGTGTTCGCAGGAGAGTCTTTCATTAGCTTCATTGGAGAAATCCAGGTCTTCTGCCGACACCTGCAATTCACTGCCGGTAATCTTCAGACGCACCTGGTGTGTGGTCTTGTTGGCGTAAATGGAGATTCGCTTCAACGAACTGAGGAAGTCAGTCCGGTTGATGGTCATCTTGATTGTGCTGGATGTTGGAATTACATTTTCATAATCCGGGAAGCGCTCATCGATCAGGCGGCAGATCATGCGTATGTTGCCAAACTTGAAGAAAGCATTGGACGTGTTGAAATCAATTGTCACATCCGTATTCTCTGAAGGCAACGTTGCTTTCAGCAGGTTGAGGGCCTTACGTGGGATGATGATGGTATTGCCGCTGTCGGATTTTACATCCGTACGGCGATAACGCACCAGGCGGTGACCGTCGGTAGCCACGAACGTAGTGTTCTTTGATCCGAGGTTAACATACACCCCAGTCATCGCAGGACGCAATTCGTCGTTGCTGGTGGCAAAAATGGTATTGTTGATAGCACGGGCCAGCACCTCAGATGATATCTGCGCAGAGAAGTCATTGCTCACCGATGGAACTTTTGGGAAATCGGTGGCATTCTCTCCGGACAACTTATACCGACCGTTGTCGGAGCTCAATTCAATGCTATAGGTGGTGTCATCTACCGAAAAAGTAACAGGCTGGTCAGGGAGGTTCTTCAAGGTGTCGAGAAGTATCCTGGCCGGAACGGCAATATTGCCTCGTTCTTTGGATTCCACGGTGATCTCTGTGATCATAGACGTTTGAAGATCAGATGCCGTCACTGTCAGCCGGTTCTTGTCAATTTCGAAAAGGAAATTCTCGAGGATGGGAACAACCGGATTGGTGGTAATTACCCCGTTGATATACGATAGTTGCTTCAGCAAGTAGCTGGAGTTAACAATAAACTTCATGAACGTCAGTGGTTAATGGTTGCGCCCGCTAAGTTAGAAAGAAAATAGGTTCTGGAAACACCCGGCGTCGTCAGAAAACCGGGTAATTTCAGTGTCGGGCCTGTTTGAAGTAATCCCGCTTTCGCACCAGTTCAGCCACATCGGCTTTGTCGAGCGCAACCCGCTGACCATCACCCAGTCTCCCAATCACTTCCTGGCTCCGGGGCGAAGGCCTGAACAGCTCCAGCACATAAGCGCGGTCGGCGATATCTCTGATTTCCAGTTTGGCCAATGGCCCGGCTTTAACCACACTATCGGCATGGGGGTCCTGTGCATCAATAAACCGTCGGGCAAACAACAGTGAAACGGCATCAAGATACCCGTTAAGTTTGGCAGTATCGGCTGCATCCTCATGACGCATCACCACCCGGTCACGGTCGAATTCCAATTGAAAATTCTGCGTGGGATCGTTGTTGTAAAAGGCAGAGAATGATTTAAAGTTTCTCCAGTTGAAATCAAATATGCGCTTGTTGCGCCACCCGCTTTCATCCAACTCCAATATTCCGGCAACAAACACGCGGTATCCCGGAATCACCATCTGATAGGGTTCACTTTCCCCACCTTTCCAAAACCAGGTCTCGGTCTTCAGCGTATTACCGCCGGCAAAGAATCGCATCTGCTCCTGTCCTTGCGTAAACACGGTTACCAAAACTCCTTCTCGTTCAAGTCTGGCACAAACACTGTCGCGCAAAGCTGCTGCTACCGGCCTGCGTGGCTCTGCCTGTCGCAAGGTCGCAAACAATACCTTGATCATTTGATTGTCCGCATCCCACGTGTTGTTAACCCGCCACCGGTTGTTTGTAAAGCTCAACTCAATTTCTTTGCTGTGATGTTTAAGCAATACGCGGTCGATATTCTCGGAGGCAACCGCTCTGAAATAATCGGGATCGACGGCTCTTTCACGCTTACGGTCGGCAAGAACAAACAGCAGCGAAGACACCAACACCAGGAAGGCGAGTGAAATCAACAGGGTTGTATTTCGTTTGGCACTCATCGGCTATTTCCGGGTAAAGCTTCCATAACGCTTTTGTCGCCACCAGGCTTTCACCATTCCCATAGCAGCAAGCAACAGCACAGGCAACACCAGGTTAATGGCCTGCCATTTCCACCTTTCGGACCTGATTTGCTCTTTGTCAAGCGGGCGTATCCTGATGTCCTTGGTTCTGGCGGTGATCAATCCATGATCATCGGCAAGGTACGCCACCATATTCATCAACAACTCGGCATTGGCATACGTGGTGTTGGTGAATCCATCGAAGCCCAGTGGTTGCGGTTGTCCGTTACGCGGATTGATTTCATTGCGCGCCAGGTCGCCATCACCCACGACTAATATTTTGGCGGGCTTACCTTTGGACCGATAACCTATACTGTCAACTCCATCAGGTAGAAACCGGTTTTTAAAGACAGATGTAAAGTCGCCCTCCAGCAGGTACGCGACCGGTATGGGTCCCGCATTAAAGTTCTCAGGCCGGATGTCCTTGCGCAGGTCGTTGATGCTCATTTTAACCGGTGAAGCGACGCGTCGAGCATATGCTGAAGTGAACAGCAACGGCGTCTTACGAATACCAATGGCCTTCACGGTATCCAGGCTGCTTGCCATACGCAATGGTGTGACATCCATATTGCGGGTGGCTGGATGATCAGCATATTGATTGACCAAAGGAAAGAATGGCCATTCAATCGGTGTCATTTGTGGTTTACCCCCCAGGTTACCTGTGATCACCGGAAAACGGAGGGCTTGAAGATCCTGAACGGCATCGGGATTAACACGCACGCCGTAATGGAAGAGTGGATCTTCAAGTCCTGTTTCGAAAGGTCGCGCAAAGTAGTCTGGCATCGACACGCTGTCCATGGAAGCCTCGAGGCGGTCGATCAGCACTAGCACGGATCCGCCGCGCATGATGAATTGATCGAGATAAAATTTGTCTGCTGGTGAATACAGGCGCGTGGGTCGGGCAATGATCAAAACATCGAGTTCCTTGGGTAAATTCCTATTGAGCCTGGCAGGCACCAAATCAAATGAGGCACGCAAAGCGGATGTAAAACCAGCTGCCTGCAGACTATCCAGTTCGCCATGGCCGGTCACCCATCCCACCTTCTTGCGATCCAGGCCCGCAAGTTTCTCAATCGCCAGTGCAAACTGATATTCAAGTCCTTCAATGGATTGATTCAAGACTTCGTCTGAGCCCTGAGCACGATTCCCTTTCACGAGCATCACACCTTCTTCCGCTCCTCCATAGGAGATCACGGCACCGGGGAACACCAGTTTCTCCGTGCGACGGCCATCCTGGTTGGCAATAACATTCATTGGCTGGATACCCTTTCCGGCCAGCTCCAGCATAAATTCTTTACGCGCTTCTTGTCCCTTCGCGGCAGCGGGGTCCTGAAAGGTGTAATGCACCTTATTATTGGAATACACCCTGAATTCCTCCAACGTTTCACCCACGGCTTTGTACAATCGCTGGAACCCGGCATTGATGTTTCCTTCGAGGTATACCTCCACATACACGTCATCATCCAGCGATTCAAGCAATGCCCGGGTGGGTGTCTTCATGGTGTATCGCGACTCTTCCGTGAGATCGACCCGGAAAAAATATAGCGACGCCAACTGGTTCAGCACCAGGGCAAAGACCAGCCCGTTGGCCAGCAACAACCAGTCGCCATATTTCTTTCCATTCACCATGTGCGGCTGGATAAAACGGTTTTGGCAGCCAACAACCATACCCCGCCCAATGAAATGAAATAAACCAGGTCCCGGCTGTCGATCAGGCCTTTGCTCAAAGATTCATAGTGGTACAAAATTCCCCACTGCTTGGCAAGCAAAGCCAGGCTGCCATCCGCAAACAACGACGATACCGCATCGAAGCCAGTGTAAAACAAAAAACAAAAGAAGGCAGCCAGAATAAAGGATACAATTTGGTTGGTGCTGATTGATGAAGCGAACAAGCCGATGGTACAGAATACACCGCCCAGCAACACCAGTCCGATATAGGAACCTATTACACCCGGCGTATCGATATTGCCGGCCGGGCTTGCCAGAGAAGACAAGGCAAAATAATACACCACCGTGGGCAGCACCGAGAGCACCACCAATGCAAACGCCGCCAGGAATTTTCCGATAACAACGCCAGTCTCCGTTACGGGCTTTGTCATCAGTAAATCAAGGGTGCCCAGTTTCCGCTCTTCGGCAAAACTCCGCATGGTGATAGCGGGCACCAGAAATATCAATACATAGGGTCCGGTAGAAAATAAAGTGCCCATCTCGGCATAGCCATATTCCAATACAGACGTTTCAGGAAACACCCACATCAGCAAGCCCATTGCCACCAGGAATACAGCAATCACCAGATATCCCATGAGGGAGTTGAGGAAACTGTTGATCTCTTTGATGAACACCGGGATCATGCAGGGCGTTGGGTTAGTTCACCAAATACGGACTCGAGCGAATACTCTTCTTGCCGCAGTTCACGAAGGGATAACCCATGGGTCATGGCCAACTTCACCACGTGGTCGCGGACATCTACCCCGCGGTCGGTTTTAATCTGAAATTTGGTCGGAGCCAGCACCACAACGCCGTGTATGCCTGGAAGCTGCTCAAGGAGCATGGGCGGTGGTGCTTTGTCAAATTCTACTATAAGCTGATCGCCGCCTCTTTTCAACAGGTGTTCCAACTGGTCATCAGCAACAATCTTTCCTTTATGGATAACGATCACCCGGTTGCACAAGGCTTCTACTTCCTGGAGGATATGCGATGAAAACAACACCGTCTTATGCTCACTCACCTTGCGGATGAGGTTTCTGATTTCAATCAATTGATTAGGGTCAAGACCGGATGTCGGCTCATCAAGCACCAGTACGGCCGGGTCATGGATCAAGGCTTGCGCCAGCCCTACCCGTTGGCGGTAGCCTTTGGAGAGCATGCCGATCCGCTTATTTTGCTCTTCGGTCAATCCACACAAAATCACCATCTCTTCCACCCGGAGTCTGCCAGCTTTGCCCTTGATGTTGTACAAACTGGCCATGAACAGGAGGTACTCATGCACATACATGTCGAGGTAAAGCGGGTTGTGCTCAGGAAGGTAGCCCGTGAGGCGCTTGATGGCCATGGGTTCATTGGCTACTGATAGTCCACCTACCCGGATTGATCCCTCCGTTGCTGGCAGCGCCGCCGTGATCATCTTCATGGTCGTAGATTTCCCGGCCCCGTTGGGTCCCAGGAAGCCAACGATCTCTCCCTCGCCTACGGAAAAGGAAATCTGATCGACGGCCCTTTGCTGGCCGAATACTTTGCTGATGGAGGATACTTCGATCGACATTTCTGGTGCGCAAAATAACGTAAAAGAATGCTTACTCCCATCCTCTGTATCGCCCGGGGGTCACCTCCCACAATCCTGGAACATTAATTGCCGTTAAATGGAAAAATGAGAAATTTGACCCGATGCAGACGACTATGAGACTCGGATTTCTTGCCATGACACTGTTCATCCTGGGCCAGCCAGCGCAGGCGCAGACGGGCTACAAAATTGATTTTTCAGTAAAGGGCCTAAAGGATACGACGGTGTATCTCGGCCGCTATATTGGAGAGAGTACTTACTCGGTCGATACCGCCCGATGCGACAAGCAGGGTAATTTCCACTTCGACGGAAAGGTCCGCCTTGACGAGGGCGCATATTTCTTGGCGATGAATAAGATCAAAGTTCTGGAATTCCTGCTCGGTAAGAGTCAGCACTTCCGCATGGAAACAGCCGCTGACGATTACATCCTGAATATGAAAGTGACCGGCGATGAAGACAATGAATTGTACTTCACAAACATGCAATACCTGAACAGTGAACATAAGGTAGCAGACCCTCACCTGAAAATCTTGCGCGACAGCACGCTCACGGAAGATCAGAAAAAAGAAGCGCGCGAAGCGTTCAAGGTGATCAATGACCGGGTCATGGCCCACCAGGATAAGTTGATTACAGATCACCCCACGACCATGTTTGCCAGGTTAATGCGTGTAACCAAACCCATTGATATCCCAGTAGCGCCCAAAAAGCCCGATGGCACCATCGACTCTACCTTTCAACTTCGGTACTATCGAAAACATTTCTTCGACAACCTGAACTTGGCCGATGATGCCATGACCCGGTTGCCGCGTCCGTACTACACGGAAAAGCTGAATGAATACCTGGACAAGTTGTTTGTTCAAACTCCGGATAGTTTGATGCCCGTTATTGACGCGCTGATTTCCAAGGCCAAAGTCAATAAAGAGACCTATAAGTATCTGGTTTGGAATTGCGTGTATAAATACTCCAAACCTGCCATCATGGGTTTGGATGAATTGTATGTGCGATTGGCAGACAAATACATCCTCTCCGGTGAAATGGATTATTGGATGGATGCCAGTCTGAAGCGAAACGTTAAGGATTATGCCGACAAGATCCGCGGCAGCCTGATTGGAAAAACCGGTGCCAACCTGAAAATGCAGGATGTCAATTTTCAACCCCGGTCTATGTATGACATTAAGCGTAAATACACCATCCTGTATATTTTCGATCCCGACTGCGGGCATTGTCGGGAAGAAACACCAAAGCTGGTGGCCTTTTACAACAAGAGTGCATTGAAGTTAAGTTTTGAGGTTTTCGCCGTGAGTGCAGACACATCGATTCAAAAACTGAAAGACTACATCAAGGAAATGAAAATGCCCTGGATCACCGTGAACGGTCCGCGGAGCTATGTGGGTGCCTATACCAATTTCTATTATGCCGACCAGACACCCAGCGTGTACATATTGGATGCACAGCATAAGATCATCGCCAAGGGCCTACCGGCCGAGAAAATGGAGGACTTCTTTGTGAACTATGAGCGGTATTTGCAGCGCCGAGCCGCTCAGAAGCCCAAACCCACGGGGCAACCTTCGCCGCACTAGCACAACAGTTCACTGCCCAGTTTTGTTGATTCAGGGCCTTTTTATCAAAAAAATGGGGCTGCCATGCAACTATTTACCCTTGCAGGAGTATCTAAGGAGTATATAATACGTGATATCATGGCACTCCTCGATTTGTTTGGAAAGAAAAAGAAGGAATTCAAAGCATCCTGTCGCATTACCCGTGAACCGCTTGAGCGTGGTTTTGGCTATCTGCTGACAACGTCACAGGTGGTTTCCAGCAAGAAATACTGGGACCTGGTGATGACCGAACCTGAAACACTGTCATACACCGTTTCACACTTTCAGAATCAGTCCAGCGGCACCCAGATGCGTTCCATGATATTCGAAAAGTATGCCTCTGTCGATAAACCCTGGATCGTATCCGATTCTGTAATTAATTATTTCGAAGTAGACAAAAGCAAAGCTAGGGAAATGGCTCGTCAGTGGTGGGAATCTGAAGGTGTGTTTACGCCCAATAACACAGGAGCAGCAGGCAATACCCTCGATCAGGAAACCTTTCAGAACTGGAAAAACTATGCGATTCTGGAGGCCGGACGCGAACGCGTAAGCCGGTAATCAAACAGCCCGATTGATGGTGTATTCCACCAACTGACCCAGCGACGTCTTGTAGTTCGATTCAGGGAACTCCTTCAATATCTGAAGTGCTTGCTGATGGTATCTTTCCATTGCGGCCTGGGCATATTCTATACCACCAGATTTCTTCACAAACTCAATCACTTCACGCACCTTCTTTGGCTTGTCGCTTTCGCGCCTCACGATGTGAGCAATGCGTCTGCGCTCCAGCCATGAGGCCTTGGACAACGCATGGATCAGCGGCAGGGTCATCTTCTTCTCCTTGATGTCGATCCCTACCGGCTTGCCTATTTCATCGTCACCATAGTCGAAGAGGTCATCTTTAATTTGAAAGGCCATGCCGATATGCTGACCGAACAATTTCATTTTCGCAACCGTCGCTTCGTCCGCACCAACCGACGTGGCGCCAACAGCACAGCACGACGCTATCAGCGAAGCCGTCTTCTGTCGGATAATCTCATAGTACACCCCTTCGTCAATATCCAGGTGCCGGGCCTTTTCCATCTGCAACAACTCCCCTTCGCTCATTTCATTCACGGCATTGTTCACGATGCTCAGGAGTGCAATTTCATTGTGCTGGATCGAAAGCATAAGTCCCCGGGACAACAGGAAATCACCCACGAGCACCGCAATCTTATTTTTCCACAACGCATTAATCGAAAAGAAGCCTCTCCGATAATCAGAATCATCAACCACGTCGTCGTGCACCAGCGACGCGGTATGCAGCAGTTCAATGAGGGATGCCCCGCGGAAAGTAGACTCTGAAATGGTACCGCATGTGCCGGCGCTGAGGAACACAAACATCGGGCGCACCTGTTTGCCCTTGCGCTTTACGATGTAGTTCATGATTTTGTCGAGCAACAGCACCTTGGTGTGCATGGAGGCACGGAATTTTTGCTCAAAATCCTCCATCTCACGGGCTATGGGTGCCTTAATGTCGTCGAGTTTTAAAGACATGGATCGCAATATAACAGCCATTGACCGATCCATGGCTGGTCCGGGCGGGTCAAAGGCAAAAAAACCTGCGGGCACTACCTCCACAATCCACTTATGACTAATTTGGCCCCATGAGCGATATGGATAAACAGTGGGAACAGGTTTTCTTCGCCATCATCGTGCTGGTGATCGCCTTTATTGTAGGTCGGGTGATGCGATTTCTGGTCGGTCGCTTTTTCAGGGGTGCCGCCCGCAAGCTTAATGTCGACCCGACCCGTTACAATTTTTTCAAGAACGCAGTTGACTTCCTTATATTCCTCATCGCCAGTGTAATCATATTTCGTTCCGTGCCTGCGCTGCGCACGTTTGGAAATACCATCCTCACCGGTGCCGGTATCCTGGCTGCCATCGTAGGTTTTGCCTCCCAGAGTGCATTCTCCAATATTATCAGCGGAGTGTTTCTGGTCATCTTCCGGCCGTTGAGCGTAGGTGACCGGGTGAAGATCGGACAGTTGTACACCGGCGATGTGGAAGACATTACCCTGCGCCATGTGATCATCAAAGACTTTGAAAATCGCCGCATTGTAATCCCCAATGCAGTGATCAGCAATGAGGTGATCATCAACTCAACGCTGACGGACGAAAAGATATGTATGTTCATTGAGCTGGGTATATCCCTCGAGGCAAACATCGACCTTGCCCAGCAAATCCTGAGGGAAGAGGCCTCCCAGCACCCCTATTGTATTGACAACCGAACCCCTGCAGAGCTGGCCAAAGGTGAAACAGCCGTGATGGTACGGGTGATGGGAATCACCGAATTGGCCGTGCAGTTGAGGGCATATGCCTGGGCCGAAAATCCAAACAATGGCTTTGATCTGAAATGCGATGTATTGAAGTCAGTCAAGAATCGTTTTGACCGGGAAGGGGTTGAACTGGCGATGCCGCTCCGCTTGGTCACTTATCGAAACACTCCCAACGCTCCGGCATAATGGCAAAACAAAAGACAACAGGTATTGAGGCCAAGGCACCCAGCGACAACCAGGTAATCCTGGAGCTGATCCAGTACAACGACAAGGAGTATGGTATGCAAGCCGATATTCCGGTTGATGAGCTACTTACCCAGCTAAAGCCCCACCAGGTTAACTGGGTGAACGTCGACGGCCTCCACGACAGGCCGATTGTGCAAAAACTGGGCAAGCATTTCAAACTACATCCCCTGCTCATTGAAGATGTACTGAGCGACCATCAGCCCAAAGCCGAAGAGTTTGATGATTATCTCTTCTTCACTATGAAAATGCTTTATCGCATTCAGGAGAAGAAGATTGAATACGAGCAGATCAGTTTCGTCCTCGGCCGCGACTACCTCCTCTCCTTCCAGGAAAAGGAAGGTGACCTGTTTGGTCCTTTGCGTGACCGCATCAAGCAAAGCTCCGGTCGTTTGAGGCAACGCAAGGCTGACTATCTTCTCTACCGCTTGATTGATATTATTGTTGACAACTACTATATCGTTCTGGATGAGGTGGGCCAGCAAATCGAGCAGGTGGAGGATGATATTTATGAACGCCCCACCAATAAGACCTTCCAGAAAATCCAGAAGATCAAGAAAGAGTTGATTTATCTCCGCAAGGCGCTTTACCCGTTACGGGATGCCCTAAGTAAACTGGCTAAAGACGAGACCGGATTCATTGATAACGGTAGCATGCGCTACTTCGATGATGTGTATGATCACGTGGTGCATCTCATCGACTCCATGGACACCTACAAGGACCTCACCTCCAGTCTCGTAGATATCCACATCAACACCATGAACACCCGCATGAATGAAGTGATGAAGGTGCTCACGGTGATCTCCACCATATTCATGCCCCTCACCTTCATCGTGGGTATCTACGGGATGAATTTTGACAACATGCCCGAATTGCACTGGCAATGGGGCTACTACGAGGTTTGGTTTGGAATGGTGTTAATCGTTTTTGGGATGATCTGGTATTTCAAATACAAAAAATGGTTTTAAATTACCCTGCCTAAACTAACCCTGAACCTATGTTTGTTGCTATCCTCCTGCTCCTGGTTGGCTTTGCCATCCTGATTTTCGGAGCCGACTTTCTGGTCAATGGTGCATCATCCATTGCCAAGAAAAATGGTATTTCCAACCTGGCCATTGGTCTTACGGTGGTTGCATTTGGTACCTCCATGCCTGAACTGGTTGTAAGTCTTGTTTCTGCTTTGCAGGGCAAAAATGACGCCTCATTTGGTAACGTGGTGGGAAGCAACAACTTTAACCTGTTGTTTATCCTGGGTGTAGCCGGATTGATTTATCCACTCGTGGTGCAACGCAATACCGTCAAGTATGAAGTACCGCTCTCTCTACTCGCGGCCGGCGTTCTGTATGTGTTGGTGAACGACCTGGACTTGTGGGGACCAGGACCTGCCGATAACCCGTCGACCAATCTTCTGAGCCGGTTTGATTCTATCGTGTTGTTGGTATTTTTTGGACTGTTCCTGATGTATATCTACCGCACCATGCGTACCTCCTCGGACATCGATGAAGGCGAACCCATCAAAGTATACAGCACCGGCCGGGCTACGTTGATGGTAATTGCAGGACTGGGTATGCTGATCGGTGGTGGTGAACTCGTGGTAGACAGTGCCCTGGACATTGCTCACGCATTTGGACTGAGCGAAAAGCTGATTGGTCTTACCATTCTGGCGGCCGGAACCTCTTTGCCTGAATTAGCCACATCCTGCGTGGCGGCCTATCGCAAGAATACGGACATCGCCATCGGTAACGTGGTGGGATCGAATATTTTCAACATCTTCTTTATCCTCGGTATCACCGGCGTAATTCACCCGATCCCCTATAGCACTGCTATGAATTTTGACATTCAGGTGCTCATGGCATCGACCATCATCCTGATGATCTTTATGTTTACCCTGAACACCCGTAAACTGGATCGCTGGGAGGCCTTCATTTTGCTGATGTCATATATAGCTTATGTGGCCTACCTGATCAGCATCGACTAACTTCAATCTAAGCCAATAAAAAAGCCCCGGTTATTCGGGGCTTTTTTATTGATGCCTGGGTGCGGATTACTTCACCCGCTTCTCCAACTCATCCACTTTAGCTTTCGCCTTATCGTTTCCAAGGGAGAGGGCTTTCTTGTACAACTCAAGGGCTTCCTTGAGGGTATCTTTTTTCTTGCGTGGAGCGAGTTTGGTGCGGTTGGCGGCTTCTTCAACAGCCTGTCCGCGGGCAAAGTAAGAATCTGCTTCGCTCATTTTGCTCTGCACCATCAACTCCTGAATACGCGCTTCGATCAGTGCCAGCTCTTGTTGCTTCGCTTCGATCTGTGCCTGCTTGTCATTGAGCTCAGCCTCTTGCATATCGATGGTGATCTTCTGGTTCTGATTTTCAGTACCCAGTTCCTGCACCTTTTGCTGCAACGAGGTGATTTCTGCATTCTTGGTTTCCAGGTCCGCCTTCAGCTTCTTCACTGTAGCGGCAAATGCATTGGAGTTGGCTTTTGATTTCTTGAGGGCTTTCTCCAGGTCACCGATTTTTGACTGTGTTTCTTTAACGTAGTTATTGAGGTCTTTCATCCGGCTGGTGTAGGCCGAATAGGTGGTGCCCTCTACCATGTTGACGCGCAACACCTGACGGTTGGCATCGATGGAATCCATCAGCGTGCCTACCTCCTGGAGTGTTTGCGCCATTTGCTGACTCACCTGCAACTCGTTTTGCAATGAGTCAAGCTGGGATTTCAGTTTAGCATTTTCAGCTCCGCCGCAGCCAGCCAAAACCGCTGCGAAAAGCACGACAACTATCAATTTATTCATAGGTTATTTGGTTAATCCGGGGCAAAAGTACGGTGGTTTGGCGGGCCCCCTACCGGGCCTCCAAATAAATTTTAGACGAAATGACAATTTGCACGCCAATCGTGTAAATTCGCCCCGGTTTTTACGGTTTTACACCGAGTTACTGATGCCCAAATTCAATTTCAAGCGTTTGCAACGCACAGACCTGGGCAGGCCACCATACCCTTTTGCAACAGCCGGTCACTTTCCTTTTCCTATCGGATTTATATGGATTGACGGACCCACTCCGACAATCAATTCCCATTGCTAATTCTGGCACCCCCCTATGGACGGTTCTAAAGATCTAACCAAGTATCAGCTCACGGCCGCCGGTGTGCTGGTGTCGCTCGGAATTATCTATGGAGATATTGGTACCTCACCGCTCTATGTTTTCCGTGCCATTGTCGATGGCCATCTCATTACAGAAGAACTCGTCATCGGTGGCGCGTCCTGTGTCTTCTGGACACTTACCCTGATTACCACCATCAAGTATGTATACCTGGCCCTCAACGCCGACAACAAAGGTGAAGGTGGAATATTTGCCTTGTACGCCCTCGTGCGCAAATACAAAGGGGCATGGGTGATTTTCCCCGCCATCATCGGCTGCGCTGCCATCATCGCAGACGGATTTATCACACCCTCATTTAGTATCGCTGCGGCTGTAGAAGGTCTTACCATCGACTATCCTGACATTCCAACGGTACCCATTGTTATCGGCATTTTGATTCTGTTATTCTTCTTTCAGCAATTCGGCACCAACGTAGTAGGATGGATTTTCGGTCCCATCATGACCATTTGGTTCGTCTTTATCGGGGGCATCGGACTGGTGCACTTGATGGGAAATCTGTCGGTACTCAAAGCCGTGAATCCCTGGTATGCCTGGAATCTGCTGACCACTTTTCCAGGAGGGTTCTGGATACTCGGTGCTGTATTCCTGTGTACCACCGGAGCCGAGGCCATGTATTCCGACCTTGGCCATTGCGGCAAGAGCAATATCCGGGTAGGCTGGATATTTGTGGTCACCTGTCTGCTGTTGAACTACTTCGGACAAGCAGCCTGGCTGCTGACCAAGCAGGGCACCTATCTCAATGAGCAGATCCCCTTTTATTCCATCATACCCGAGTCACTGCTCATCTTCAGCATCGTGATCGCTACGGCAGCTGCCATTATCGCCAGTCAGGCTTTGATATCCGGTACGTTCACCCTCGTAAACGAAGCCATGAAGCTCAAACTGTGGCCCAGCACCCGAGTGCGGTATCCCAGCAAGATGAAAGGCCAGATCTACCTGCCGGCGATCAATTGGGTACTGCTTGCAGGCACCATCATGGTAGTACTGTATTTTCAGAAATCTGTGAATATGGAAGGTGCCTATGGCCTCGCCATCACTATCGACATGTTAATGACCACCACCCTGCTGGTATACTATTTCACGATGGTGAAAAAATCGCGCCTGCGGTCATCGGTATTGGCGTTTATTTTCTTTTCCCTGGAAGGCATGTTCCTGATTTCTAACCTCGACAAGTTCCCCCATGGAGGCTGGTTCACGTTCGCCATCGCTTCGGTGTTCTTCATGATCATGTTTATCCTGCTCAAGGCCCGAAACCTGCGTGACCGCCATACCGAGTTTGTTGACCTGAAGCATTACGTCCCGCTCATTCAGGACCTGCAGGCGGATACTACGATTCCCAAGGAGGCTACCAACCTGGTGTTTATGGCTGTGGCCGACAGCAAGCGGTATATCGATTCCAACATTATTTATTCCATATTCAAAAAGAGACCAAAGCGTGCCGATGTATACTGGTTTCTGCACGTTGACACCGTAGACAGTCCGTATACGTCCAAATATTCCGTTGATACCGTTATCCCGCGGAAGTGTTTCTTTGTGCGGATCAAACTGGGGTTCAAGGCCGACCACCGGGTGAATCTGCTCTTTGCAAAGATCCTGCACGACATGGCCGAAACAGGTGAGATCGATTTGATCAGCCACTACGACTCACTTCAGCGGCACAGCATGCCTTCAGACTTCAAGTTCATCATGCTACATTCACTCGCGTCGGTGGACAGCGAAATATCTTCTTTTGATAACCTGATTATTCAAGGCTATCGTTTTATCAAACGGCATAGCCTGAGCACCGAGGAAATGTATGGGCTGGAGCTGGCCAACGTAGAAGTCGAGACGGTTCCCATCATGGTAGGGCCTGTTGCCAAAGTGCGCATCAAGCGCGAAAAGGCTGAGTCGGAACGGGAAAAGGAGATGAAGTACCACGGCAACTACCAATAGGGCTTTCGCCCTTATAGTTAATTCGCCTACAACATACATCACCCATTTCAGATTATGCAATGTTATCCTAACTTGCGTTAGGTTCTAATTGTTATTTCCATGAAAACGGCCCTTTTAGCAGTTCTGGCAGTACTTCTTGGTACCCTGTCCTTTGCAGGCCCGACCGCTTCCAGGGGGATTCTGGATGCACGAGCCCTGGATTTGGGTCATGAGCGTGTTGCGCTGAACGGCACCTGGAACTTCTATGACAACCAACTTATTTTTCCGGATGAACTCCGTGCCGGGGACTATGTACCAACCGACTTCCCACATGTCTGGAATGAGACACGGGCCAACAACGAAGGCTTCGGCTATGGTACCTATTCATTGCGCATTCTGGTCGCTCCGAATACCGGAACCCTGGCGCTGGAAATTCCGCAGATTTATTCCAGCTATTCCCTATGGATTAATGACAAAGAGGTAGCGGCCAATGGAAAAGTCGGCTTGTCTGCCGATGCCTATACCCCGCAGTGGATGCCACAAACTGTTCTGTTTGAGCCGGGCACGGACACCATCAGACTCTTGTTGCGCGTGAGCAATTTCAGTCACCATGTTGGTGGCGTCAAGGATCCGATTTATATGGGGAGCGCGGCCCTGATGCAACATCATCGGAGCATTGCCGAGACCAGCAACTTGATCGAGTCAGGGCTGCTTGGTTTGGTAGCCATCGGCTTCTTTGTTATTTACTTCATTAAGGATCGCAAAAAAGTAATTCTTTATTTCGCCCTCCTTTGTCTCACCTGGTCCGTCCGGGTTGGGTTTTCCAATATGTACATTTTCATTTCCTACATGCCGGACTTCAGTTGGCATGCCATGATCCGGATTGAATATGTCACACTTTTCCTGACCATGATTTGGGCATCACAGTACCTCAGTTACGTATATCCCAAAGAGCAGTATCGCATTTTGAAGTATTTCCTGATTGCTTGCAATGTCTTCTTCGTGGCCTTTGCCTTGTTCGCCGCACCGTCCACTTTCACGGAATGGATCAGTGTTTATATTGCCTTCTGCGGCCTGGTGATGCTCAACGCGGTGATCCTGGTCTTGCGCGCCTGGGTAAACCAACGCATGGGCTCTACCTTTCTCAGTGCATCCATTGTGCTGGGCTTGCTGGTCTTTGCGTATGACGTTTTTTCCTACGAGGGCTTCTCCGCTTACAACCCGCTGGTCTTTAGCATCGGGTACAGCCTGGTCTTCTTGATGATGGGCACGGTATTATTGATGCACGTCGGCATAATCCGAGGAGGCGGCCAAGCCCCTTCCAGACTCACCTACGAGGATCTCTATAAGGGTCAAAACGTCCGATAGCGGACGCTGCAGGTCAAGATCGGACGATAATTGTTACAAAAATCGCGCTTTTCTCATTCCGGGGCGGCCAATGCCGATTTGGCCCGATATGTGAACAGGCCAAGGAATAATAACCGCTGCCATGCTGTACAATTACCTCAAGATTGCCTTCAGGAACATCACCAAGCATTCGGTGTATTCCGCCATTAACATTGCCGGACTTTCAGTGGGCCTGGCCAGTTCGGCTTTGATATTCCTGTGGGTAGCAGATGAAATGTCATTCAATAAGTTTCACAAGAACTACGATGACCTGTATCAGGTCTACATGAATCAGACATTTGCAGATGGTATTTCAACAGACCGACCCGTTCCCTTGCCACTGATCGATGTCGCCAAATCCAAAGTGAGTGAGATCAAGTATATGGCAGTCGCCAACTGGGGTGAAGGAAGTTTGCTCACCCATGGCGATACCAAAATCAACAAAAATGGATTGGCCGTATCGGAAGACTTTCTCAAGATGTTCAGCTTTGAAGTGGTCCAGGGAACAGACGCGGCATTGGCGGATGCAACATCAATCGTGCTCACCGCCTCCACCGCCCAGGCACTATTTGGCGAGGAGGATCCGCTGAATAAGACGATTCTCGTGGACAACCAACGGGAAGTTAAAGTGGGTGCCATTGTGAAAGATGTGCCAGCCCAATCTTCGCTCAAATTTGAATACCTAATGCCCTTCGCATATTTCGAGGCACACAATGAATGGGTGCAAAACAGCAAGAAGAGCTGGGGAAATCATTCCTTCCAGATGTTCGTGCAACTTCACGCTGGTGCATCACTTGATCAGGCCAATGCATCTATCAAAGACATCGTAAAGGACAACAATCCCAAGGAAGATGCGACTGCTGAGTTGTTTCTGTATCCCCTGTCTCAACTGAGGTTGCATAGTCAGTTTGAAAACGGAAAACCATCCGGTGGCATGATTGAATACGTCCAGCTTTTCTCTGCTATCGCCTCATTGATCCTGATTATTGCGTGCATCAATTTCATGAACCTCGCAACCGCCAGGTCAGAGAGCCGTGCGCGAGAAGTAGGAATCCGGAAGAGCATCGGATCGCGGCGCAATGAACTGATTGCGCAGTTCCTGGGTGAGTCGCTGTTGATTACTACGCTGGCATTCATAACAGCCATAGTGATTATTGAACTGGCGCTTCCCCTGTATAACCAACTCGTCAACAAACAGCTCCTCATTGATTACACCAATCCCTGGTTATGGGGTGCCAGTTTGGCCATCATCCTAGTTACCGGTGTGGTCTCGGGAAGTTACCCTGCCTTGTATCTGTCCGCTTTCCAGCCGGCCAAGGTGCTCAAAGGAAAAGTACATGCCGGTAGGCAGGCCAGTACTCCGCGAAAAGTACTCGTGACCCTTCAGTTTGGCCTTTCTATTTTCCTCATCATTTGGACTTTGGTGATATACCAACAGATTCAGCACGTGAAGAACCGTACGGTCGGCTATGACAAGGAAAATCTAATGATGATCTGGACAACTGCCGAGATTGAAACCAATTTCGAGTCGGTGCGTCAACAATTGATGGCAACCGGGGTAGTTAAATCAGTGGCCCACTCCAACAGCCCCATTACAGACATCTTCTCATCCAACACCGTAGAGTGGCCGGGCATGGACCCAGGCAAGCGGGTGAATTTTTCAACCATCGCCAGTGACTACGACTACACGGCCACCATGGGCATCAAACTATTGGCGGGGCGGGATTTCTCACGCGATTTCAAAAGCGACTCATCTGCAGTCCTGATCAACCAGGCTGCCGCCGATGTGATGGGTATGGCCGATCCTGTGGGCAAACAGTTGAACCTGTGGGGTGGCAAATACAACATCATTGGCGTGATGGACAACGTGGTAATGGATTCTCCCTTCCAGCCCGTTGCACCATTGATACTCGTATTCCAGCCAGACTGGAGCAGCACAGTATCCATACGACTTGAAAAGACAGACGACCTCAAAGGATCCATTGCCAAAGTGGAAGATGTGATGAAAAAAATCAATCCTAACTATCCCTTTGCCTTTCGGTTTGCCGACTGGGCCTTCGATCAAAAGTTTGGCGTGATTGACCTCATCAGCAGACTTTCCAGCATCTTCGCCGGACTGGCCATCTTCATTACTTGTCTCGGATTGTTTGGGTTGGCTGCATTTACTGCCGAACAACGTACTAAGGAGATTGGTATTCGCAAGGTCATGGGAGCAACGGTGACTAACCTGGTTGCATTGATCACCCGTGATTTCTCCAGGCTCGTACTCATTGCTTTTGTTTTGTCCGCCCCGCTGGGCTGGTGGGTACTCAACTGGTTCCTCAGCCGCTACCCTTACCGCGTCGACATTGCCTGGTGGGTATTCCCTGCCGCCGGCGGGCTCGCCTTGGTGTTAGCCGTGTCTATTGTAGGTCTGCAGGCACTCCGGGCTGCGGTGGCGAATCCCACCCAATCACTGCGGAGCGAATAAATCTAACCCTCACATGGGGGTGAATCATGGGCGGGTTGTCTTAAAGCCAAAGACAACCCCATGAAATATTTCTTCGCGCTTCTGATGTTTGCCGGCTACCTATCACACGCCCAAAGCGGCGATTCAGTTCGGGTAAAGGCGTTTACAACCATTATTGCTTCGCCACGCGTGCACCTGGTACTGGTGGAAGGTCCGGTGCCACAGGTCCGGATTGTTTGCCATGGTGTACCGAGAAGCAAAGTCAACATCCGGCAGAACGGCAATACCCTTCGAATATTTCTGGACCATGCCCGCGTATTGGAAAAGCAGGTGAGGTATTCTGCACATGGTGCCAAACGACCGATCTATGATGGTGGTTCAGTCACCGCATATGTCACGTATCAGCACCTGAACCGGGTTCAGATGCGCGGCTCGGAGTCACTCACTGCAACCAGTACGATCCATGGCGAAAAGTTTAAGCTGAAACTTTATGGTGTCACGAAGGTCGACATTAACGGACTTGACGTTGACAAATTTAAAGCATCTCTTTTTGGTGAGAATCGGCTTTCGATCCGCGGCGGTCATGCGAATGTGCAGGTGTACCGGTTGTTTGGCGACAACGCCATCGATACCCGCTCGCTTGAGAGCACCGTTGCAACCACCCGCATCTATGGCGAAGGCAAAGTCAGTATAGCCACCCGGGACGCGCTTCATATACACGCCTTTGGCGAGCCCCAGATCAGGGTATCTGGTATGCCACTCATTACCCGGGGCATAATACTTGGGAGACTTGACATCAGGAATGAATAGGGAATAGCGGTTAGGGCTTAGAACTTAGTTGAAGTGAATGTTCCCGCAGATGGCCACAGATAAAATGCAGGATCATCGCGAATAAGGTTCCTAATTAGTCAATTGCTGGGCTCAGATCAGCGACAATCATGAGCTAAATTCCCCGAACATCTGCGGGAGATTTCTCTGTTCCAATTGGGGTATTTTAAGACTAATGACTGCGATTAGTCGAGAGGGATTTGGGCATTGGCAACCTCCCCTCCACATCAACCGTATCTTAAGACTGATACTCCCCATTCCCTAATCCCTAATCCTTTTTCCCCATTCCTAGTAGCTAATCCCTAATTCCCTTCCCATGCGCCTCCTCCTTATCGCCGTAGCAGCAGCCCTGATGGTGGCAGGCTGCACCCCTTCAAATCAGGAGCTGATTAACGTTGCTCAAAAAAGATTTTCCACTATGCAGGCCCATGACCTTGAGGCACTCGGGGCCTTGTATGCCGACAGTGCAAAGGTGGAATCCACCGGATTCGATAAACCTGTCATCGGAGGGAAAGGCGTTCAGGAATCCTATCGCAGGTATTTCATGTCGAGCCCAGACCTTAATTACACCCTGGAACGGATGACTGTGGGGACAGACGCCGTAGTGCTCGAATACAGCAGCAGCGGTACAATGACACAGAGCGAACTCGAAGTACCCATCCCCGATTACTTCCGGGGCAAGCCTTACACCCTGCGCCATGCCACCCGGATCACCGTGAAGAATGGCAGAATTACGTCAGAGATGACCTGGTTTGATCAGGTTGCCTTTCTCAGACAAATGGGATTTTTTGATCAGCACTAATGCAGCGCCGGTCAGGCGTTCTTTGTAGCTTCGCACAAAAGCCCGCATGACCGAACGCCGCTTTACTGAGTCCCTCCTCTTCAAGGCCTTGTGCATTGCGTTGTTATCCACCCTCGCTTTCTTTTTGCTGATTTATTTCAAAGACCTGCTCAAACCGCTGGCCCTCGGCATTTTATTCTGGTACCTGATCAAGGCCTTCAATGGCATGATGGAGAAAATTAGTTTCCGGGGTAAGCCGTTGAATCCGTGGAGCAGACGGATTATAGCCATGGTGGTAATCCTTGCCATCGGTGAATTCACTGTCCAGGTATTGGTCGCCAACATCCGTGCCCTCATCAGCAACTATCCTGCGTACCAGGCCAGCCTGGGTGAGATGGTTGAAGACCTTGGACATCAGCTGGGGCTCAATAACTTCGGATCGGAGATCACGGATAAGTTGGGAGAACTGAATATCCAGGGATTCCTTACCGGATTGCTCAGTTCACTGTCGTCCATGGTAGGCAACTTATTCCTGGTGATCGTTTACACGATATTCATACTGTTGGAAGAGAATTCCTTTTCCCAAAAGATCAACCTGATCTTTCATGCGGGCGGACAGGCTCATCAGATCCGGCAAGTAATTGATCAGATTTACGCATCCACCAACAAGTATGTCGTGGTAAAGGCATGGGTCAGTTTGCTGATTGCCGTATTAAGCTACATCGTACTGCTCGTCGTGGATGTTGACTTCGCATTCCTATGGGCCTTGCTCATCTTCATTTTTAATTTCATTCCTTATGTGGGCAGTCTCATCAGCGGATTGCTGCCCGCTACTTTTGCTGTAATTCAGCACGGGTCTGTCTGGCCGTTTATCTGGATTATTGGTGCCGTGATAGTGATCCATGCCGTCATTGGCAATTATCTCGAACCTAAAGTCATGGGCAAGTCGTTAAACCTGAGTCCGCTGGTGGTGTTGCTGTCACTAGCCTTCTGGGGCACCATCTGGGATTTGCTCGGCATGCTGCTGGCCGTACCCATTACTTCGATCTTGTTGATTACGCTAGCCCAGTTCCCCTCCACCCGGCCTTGGGCCATACTACTGACAGAGAACGGCGACATCGAAAGCCTGATCGTTAAAAAATCCACACAAGACTAATCTCAACCCGGATATGCGCGTTGTTTTGATGATCATTATTATTGTCGTTTCTGGTTGCAGTTCGAAAGTGGTTCAAATCAAAGGGCATTTTACCGAGACACCCACACCACCGGCTCCCGACTATTCACGTACTGAATCATGGGCAGCACTGCCCGACAAGAAAGATGCAGCCGACAGTGTGCCATTGAAGTCATCTTTCCACGACGGACAAGCATTAGCAAAGGCTGACGTATTTTTTGTTCACCCCACCACGTTCACCGAGGCACCCACCAATGCATACCACTGGAATGCGGATGTACGGGATGTTGTACTGAATCAAAAGACACTCACCACCACCATCCTCAACCAGGCTACTGCCTTTAACAGTGCAGGAAGAATCTATGCACCCTTTTACCGGCAGGCTCACCTGTATTCATTTTATACTGTTCATCAGGGTGACGGCGCAGAGGCGTTGGAACTTGCCTATCAGGATGTACGCGCGGCCTTCGAATACTACCTAAAGCATTACAACCAGGGCCGCCCCATCATCCTTGCTTCACACAGCCAGGGAAGTTATCACGCCGAACGACTGGTCAAGGACTACTTTGACGGAAAGCCATTGCAACAGCAACTGGTTGCTGCCTATCTCATCGGTAGGGCCATCAAGCCAGATGCCTTTATACATATCAAGCCAACAGAAAAGCCGGATGAAACCGGCGTGTGGGCTTCCTGGAACACCTTTGCCCGTAACCACTACCCGCACAACTACGACTTGTATTTCAAAGACGCGCAATCGACCAATCCCTTGCTTTGGAATTCAAGCGAAGACTTCGCACCCAAAGAATTAAACCACGGCGGCGTGGCCTTTCATTTTACCTTCGCCCCCATGCTGGCCGATGCACAGAATCACAAAGGCATGCTTTGGATAAACAAGCCGTATTTCAAAGGCCGGATGTTCATCCACACCAAACGATGGCACGTTGCCGATATTAATCTATTCTATTCCAATATCCGTGAAAATGCCGAATTGCGGGTGAATGCTTTTCTGTCGAAATAATCTCCTTTTGGCGTTACTTTTCGGTAATCAAACATCTAATAAGTAATTCCTAACTTTCCTGAAACGCTTACCATGAAGTCCCCTACTGCTTTTGGTGTAGGCATTCCAATGCTGGTCCTGGCGTGCTGCCTGATACGGGTCGATATCCAGGCCCAGGTACCGCGACAGAGCTTATTCTATCGCTACCAGGCCATGCAATATCAGGACCTTTTGCAAAGTGCCCGGAACAGGAACATCATGCGGGGAACGTACGTCGCTAACCCTTACGTAGAATTTCCGCTCGTCTGTATGACCCGCAAGGAAGTGCAGGAGATCTGGCGGGATGGAGAAACTTTTTTCAGTCGGATGAAATGGAAAGAAAGCCAGCTCGCCTACGAAGGGGCTGTACATCAGGACTCGTCCTTTTGTGATGCCTATTTCCGGATTGCCCAGTGCCAGGTACACATGAACATGTTAGCCGAAGCGTGGAATACACTCAAACTCACCGAGAAAAAATTCCCTGCCAATGCCATGGTATATCTTGGCCTCGGGCAGATGTCTATCATCCTGGACTTTCCGGTGGATGCCATAGGGTACTTCAATAAAATGGGCGAACTGGATCCCAATAACCTGGAATTCTATCTGGGTGCGAGCTATGCACTGTTTAAAGCCAATCAATACGGTGAAGCACTTCACTTTCTCGAACGCGGAAGAAACACCATCAGGGCCGTGCGCACCTCCACACCCTTGTTAACCGTGAACGGCCGGGTGGCAGGGCCTATCTTCGAGAACAGCAACCGAAACCGGTGGGAATATCTCACCATATATGAAGCCGTATTGAATTATAAATTGCACCGCAATACCACTGCGCTCAAGTTGTTGCGTCAGGTGTCCAACCAAAATGGTGATCCGGACCTGGAAGGAACGCGCCAGTATTTTATGGCCCTTTGCTATCTGAACAAGGGAGAGAACTACACACTTCGTGCCCAAGCCTATTTACAGAAAGCGGCCAGCCTTGGCATTCAGGTTGATGAGGCCCTCTACGATTCTGCAGGCTTGCGATATAATCCGGGTGTGTTGTCTTCGTATCTGATAAAGTCTTCAATCCCCTACAACCGAACAGACGAGCCGGCCACCAAAGTGTACCGGGTGATGGAAGAAATAGCAGAAGAGGAATTCGAAAACAGAAACTATCTGGAAGCATTGCGCAAATTGGAGAAGATCACCCAGGAGGATCACACTTCGGCAAAGTCCTTTTTGATGCTTGCCGAAACACAGTCGAGGCTAAATCTGGGCAGCGCCTGTCTAGCCACGCTCGAAAGCGCCAGAAAACAATTTCCCGATAATGAAGTGGTGGGACTCCGTCTTGCCCGGGAGTACGTCAAAAACAACAACTCCGATGCAGCACTGGCATGTTACCTCAATCTCATCGGGCGAAATCCAAAAAGTGAATCAGCTTATCTCGGTGCCGCTTTAGTCCTCAGCACCAAAGGAGAGATTCGCCGCGGTATTGATATTCTTATTGGCTATGAGCGCGGTCACCGGACCACCAACCAGGTGCTTCAATTGAAAGGGGTGCTATTTCATCAAATGGGACTACACTCCGTTGCTCTTCAGTACCTCTCCCAGGTACAGAAATCAAAAAACAACGCATTCGCATCGTACTATGTGGCGTTGTGCTTTCACCAATTGGGCAACAAGTACCACGACCTTGCCACCGACAACCTCAACCTCGCCATGGCCCTCGGCGCTGCGGTCGATGATGAAACCATGCTGAAACTGGGCCTCGATCCGGCCATACACCGCCGGCCAGACATCGTCGCAAATCCCTGATCTGCCAGACCGGTATCGAACGGGAGTATTCAAAAGCGGACAGTCCTTATCGAGAAAAACCTCGTTTTTGAAGGAATGAGGGTTTCCGGTTGCGTGGTACAGGCTTTGCCATCCTTGGACCAAACCCTGAGCCATGGTCGCCAACTACCTCCGTTTGTTCTTCCGGAATCTCCGTCGTCAGAAGCTCTTTTCCACCATTAACCTGCTCGGCCTTACGGTGAGCATGGTAAGCACGACGCTCATTTATCTCTACGTACGGCATGAATTCAGCTATGATCAATTCCACCAACATGCAGAGCGGATCTACCGGGTCAATCAAACATTTATCTGGGGCGAAAACGACAACCACCAGTTTGCATCCACCGGACCTGGCGTTGCGTTTGCGTTGAAAGAAGAACTTCCTGAAGTGGAATTGCTTACGAGCATCCATACCCCCGGTAATTTTCTGGTTTCTTATCAGGGTACAGGCACTGAGGTGATCAACGAGGAAACGAATGTACTCGCAGCAGACTCGAATTTCTTCCGCATGTTCAACTTCCCTTTCGTGGCCGGTGATCCGCTGGCTGCCCTGAACCAGGCACAAGGGCTGGTGCTGACAGAATCTGCCGCACACAAATACTTCGGCGATATCAACCCCATCGGTAAGCTGTTGCGGTTCAAGCAACGCGACAATGACCAGACCTTTGAAGTGACCGGCGTGGTCAAAGACCTTCCTTCCAACTCTTACCTCCAGTTTGACATGCTGATGTCCCTGCGGGGCTTCGGACTGGAGCGAAGAAGCTGGAGCTGGATATGGACACAGCTCGAGACTTATATCCGTGTTGCGCCAGGAACAGATATCAACAACACCCTCACCAAGCTCGCGCTGATTCCCAAAAAACATGCGGACGTCTCTTTACGACGGGCGATGAACACCTCGTACGACGAATACATCAAGTCCGGTAAGAAGTGGGAGTTATTCTTACAGCCCCTCACCCGAATTCACTTGCCTGAAGAAGTCGTTTATAATCGTTTGAATGACTCTGGCAACATTGTCATCCTGTATGCCCTTATTGGTGCCGCGATCTTTATCGTGTTGTTGTCGTGTATCAATTTCATGAACCTCACCACAGCACAGTTTACCCGCCGCATCCGCGAAGCCGGCGTGCGCAAAGTGCTGGGTGTAAGCCGCGGTCAACTGAGCTTTAACCATTGGCTGGAGGCATTCACCTTTTGCGTTGTCGCCCTGGTGGTGTCACTCGGAATTACAGAACTCGTTCTGCCCGCCTTTAATCTCCTCATTGGCAAACCTCTTGCCCTGCACCTCTTTAGCGATAGCAACCTGTGGATGGCAGCGCTGGTCCTGATCATCGTGATGAGCGTACTTTCAGGCACCTATCCCGCCTTCTATCTCAGTTCGTTCCATCCTGTTGAAGCCCTAAAGGGGTTAAAACGACAGCACCGCGAAGGATGGTCGCTCCGTAATGTGTTGGTCGTGTTTCAATTCAGTGTGTCCCTCATCCTGCTCATTGCTACTGCCGTAGTTTTCGATCAGTTGAATTTTGTGTCGAGAACCGACCTGGGCTTTGACCGAGAGAACCTCGTGGTGGTACAGCACATTGAAAATATGAAGAACGGTGATGCCTTCACCAAGGCCGCCACGCAATTGCCTGGCGTGATGGTGAGCTCCCGGAGTTCTTCTGTACCTCCTTCAATCTATGGTGGCGACTCTTTCACAGCTGAAGGAACCAATGGCCTTACCCTTCCCATCAACTTCACCACTGCGGACGAGCAATACATTCCTGCACTGAAGATTCCGCTGCTGGTAGGTCGCAATTTCAGTGAGGAATTTCCAGGCGATGAGAAGCGCGTAATCGTTAACGAAGCCGCTATCCGAAAGATTGGCTGGCCGACTGATGAATCTGTTTTGGGCAAGAAGATCATGATCCCGGGCGAAGACATCGGCTTTGAGATCATCGGCGTCATGAAGGACTTTCATTACTGGTCATTGGAAAACACCATCGAGCCCATGGCCATCTTTCACATCAATTCTACCATTCTCGGCACCGGCGATGCGCAATATGCCACGTTGCGGATTCAACCCCAGGATGAGTCACAGTGGAAGACCACCCTGTCGAGCATTGAAGAACTGTGGAAGACCCATGCCGGCGACCTGCCATTTCAGTATACATTTGTTGATGATGCCTTCGCACAGACCTTCCGCACCCAGCAGCAATTCGGCAGTGCCCTGTTGGTTCTCGCCGGACTCGCAGTCATCATTGCTTGTCTCGGTCTGCTCGGAATGGTATTGTTCATGTTAGAACAGCGCTCCAAAGAGATCGGCATTCGCAAAGTGGCGGGAGCCTCCGTGTGGAACATCCTGACCCTGATCACAGGATCCTATGCCCGATTGATCCTGATAGCTTTTGTTTTGGCCGCGCCCCTCGCCTATTGGATGATGAATTTGTGGCTGGAGTCCTTTGCCTACCGTGTAACACCCTCCCTGTTGGTCATCGGTGCAATTGGCCTTTCAACCCTTGGGGTTGCGATGCTGATCAGTGCTTACCACTGCATCCAGGCAGCCAGGACAAATCCGGTGACGGTGTTGAGGGATGAGTGAGGAGGTAATAAATCAACTTCTGCAATAACTTCGTGGTAATATCAAAAAGGCAAATCATCATCTGATTTTTCTCCTTCAGCTGATTTAAGTCCAAATTGAATGCTTATATCTGACTTAATCCTATCATTTACATATTGCTCTATGCTCTTCACACCAGAAGTCAGAGAATCAACATGGGCGATATTTGTATTTGTATAAATCCACTTTATTTTGTCGCTATCCAAATTTATTGAGTCCCATCCACTATCTATATAGGGAAGAATACAGTAAAATAAGGTAAGCTGCTTCTTTGAAACTAAAACCGCAACACTACATCGATAAGATTTGACATTGGGAAATTTACTTTTTATCTCAATCTCCACTCCTTTAAATGGAGCCTCTTCGATTTGAAGATGATAGCCAATTAGATTACTAAACATTTCCCCACTGTCATCATCATAGTATTCCTTATACTGAGGGCTCGCCAAAAAATCGTGAGAATTATCCTTCAGCCATTTCCCAATTGCCCTTACCCCAACAAGTTTATTATTATCATCAGTAAATTCAATACTTATTTCATATAACTCACTGATATCCGTATCAAGACTCAAACCCTGAATTTTTTTTCTACTAAACTCTAGTGCTTTCAGTGCACCTTCTTTATCGACATAGTCTTTTGCATTTGCTTTGACAAGCTCTAAAAGACTTGATGAGTTTTTACTATCACTATCGATTTTAATAGTTTTTGTTTCACTACTAAACAAATGCTCCTTAAATTCCGAAGAAAGAGAACAGAACTTTTCGGTCAACTCTGCTTGAATAACAAAAAAAGGTGTTTGATGTTTATTGCCATTGAAATCATCTAAAATAAAGTCAATTATATCCTTATACCTTATTTCCGATCCAGGGTGCTCTTTTAGTGCTTGCACAAAACTATAAGTAAAATAACTCAAATTATCATCTTGATAGGATGATTGCGTTGTCAATGATGAGTTTAAGAAATAACATTTATTAAACCCTTTTTTTGTTTCATTGAAGTATTTTGTAAGCACATCAGTTTCTTTAATGTAACTTGTGCCTGACTGACAGGCATCAATAAATTTAATAACCATTTGAGGGTTTAAAGTCCTAATTAAATCATCTATTTCATTGTTTTGTAAGGTTGTTTGATTTTTTTTCTTGGGATCGAAATCAGAAAGCAAATAGTAGAATTCATCGCTTGAAAACTCTCCATGTCCTGAATAATAGAAGAATAGTTCGTCAATTCTTTGGTTTTTGCATTCCACAAAGAAGTTGCTTAACAGTTCTTTAATTTTAGAGCTTGTGTCACTATTATTTAGCGAAAGTATCTTATCATACTTTTTTGTAGCTTGAAGTATTCCATGGACTACATCTCCATCTTTTTTCGAAGCTGGTAAATTATTCCCTGGATTTGCATAATTACTTATTGCCAAAATGATTGCTACATTCATAATTCTGCTTCATTGTAAAAACGTTATAATAAGTATTGAACAGACTCCATCGCCTAATCATTTATTCCAATCCAATCAGTTCCCCTAACTCTTCTACCCCTTAAGTGGTAGTCATTTCACCCCGGACACATCTCAAGTAACAAATGATTCGGGAGAAGAAAAAGGAATTAGGAGGTCGAAGAGATGAATCGCACACACAAGATCGGGCGTGGGGCTGTTTGGGGCTGGTCAAAAGTGGTTCGGAGTGGGTTATATCCGGAGTTTTGGAATTTGATCCCTTCGGGATTCTTGAAATCGGACTGAATGGCTAGTCCTGTCCAACCCTCCCAAAAGTCTAGTATTCTTTCGGAAGCAGCACCAATCCCGAAGGGATTGAATTTTCACAACCAGGCATGAAATGCCTGGTGTAAGCCAAGAACCACGACCCCTCAACCCTGAAAGGGTTGAACAACGGGTTTCATCGGGCCAGATTGCAAATCTGGTCCGGGTATCCCACCCTGACCGGGATCAGCGCCATACCTGACGGGGATTGAATATCACTCAAAGATATACTTCTCGTCATACTCCACCTCCTGATCATCGAGCAACTTCCTATACTCTTCCGGGAATGTTTGGACCCGATGATGCTCCTCCTGCCTTTTGATATACTCGATCAGTGTCTTCCTGCGTTCGACCGAGTAGGTAAAGGCACCATAGCCCACCTGCCATCCATTGAACAAAGGAAACAATCTCTTTTCCTTGATGAATTTGTTGGTGGCGAGTTTGATGTCCTTTACCAGGCCAGATAAGGTCACGGAAGGATGCAAGCGGATGAGGATATGCAGATGATCCTCCACACCATTGATTTGATATGCATGACAATTCTTTTCCTTTAGGATTCCTGCGATGTAGTTAAACAGCTCCTGACGATTAGGATTCACCAATACCCGTGCACGATACTTTGTACTAAATACAATCTGATAAAGTATTTGTGTGTATGAGCCCATCGTTATCAATATTACCCAACTCAAATAATTTGATCCCTTCGGGATCGTTCATTGTACACGCCCGTGTGATTTACCCATGGTTTAAACTTCTTCAAAACGAAAAGACAATTGGTCTGGAAAATACGATATGATTCGTGGCAGGCTTTCAAGAACCTAGAAAGCATTTAAGAAGATTGAACCACTCCGTGGTTCAGATCATCATGGCCACATGTGTTTCTCCGGATTTCATCCGGAGTTTCTGAATTTGATCCCTTCGGGATCCTTAAACTCAGACTTCATCGGATCGGATTGCAAAGCCGGTCCAGCTATCCCACAATACCCAGTTCCCTTACCGACCAGCACCAATCCCGAAGGGATTAAATTCCATCAACCCGGCATGCAATGCCGTGGTACCGCCCCTGCGCTCACACCGGTACAGCGCTTCCAGGTCCCAAAGCTCCAATGCCCTCAACTCCGCCGCAACTCCACCAACTTGTTGCGCTCGTTCTGCAGCTCGCGCGATAGCTTGATCTGCTTCTCGAGCGACTTGCGCTTGAAGTCCTCCAACTCTCGCAACGTGAGGTTGGCCAACTCCATCTTCTCCTGCACGGCCATAACCAACAACCGCATCCGCCCGGAAACAACGGTCAACCCAAACACCAGAGCGATGATGGTGACCATCACTCCTAACAAGAAACTACGCTTGCCCATGGCTATTCCAAAGACACGGATGTGCGTGCTGTCAAACACAAGGTCGGCCTGCGCTATCTCTTTCTGCTCCAATGCGAGCCTCAACCGGTCGGCCTCGGCTTTCATGGCTACCAACTCCCGTGAACGTTCAGCCAACACGGACTTATCTGCGTTCAGGGTGTCTCTGGTGATGGCCCAAAAGCGGTCGAGCTGAAACTCTTTGATGACTTTGTAGTCGTTGTAGGTCTCGGACTGTGTCTTCAACAATAGATATCGCGCGGTAAGCGGGATGGACTCAGGGTTTACCTGGCCCCACACAGGGGCTGCCAACAGCAACAACGGAAGCAGACTGAGGAAACGCATAATCGTGTCTTTTGTCTGCAAGGAATATTCAAAACACGCGGGGGTCAACTGCCAAAACGTGAGTTGTTGCTGGCGACGACTAACCAACAAGGCAATCGACTAACGGTGAGGGTTATTTTTTCGCGACAGTGCCCGGTTGGGTGAGTCTCAACACAAACAGCGCTGGCCACAACTTGCCGGTGATCAGCCAGGTCTGGGTGGAAGGCTCGTAGGCGATCCCGTTGAGCACATCAGATGCCGGACTCTTCTGCCGCACCTGGTCCACCAACGAGGTCAGGTCAAGGATACCTTTCACTAGGCCTGTGGCGGGGTCGATTTTGTAAATCAGTGCAGTACCCCACCGGTTGGCGTAGACGAAGCCATCCACATACTCGAGCTCATTGAGGTTATCTACTTCCCCCGAACTATCCTTCACCACCACAGAATCTATCCCAGCCAAAGTAGCGGTGTCCAGCTTGTACAGTCGGCTGGTGCCATCGCTCAAGATCAAGTGCTTGTTATCGGTCGTGATCCCCCACCCTTCGCGGTGATTGCGGAATTCACGAAGCTTTTTGAAGGTCTTCGCATCGTACACAAACCCAACCCGATTTTGCCACGTGAGTTGGTACACCTTGTCCCCGAAACACACGATGCCCTCGCCGAAATACTTTTGATCGAGTTCTACTTTCTTATCCTGACGGCCGGTGGCGATGTCCACTTCAGCTATCCAGGATGTTCCTTCGCGACCCGTACTTTCAAACAAACGGCCGTTGTACACCGTGAGTCCTTGGGTAAACGCGTTCACATCGTGCGGGAAGGTAGACAGTACGTTGTAGGCGATGACCAGGTCTGTAGGTTTTTTCTGCTCGGATTGCTTACAGGCTGCCAGCGAGAGGATCAGGACAATGAATAGTATAGAACGGTTCATGGGGTAAAATTAGCCAATTAATCAATTAGCTAATTGGACAATTGGCTAATTTGCTAATTCGGTACAGACACCCAATCGAAATAGTCCATCATGACTCAGACCATATTATTTCTACTTCTCCTTGCCGTTGAACCAGTCTCATCAATTAAATGCTTTGATTTATTGGATGAGTTTGAAAAACAAAAGCGTTCGTTCTCTACTGAATCCTTCGACTTTACAGGTCACTCCACCGAAGGCGGAACCGTCACCGTATACCGACACCAGAAGAAATCATGGCTGGTGATCGACATCCTACTTTATGGAGAAATGGGCAAAGTCAATACAACATATTGGGTTGACAAAAACCTGAACTTTATACTGGCTCGGAGATCAGAATTCAGCTATGACAAAGGTATTGCTGAGAAGGAAATCAAGGTTAGTGAGTCCACAACCTACCTTTGCTATACGCGTAACGAGACACTGGGCTATGACAGCAACCGTAAGGAACTAAACGCATCGCAGACCAACGAAGTGAAAAAGACGGTCGAGCGATTCTTTAAGGATGGAACGAATGGATTAAAAATAGTCAAGTAAAAAGTGTTCGTTTGAGATGATCACACTCCAACTATTCGACTCCGCCAAAACGCTACTGCGAAAAAGGCTGTTCGCTCTGGCCATCGATACCGGGTTGATTTTCCTTACCACTATGCTGATTATACGGCTTATCGGTAAGAATCCCATCATCTACTATTGGACATTCATCTGGACGTACATGATCTACAGCATCCTCCAGGATGCTTATGCAGGCGGAACCTTCGGAAAACGCCTCATGGGTCTAAAGATCCTATTCACGGATACCGACACGCCAAGAATACTTTCCTCGGCATACCGAAATATCCTAAAACTCATTGTCTTCTTTGTTGGTTATCAAACTTTGCTCACCCTTCCCCGAAGCGGGTTCTCAGGCTATCATAACAAAATTGCACGCACAAGAATAGTGGAGGCTCATCAGGCGAATCAGGCGTAAACAATTTGTTGCAACTCCTGTTAGACAAGCAAGTCCAACCTGTCGTGCACAAAAAACAACATCTCCCAGTCAAAACCTGCGCCGTGTGCGGACGGCCCTTTGCCTGGCGCAAGAAATGGGAAAAGGTGTGGGATGAGGTGAAATACTGCAGCGACAAGTGCCGCATGAACAAGTCAGGCAAATGAGCGCCGTCACCCTCATTTTTCCTCACCAACTCTTAGAACAGCATCCGGCGATGTCGATGAATCGTACGGTATACCTCATCGAGGAATTTCTCTTCTTCAACCAATACAACTTCCACAAGCAAAAACTGGTCTTCCACCGTGCCGGCATGAAAGCCTACCAGGAATACCTCGAGCGAAAGGGATTCGCAGTGATTTACGTCGAGGCTCATGAAAGAACAGCGGATATCCGGCAACTACTCCCCCACCTGAAGAAGAAAGGAGTTTCGGAAATTCATTTTGCCGACGTTACTGACTTTCTGCTTGGCAAGCGGTTGATCACCGGCACAGATCGTCTCAAGATAAAAGCAATATCATATGATTCCCCCCTCTTTATCCTGACTGGCGAACAGGTACGTGATTACTTCTTCAACAAAAAGCATTTTCTTCAGTCCGACTTCTATATCCGGCAACGGAAGGCTTTCAAGATTTTGGTGGACGATAAACTCCAACCCGCAGGCGGGCAATGGTCGTTCGATGCAGAGAACAGGCTGCGATATCCCAAAGGAAAGACCCCGCCACCTGTCTTCTTTCCAAGGGTCAACCATCACCAACAGGAAGCGACGAAGTATATAGAGAGATACTTTCCAAATAACTGTGGCGAGATCAGCAGTGAATTCATCTACCCCGTCACATTCTTCGAAAGCAGGGCGTGGCTGAAGCAATTCCTGCTGTATCGTTTTACGGAATTCGGCGCTTACGAGGATGCGCTGGTTAAAAGCGAGCACATCCTCCACCACAGTCTGCTTACCCCCATGCTCAACACCGGACTGTTGACACCGAAGGAAATAATCCGAGAGACCATTGTTTACGCCAGAAAGCATAACATCCCAATTAATTCCTCGGAGGGGTTTATACGGCAAATCCTTGGCTGGCGTGAATTTATTCGCGGCGTGTACGAAGCAAAGGGTACGCAGGAACGGACAACCAACTACTGGAAATTTAAACGCCGGCTACCTTCATCCTACTGGGACGGCACCACGGGTATTCCTCCTGTCGATATCACGATAAAGAAAGTGCTGGCCACCGGATATTGTCACCACATCGAGCGGTTAATGGTGCTGGGCAATTTCATGTTGCTCTGCGAATTTGATCCGGACGACGTCTACAGGTGGTTCATGGAACTTTTCATCGATGCGTATGATTGGGTGATGGTGCCGAACGTCTACGGCATGAGTCAGTTTGCCGACGGCGGACTCCTGGCTACCAAGCCCTACATCAGCGGCAGCAACTACCTGATGAAGATGAGCGACTTCGACAAGGGCGATTGGCAAGCCACGTGGGATGGACTCTTCTGGCGGTTCATGCACACCCATCGAAATTTCTTTTTGTCCAATCCCAGGTTGTCTATGTTGGTCAGGACGTTCGACAAAATGCCGAAAGAAAAACAACAAGGGCACCTACGGGCAGCGAACGACTTCCTGAACAAATTGGATCGCTCATCCCATTGAATTCCTTGTTATCTTCGATCCGGCCCGGCCAGATTGTTTAGCCTTGAAAGAATCCATAATTTCTGTACTTACCGAAGCCAGTGACGTCCTTCGACAACTTCAGGATGATGCATGCATCATCGGTTCATCGGCCCTGGCCCTTTCGGGAATAGCAATCGAACAGGTGAACGATCTTGATCTGCTGGTCTCCACCCGCGATGCGCATTTCCTGCAAAAGGCCTGGAATGATCGGGGCATTAAAGATTATGTACCCGGACAGGGAGATTTGTTCCGATCGACCTTTAGCCGCTTCCGGTTTGCGGCGATGGATATGGAGGTGATGGGCGATCTGGAAGTAAGAAAGAATGGCAACTGGATTCCGGTCATCGTAGCCCAACATCATACTATAGTGATCGGAGGCCTGAAGGTCAATATTCCCACCCTGGATGAACAGATCAGAATATTGACGTTGTTTGGCAGGGAAAAAGACCTGACGAAGGTGAGGCTGATCGAAAACAATCTCTCCTCATGAGTTTTTATGCAACATGGCAGGCCATCCCTCCATACAGCAACAGATTAGCAGCAAAGCTCTATTCGAGGCTTTCAAGGTACAGTTGACCAAAGACTTTGCGCAATGCAACTACCCTATTGATTTCATTACGGACCTGGAGCCTGATTACCAAAACATTCATGCACAAATTGTCCGTGTGCTGCAATCCGGTGAGAAGAAATCCGATCTCAACCTCATGCAATTGCTATACCGGGTGGACATTCCAGAAGTGCGGCTCAAGAAACTTTTGGCTGAGTCAGGGGATACCAGTCATCTCCATGTGATTGCGGAGTTGATCATCAAGCGGGTGTTGCAAAAGGTGGTGATCAGGAGGTATTATGGTGGAAGCAGTAGTTGAGCCGCGAGGGCGTAAAATGCAGTTCCCGCAGAGACCGCAGAAATAATACAAAGCGCTAACTAACAAAAAATGCAGATTGCGCAGAGGCACCTGCGGTGCTAATACACAACTCCTTTGCGATCTCTGCGCAAATTCTTCTGCGGACTCCGCGTGAACCTGAAGTGCGCATGAAATGCATTTCCCACAGAGACCGCAGAAATAATGCAAAGCGCTAACTAACAAAAAATGCAGATTGCGCAGAGGCACCTGCGGTGCTAATACACAACTCCTTTGCGATCTCTGCGCAAATTCTTCTGCGGACTCCGCGTGAACCTGAAGTGCGCATGAAATGCATTTCCCACAGAGACCGCAGAAATAATACAAAGCGCTAACTAACAAAAGATACAGATTCCGCAAATGCACCTGCGGTGCTGGTACAAAAATTTCCCATTGATCTCTGCGTAGTTCCTTTGCGGTCTCCGCGTGAACCTGAAGTGCGCATGAAATGCATTTCCCACAGAGACCGCAGAAATAATGCAAAGCGCTAACTAACAAAAAATGCAGATTGCGCAGAGGCACCTGCGGTGCTAATACACAACTCCTTTGCGATCTCTGCGCAAATTCTTCTGCGGACTCCGCGTGAACCTGAAGTGCGCATGAAATGCATTTCCCACAGAGACCGCAGAAATAATACAAAGCGCTAACTAACAAAAGATACAGATTCCGCAAATGCACCTGCGGTGCTGGTACAAAAATTTCCCATTGATCTCTGCGTAGTTCCTTTGCGGTCTCTGCGTGAACCTGAAGTGCATGAGGAATACATTAACCGCTGAGACGCAACGGCGCTAAGAAAATTTCAGGCCTTTGCCTCTTGCACCGGAGGTGCCCCTCCCTTTCTATTCAGCATAAGAATTCATTCTCCGTGTCCTCTGTGCCTCCGTGGTTTTTTTCATTTCATAGCCCAGCTTGTTTCTCCGCGTCCTCGCGCCTCTTCCTTTTTATGTAGAGTTTGAATTAATTCTCGTACCCTTCCTCCCACACAAAAAATCATCTCTATTTAACTGTACGGGTACTAAAGATGTATGGCGTTTGATGTACGGAATTGGAATATTTGAATTTGGGTCGATTGCCTTCAATGGAGATGACCCGTAAATTAGCCAGACTCCTTAACCTGCCAACCAATGCGTTCCTCATTAATTCTGATTCTGATTGTTTTTATTAACCTATCTGCATCTGCACAAAATAGCAATGTTCCAGCTGTTCGTGTTTCGTTTGCCGACCTGGAAATGGTGAACTACCAGGCGGATACCTCCGCTGCTGCGGTAACCCTGGCGGAATGGGGGTATCTGGACGCACGCAATGTCACCGAGGGCCATTTCATGCTGGAGTATCAGGCCAAGATAAAAATCCTGAAAAAGAAGGGGTTGTCAAAAGCTGACTTCGCCATTCCACTATATAAAAATGGCAACCTGGAAGAACGGTGGAGCAATTTTGAGGCCTCCACATTTAACCTTGAAAATGGGGCCCTCAAAGAAAAGAAGGTAACATCGAAAATTCTCTTTTTTGACAAAAGTTCTAGGTATCACAACACCGTTAAGTTCGCGATGCCAGATGTTCGCGTGGGTACAGTTATCGTTGTGAAGTACACCATTGAATCTCCCTTCTTGTTTACGCTAAGGGCCTGGGAATTTCAAGACGCTTTCCCGAAGCTTCGCAGTGAACTCACTACACAAATTCCTGGGCTGTATGTATATCACACCGCCCTTCGCGGCTTTCAAAAGCTCAAAGGGCAAGAATCCGAAATCGAACCTGACTGCGTTACAGGCGCTTTCGGCAAGGCAGATTGTGTGAGAAACCGGTATGTGATGGAACAGATTCCGGCATTCGACGAAGAAGAATACATGACGGCCAAAAGCAATTTTTTATCTGCCATCTATTTTGAGTTATCTGAATACTATACCACCGAAGGACTGGTTAAAGTGACCAAGACTTGGACCGATGTGGAACAGGAGTTACTGCTACACGACAGCTTTGGGAAACAACTTCGCAAGGCCCGAGGCATTTCAGATGCAACTTTAAAAAAGGCCCTGAGTGCCGAAACGGATCCGCTGGCAAAGGCGAAACTTATTTACGATTTCGTGGCACACCATTTTGTTTGGGATGGGGTGAATAGCAAATTTTCACTAACAGACGCAAAAAAAGCATTTGACCTTGGCAAAGGGAATGTCGGCGATATAAATCTTGTACTCACCGGCCTGCTTCAGGCTAATGAACTGGATGCATATCCAGTTATCCTGAGTACGCGAAGCAATGGCACTGTGACAGAGTTGTATCCGGTTATGAGCGAATTTGATTACGTGGTAGCTCAAGTTACAATCGAAGGAAAGAAATACCTGCTGGATGCTACAGAACCCTACCTCCCCTTTGGCATTTTGCCCGTGCGCTGCCTCAACGGAAAAGGCCGGATTATCGGAAAGGATGTTTCCGGGTGGATAGAGCTCAAACCTATCGAGAAAAGAAAGAAAGTAATTACAGCAGATATGAAACTCACCCCTGAAGGCACAATGACTGGAGACGTAGTGCTACAGGATTTTGCCTATGCCGGATTGGATATCCTGGAGGATCTGTCGCAAGGAAGCGATGCGGCAGCCCTACAAAAGGAACTTAAATCCACCTGGAATGCAGAGATCACCAACTATACCTTGGAGCGCCCGACAGATTCATCCAAACCAGTGACCCAGCGTATGACCATTACCTTGCCGACCGAAAGCCAGCATGCGTCGCTTGTGTATTTCAATCCCTTTATCGTTGAACGCATAACGAAGAACCCTTTTACGTTAAGCCAACGACTTTACCCGGTAGATTACGGCGTGGCACCAGAAGTAACGGTGGTATTTAACCTTACATTGCCCCCGGATTTAATTGTCGAAGAAATGCCACCGAATGCAGCCCTTCAACTGCCACTTGGAGGAGGCAAGTACCTTTTTAACTCTACCAGTCAAGAAAACAAAATTTCCATTACCACCAGTTTCGCGCTCAATAAACCTGTGTATGGCCCTGGAGAATACAAGGCACTGAAAGAATTCTATGAGCGGATAATTGCCTTGGAGCAGTCTACCGTTGTGTTGAAAAGAAAGTAACGGGCCTTTTTTCACGGAGTTCAGAGCAAGAATTCATTCTCCGTGCCCTCTGTGCCTCCGTGGTTTTTTTCATGGCGCCGTGGCGTCTTTGCGGTTAGTGCATTAAAAAAAGGCGGCCCGTTTCCAAACCGCCTTAAACCCTTAACTAAAATTCAATCAATCACGCCAGATCGTAGCGATCCAGATTCATCACCTTAGCCCAGGCCGCCACAAAGTCCTTCACAAACTTTGCCTCAGCACCAGCCCATCCATATACCTCGGCAATGGCACGAAGCTCAGCGTTGGAGCCAAAGATCAGATCCACGCGCGTACCGGTCCACTTGATAACACCGGTCTTGCGGTCGGAACCTTCGAATACCTCCTGCGCATCGCTGGTGGCCTTCCAGGTGATACCCAGATCCAGCAGGTTTACAAAGAAGTCGTTGGTAAGCTTCTCCGGACGACTCGTGAATACGCCGTGCTTAGATTGTCCGAAGTTGGTATTTAGCACACGCATGCCACCTACCAGCACCGTCATCTCTGGTGCGGTCAGGTTCATCAATTGCGCTTTGTCTACCAGCATCTCTTCGGCAGTTACTTTATGCTTCGGTTTGAAATAGTTGCGGAATCCGTCAGCGGCGGGCTCCAGCACAGCAAAAGACTCAACATCGGTTTGCTCCTGTGTGGCATCAGCACGACCTGAAGTAAACGGTACGGTAACGGAATGTCCTGCTGCTTTTGCAGCGATCTCAATACCAACACCTCCGGCCAGTACAATCAAATCAGCCATCGATACCTGTTTACCCCCGGCATTAAAAGCCGACTGAATGGCCTCCAGTTTTTTCAACACCGTCGCCAGCTGCGCCGGGTTGTTGACTTCCCAATCTTTCTGCGGGGCGAGTCGAACACGAGCTCCATTCGCTCCTCCGCGTTTGTCGGAACCACGGAATGTAGCAGCCGATGCCCAGGCAGTAGATACCAATTGTGATACCGTCAACCCGGCTTCACTGATCTTCACCTTCAATGCAGCAACGTCGTTATCGTCTAATTTAGATTTGCTTACAGGAATCGGGTCCTGCCACAGCAATACCTGCTTGGGCACTTCCGGACCCAGGTAACGGGACAACGGTCCCATGTCCCGGTGTGTCAGTTTGTACCAGGCCTTTGCGAAAGCGTCTGCAAACTGTTCCGGGTGTTCATAGAAGCGTCGTGAAATCTTTTCATAGGCAGGATCAAAGCGCAACGACAAATCCGTGGTGAGCATGGTGGGTGCGTGACGCTTTGAAGAATCATGGGCATCGGGAACGGTACCAGCACCGGCACCACCTTTGGGCTTCCATTGATGCGCTCCTGCCGGACTCTTGGTCAGTTCCCAATCAAAACCGAACAGGTTCTCAAAGAAGTTGTTGCTCCACTTGGTTGGCGTTGTCGTCCAGGCACCTTCCAGCCCACTGGTAATGGTATTCACACCATGACCGGTGCCGAGTGTGTTCTTCCAGCCCAGGCCTTGTTCTTCGATAGAGGCAGCAGCAGGCTCTCGACCAACGTATTTACCGGGATCGGCAGCGCCGTGGGTCTTGCCAAATGTATGGCCACCTGCGATCAACGCGACAGTTTCTTCGTCATTCATGGCCATACGACCGAATGTTTCGCGGATGTCTCGGGCAGCAGCAATCGGATCAGGATTGCCGTTAGGACCTTGCGGATTCACATAAATAAGTCCCATCTGTACGGCAGCCAATGGGTTCTCAAGCTCGCGATCACCAGTATAGCGTTTGTCGCCAAGCCACTCACTTTCTTGTCCCCAGTACACATCTTCTTCCGGTTCCCACACATCTTCCCGACCGCCGGCAAAACCAAATGTTTTAAAGCCCATTGATTCCAGCGCGCAGTTACCGGCCAGGATCATGAGGTCAGCCCAGGAGATACTCTTGCCATATTTCTGCTTAACAGGCCACAGCAAGAGACGGGCCTTGTCGAGGTTGGCATTGTCGGGCCAACTGTTGAGCGGCGCGAACCGTTGCGTACCGGATCCAGCCCCTCCACGACCATCAGAGATACGATAGGTGCCTGCACTGTGCCAGGCCATCCGGATAAAGAAGGGGCCATAGTGGCCATAGTCAGCCGGCCACCAGTCCTGGGATGTGGTCATCAGCTTGAAGATGTCTTTTTTCACCGCGGCCAGGTCGAGGCTTTTGAAGGCTTCTGCATAGTTGAAGCCAGGGCCCATCGGATTGGACAACGTTGAATGCTGACGGAGGATATTCAGTTTCAATTGGTTAGGCCACCAGTCGCGGTTGCGCGTGCCAGCGCCGGCACCTTGGTGAAGCGGGCCACCGTGAAACGGACATTTCGCTTCACCATTGTTGGAAGGATGATTTGCCATGGGTATGAGAATTTATGGATGGATGAATAAGATCGAAGTGTTTTACTGCGATACCCCAAGTAACCTCCGGATCAGCAATAAATCAAATTGATTATCTTTATAATCCTATAGCTATTCTCTATGACTTTAACTCAACTGGAATACATCGTGGCGTTGGATACCTATCGGCATTTCGTATTGGCTTCCGAGAAGTGCTTCGTCACACAGCCCACCCTGAGCATGCAGATTCAAAAGCTGGAGGATGAACTGGGCGTGAAGATTTTTGACCGCAGCAAACAGCCGGTAATCCCTACGGAGATTGGCACCAGCATCATCACCCAGGCGCGGACCATCCTGCGTGAATCAAAAATGATCGCGGAGATCATCAACGATCAGAAAGACAGTATGACGGGTGAGCTTCGAATCGGCATCATTCCCACCCTGGCTCCCTACCTGTTGCCGCCGCTCTTTCAAAAGATCAGGGAAAAGTATCCGCAACTCAACCTGGTTGTCAAAGAAACGATTACTGAAGAAGTGATCCACGAACTGAAAAACAACCGGCTCGATTGCGGGATCGTGGTCACCCCACTTCACGATCCATCCATCAAGGAGCACATCATGTTTTATGAAGAACTCTTTGTGTATACGTCGCGCAAAAATGCCTTGTATGACAAAAAATATGTGTTGGCAACCGAAATAGATCCGAGACAACTGTGGCTGCTGGAAGAAGGGCATTGCTTCCGGTCGCAGGTACTCAACCTGTGTGAACTGCGGAAGTATTCCGACATCCATTTCAAGTAC
Organism: Cyclobacteriaceae bacterium; assembly: GCA_035430125.1. Lineage (GTDB taxonomy): Bacteria > Bacteroidota > Bacteroidia > Cytophagales > Cyclobacteriaceae > ELB16-189. Next base: position 6,051 of record DAOMGC010000024.1, on the reverse strand, counting down.
GAGACTGGCAACATCGAAACCCTGAAGCGCATGGTGGACAAGAGCGATGGTATCACCATACTTCCCGAACTGGCCATCATGGAGTTTGGTTTACCGCAAATGAAATTTGTAAAGCGACTTAAAGAGCCACGACCGGCGCGCGAAGTCAGTCTGGTGACCCATCGCAACCACATCAAGACCAAGCTCATCAAGACCCTTAAAGAGGAGATTCTTCAAATCGTGCCTAAGCAAATGCAGCGGCTGAATAACAAAAAGGTGGTGGAGATTGCGTACTAGGGGAAGTTGGAAGTTGGAAGTTGGAAGTTAGAAGTTAGAAGTTAGAAATGGTGCGTGCTGAACGAGAAATGAAAGGATACCCCAGGCCACTAACGTCTTACCGGACAATCCCGATGGCCATCGGGATCGGCGACATCTTGTATACTAGATAAGAAAAAAAATATCCAGATCCCGGTCTACTCATCTGCGCTAATGGCCGTATGATTTCACAATTAGTCGTGATTTTATGAAATTCGTGCTGGCCTGGTAAATACGCCTCAGGAACAAAGCCAACATGCACCATCCACTTATTACTAGTACAATACTGATCGCCACCGGGATTGCGGTGAAGATATTTCCCAATTTGATCGCCGGATACAATACCATGCCCCCCGATCAAAAGAAAAACGTAGACATTGGGGCACTGTCATCATTCGTAAGGGCTGCTTTCATATCGATGGGATTGCTTATTCCCATCACCAGCTACCTGATGGTGGCAACCGGATATAAGCAGGTGTCAGGACTTGCTACATTCTTTATACTGATCCCGGGTGTAATTTTTACTATTGTGTGGGCTCAGCGATATGATCACAATAAATAGCCATGTTGTCTGCCGTTCACCCTACCCTGCCCATGCGGACCAAGTCCGTTACGCGGGAATTCTATGTCAACCAACTGGGTTTTGAATCCCTTGGGGATTTTCCGGATTACCTGATGGTGAGAAAGGATAACGTAGAAATCCACTTCTTCAGTCACCCTAAATTGGTACCAACCGAAAACTACGGCATGTGCTATATCCGTGTCTCCAACGCTGCTGAACTATACCAGCACGCCTTGTCGCACAAGCTGGATATCCCCGAACTCGGCCATCTCAAGATTCAACCCTGGGGACAAAAGGAATTTGCCCTCCGTGATCCGGATATGAACCTGCTTACCTTTGGTGAATCCATCGGTTAGCCTTCCCTCACCTTGTCGGCGTATTCCAGCAGATCTCCAGGCTGACAATCGAGCGCTTTGCAAATCGCCTCCAGGGTGCTGAAGCGAATCGCTTTTGCTTTTCCGGTTTTCAGGATGGATAAATTGGCCAGGGTAATATCCACTTTGGCAGACAATTCGTTCAATGACATTTTCCGCCTGGCCATCATCACGTCGAGATTTACAACAATTGCCATGGCCTAAACAGTTAATTCGCTTTCGGATTGCATTTCAACTCCCCGCTTGAATATCTGGGAGATAATGAACACCAGACCAGCCATGAATAGGAATTCGGAAGTAGGAAGCTGATCGAGTCTGAATTCGGTCCTCTTCACCAGCCAACCGGTATACCCGTTTCCAATGACAGCAATCAGCCAGGTACTGAAGAGGAAATAACTGATGGTCTGTATCAGGCTGGCCACCTCAAAGTTAAACGGACTGGTCAGGTTAACCTTTGACAGGGTCTTGGTTACCAGGAAGAGTACATACGCTTTAAAGAAAGATACCGTCAAAAGAAAAGACACCGTCATCGCATAGTGACGGAAGCTAAACTGCCGAAGATTGTACATGTCAAGAACGCCATTAAGGCTTCGGGTTGCCTCCAGGTCCATGCCCGTATAAAGATTTCGGGCCGCCTCAGGATTGAAGCAACTAACCGTGAAGGAGATCAGAATCGCACCCGCCTGGGCAATCAGCCCTATGACCGCAATCCAGGTCAGAATGTGCATTATTTTAAGGATTTGATGGGTTTTTGCCTTGATTTCCATGGGTATTTATATTGTTTTTTGATAATTAACGATCAAATATCAATAATGTTTTATTGATTATCAATAAATATGGATATTTTGTTTCTGCCTTAATGGGTGTAACTCGCTTGTTGGATCGGACGTCAAAACGGGCAAAAATCAAAATATGAGCTCGTACACCTGGATATTCGTATTTCTTATAGCGACCTCGGCAGTTCGAATCACGGCATGGGGCCAGGGTTGGAAGCAAGTCGATAAACTGAACCATCACATTCATTATCAGGATTCTGATCATTCAGAATTGTTAGAATATCTGAGTCAAATAGAATCAGGAATAGAGACTGTTCAGGTGTTTTTTGGCCATACCTATGCACATGATTTTGGCGTTTACATTCACCCCAATCGTCACTCCCTCGACAGTACCTGGCAGAAAGACTGGAATATGCCCGACTTCAAATCTGAGTGCTGGATGGTAGCGAGTGGAGTAGCCACCAAACTGGATATGATGGCCCCCCGGCAATGGGATAAATTATCGTGTGAACACCGGTATGCAGATAAAGAGAAAACGCAACAATTAATAACCCATGAACTAATACACGTCTATCACGGACAACACAACGGCAGTCCGGACTTCAGTGCCGTGGAAGGTATTGATTGGTTGGTGGAAGGATTAGCCACCTACGCTGCCGGTCAATGTGATCCATCGCGCATATCTGGCGTTAAGAAAAGAGTGGCTGAGCACCAGGTGCCTGCGGTACTGGATGATTTTTGGAAAGGCAATGATAAATATGGCCTCTCCGGAACCCTGGTTATGTATATCGACTATCAATACGGTCGACAAAAACTGATTTTACTGCTACCATTTACCAATAAGGCAGCAGTCCTCGCCAGTCTGGGAATTTCGGAAAGCACATTGCTGGCCGGATGGCAATCTTATGTCGGCAGCCTTAAGTAATGATCCAATGGCATTTTTATAGTCGAATTGCCCATTTTCGGTAAATAATCAGGTTTTCCTTATACTAATTTTATTAGTATTTATTTGCTAATTAATTTAGCATATGTTAGGTTTGTTCTAACAAAACAGAGCAGCCTATGAAGACCATTGAATCATCGCTGGTGGGCAGAAAGAGCATAATGGCCACCGATCCCAGTGTTCAGTTGTTTCAGGTGCGGGAGGTTCTCAACCAGCATCGCGACACACTAATCAATCGACTTTTGTCGGATTTGCCGACTTATGTGGATTATAAGTTCAAGTCGCGCCCCAGTGTTCATGCATTGGACAGCATCAAGGAAAAGCTGTTGGGTGTCACCCGTACCAATGTAGATCTCGACAAGTTTGAGTCGGTGGTGAAGCAAGTGCGGAAGAAAGGCACTGCGCGGCTGACCAACGAAATCTTTTTTTCTGAAATTGATGACATTATCCGTGGCCATGTCCAGGAACCAGCGTTGACGTTGTTCAGAATGAGTGCCTGAGACTAATCCCTATTCCCTAATCCCCATTCCCTATTCTCCATTCTCCATTCCCCAATCCCCAATCCCCAATCCCTAATCCCTAAGTTCTAAGATCCAAGCCCTATTTCTCCCCATGCGACTCCACACCACTAATTATAAAGACGCCTTCATTCAGATTGCAGACGATTGTCCTTGTCCGGTAGGAGAAATTCCTCCCTCAAGGGGCGAATCAAAGACGGTGGCGAATATGCAATTTGACATGATCAGCAAGAATCCATACAAGTACACCTCCGATGATGTGTTGTTTCAGGTGTATGCGCACAAGCATGACCTGGGTAAGGGGGAATACAAGCAGGCCAGGGAGAAGTTCTTCTCGAAGGGACAACCTTGCATGAGGGCTTCGCCGCTCACAAAAAGATATGGCTGGGGTGTGCACAGCAACCATGAGGGTAAAATTGCAATCTATGGTGCCGAGACACCAGAGTATCGTAAGTTCTCCAAAGAGAAAAGCCTTACAATCCTGAAGGCCATGAGAACGAGCCGTGCCCTGCAGCGATTGTAGCTTAGGAACGCAACCGCACGCCGTTCTTAGTCCATCTTGAGTAGCAGGTATTACTACTTACTACTTACTACTCACTACTTACCAATTACTGAGCCTGTAATTGCTAGTCTCAACTATATCCCAAGTGCTCCCTCAACTTCTCACCGACAACTTCGACCTGATGCACATCGACATCGTGTTTGTCGAGTTGCAAACCAGGTTTGGCTTCCGGAAACAGGAGTGGCAGAAGAAGTTCAAAGCGTTTCTGGCGCAGCAACCGCGCAACACCAGTGAACTGGACGCCTTCATCAAGTTTGGCAACCGATTTGTCAATCCAGTCGTCAATGAAATTCTATGCCGAAACGCACTCCATCCTACTTTTCAGCAGTTGGTGATGTACGTGGTGGAAAAAAACTCTGTTCCGAAAAAGCGGCGATAATTAACGATTGAATTTGACCGGTTTGTAAAATTCCGTACAAAAACCCCTTTTTTATGCAAAATCAACAGAAGGTTGTTCGTCGATGATTGAGTTTATCCGACCGGTCTATTGTGCATTCACAGGCCGGATGACCTGGCTTAGCTTCAATCTATCTAGGTTTGCACAAATCCCATTAGTTATGCCTGCGCAACGTCCTGACCGGATCAATCTGAAGGGCATTTGGACTGATCTGTATTCAAATCCCCTGGAAACCTATTGGTCAATCAATGCCAAAAAACGACCTGCATTCCTGAGAAGAACGGATTGTATGCGGGGTTATGTTGCGCATTGGGTGATCAAACACAACCAATTGTATTTGTCGGATATTGACGGCTTCTATACACCGCAGTTTATCTTTATTAAGTTCAAATCGGCGCGGTACACGGTAGATACGTTATTTCCAAATGCCAAATACAAACTGGTTCCTGCCGTCTGGTTCAGCGGAAAGCTTCGCATTCCGCAGGGTGCCATGCGCTTATGCGGTAACCAAGGATACGACGCCCGATTTGAAAAAGAGATAATCGTCGAAATCGAAAAAGGTCAGGTGTCGAAAATAATGGTGCTCGATCTTGTAGAACGGTCATTGGTGGTAGAGTCCCCTTCCAAAAAAACTGTGGCTGAACAACCCGGAGAAGGCCGTATGATGCTCCAATCCCGCAAAAGCAGGCTGCGACGCAGTGCGTAAGAAAAGCGTCAACAAATTATCAGACGAAAGTCAATCACCAATAGGTTGGGCACTCCAAGCCGCGGTGAATCCTCGCAATTTTCACACGGTAGTTGATCATCAGTTCATGAGATCCGTTTGAAAACTGATTGAGTGCTGAAGTCGTGAAGTCATATGCATATCCCACATGAAAGTTGGGATTGATTTGTAATTCAAAAAGTCCGACAACGGCATCATTCAACCGATACGAACAGCCAATTCCGACGGCATCATACAACACAAAAGTGGCATTGAGGTCAAAGCTGAGGGGTGCCTGCTCCTGAACGCGTATCAGGGTGGACGGTATCAGCTTTACCGATTCCGATAGCTTGGCTGAAAAACCTGCAAAAATATAGTAATACCTTCTCTGTTTGGCCAGGCTTGCGAGGTCGCCAGACGAAACTATCTTGTTGTCCAGCATGTACGGCACTGATAACCCCGCATAGAAGTTATTCTCCCGATAGAAAATCCCTGCGCCGATATTGGGATTGAATTTCCGATCCACACCGCTTAGGTTGGGGTCACTCAATGACTTTAAGGTAAGTTTGTTGTAGTCTGACGTTATGAAATTGAATCCGCCCTGCAAGCCGAAAGACAATACGCCCTTTCGTCGCGTTGACAAGGGGATCTTGTAGGAGTACATTCCATACAATCCGGTATCGTCGTGAATACCGATTACATCCCGGGACATGAGGATACCCATCCCTACCCGACTCTTCTTAAAGCCAGAGTGCACCGTGGCAGTAAAGGTCTTGGGGGCACCCTCCAGATTTACCCATTGGTTGCGGTAAATTGCCGTTGCACTTAACTGAACCTGATTGCCTGCGTAGGCCGGATTGACGAGTAAGGGGTCAAACATATACAACGACTGAATAGGTCGCTGTTGCGCCCATCCGGTCGC